>NZ_RYDU01000009.1:0-166478 GCF_003970755.1 Pantoea sp. YU22 | reverse complement strand
CGCTTACCGCTCATGGGCACCTCTCTTTAAGCCATCTTAAATGACTCTGAGGTGTCTGTTAAACCCGTGGCGATTCAATGTCAGTAAATCCTCAGTCGCTGGCTGGCGGTGAGCAGCAGGCCATGAAGACGCTTTCAGATAGCATCTTCTCAATGCTTCGCGTGTCGCTTCCTGGCATAGTTGAATCATACGACCCCATAGCTAATACCTGCACCGTTCAACCTGCGATAACGGGTCAGGTTGCCGATGCTGCGGGCAATTTTAAGTCAGCACCATTACCTCTGCTCGTTGACGTGCCGGTGGTCTTTCCACGCGGTGGTGGCTGCACCATTACCTTTCCTGTTAAAGCTGGCGATGAATGCCTGGTTGTTTTCTCCGATCGCTGTATCGACTTCTGGTGGCAGAACGGCGGCGTGCAGGAGCCGGTTGATCCGCGACAGCATGACCTTTCAGACGCCTTCGCGTTCATCGGCCCCCAGTCACAGGCAGAGGTGATAGGCAATATCAGTACCTCGACGCTGCAGATGCGTACTGATGACGGCGCTGCTTATATCGAGCTCGACCCCAACAGTCACGCCGTAAACATCGTGGCGCCGGGCGGACTAAACGTGACTACGCCTCTCGCCAAATTTAGCGCGGCTGTAACCATTAACGGCCTGCTGACATGGATGGGAGGAATGGTAGGTAGTATCGCAGCTGGCACAGCGGCCAAAATCACAGGTGCGATCCAGTTTATCGGCACGCTCACATCCAACGGCAAGGACATCAGCGACCAGCACACCCATAGCGGCGTCCAGACTGGTACTGGCAACTCTGGCAAGGTGAACTGATGCGATACAGACGCGAAGATGACGACGGTGATTACACCTTCGGGCAGGGCGATGACACCTGGCTGATTAATTCACCGGAAACGGTGGCGCAGGCAATAAAAACGCGCTTCCTGCTGTGGTACGGACAGTGGTTCCTCGACACGACAGAGGGAACGCCGTGGATCCAGTCCGTACTGGGTAAGCAGAAGCCGGAAACTTATAACCTCGCCATCCGCCAGCGCATCCTTGAGACGCAAGGCGTTAACTCTATCAAGTCGTTCGATACGACGCTGAATACCTCATCCCGCCGCGTAGTGTTTACCGCGACGATCGACACTATCTACGGAACGACGACAGTCACAAGCGAGGCGTAATGGCTCTCAATTTAGATACGCTGGGGCTCTCCGCTACGGTGACCGCCTCAGGGATAAGTGCGCCTGATTACCAGACAATCCTGAGCACTATCACCGAATATTTTCAGCAGATTTACGGCGCCGACGCTTATCTCGAGCCAGACAGCAAAGACGGTCAGATGGTCGCGCTTTTTGCGCTGGCGGTACACGATGCCAATAACACGGCGATTCAGGTTTATAACTCCTTCTCCCCGTCGTCTGGCATGACCGATGCCCTGACGCGTAACGTCAAAATTAACGGCATTGCGCGCAAAGCGGCTACCAATTCCACAGTTGACGAGACGCTGATCGGCACGGCTGGAACGACGATAACTAATGGCTCTGTAAAGGATGACAACGGCATCATCTGGAACCTGCCGCCCAGCGTGACAATCGACGTGGGTGGATCGGTGACGGTAACGGCAACCTGCGCTAATTCAGGCGCCGTTGCGGCAGTTGCGGGTAGCATCACCAAAATAAACACCCCAACGCGCGGCTGGACGGCTGCGTCAAACGCAAACGCGGCGACTGTAGGGACCGCAGCAGAAACGGATGCTCAGTTGCGCATACGGCAGGCGCAAAGTGTTGCAATACCGTCGCTAACACCATTCGAGGCAGTCGATGGTGCGATCGCCAACGTAACCGGCGTTACCCGCCACAAGCTCTACGAGAATGATACTGGTTCGGTAGACAGCAATGGCATTCCGGCGCACGCAATCGCAGCCATAGTGGATGGTGGAGATGTCACCGAGATTGCGCAAACTATTCGTGGGAAGAAAGGTCAGGGTGTAAGCACCTATGGTTCGACGACGGTAACCGTGCCGGATAAATACGACAACCCACATGCCATCAGTTTCTCACGGTCAACTGACGTGCCGATATATATCGCCATGACGCTGAAAGTTTTCACAGGTTACACGACACAGATTGGCGAGCAGATAAAACAGGCGATCGCTGATTACATTAACGGCCTGACGATAGGTGATGACGTGCTTCTCAGTCGTCTTTACTCTCCCGCTAATCTTGGCGTCGTAAGCGGCGGCAACTCGAAATACTATGACATCAATGCCCTGACCATTGGCAGATCTGCAGGGTCTCTGGCTGCGGCCAATGTCGTGATTGCCTTCAACGAATCTGCGTCCTGCAACAAAAGCAACATCGCGCTCACGGTGACGTCATGAGCAAATACACCGACCTGATAACGAACTACCACAGGGGAAAGCCCCTGTTTGTTCAGCATGTTGATCTGTCTACGCGGCCGCTTACAGACACCTCTTCCGCGCTGCAAAGCCTTATCGATGCATTCGACATTGACAGTGCTGTCGGCGTACAGCTGGACGTTCTGGGCGAATGGATAGGTCGTACGCGCATCGTCAGTCAGCCTATTTCTGGGGTGTATTTCTCTTTCGATACTGATGGGCTGGGGTGGGATCAGGGCGTCTGGCAAGGTCCTTATGACCCAGACGCAGGTTTCACAAGCCTGAGTGATGACACTTACCGCATCGTCCTGAAAGCGAAGATAGCCATCAACAACTGGGACGGACAAAACGACTCCCTACCAGCGATTCTGGAAACGGCACTGGAAGGCTCCGGCCTGAAAATGCAGATAGTCGATAACCAGGACATGACTATTTCTGTCTGGGTATTCCCTGAGATCGATATATCACTCGTATCTCTAGAACTCCTCGCTGCAATAAAACAGGGCTACCTGACTGTAAAGGCTGCTGGAGTATGGGCCGGATATATACAAACACCATCCGTAGGAACTCGTTTTTTTGGGTTCGACATGGATAACGATTCTATCGCCGGATTTGATAATGGCGCCTGGGAGACAACACTTTAATGGCAACTAATAACTTTAAGGCATTCGCTATTGGCGGCAGTGCTAACGTAACAAGTCAGTCAGATTATGAAGCGCTGGCAGCACTACTGAGCGGTTTCCAAAGTGGAAAGGCCTCTTCAGCGCAGATAAATAAAGCCCTGCGCCAGAGCACAGTAATGGCATCCGTACTCGCTCAGTTTATTTCCGACTCAGCGGGCGTGGATGTTCTGGACAATGGCAACACAGCGACGATACTCGCGAACCTTAAGGCAGGGATGACTGTTTTGACCCCTGGACGCCTGCTGAATGTTCAGGCATTTACTGCTAACGGAACCATAACCAAAACGGCCGGCGCAAAAAAATGGCGTATCCGCGTTGTTGGCGGAGGAGGCGGAAGCTCGGCTGCTCCTGCGACCAGTACCGGTCAGGTGTCGGTAAGTAATGGCGGCGGAGCAGGCTCTTATGCTGAAGGTTTATACGATGTAAGCGGAATCACGTCAGCTACCATAACCATTGGCTCTGGCGGGGCTGGCGGTTCTTCATCTTCTCCTTATGGCGCAGACGGAAGTGCAACCTCAGTTGGGTCGTTCATTACAGCACCTGGCGGAAAAGCAGGCTTGCCAGCAGGGCCTGCAAACCCACCTTTTCAGCCTGTAGCAAATAACAATGGGTCCGCCCCTACGGGCTGGAATATCGTCGGAACCTCGGGGCCAGGCGCAGAAGCAGCAGTAGCTGTATCAACCAGCTATGCGGCCGGATCCAGGGGTGCCAATGGTCAGTTAGGTGTTGGCGGTTCAATTCCTGCCATTAATACAAACGCAACTACAGGCGGAGGCTTTGGATCAGGCGCGTCAGGGTGTGCCAATGGCCCCTCGCAAGCGATTAATGCAGGCGCTGCTGGTCGTCCCGGAATTGCAATCATTGAGGAGTATGCATGATGGGTGTTGAAGTATATGCAGTAGTAGACTCGGACGGCAATGTAATCAGTACAAGTCTGTGGGATGGCGAAACAGAGTGGGAACCACCTGAAGGCACTGAGGCTTTTAAAACAGGGGATAGCGGCGCTGGAATAGGCTGGACATATAAAGATGGAACATTCACGCCGCCACCTGTGCCGGAGATACCTAAAGAGGATTTAGTTGCTCAGGCTAACCAACAGAAGGCAAGCCTTACATCAGAGGCAAGTCAGACCATTTCTATCCTTCAGGATGCGGTTGATTTGGATATGGCAACAGATGAAGAAAAGGCGCAACTTACAGCCTGGAAAAAATATCGCGTACTGCTAAGCCGGGTAGACACGTCTACAGCACCTGATATTGCCTGGCCCGAGATGAGTTGAATACAGCCCCGGCTATGGCCGGGGCATCTTTAGCACTTAATATTCAGAAAATCGATAATCAAAATGTCGTTATATGAATAAAGAGAGTAAACGTTTCCTTTTGATACCAATCTCCCTTTGCAGATCAGGTTGCTTTTCTCAGAACCCAAGACCTTAAACTCCAGACTCATTCCATAATGATTAAGAAGCTCTGAGCCCCATACCCAGTCGTAATTCAGGTACACAGGGACTAACTTGGACATTAATGGTAACTTATTTTCAGCTATAAGAAGTTGTCGTGATTTTGGCATCTCTCCAGAAACAGTTACGTACTTAAACGCTTCACCTGAATGCAAAGCATCCTGGAATACAGAGGATGCTATCAGCCTGTCTGTCTCTCCCTGGCTCCTGGATGCGGAAGCGAAGGAATAACTATAAACAAAGTTTATCCATACTAACGGCACGAAAATAACAGCCAGGATAACCGGATGTTTAACGCTCCTGAATATCATGAAGCCGTAAAGCATAATGGCACCAGACAGGGCAAGTAACACTCTTGGAGCGAATACAGGGCTTTTAAGAATCACCAGAGGGATTAAAGCCAGTATAACCACAAGAGCGGGAGAAAATAACACTAATAAAATTGATATAATGTGTTTTTTATAGCCTTCCCGGCATAAATCAAAAGACATCCTTAAGACAGAATAAGCAATCGCAGCCACAACTACCATTCTTAGTGTTGTGGGAATTGTTGATAAGTAGCTTTTCAGGAACCATGAAAGATTATGTATGTTGTCGATAATTACAGGTATTGAGTCTGAGGAAAGCTTAACCATCTCAGAGTGTGTGACGTTATAATCATCTTTCACAAAATTTGAAGCGATGAATATCTTGTACAAAACAAATGCAACTGCTAACTGAATTGCTCTTTGAGCAATGGAGTAAAAAACCTCCTTGTTGCTGCGGTCGGATTTAACGACTGCAGCCTCTATAACAGCCATAATGGCAAATAATCCTATGGATGCCTGATAGAGAGACAAAGATGCAATAATTAGTATTACAGACAGCAGGCTATTAATGGATTTTTTTTCGGTTACTGTATATGGCAACATGAGTAGCACCATGCTTAGGGCCATAGTCAGAGAGTCAAACTTATAAGACAGGTTTTCAATGTAGAAAGGATTGGCAATGAAAAGGAACGAGACAGTCATTGCTCCAGCCAAGCTGATGCCAGTGAAATTTCTTCTGGTGTAATAATACAGAGCAAGGCATAGCACGAAAACGCTAATTATCTGAGTGAGAGGAGACAGGTCAAGCAGTTCGCCACCAAGGCTCATTGCCTGCATGATGACATCACTTAAAGGCCTGCCGTTTAGTCCCCATCCAGCGTATCCATACAGAGTCCTTCCAAGATCATCAATGTAAAGTCTTCCTGTTAAAATTATAGGTAACGTGTAAAGGCAGACAAGCAGAGAAAATAACAGAATAACAGTTCTGTTGGTCAGGGTTTTAACAGATGAAATCATATCGATATCAATCCTTTGACTTTGTAATGAATCTGGGTCTTTTCTTGGTTTCAATATAAATTCGGCCTATGTACTCACCGAGCACGCCAATTCCAATCAGTTGTACGCCCCCAAGAAACAACATGGATACCATTATGGAAGTGTATCCTCTCACAGGATTACCAAAGATAAGCGTATCCATAATCATATAAGCGCCATAGAAAAACGCACATCCCGCCACGAAAAGGCCTATGTAAGTCCACATTCTTAACGGGAAGGTTGAAAAGCTTGTTATCCCTTCTAACGCAAGGTTCCAGAGCTTCCACCCATTAAATTTAGTTTTCCCTGCGACGCGCTCTGCTCTGGTGTATTCAACCACATCGACCCTTCCGCCTACCCAAGACAATATCCCTTTCATGAACAAATTTCGCTCAGGAAGCAGCTTGATGTGCTCAACGGTTTCGCGAGACATAAGCCTGAAATCGCCGACGTTCTCCTCAATTTTTGGCGAGCTAATCTTATTATGTAACTTGTAAAACAATTCCGCAGTCATGCGTTTAAGCTTGCCATCTGAGCTTCTGTCTATGCGCTTTGCCAGAACAACATCTGCGCCATCTTCCCACCTTGAAATTAATTTAGGGATGACACTAATTGGATCTTGTAAATCGACATCTATGGGGATGATGACTTCGCCAGTGGCACTCTCAAGGCCAGCGAAGAGTGCTGGCTCTTTACCAAAGTTTCGGGTGAATGATATGTGCTTAATAAGCGAGTCGGCTTGTTCCAGTTCGACAATAAGTCTTTCGGTTGCGTCCTGGCTTCCATCATTAACAAAAACAATTTCTACTTCATGCCCAGCGAAAGCAGGGAAATTCCTGACTTCACTGTAGAAAATTGGGATAGCGTCCTCTTCATTAAACACCGGGACGACTAGCGATATCTTCATCTCCGATCCTTGAAAACAATATATTTAGAGTAAATAAAGCCGCATATCAGACTTATTGCTGAGAAGGCGACAAGCGTAACAATGGGGTTAGAATGCGTGCGATCGGCATACAGGCCCACGGCGGACGCCATTCCGCCCATGAAAAAAAGATAGAGCA
The DNA here is from genome assembly GCF_003970755.1 of Pantoea sp. YU22. Lineage (NCBI taxonomy): Bacteria > Pseudomonadati > Pseudomonadota > Gammaproteobacteria > Enterobacterales > Erwiniaceae > Pantoea > Pantoea sp. YU22. The sequence continues at coordinate 159,529 of NZ_RYDU01000009.1, read as the reverse complement.
GATAGCGAATAGTTGTGATTTCTGCGTTAAACGTCCATTTTGCATTAGCAAAGAACGAGAACGTTACAGCAAAGCAGAACGCAGCAAAGTTAGACAATGACTGTGTCTGGCCTTCTGTGTACAAGGCTGTAAAAACAACCCAGTGAATCAATGTATTTATGATCCCGACAGAAAAATAGCGTGCGAATAGCTTAGCCATTAGGAATAACCTTAATATCAGAAGGTCAAGATTCTGGCACCGGTTAGGCCTCAAGGCAAGAATTTGTAAGCCTGCGTAATGCTTTTAAAAAAGCCCCGGCGACGGGGCAGCTACGTACCGCGCCCATCTGAGCAGACTGCGGGGTGAGTGACTACAGTTTAGCCGCTCACGCCGATACCTTCCGGAAAAATCCCTTTCGTATCATGCTCCTTACAAAAGTCCCAAACGCAGCGGCTTGCCAAAAAAACCTCTCGATATTACTGTGTTTATATACAGTAATTTTAAAAGGGGAAATTTATGGCGCGCGGGTACGAAGTAGGCTGGGCATTTCGGGACGCTATCAAGCTGGACAGTCGCAGTAGACGAATGGTGACAACGAACGATTTCCGCCTGGCACTGGCAAAGTACAACCACATCTGGACGATGGAGCAGTGCAACGAGTATATCCTGCGCTACCAGTCGAATTTTTTTGAGATAGACGCTGTGAAGGAAAACAAAACGTGGGCGCTGCGCAACATGGGGTATGTGATGTGACCGGCCCATTTGAGCCGTACGACCTAAACCAGGTAAAAGCGGACTACACGCCTTTCACATCGAGCAGCTTCCGTATCGAAACGCAAGATGGCTTTGTCATCGTGGACAGCGCGGAGCGAGTGAAGCCTGGTGACGAAGTGGCGTTTCAGTACGATGGCTATCCGATGATAGGGATTTTGTTTTCTTCCGGGCTGATTACGCCAGACGGTGAAACGCTGGAAGGCGATGTGATGGAGAGGATCATCGTGCTGGGTAAAGTGACGGCGACGATTCTCGACGATGAAGAACCGGACCGGCCGACGATATGAATGGGATGCTGAGTGTCACCCGGGGCAGTACAGTATAAATGTCCAACAGGCCGCAGGCATGAAAAAGCCCGCTTAAAGCGGGCAATCATGAAGGTGTGTAACTTTATGGTTGTTTGTGCTGCTGTGTGCGAACGAATGTTATGATTTTGCGGAGAAGATTATAAGGTCCCGCTTCTAATATAGAGTAATCTCACAGCCGCAGAGCCAATGATTGCTAATCCTCAGCTAACCTTTCCGTCTATGTAGTCAGCCCACCATTGCATCATCTCGCGTCTCGTATCCATGTACTGCGCATGATTGTAGACGCCGCGAATATTGTTTTTGTCTACGTGCGCCAGTTGTCGCTCGATAGCATCTGATGACCAGCCATGCTCGTTGAGGATTGTGCTGAACTGATGCCGGAAGCCGTGACCGCTTGCCAGGCCTTCATATCCAATCTGACGAATGACAAGCAATACGGCGTTCTCGCTTATCGACTTACTTTTATCGTTTCTGCCGGCGAAGACGTATGGTGACACGGACGTTACTGGCTTCAACATCTGAAGTAAGTCATAAACCTGTTGAGACATGGGCACTACATGAGTGCGCTTCTTTTTCATCATCTCAGCGTCAATATTGATAACCCTGTTCTCAAAATCGACGTTTACCCATTGCATGCTCCGGAGTTCCTTCGTACGCATGGCGGTGTATTGCAGAACCTGTGTCGCAACCTTTGAAATGATGCTTCCAGAGTAACCGGCCAGTGCCTGGTTAAAGGCCGGTATCTGGTCAGCCGGAAGGAAAGGGAAGTTCTGTTTCCTGTAGCCTCGCATAGCATCAGCCAAATCTGGCGCAGGATTGTATTTTGCCCGACCGGTAACAACCGCATACCGGAAAACCTCACCGCAGCGGCGACGCGCCTTGTTAGCCCGCTCCATTGCCCCGCGATCTTCGAACCTTCTGAGCACCTTTAAAAGTGTCATCGGTTCAATCTCATCCATCGCCATCTTGCCTATATAAGGAAGTATGTCGGCTTCGAACATTCGCTGAAGCTCCACTGCATACCCCTCTGACCAGACAGGACGTTTGTGCTTGTACCACTCCTCATATATAGAGGAAAAAGTGTCAGGCGCCTTTTCTTGCTGGCGTTTCTTTGTCGCCGGGTTAAGCCCAATCGCCAAATCACGCTTTACCTCAAAAGCCATGTTCCTGGCATCGGCAGGTCCGATCTCCGGATACTTGCCCACCGTGTGTATTTTTTCTTTCCCTTCGAACTGATACCGGAGCTGCCAGACTTTCTTGCCTGACGCCGGGATATAGAGATAGAGCCCGTTGCCGTCTGCAATCCTGTACGGCTTATCCTTAGGCTTTGCTGCGTCAATCTGCTTAATTGTGAGCATTGGGTAAAAATCCGGTGGGTAAAATACGTTTACCCAGAATTTACCCAGACAAAAGTCAGGCTGTCAACGGACGATGACGAACTGAGACGAACGGTTGTTATTGACAAAGTCAGGTTTGACGGGGGGTTGGCGAACTGCTTCGGATGGGAGCGAACTACTAAATGGCGTCCCCTGCAGGAATCGAACCTGCAACTAGCCCTTAGGAGGGGCTCGTTATATCCATTTAACTAAGGGGACGGCGGCGCGCAGTATAGCGTAAATGCGCCGCAAGAATAACCCAACTGCGGCGCGTTTGCTCATTTCCTCAACAGCTTAGCGCTGCTCTTCCTGCTGCTTCGCTTCACGCTGCTTCGATTTTGCTTCTTCTTTCGCCGCCTCGCTCATATCGTTACGGATTTGCGCATGGCTAATCAGCGCGAAAATCAGCGTGCCGCCGGTAAGGTTGCCGAGCAGCGTCGGCAGCGCGAACGGCCAGATAAATGCCTGCCAGCTAACCTGCCCGGTAAAGACCAGATAAAGAACCTCCACCGAACCCACCACGATATGCGCCAGATCGCCCAACCCCACCAGCCAGGTCATCATTACGATCACGATAAGCTTGGTGGCGCCCGCCTGCGGCATCATCCAGACCATCGTCGCGATAATCCAGCCGGAGATCACCGCATTGGCAAACATCTCGCCGGGCGTATTTTCCATCACCTTCAGGCTGATGGTGCTAAACGCGTGGCGCGTGGCGTCGTCAAAAATCGGCATCTCCGCAAAGGCGAGCGAGGCGAGTGCAGTGCCGATCAGGTTGCCCAGCAGCACCAGCGCCCACAGCCGCAGCAGCAGGCCAATATTGCCCAGCGTCGGTTTGTGCATCACCGGCAGCACCGCTGTCACCGTGTTTTCGGTAAAGAGCTGCTGGCGCGCCATAATGACAATGACGAAGCCAAAGGTGTAGCCGAGGTTTTCCAGCAGAAAAGCGCCGGGCAGGCCGTCGAGATGCACGTGGAAAATCCCTTTCGCCATCAGCGAGGCACCCATCGACAGGCCAGCGGCAATCGCTGACCAGAGCAGCGCCATGCCGTCACGCTCCAGCTCCTTTTCACCATCCTGGCGGATCTCTTCATGTATCGCCGCCGCGCGCGAGGGCAGGGCGTCTTCATTTACCTCGATTTCAGTGCCTTGTTCTTTCTCTTCGCTGTCGACATCGTTTTCATCCTGGTGAACAGATGGGGAAGGTTTCATGTTTACTCCTTGTTATTATTGCTGCGCGCAATAAGCGTAGTCTGTTTTGGCGGGGTCGAAATGTAACTGGCTTTCCGATGAAGCGTTACAAAGTTTTAACGCTGTTCGTTTTTTAAGCATATTCGCAGCGGAAGAGGCGTAACCATCAAGCCTGGCGCGCCACGCCGCACGGCATGGGCTTCGGACCATAACAACCTTGTGCTATTATCCCGGCCTCTTTTTACCAGGCGCGACACCTCCTGCATGTTCGAAGTCATTAATCTCTCTTGCGTTCGCGATGAACGCATCCTGTTTCAGGGTTTGTCGTTCGAAGTGGCGGCAGGCGATATCGTGCAGGTCGAAGGGCCGAACGGCGCGGGAAAAACCTCGCTGCTGCGCCTGCTGGCCGGACTGAGTCGGCCGGAAGAGGGCGAAGTGCGCTGGCAAAACCAGCCTGTACGGCAACAGCGCGAACAGTGGCATCAAAGCCTGCTTTTTCTTGGTCATCAGCCGGGCGTAAAAGCGGTACTATCGCCGCTGGAAAATCTGCGTTTTTATCATCCGGACCGCGCCGAATCGCAGATATTTGACGCCCTTGAGTGTGTCGATCTGCTGGGCTACGAAGAGGTGCCGGTGGCGCAACTTTCGGCGGGACAGCAGCGGCGTGTGGCGCTGGCCCGGCTCTGGCTCAGCGACGCCGCGCTCTGGATTCTGGATGAACCGCTGACGGCGATAGATAAAGAGGGTGTGGAAAAATTAATGAGGCGTTTTACGCAACATGCCGATAAGGGCGGAGCGGTTATTCTCACCACGCATCAGGATCTGCCAAAAAGCCATGCGCGGGTGCGTAAAATACGGCTTACTGGCGCGGAGCTAATCTGATGACCCTGCGCGTTATTCAGCGCGAGTTGCGCATCGCCTTTCGCAGCGGTGCGGAGGTGGTTAACCCGCTCTGGTTCTTTCTGATTGTGATAACGCTGTTTCCGCTCGGTATCGGGCCGGAGCCGCAGCAGCTGGCGCGCATCGCGCCAGGTGTGGTCTGGGTTGCCGCCTTGCTCTCATCACTGCTGGCGCTGGAGCGGCTGTTTCGCGATGATTTTCTCGACGGCTCGCTGGAGCAGCTGTTGCTGTTGCCGACGCCGCTGCCGGTCACCGTGCTGGGTAAAGTGATCGCCCACTGGCTGGTGACGGGGCTGCCGCTGATCCTGCTGTCGCCGCTGGCGGCGCTGCTGCTGTCGCTCGATTTCAACAGCTGGCTGGCGATGGCGCTGACGCTGTTGCTTGGCACGCCGACCTTCAGCTTTCTCGGCGCGATAGGCGTCGCGCTGACGGTTGGGCTGCGGCGCGGCGGCGTGCTGCTGAGCCTGCTGGTCCTGCCGCTGGCGGTGCCGGTGCTGATTTTCGCCAGCGCGGCGATCGACGCGGCGGGGCAGGGCTTACCGATCGGCGGTTATCTGGCGATCCTCGGCGCAATGCTGGCAGCCAGCGCGACGCTGGCGCCGTTCGCCACCGCCGCCGCGCTGCGTATCGCGCTGCACTGAACCGCACATGCATCAGACATGTCGGGAATGCTAATTTTTTAACCTGTGAGCAATGCAACATGTGGAAATGGTTACATCAGCTGGCGAGGCCGGAGCGGCTTTATCAGCTCTGCGGACGTTTAATTCCCTGGTTTGCCGTGGCGAGCGCGGCGACGCTGCTGCTTGGCTGGGTGTGGGGCTTCGGTTTCGCGCCGGCTGATTACCAGCAGGGCGATAGCTTCCGTATTATGTATATTCACGTTCCGGCGGCAATGTGGTCGATGGGCGTTTACGCAGCGATGGCGGTCGCCGCCTTTACCGGGCTGGTGTGGCAGATGAAGATGGCCGACCTGGTGTCGACCGCGATGGCACCGGTCGGCGCGGTCTTTACCTTTATCGCGCTTATCACCGGTTCCGCCTGGGGCAAGCCGATGTGGGGCACCTGGTGGATCTGGGACGCGCGCCTTACGTCGGAGCTGGTGTTGCTCTTCCTTTATATGGGCGTGATGGCGCTCTATCAGTCGTTTGACGATCGCCGCACGGCGGGACGCGCCGCAGGAATTCTGATCCTGGTCGGCGTTATCAATCTGCCGATTATTCACTTCTCGGTGCAGTGGTGGAATACCCTGCATCAGGGATCGTCGGGCATTCTGCAGCAGGCGATCGCGCCGAGCATGCGCACGCCGCTGCGCTGGGCAATCCTCGGCTATCTGCTGCTGTTCATCACGCTGACGCTGATGCGCCTGCGCAATCTCATTCTCTACACCGAACGTCACCGCCCCTGGGTCGCGGAGATCGCTAACGGAGGTCGTAAAGCATGACGCCCGCTTTCTCTTCCCTTTCTGCTTTTTTTGCGATGGGCGGCTACGCCTTTTACGTCTGGCTGGCGGTGATCTGCACGCTTATTTCGCTTGGCGCGCTGCTGCTGCATACGCTGCTGCAGCGTCGCCGCTTGCTGGCCGAGATCCGCCAGCGTCAGTCCAGGGAGCGCCGCATCCGTTCGGCGAAAATGAAACAGGCCGCCGGTGAAGCGGCAGGAGATCCAATGTGAATACCCGTCGTCGTCAGCGCCTGTACGTTGTCATCGCGATACTGGTGGGGCTGGGCCTCGCCACGTCGCTGGTCATGTATGCGCTGCGTTCCAATATCGACCTGTTCTACACCCCAAGTGAAATTCTTTACGGCAAAGGGGAAGATCATCAGAAGCCGGAGGCGGGGCAGCGCCTGCGCGTCGGCGGCATGGTGATGCCGGGCAGCGTGAAGCGCGACCCGAATACGCTTGCGGTCTCCTTTAAGCTTTACGACGCCAACGGTGTGGTGAGCGTCAGCTTCGAAGGCATTCTGCCGGACCTGTTCCGCGAAGGGCAGGGCGTCGTCGCCCAGGGCGTGCTGGAAGAGGGCAATCTGATCAACGCCAAAGAGGTGCTGGCGAAGCATGACGAGAAATATACGCCGCCGGAAATCGAGGATGCGATGAAGAAAAACCACAAGAGCCCGCAGGCGCTGGCGGAACAGGCGAGAACGCAGTCATGATGCCTGAGATTGGAAGTTTTCTGCTCTGCCTGGCGATGGGCATCGCGCTGCTGTTAAGCGTCTATCCGCTGTGGGGCGCGCTACGTCAGGATGGCCGCCTGATGGGGCTGGCGCGTCCGCTGGCGAGCGGGCTGTTTCTTTGTATCGCTGCCGCTTTCCTGGTGCTGGTGCACGCCTTTGTGGTCAACGACTTTACCGTCGCCTATGTCGCCGCCAACTCTAATACGCTGCTGCCGGTCTATTACCGCATCGCCGCGACCTGGGGCGCGCATGAAGGTTCGCTGCTGTTGTGGGTGCTGCTGCTCAGCACCTGGACGCTGGCGGTAGCGATTTTCAGCCGCGGCATGCCGCAGGATGCGCTGGCGCGCGTGCTGGCGGTTATGGGGATGATCAATCTCGGCTTTCTGCTGTTTATTATCCTTACCTCGAACCCCTTTACCCGCACGCTGCCGGACTTTCCCATCGACGGGCGCGATCTCAACCCGATGCTGCAGGATATCGGCCTGATCTTCCATCCGCCGCTGCTCTACATGGGCTATGTCGGCTTCTCGGTCGCCTTCGCCTTCGCCATCGCCTCGCTGATGGCGGGACGGCTGGATACCGCCTGGGCGCGCTGGTCGCGGCCCTGGACCACCGCGGCCTGGGTGTTTCTCACCATCGGCATCGTGCTGGGATCGGCATGGGCCTATTATGAGCTCGGCTGGGGCGGCTGGTGGTTCTGGGACCCGGTTGAGAACGCCTCCTTTATGCCGTGGCTGGCGGGCACCGCGCTGATGCACTCGCTGGCGGTCACGGAAAAACGCGGCACCTTTAAGGCCTGGACAGTGCTGCTGGCGATCACCGCCTTTTCCCTTAGCCTGCTCGGTACCTTTCTGGTGCGCTCCGGCGTGCTGGTGTCGGTGCACTCCTTCGCTTCCGACCCGGCGCGCGGCATGTTTATCCTCGCTTTCCTGGTGATCGTTATCGGCAGCTCGCTGTTGCTCTACGCCATTAAGGGCGGACAGGTGCGCAGTCGGGTGCAGAACGAAACCTGGTCGCGTGAATCTTTTCTGCTCGGCAACAACGTGCTGCTGATCGCCACCATGCTGGTGGTGCTGCTCGGGACGCTGCTGCCGCTGGTGCACAAGCAGCTCGGCCTCGGCAGCATCTCCGTGGGCGAACCTTTCTTTAACACCATGTTCAGCTGGCTGATGGCGCCGTTCGCGCTGATGCTCGGCATCGGGCCGCTGGTGCGCTGGCGTCGTGACGAGCCGCAGAAGCTATGGCGTCGGCTGGCGCTGGCGCTGGCAGTGACCCTGGCCTGTTCGATTCTGCTCCCCTGGCTGCTGCAGGATCGCATCGAGGCGATGACGGTGGTTGGGCTGCTGATGTCGGTGTGGATTATTGTGCTGACGCTGATGGAGCTGCACGAGCGCGCCACCCATCGTCACTCCTTGTTGCGCGGCCTGCGTCATCTGTCGCGCAGCCACTGGGGCATGGTGCTGGGCCATCTCGGCGTCGGCGTGACGGTGATCGGCATCGCCTTCAGCACGCAGTACAGCGTCGAGCGTGACGTGCGCATGAAAGCGGGCGACAGCGTCGATATTCACAGCTATCACTTTGTGTTCCGCGACGTGCATAACCTGCAGGGCCCGAACTACAGCGGCGGCGTTGGCATTATCGACGTCAGCCGCAACGGTAAGCCTGAAGCGGTGCTGCACGCCGAAAAACGCTTCTACACCGCTGCGCGCACCATGATGACCGAAGCGGCGATCGACGGCGGCTTTACCCGCGATCTCTACGCTGCGCTGGGCGAAGAGCTGGATAACGGCTCCTGGGCGGTGCGTATCTACTACAAACCCTTTGTGCGCTGGATCTGGTTCGGCGGCGTGTTTATGGCGGTCGGCGGCCTGCTCTGTCTGCTCGATCCGCGTTACCGCTCGCGGAAAAAAGCTGCGCGGGAGGAACGGGCATGAACAAAAAAATCCTCTTTATTCCGCTGATTCTCTTTTTACTGCTGGCGGCGGCGCTGCTCTGGCAGCTGTCGCGTAACGCCAGCGGTGACGATCCGACGCGTCTTGAATCGGCGCTGATCGGCAAGCCGGTGCCGCTGTTTAAGCTGGAAGCGCTCGATCGGCCCGGCAAGATCTACGACCAGAAGATCCTGAACGACGGCAAACCGATCTTGCTGAACGTCTGGGCGACATGGTGCCCGACCTGTCGCGCGGAGCATCAGTATCTGAACACGCTGGCGGAGCAGGGCATCCGCGTGGTAGGGCTGAACTATAAAGACGATCGCACTAAAGCGGTCACCTGGCTTAACTCGCTGGGTAATCCTTACGCGCTCAGCCTTTATGATGGCGACGGCATGCTGGGGCTGGATCTCGGCGTTTATGGCGCGCCGGAAACCTTTCTGATCGACGGCAACGGCATTATCCGCTATCGCCACGCGGGCGACCTGAACGCGCGCGTCTGGCAGCAGGAAGTGCTGCCGCTGTGGCGGAAATACAGCAAGGAGGGCGTATGAAACGCGTTCTTCTTACTCTCTGCGGTCTGCTGTTTAGCTTCAGCCTGTGGGCGGCGATCGATACTTACCAGTTCGACTCCGTGGCGCAGGAAGAGCAGTATCGCGATTTGACCGGCTCGCTGCGCTGCCCGAAATGCCAGAACAACAGCATCGCCGACTCGAACGCGATGATCGCAGCGGATATGCGCCTCAAGGTCTATGAGCTGATGAAGCAGGGCCAGAGCCGCCAGCAGATTATCGACTATATGGTGGCGCGCTACGGCAATTTCGTTACCTATGAGCCGCCGGTAACGTCGTCGACGCTGATCCTCTGGGTCGGCCCGGCGCTGTTCGCGCTGCTGGGCGGCCTGACTATTATCCTGCGCAGCCGCCAGCGTAAAACGCGCAGCGAGCTGGACGATACCGATCAACAGCGCCTTGCGGCGATACTTAAACGCGACGGGAAGCTGAAATGACCGCTTTGTGGCTAAGCATTATTATTCTGCTGGCGGCCGCCAGCGCCCTGTTTCTCGGCGCCGGATGGCGTCAGCGTCAGTCGAGCGAGGCCGATCGCGATCGCCTTAATACCGATTTTTATCATCAGCGCCTGCGCGAGCTGGAAGAGGATGAGGCGCAGGGCGTTATCGGCGAGCGCGCCACGATGGTCAGCGAACTGCAGCAGACGCTGCTGACCGATATTCCGCAGCAGGGGGCCGCGCCGTCGCGCGCCAGCAGCCGTCTGGCGCTGCTGCCCGGCGTCGTGGTGCTTATCGCCGTGTCGCTTGGCATGTATCTGAAAGGCGGCGGGCTGGCGCAGGTTGCTGGCTGGATGCAGGTGCAGCAGGATTATCCGGCGCTGCGTGCGCGGGTGATGGATCCGCAGGCGAAACCGCTGACCATGGAGGAGCTGGCGCGTCTGCAGCTCGGCCTGCGCACCGCGCTGCAGTCGCAGCCGGATAACCTTAACGACTGGACCATGCTGGGACGTCTCGGCATGGTGCTGAACAACGCCGCCAGCGCCAGCCAGGCGTTTGAGCATGCGCTGCAGCTCGCGCCCAACAACCTTACGCTGAAACAGGACTATGCTGAAGTACTGACGCGCTCCAGCGATCCGCAGGATAACCGCCAGGCTGGCCTGATGCTGCGCGATATGCTGAAAGATGACGGCAATAATCTGCGTACGCTCGGCCTGCTGGCTTTTAACGCCTATGAACAGCAGCAGTATGACCAGGCTATCAGCGCGTGGCAGGCTATGCTGAAACAGATCCCGGCAGAGGATCAACGCCGCGCGATGATCGAGCGCAGCATTGAACAAGCAAAAACCGACGCGGGCCAGCAGAATACGCAGCTGGCGCTGACGGTGACGTTGACGCCGGAGGCAGAAAAAATGTTACCGCCGGGCGGAGTAATGTATATTTCTGTTTCTGACGGTGTTTCACCGGTGCCCGTGGCCGTTAAGCGCTTGCCGCTGAGCCACTTTCCGTTATCGCTTACGCTGGATGACAGCAACGCCATGATGCCGGAGCGCCTGCTTTCGGCGCAGCATCAGGTACAGGTTCGGGTGCGTATCTCCCGCGACGGCAGCGCCAGTCCGCAATCGGGCGACTGGTTTGGTCTGAGCGCGTTAACGCCCTGGGACGGTCATCAGCACATGGCTGTGGAGATTAATCAACAGCAGCCCTGAAGCGATACATCATTAAACCGCACAGGGAGATAACAATGGCTTACCGCCTGACCAGCCTGGTCCTGGCCAGTGTCATGCTGGCTGGATGCGCCAGCTCAAAGCCGGACAGCGAGGCGCCTGCGCAGCGCAGCGATCCGCTTGAAGGCTTTAACCGCACGATGTTTAACTTTAACTACAACGTGCTGGATCCATATGTGCTGCGCCCTGTCGCGGTGGCGTGGCGCGATTACGTGCCGGTACCGGCGCGTACCGGTTTAAGCAATTTCCTCGGCAACCTGGAAGAGCCGGCCAGTATGGTGAACTCGATTCTGGTAGGCGAGCCGCGCCAGGCGGGCATTCACTTCACCCGCTTCTTCCTGAACTCCATACTGGGTCTGGGCGGTTTTATCGATGTCGCGGGCAAGGCGAACCCGGAGCTGGCGCGTGAAGTGCCGCACCGTTTCGGCAGCACGCTCGGCCACTACGGCGTCGGCTATGGACCTTACGTCGAGCTGCCAGCCTACGGCAGCTTCACCATTCGCGAAGATGGCGGCGACTATGTGGATACGCTCTATCCGGTGCTCGGCTGGCTGACCTGGCCGATGTCTATCGCTAAGTGGACGCTGGAAGGGGTGGAGACGCGCGCGCAGCTGCTCGACTCCGATGCGCTGCTGAAGCAGCAGTCGGATCCCTACGCCTTTATTCGCAACGCCTATTTCCAGCGTCATGATTTCCTGGCGAACGGCGGTCGACTGAAGCCGGAAGAGAACCCGAACGCCAGCGCGATTCAGGACGATTTAAAAGATATCGACGCGCAGTAACGGCGGCAACAGATGCAATGGCGACCTCAGGGTCGCCATTTTTGTTCAGGCTGGGAGCCGACGCGAGTGGCATGGGCCGATCGCAAAGACGCAAAAAGCGGCATCCATGCCAGCTCGGCCCGCGCCTTCCCTGGCGCGGGACGCTTTGCTCTTCTGCCCATGCCACTCGCGTTTTACGTTCGATGCACGCAAAAAAATGGCGACCCAGAGGTCGCCATTTTCACTCACTTCAGCTATCAGAACTTATAGTTGAAGTTCGCGCCGTACAGCCAGGCTTTACCTACAGAGTTAAAGGTATAAGGACCTTCTTCCACCGTGACGTGCTGGCCATGCATATAAGAGACGCCCACATCCACTGAGGCATCCTGTGTAAAGGCATAAGAGGCGCCCGCACTCAGCCAGAGACGATCCTGGTCCGGAATAGAGATAGAACGCTTGTCTGCCGGAACCGGGCTGTCATCAAAAGCAATACCGGTGCGGAAGGTCCAGTTATCGTCATAGTAATAGGTGGTGCCCAGCGCGATGCGGTAGGCGTCCTTAAAGCTCTCATCTTTATAGAACAGCGTCTGACCGCTTGAGCCGGTGGCTTTCAGCTCCTGGAACTGGCTCCAGCTGGTGTAGGCCAGGCTGTAGTGTACCGCCCACTGTGGCGCCACTTTATGCCAGCCGGACACTTCCCACATTTCAGGCAGGTTTAGCGTCAGCGCGCCCGGAATGGTCGAGCCGCCGGTGGCGTAAGGCAGCCCTAAGTTGGCCGCCTGATTGATGCGGTTAACGGCGGTGGGCAGGCTGCTTTTATAGTCGCCGTCGAAATCGACTTTAACTTCCGAACGATAGGTAAAGCCGAAGCGGTTGTTTTTATCCACTTCATACAGAATGCCTGCGTTCCAGCCGTAGCCCCACTCGTCGCCCTTCAGATGAGCGACCTGAGTATCGGCAGGGAAGCCCAGCGCCGTGCCCGCCTCGCCCGCGTAGCGCTCAATCTTGGCGCGCGCATAAACGGCGTCAAAACCGACGCCGAAGCTGAAATGCTCGTTAAGACGGTAAGCGGTGCTGAGATTAAAGTTGGCGGTCATCAGGTCGGTTTTGCCGCCGTAACCGCCCGCCGTATAGTCATCGCTGAATTCCGTCGCCAGACCATAGTTTGAGGTTGCGGATGCGCCGACCCACTACTGATCGTTAATCGGCTGCACATAGTGAAGATTGGGGATCCACTGCGTCGGCGCGATATTGCTGGCGTTGAGGCTGCGGCCGGTCGGACTGTTGCCGGTAATATCGACATCAGGATCGATAAAAACCGCGCCGATGGAAAACATCGGGCGATCCATCAGCGCCATCGTCGCCGGGTTGCGGCTGGCCGATGCGGCAGTGTCGCCCATCGCGCCTTCGCCGGAATAGGCACGACCCAGCCCAGCAGAGGAGAATTCGTTAAGCTGAAAGCCCGCTGCGTATACGTGTGAAGAGACAAGCGCCACTGCAGCCGCCACGGCTGACTTTGCGAACAGGTTTTTATGGCTCATGACCACAACCTCATATGAATTATTATTAACTGTAATTGTTACATGGCGTAACAAGGGTCGGCGGATTGTAGGGACTGACCAGAAGCTGACAAATCAGACCAGTGCGGCAAGTATAGGTCTGACCTGTGTAGATGTTGCAATATTGTTTTTAAAATATTTCTGAATTGATCTGCAAAATTTCGATCTGCTTAACAAAACGGGCGGGACTAAGAGCAGCATAGCGACTCTAATTTGTTTTGGATCAAATTTTATTGTGATATTCGTCACTTAGCGAGACTCTCATGGCGCATTTTTAGCGGGAGGCGTAAAATTTCGGCCGTTAATCCAGATCGCTAACCGGTTTATTCCCAGGAGAAAACAATGACCAATACCATGAATAAATGCAGCGCTAATGAAACTGCCGCCTGCTGTTGCGTGGATGTCGGCACCGTGATGGATAACAGCGACTGTACCGCCACCTGGTCAGAATGGTTCGCGCAGCGTAGCGAAGCCGAAGCGAAACTGGCGAGCCTGACGAAAAAAGCGCGGCAGGTTGAATCCGACCCCTGCCAGATCGACGCCCGCTTCGATGAGCGCGACAACGGCGTGCAGCTTGATATCAGTTTCACCTTCGCCTGCCAGGCCGAAACTCTGATTTTTCAGCTGGGCCTGCGCTAAGCCTCTGAACGCCGTTGCTAAACGGCGTTTTTCATTTTCGTGTTTCCCCTCGCACTTTTTTTCTTTCCTGATTGGCGGCACGCCCGCTTGTCGTTAACACTGTGGATCAGGTCAGACCTCTCAGGGCGATGATGCCCGGTCAACTTTCACAGGTGAAAAAGATGAGCAAAGCGCAGCCGTTGCTGACGCGTGCGGGCGATCGTATCGCCATCACTCATGGACTTCGCACGCCGTTCCTGCGCCAGGCAACAGGTTTTCATGGCATTCCCGCCGTGGAGCTCGGCCGGATGGTAGTAAGCGAACTGATGGCGCGCAGCGAACTGCCGGTCGAGGTAATAGAACAGATGGTATTCGGGCAGGTTATCCAGATGCCGGAAGCGCCCAATATCGCGCGGGAGATTGTTCTCAGTAGCGGGCTGAGCGTGCACACCGACGCCTACAGCGTCAGTCGCGCCTGTGCCACCAGCTTTCAGGCGGTCGCCAACTTGGCGGAAAGCCTGATGGCGGGCACTATCAGAGCGGGTATTGCAGGCGGCGCGGACTCCTCATCGGTACTGCCGATCGGCGTCAGCAAAACCCTGGCGCGTGCGCTGCTCGACCTCAGCAAAGCGCGCAGCGTCGGCCAGAAGATGCAGATCCTGCGTCGGCTGCGGCCGCGCGATCTGCTGCCGGTGCCGCCTGCCGTCGCCGAGTACTCCACCGGTTTGCGCATGGGTGATACGGCGGAGCAGATGGCGAAAACGCACGGCATTACCCGCGCCGCGCAGGACGCGCTGGCGCTACGGTCGCACCAGCGCGCCGCCAGCGCCTGGCAGTCCGGCGTACTGCAGCAGGAGGTGATGCCCGCCTTCGCGCCGCCGTGGAAAGCGCCGATTGAGCAGGACAATAACGTGCGCATGGCGGCGAAAATCGAAGACTATACGCGACTACGTCCGGCATTTGACCGCCAGCACGGCAGCGTTACGGCGGCCAACAGTACGCCGCTTACCGACGGCGCGGCAGCGGTAGTGCTGATGAGCGAAGGACGCGCGCGCGAACTGGGTCTCTCGCCGCTGGGCTACCTGCGCAGCTACGCTTTTACCGCCACTGACGTCCAGCAGGACATGCTGCTCGGTCCCGCCTACGCCTCGCCGCTGGCGCTGGATCGCGCTGGCGTCGCGCTTGGCGATTTAACGCTGATCGATATGCATGAAGCCTTCGCCGCTCAGACGCTTTGCAATCTGCGCTGTTTTAGCGACGAACGCTTCGCGCGCGAAAAACTCAACCGGCCGCACGCGCTGGGCGAGGTCAATGAAGAGCGTTTTAACGTTCTCGGCGGCTCAATCGCCTACGGCCATCCTTTCGCCGCCACCGGCGCGCGCATGATCACCCAAACACTGCATGAACTGCGGCGGCGCGGCGGCGGGCTGGGGCTGGTTACCGCCTGCGCCGCAGGCGGCTTAGGCGCGGCAATGGTTCTGGAGGCGGAATAATGGAGCAGAGCGCTTTCTCTTTACAGATGCGGCAGGATCAGGTCGGCGTCATCGTTATCGACGTCCCGGGCGAAAAAATGAATACGCTGCGCGCGGCTTTTGCGCAGCAGCTGGCGGCGGTAATTGACGAGGCGCGGCGCAATACGCAACTGGCCGGCCTGGTGCTCATCTCCGGCAAGCCGGATAACTTTATCGCCGGTGCCGATATCAGCATGATCGCCGACTGCCGCAGCGCGCAGGAGGCTGAGGCCCTGGCGCGCCAGGGACAGGAGGCGATGGCGGCGATCGCGGCGCTGCCGTTTCCGGTGGTGGCGGCGATTCACGGCGCTTGCCTGGGCGGCGGGCTGGAGCTGGCGCTCGCCTGCGATGCGCGTATCTGTACGCTGGACGATAAAACCCGGCTCGGCCTGCCGGAAGTGCAGCTGGGGCTGCTGCCCGGATCGGGCGGCACGCAGCGTCTGCCGCGGCTGGTGGGGCTGCAACAGGCGCTGCCGCTGATGCTGACCGGCAAAACCCTGCGGGCAAAACAGGCGCGCAGACTGGGGCTGGTGGATGATGCCGTGCCTCAGGCCATCCTGCTGGAAACGGCGGTGGCGCGTGTGCTGAAGGGCAGGCATACCGCCCGCGAACTGCCGCTGCGTGACCGCGTCATGCAGGCGCCGCTGGCGCGCCATGCGTTCTTCGCGCTGGCGCAGCGCGAAACCGCCCGTAAAACGCACGGCAACTATCCGGCTGCGCAGCGCATTATCGACGTGGTGCGCACCGGCATTGAGCAGGGCAGCGAGGCGGGACACCGGGCTGAGGCGCGCGCGTTCGGCGAACTGGCGATGACGCCGGAATCCGCGGCGCTGCGCAGCCTGTTCTTCGCCAGCACGGCGATGAAAAAAGAGCGGGGGGCGGATGCCGAACCGCGCGCGCTAAGAGAGATCGGCGTGCTGGGCGGCGGCCTGATGGGCGGCGGTATCGCCAGCGTAACGGCGATTAATGCCGGTCTGCCGGTACGCATCAAGGATATCAACCTGCAGGGCGTCAACCATGCGCTGAAAGCCAGCTGGGATGGACTGAGCGAAAAGGTAAAATGGCGGCATATCAGCGCGGCGCAGCGCCAGCAGCAGATGGCGCGCATCACTGGCGGTATCGATTATCAGGGCTTTGCGCAGCGCGATCTGGTGATTGAAGCGGTATTCGAAGATCTGCCGCTCAAACAGCAGATGGTGCGCGAGGTAGAAACGCACTGCGCGCCGCATACCATTTTCGCCTCTAATACCTCGTCGCTGCCCATTGCGGATATCGCCGCGCAGGCGCAGCGGCCGGAAAACGTTATCGGGTTGCACTATTTTAGTCCGGTGGAAAAAATGGTGCTGGTGGAGGTGATCCCGCACAGCGGCACCTCGCAGCAGACGCTGGCCACCACCGTTGCGCTGGCGAAAAAGCAGGGTAAAACACCCATCGTCGTGGCGGATCGCGCCGGATTCTATGTAAACCGCATCCTCGCGCCCTACATAAATGAAGCGATGCGCTGTCTGCTGGAAGGCGAGCCCATTGAGCATATCGATCGCGCGCTGGTAAAAGCGGGTTTCCCCATCGGCCCGATTCAGCTGCTGGACGAGGTAGGCATTGACGTCGGCAGTAAGATCACGCCGGTTCTGCATCAGGCGTATGGCGAACGCTTCGCCGCGCCCGCCGCGTTTGAAGCGGTGCTGAAGGACGATCGCAAAGGGCGGAAAAACGGTAAAGGCTTCTATCTGTATGGCGGCAGGCAGCGCGGCAAAAAGCCCGATCCCTCGCTCTATCAGCTGCTGGGGCTGCAGCCTGCGGCGAAACAGAGTGAACAGCAGATCGCCGAGCGCTGCATGATGATGATGCTTAACGAGGCGGCGCGTTGCCTGGATGAAGGGGTTATCCGCAGCGCGCGCGACGGCGACGTCGGCGCGGTATTCGGCATCGGCTTTCCGCCTTTTCTCGGCGGCCCGTTCCGCTATATGGACCGGCGTGGAGCGGCGAATATTGTACAAACCTTACGCGCGTTAATGGGTCAGTATGGCGACCGCTTCGCCCCCTGCGAGGGGCTGCTGCAGATGGAACAGCAGGAAAGGAAATTTTACATTTCCTGACTGAATGGAATAACCGTACCGATTCAGCGGGTTAGAAAAGCGCCGCCGAAGCAGGCGGCGCGGCGCCAATCTGAGAAGCGCTTATTTAATAAACAACCGGTTGACTATACTCAAGTCATTGGGGTACAACACAGCGTTCATTCGCAGAATGAAGAGTCAGGCGCCTCCGCGCCGGGCGATATCGACAAACAACAGCGGTGCTTTATGCAAGTTTTTATCATGCGTCACGGCGATGCTGCTCTTGAAGCCGCCAGTGATTCGGTGCGACCTCTTACCCATTGCGGCTGTGATGAATCACGCCAGATGGCGAGCTGGCTTAACAGCCAGACGGTGGACGTAGAACGTGTGCTGGTCAGTCCCTATCTTCGTGCTCAGCAGACGCTGGCGACGGTACGCGAAGCGTTAAATCTGCCGGAGGGGCAGGATATTTTGCCGGAACTGACGCCCGGCGGCGATCCCGGCCTGGTGGCCTGCTATCTGCAGGCGCTGGGGAATGAAGGGGTGAAGTCGGCCATCGTGATCTCGCACCTGCCGCTGGTCGGCTATCTGGTGTCGGAACTCTGCCCGCAGGAAGCGCCGCCGATGTTCGCCACTTCCGCCATCGCCTGCGTGGATTTCGATCCCGCCAGCTGCGAAGGCAAGCTGTTGTGGCAGGTCAGCCCCTCTAAACTGGCGAAAGCCATATAATGCCCGCGGGCCGCGAGACGGCCCATCCCTTCTTAAGGCAGCTCGGGCGGTTGCCACTCCTCAACCTCAATCAGCACCAGCAATGCCGCGTCGCCGCCAAACATTTTCGGCGCCTGATGAAAGGCCATGACGTAAGGGTGCTGTGCCAGCCAGAGCGGCGTCTGCTGCTTGAGTATATGTTTGCCGTGGCCGGTCATGACGCTGGCGCAGAACAGATGTTCGCGCCGACAGGCGGCGATCAGCGCGCCCAGCTCCTGTTTGGCCTGCTGCTGCGTTAAGCCGTGCAAGTCGAGAAAAATTTCCGGCGTATAGTCGCCGCGCCGCAGCTTTTTCAGCTCGTAATGACTGACGTCGGCGCGTACATAGCGCGTCGCGCCTTCGGTTGCCAGCAACGGCTGAAACTCGTCGGAAAAGTAGTGGCTGTTATCCACCTGTTCGGAAATTAATCGTTTTAGCGGCAGCTCGCGGCTTTTCACCGCGGGTTTATGCACCACGGTGTCCTGCTTTATTTTGCGCGTGCCGCTCATTAGCTGGCGAAACAACGCTTTGTCGTCGTCATTCAGAGGGTTTTTTTTACTCATTTCAGGCGAATCTTGTCTGATAAGGCTGGAAAACAGCGAATGGCGTTACCTTACCGCCCGATCCGCTAATTGTCAGCTTTTTCACCTTGCTGCGCTGAATTCTCCCCGGCTTCATGGCACACTATCGGCCGATTTAGCAATTGGGCCTGCGGAGGGCTACGTGGACAAAATTTTCGTCGATGAGGCAGTCAACGAACTGCACACCATTCAGGATATGTTGCGCTGGGCGGTCAGCCGTTTTTCCGCCGCCGGGATCTGGTACGGTCACGGCACCGACAATCCCTGGGACGAAGCGGTGCAACTGGTCCTGCCCACGCTCTGGCTGCCGCTGGATATTCCGGAAGATATGCGCAGCGCGCGCCTTACCGCCAGCGAGCGTCATCGTATCGTTGAGCGCGTGATCCGCCGCGTCAACGAACGTATTCCCGTGGCCTATCTCACCAATAAAGCCTGGTTTTGCGGCCACGAGTTTTTTGTCGATGAACGCGTGCTGGTACCGCGCTCGCCCATCGGCGAGCTGATTGAAAACCGCTTTGCCGGATTAATCTCCGAAGCGCCGCGTCATATCCTCGATATGTGTACCGGCAGCGGCTGTATCGCTATCGCCTGCGCTTACGCCTTCCCGGAAGCGGAAGTCGACGCGGTGGATATCTCTTATGACGCGCTGGCGGTGGCCGAGCAGAATATCGACGAGCATGGCCTGACTCAACAGGTGACGCCGATCCGCGCCGATCTGTTCCGCGAACTGCCGCCGTTGAAATATGATCTGATCGTCTCCAACCCGCCCTATGTCGACGCGGAAGATATGGAAGATCTGCCGAACGAATATCGCCACGAGCCGGAGCTGGGCCTGGCGGCGGGCAGCGACGGCCTGAAGCTGGTGCGCCGCATTCTCGCCTGCGCGCCTGGCTATCTGAGCGACAACGGCGTGCTGATCTGCGAAGTAGGCAACAGCATGGTGCATATGATCGATCAGTATCCCGACGTGCCCTTTACCTGGCTGGAGTTCGATAACGGCGGCGACGGCGTCTTTATGCTGACGCGCCAGCAGATCGTCGACGCACAACATCACTTTTCTATTTATAAAGACTGAGCGAACGCTTCGTAACAAGGAATCACCATGGCCGGAAACAGCATCGGACAACTTTTTCGCGTAACTACCTTTGGCGAGTCACACGGTCTCGCGCTGGGCTGCATCGTTGACGGCGTGCCGCCTGGCATTCCGCTGACCGAAGCGGATATCCAGCACGATCTCGACCGCCGCCGTCCCGGCACCTCGCGCTATACCACGCAGCGCCGCGAGCCGGATCAGGTGAAAATTTTGTCCGGCGTTTTCGAGGGTGTCACCACCGGCACCTCGATCGGCCTGCTGATTGAAAATACCGACCAGCGTTCGCAGGACTACGGCGCGATTAAAGATCTGTTTCGTCCCGGCCATGCCGATTACACCTATGAGCAAAAGTATGGCCTGCGCGACTATCGCGGCGGCGGCCGCTCATCGGCGCGTGAAACCGCGATGCGTGTCGCGGCGGGCGCGATTGCCAAAAAATATCTGCAGATGAAGCATGGCATCCTGGTTCGCGGCTATCTGGCGCAGATTGGCGACGTGGCGTGCGAGCTGAAAGAGTGGAGCATCGTCGAAGAGAATCCCTTTTTCTGCCCGGACGCCAGCAAGCTGGAGGCGCTGGACGAGCTAATGCGCGCCCTGAAGAAAGAGGGCGACTCTATCGGCGCCAAAGTCACGGTGATGGCGGAAAACGTGCCGCCGGGCCTCGGCGAGCCGGTTTTTGATCGCCTTGACGCCGACCTGGCGCATGCGCTGATGAGCATCAACGCGGTGAAAGGGGTGGAGATCGGCGACGGCTTTGCAGTAGTGAACCAGCGCGGCAGCCAGCATCGCGACGAGATCCGCGCCAGCGGTTTCCAGAGCAACCATGCGGGCGGCATCCTCGGCGGCATCAGCAGCGGCCAGACCATCAGCGCCAAACTGGCGATGAAGCCGACCTCCAGCATCACCGTGCCGGGCAACACCATTACGCGCAGCGGCGAAGAGGTAGAGATGATCACCAAAGGGCGCCACGATCCCTGCGTGGGGATCCGAGCCGTGCCGATCGCCGAAGCGATGATGGCGATCGTGCTGATGGATCATCTGCTGCGCCACCGTGCGCAGAACGCCGACGTCAACAGCACCGTACCGCGCTGGTGACGCTATGAAATCACTGTTTATTCTCTTATCGGCGCTGATCTTCAGCGCCTCAGGGCTGGCCGCGACGCCGTGGCAGCGTATTCAGCAGCCGATCCCGGGAAGCGCGCAGTCTATCGGCTCCTTCGCCAACGGCTGCATCGTCGGCGCGCAGGCGCTGCCGCTGAACGCGCCTGCCTATCAGGTGATGCGCCAGGATCAGCGACGTTACTTCGGCCATCCCGATCTTATCCTGTTTATTCAGCGTCTCAGCACGCAGGCGCACAACCTGCAGCTCGGCAACGTGCTGATAGGTGATATGGGCATGGCGGCGGGCGGGCGCTTCAGCAGCGGGCACGCCAGCCATCAGACCGGACTCGACGTCGATATCTGGCTGCAGTTGCCCAAAACCCGCTGGAGCGCGCAGCAGCTGCTGAAGCCGCAGCCGCTCGACCTGGTGACGGCGGATGACAAAAGCGTGGTGGCGCGTCACTGGCAGCCGGAGATCGACAGCCTGATCAAACTGGCGGCGAAAGATAACGATGTTACGCGCATCTTCGTCAATCCGGCGATTAAAAAGCAGCTTTGCGCCGACGCTGGAGCCGACCGCGACTGGCTGCGCAAGGTGCGTCCGTGGTTCGCTCATCGCGCGCATATGCATGTGCGCCTGCGCTGCCCGGCCAACAGTATCGGCTGTGAAGATCAGCCTGCGCCGCCGCCGGGCGACGGCTGCGGCGCCGAGCTGGAGAGCTGGTTCCTGCCGAAAAAACCGGGGAGCGGCGCGCCTGTGAAGCGCGAGCCGCCGCCACTGCCGCAGGCGTGTCAGGCGCTGCTGGATAAACATCTGTTATAAGGGATCTCCATGGAGTGGTTTGTCGTCAGCCCGATGGTCGTCGGGATTCTGTTTCTGGTCGCCGTGCTGGCGGCCTTTATTGACTCCATCGCCGGCGGCGGCGGGCTGCTCACCGTGCCCGCGCTGCTGGCGGCCGGTCTCTCTCCTGCGCAGGCGCTGGCGACCAATAAGCTGCAGTCAGTGGGCGGCTCTTTCTCCGCGAGCCTCTATTTTGTGCGCCGCGGCGCGGTAAAACTGAGCGAACAGCGGCTCAATATCGCCATGACCTTTATCGGCGCGGTGCTGGGCACCATCCTGATCCAGCACCTTAACGCTGATGCGCTGCGTCAGGTCTTGCCGCTGCTGCTGATCGCTATCGGCCTGTGGTTTCTGCTGATGCCGCGTCTCGGCGAAGAAGATCGCGCGCGCCGCCTCTATGGACTGCCCTATGCGCTGATTGGCGGCGGTTGCGTCGGCTTTTACGACGGCTTTTTCGGGCCTGGCGCGGGCTCTTTCTATGCGCTCGCTTTTGTTACCCTGTGCGGCTTTAACCTCGCCAAAGCCACCGCGCATGCCAAAATTCTGAATTTCACCTCTAACTTCGCCAGCCTGCTGTTTTTTATGTTCGGCGGTAAAGTGATCTGGGGAACCGGCTTTATTATGCTGCTCGGCGCCTTCTGCGGCGCGCGGCTTGGGGCGCGGCTGGTCCTGAGCCGCGGACAGAAGCTGATCCGCCCGATGGTGGTGATCGTTTCTGCGGTAATGAGCGCGAAGCTGCTGTGGGACGCTCACGGCAGCGCGCTGCTGGCGTGGATCGCCGCGCTGTAATACATTCATTCCCGGCGCCGCGATAATGACGCCGTTTTTACGATGACACCATGAACACGACGCACCATTACGAACAACTGATTACGATTTTCGATAGCTGCTTTCGCGACGAGTTTCAGACCCGTCTAATTAAAGGCGACGACGAACCCATCTATCTTCCGGCAGACGAGAGTTCGCCGTGGAACCGCGTCGTGTTCGCGCACGGCTTTTACGCCAGCGCGCTGCACGAAATTTCTCACTGGTGTATCGCCGGTGAGGCGCGGCGCAAGCTGGTGGATTTCGGCTACTGGTACTGCCCGGACGGACGCGACGCTCAGACGCAGAATCAGTTTGAATCCGTGGAGATCAAGCCGCAGGCGCTGGAGTGGATGTTCTGCGTCGCGGCGGGCTTTCCGTTCAATGTCAGCTGTGACAATCTCGACGGAGATTGTGAACCCGATCGCATCGCGTTTCAGCGCAAGGTCCATGCTCAGGTTATCTCTTATCTGGAGAATGGCATTCCTGCGCGGCCCGCGCGTTTTATCACCGCTCTGGCGGACTTTTATGGCACGCCTGCACTGACGTCAGCACAGTTTCCCTGGCCAGACGATCTGTGATGAGTGCAGACATTATTAAAGAGGAATTGAGATGATCGCAGAATTTGAAGCGCGTATTCTGGCCCTGATTGACGATATGGTCGATCACGCCAGCGATGACGAGCTGTTCGCCAGCGGCTATCTGCGCGGTCACCTGACCCTCGCGGTCGCGGAAATCGAACAGTCGGGCGAGCATACGCCGGAAGCGTTGCAGACCCAGGTTGCCAACAGCCTGCAAAACGCCATTGCCGCCGGCGAGCTGTCGCCGCGCGATCAGGTGCTGGTGGTCGGCATGTGGGACAACCTGTTCCAGCAGGCGCGCCAGACCGCCTGAGACAGCGGGGCGGCGCAATGCCGCCCCGGTACTATTTCCCCGCTTTTTTCCCTTTCAGCAGCTTTCTCACCCAGTAGCGGTTCGGGCTGAGCGCGGCCAGCGTCGCGCCATCCAGCGGCTGCGGTTCGCCGCTCATCTGCGCTGCCAGCACTTCGGCGGCAAGCGGGGCGCTGCACAGGCCGCGCGATCCCAGCGCGCCCAGCAGAAAAAGCCCGGCATAGTGCGGCGCCGCGGCAATGGCTTCGCCGCGCGCGCGCTGCTCGGGCAGATCCGCATAGCTTGCCAGCGTCGCATCGTAGTCGGGCACGGCGCCCGCCATCGGCAGATGGTCGCGCGTGGCGCAGCGCACGCCGATGCGCGCTTCACCCGCGCTGACGTCCACCTTTTCCGCCCAGCCGCAGCCGGGCAGAGAGTGGAGCAGCCGCGTGCGGTTCTGCTGCTGATCCTCTTCGCGATAGACGGTCGCGGTATCGCCGCGATGGTAGCTGGCGCCGATGCAGTGGGTGCCGAACTGCGGGCTGACCGGCGTCAGATAGCCGTCGTAGCAGAGCACGGTGTTCAGCGCCTTCAGACCCGGCGTGCTGGGAATATGGCTCACCTGGCCGGAAACCGCATAGGTCGGCAGCTGCGCGCTTTGCGGCAGGGCGCTGAGCTGGTGGCCGGTCGCCAGCACCACATTCTGGTGCCGCGCCTCTTTACCGTCGGCGAAGCGCAGCGTCCAGCCTTTATCCGTTTGCGAAAGCTGCGTCAGGCGGTGCAGCCAGTGAATGCGCAGCCCCTGCGTTTCGCCATGCGCCAGCAGGCCGCTGGTAAGTTCGGCGGGGGAGAGCCAGCCGCCGAGCGGATAGAAAATGCCGCCGACACCCAGCTCAACCTGCGCCAGCGCCTCCGCCTCTTCCGGGCTCACCCCGCGCGCGATTGTCTCTGGCACCCCCATCGCCAGCATCTGCGTAATTTTGTCGGCGCTTTTCTCATCCCAGCCGAGCTGCAGTACGCCGCTCCAGTGATGTTCATAGCTTACCGGCGTGGCGTCATACAGCCGACGCGCAAAGCTAAAAGCGGCGGGAAAGAAGCGCGCCAGCGCCGGGTCGTGTTGATTCAGCAGCGGATAGAGTGCGCCCTGGCGATTGCCCGACGCGCCCAGCGCGGCAGCTTCATCGGCGCAGTAGAGCGTGACGCGCCAGCCGCGGCGCAGCAGGGCAAGCGCCAGCACCGCGCTCGCTACGCCGCCGCCGACGATCGCCGCCTCGTTTTCTTGCGCGGCGGGACGCGTATACCAGGGCTGCGCGGCGGGCAGATCCGGCGCCTGCCTCAGCACGCCGCACAGCATCTCGCGTTTATGGCCGAAGCCTTTGCGGCGTGTGACCTCAAAGCCCGCCTCCTGCAAACCGCGACGCACGAAGCCAGCGGCGGTGAAGGTGGCGAAAGTGGCGTCGGGCCGCGCCAGCTTAGCCATGGCGCTGAACAGCTGCGGCGTCCACATATCGGGATTTTTCGCCGGTGCGAAGCCGTCGAGAAACCAGGCGTCTACCTGGCGAAAGAGGCTGTCATCAAAGGTTTCAATAAGGGGATTAATATCGCCGAGCCAGAGATCGAGCGTGACGCTGCCGCCGTCGAACAGCAGGCGCTGGCAGCCGGGCAGGGCGACGGGCCACTCCCGCTGCAGCTGACTGGCCCAGGGCTGCAGTTCCGGCCAGCGCTGATGCGCCGCCGCTAAGTCAGCCTGCGTCAGCGGGTATTTTTCAAAGCTGATAAAGTGCAGCCGCTGCAGGGCGGCGTCAGGCTGCGCCTGCTGAAAAGCGTCAAACGCCTGCCACAGCGTCAGAAAATTAAGGCCGGTGCCGAAGCCGCTTTCCGCCACGATAAAGAGATCGCGTGTATGCCGCGTGAAACGCTCCGGCAGATCGTTGCCGCCCAGAAAGACGTAACGCGTCTCTTCCAGACCGTTGTCATTGGAAAAATAGACGTCGTCAAAGGCTCGGGAAACAGGTGTACCCTGTTCATTCCAGCTTAGCTGGGCGTGTTCAACCGGGGAGAATTTCACGGTAAAGGCTCATTTTTCAGGCAATGGCGCGATTTTAGCGACCAGGGTCACATGACGCAAATTTACAAAAGGAAATGGCTGATCGGACTTGTTCGGCGTACAAGTGTAAGCTAGAGTGCACGTCAATCCAAAAAGAAGTGGAATGAGGACAACTGAATGAAACGTGCAGTGATTACTGGCCTGGGGATTGTTTCCAGCATTGGTAATAACCAGCAGGAAGTGCTGGCTTCTCTGCGTGAAGGCCGTTCCGGCATCACCTTCTCTCAGGAGATGAAGGATTCCGGCATGCGTAGTCACGTCTGGGGTAACGTCAAACTGGATACCACCGGCCTTATCGATCGCAAAGTTGTGCGTTTTATGAGTGATGCGTCTATCTATGCTTACCTCTCTATGGAAGAAGCGATCAAAGATTCTGGCCTGACCGACGAGCAGTATCAGAGCAACCCGCGTGTGGGTCTGATTGCCGGTTCCGGCGGCGGTTCGCCGCGCTTCCAGGTATTCGGCGCTGACGCTATGCGTAGCCCGCGCGGTCTGAAAGCGGTCGGCCCTTATGTGGTAACCAAAGCGATGGCATCTGGCGTCTCCGCCTGTCTCGCCACACCGTTTAAAATCCACGGCGTGAACTACTCGATCAGCTCTGCCTGCGCGACTTCCGCGCACTGTATCGGCAACGCGGTCGAGCAGATCCAGCTGGGCAAACAGGACATCGTGTTTGCCGGCGGCGGCGAAGAGCTGTGCTGGGAAATGGCGTGCGAGTTCGACGCGATGGGCGCGCTTTCCACCAAATATAACGACTCGCCTGAAAAAGCGTCTCGTACCTATGACAGCGAGCGCGACGGCTTCGTTATCGCTGGCGGCGGCGGTATGGTCGTGGTTGAAGAGCTGGAGCACGCGCTGGCGCGCGGCGCGCATATCTACGCAGAGATCGTCGGCTACGGCGCGACCTCTGACGGCGCGGATATGGTTGCGCCATCAGGCGAAGGCGCGGTGCGCTGCATGAAGATGGCGATGCAAGGCGTTGATACGCCGATCGACTACCTGAACAGCCACGGCACCTCAACGCCGGTGGGCGACGTGAAAGAGCTGGGCGCAATCCGTGAAGTCTTCGGTGACAACACCCCGGCTATCTCCGCCACCAAAGCGATGACCGGCCACTCGCTGGGCGCGGCGGGCGTGCAGGAAGCGATCTATAGCCTGCTGATGCTGGAGCACGGCTTTATCGCGCCGAGCATCAATATCGAAACGCCAGATCCGGCGGCGGAAGGGATGAACATCATCACCAAACCGACGGAAAAAGCGCTCACCACCGTGATGTCCAATAGCTTCGGCTTCGGTGGCACCAACGCGACCCTGACGATGCGTAAGTTCCAGGCGTAATCGCTAAAAATGTTTTATAAAGGGCCGGTCTGACCGGCCCTTTTTCTTTTGTGGGGCAGGAGCAGAGACGTTTATAACAAGGAGCTACGTCCGTTATGACCACAACCGCAACCGAGCCGCAGTCGGCTTCCACCTTGCCGCTGGCCTGCTCTTCGCTGGCCGTCTTTATTACCTATCTTACCGCCGGACTGGCGCTGCCGGTTATTCCGCTCTACGTGCATCAGGAACTGGGCATGAATAACGTGATGGTCGGCGTCGCGGTCGGCATTCAGTTTTTCGCCACGCTGCTGACGCGCGGCTTTGCCGGTCGCCGCGCCGATCGGCACGGCGCGAAGCGCACCACGCAGCAGGGGATGCTGGCGATTA
The DNA here is from genome assembly GCF_003970755.1 of Pantoea sp. YU22. Lineage (NCBI taxonomy): Bacteria > Pseudomonadati > Pseudomonadota > Gammaproteobacteria > Enterobacterales > Erwiniaceae > Pantoea > Pantoea sp. YU22. The sequence goes on along the minus strand of NZ_RYDU01000009.1, from coordinate 132,309 downwards.
TGCTGGTGGGCGTCGCCTACCTTGCCGCCGCGCTGCTGCCGGTTCCGGCACTGATTAAGTTCGCGCTGCTGGCGCTGGGGCGTCTGCTGCTCGGTTTCGGCGAAAGTTTTCTGCTTACCGGCAACCTGACCTGGGGGCTGGGACTGGTCGGCGCGAAGCGATCCGGGCTGGTAATGTCATGGAACGGCATGGCGATTTACGGCGCGCTGGCTGCCGGGGCGCCGCTCGGCCTGCTGCTGCACCAGCACGGCGGCTTTGCGCTGCTGGGTGCGGTCGCAACGGCTCTGCCGCTGGCGGCGCTGGCGCTCAACAGCGGCATCCGCCCGGTGCCGGTGATGGGTGGCGAGCGGCCTTCGCTGTTCAGCGTGATCCGCGCTGTGCTCCAGCCGGGCCTGGCGCTGGCGCTGCAGGGCGTCGGCTTTGCGGTGATCGGCACCTTCACTTCGCTCTATTTTGCCGTCCAGCACTGGGGCAACGCGGGCTTTACCCTGACGGCGTTCGGCGTCGCCTTTGTGCTGGTGCGCCTGGTTTTCGGCGGCACGCCGGACCGCCACGGCGGCATCCGCGTCGCGCTGATTTCGCTGCTGGTAGAGGCGGCGGGTCTGCTGCTGCTGGCGTTTGCCGTCAATGGCTGGATGGCGTTGATCGGCGCCGCGCTGACCGGCTGCGGCTGCTCGCTGATTTTCCCGGCGCTTGGCGTCGAGGTAGTGAAACGCGTCTCGCCGCAGGTGCGCGGTACGGCACTGGGGGGCTTCTCCGCTTTTCAGGATGTCGCCTACGGCGCCAGCGGGCCGATTGCCGGACTCATCGCAACCGCGCTGGGCTACGGCTCGGTCTACCTTGCGGGCGCCTGCTGCGCGCTGCTGGGTATGGTCGTTACCTGGCGCTTTTCCCGCCGCGCCTGAATAGCGCGGCCAGCTTCGCGCAGCCTGAGGCGATTTCGCCGGGCGCCAGCGCGGAAAACCCAAGGATCCAGCCTGGCTGCGCTGGCGTATCGATCGCCAGCGGGCTGAGACGCGGCAGCGTCAGCCCGTCTCTTTCCGCCTGCGCGGTCAGCGCCGCCTCATCTTCGCCTGCGCAGAGCCGGACTGTTAACTGCAGTCCGCCGGGTGTGGCGATCGGCGTCAGCCAGGGCGAAAGGGGCTGCAGCCGCGCCAGCAGCAGGTCGCGGCGGCTGCGATAGAGCTGGCGCATCAGCCGCAGGTGGCTGGCGAAGTGTCCCTGCTGCAAAAAGGCCGCCGTCACCGCCTGCGGCAGCAGAGCGCTGTGCCCGTCCATCACGCTGCGCGCCTGACCGAGCGGGGCGACCAGCGCAGGCGGCACCACCATCCACGCCAGCCGCAGCGAGGGGAAGAGTGATTTGGAAAAGGTGCCCAGCGTAATCACTCGCCCGTGGCGATCCAGCCCCTGCATGGCGGGCGTCGGCCGATCGTCATAGTGAAACTCGCTGTCATAGTCATCCTCGATAATCCAGCTGCCGTGGCGCTGCGCCCACGCCAGCCATGCAAGGCGGCGCGGCAGGCTCATCGCGACGCCGCCAGGGTAGTGGTGCGACGGCGTCAGGTAGAGCAGCTTTGCCGCGCCGCTCAGCAGTTGTGCGCCTTCGCTATCCAGCGGCACGCCGCGGCAGCGCGCGCCTGCCGCCACAAAGGCGTTGCGCGCGCCGGGATAGCCGGGTGTCTCCAGCCACACCTCATCGCCGGGATCGAGAAACATCATCGCCAGCAGCTGTAACGCCTGCTGCGAGCTGGTCAGGATAATTACCTGCTCTGGGCGGCAGCGCATCCCGCGCGACAGCGCCAGATAGTCCGCTACCGCGCTGCGCAGCGGCAGATAACCGAGCGGATCGCCGTAGCCCATTAGTTGACTTCCCTCGGCGCGCTGCACGCTGGCGCTCAGCCGCCGCCACAGGCGGTGCGGAAAAGCGCGCAGCTCCGGCGAACCGGCGGCGAAAGCGTGGGGGAAGGGGGGATCCTGGCAGCCGCCGGTGGCGATAACCGCACTGCCGCGCGAGGAGAAGCGCGGCAGCTCCGCAGACGCGGCGCGCGGCGTCTGCGTGGGCATCACAATGGCGACAAAGGTGCCGCGTCCTACTTCGCGGCTGAGATAGCCCTCGCTTTCCAGCTGCGCATAGGCCGCCTCCACCGTCACGCGCGACAGGCCAAGATCGCCCGCCAGCTGGCGCGTCGACGGCACTTTTTGCCCGAAGCTGAGATGGCCTGCGGCAATCGCCTGGCGCAGCGTGGCGCACAGGCGTTCGCGCAGCCCGCCCTGCGCGTTGTGGCTGAAAAGCGTCAGCAGCGGCGTACTCATAATGGTCTTATCTCAACGTGAATATGGGTCTCAGGGAGCAGTCCACTTTGCCGTAAACTGTCCGCCTACCACAACAGGAGAATGATCATGTCACAGGTTCTACGTTTCCCGCCGCCGTCGCCGCAGCAAAGCCTCGACTATTTGCAAAATAAACTGGCCTGGTACGCCGACGCCTGGGATGTCGCGGACGATCTGGCTCATCAGGTAGCGGAAATCGTGGTGATTGACGCGCGTTCGTTGGAAGCCTACCGCGCGGGACATATTTGCGGCGCCCTGAGTTTTCCGCATCGCAATATGAACGCCGAAAGCACGGCAGGACTGGATCGCAGCAAAGTCTATATCACCTACTGTGACGGCATCGGCTGCAACGGATCGACCAAAGCGGCATATAAGCTGGCGGCGCTGGGTTTTCAGGTGAAGGAGCTGATCGGCGGGCTGGATTTCTGGCGGCGCGACGGCCATCCGATGTGCTGGGGCGACGCGCCGGGCGAATGGCCTGCAGCCACCCCCGGCGCGCAGTGCGGCTGTTAACTCAGAGCAGCAGCCACAGCAGCAGAGCGACCACAATCAGCGCGACAGCCACGCCCAGCAACGGGCGCTGCGCCAGCGGCTGCGGCAGCGCGGCGATAAAGGGCGCCCAGATCGGCTGCGGGCGCAGCGCGCTGTCGGCCAGAGGCTGCTCCTGATTTTTTTCGGCGCGGCGCGCAAAGAGCTGATTGAGCAGATCCTGCGTCTGGGCAGGCGTCAGGATCGTTTGCGGCGTCGCCTGGAAACGCTGCAGGCTGTAATCCTCCAGCTGCTGGCGTTCGCTGCGATCGAGCGGCTGCTTGAGCGAGACTTCCAGTATCTGCAAAGTAGGCGCGCTGTGCTGGCTCAGCGTCTGGCGCACCTGCAGATATTGCGTCAGCAGCGGGAAATGGCGCGACGGAATAGGATCGCCGCTGGTGAGATTGACCAGCTTAAGCGCCGAGGCCCAGATTTTTCCGGTGGATTCGCCCGTGGCGGCCGCCAGTCGGGCGATCTGCTGGTTCAGCGTCTGATGTTCGGCAGGCAGCAGCGTACGGTCGGTGGTGCGCGACTGCTGCGGCTGCGGGATCGCCATCTGACCGTTTTGCAGCATGGTCAGTACCTGACGCAGCTGATCCTGCGACAGCGAACTCAGCACCGTCTGGCCGAACTGCTGACGGATAAAATCGCTTACCGCCTGACGGTTATTGCCCTGCGGCAGCAGGTCGGTGAGCTGGGTGAGCAGCTGGCGCGTGGCGCGTCCGTTTTCCGCCTGCGTCAGGCGGCTGTTCAGATACTGCTCCGCCGCCGGAAAATGGCGCGACTGCAGCTCCGCCTCGCTTTTCACGCCCACTTCGCGCTGTACGCCCGCCCAGAGTTCAGGCGCTTTTAGCGTGCTGAATGACATAATGCGCACAATCAGGCGTTCCAGCGTGGTGCGCTGGGCTGGAGAAAGAGGCTGATCGCCAGGCGTCGCGCCGGGGCGGGGCGCGCCGGTTGACGGCGTGACAGCAGAACGATCGCCCATCGGCGCACCGGGGCCGCTAAGAGGTTGCATGGCGGAATCCTTGAAAACAGAACAGCGTGGGGTGCGCCGGAAAAAAGATGCGCCATGATAGCAAAAGCCCCCGGGAAATCACACGGGGGCCTGTGTTTATTCAGCCAGGCGTCGTTGCCGCCTGACGACGCCTGAGCGGGGTTTTCAGACGCTGCGCAAGAAGCACGCCAGTCAGCGTCATCGCGCCGCCGATCCAGTGATAGGCGTGCAGCTGCTCATGCAGGAACAGCACCGCGATAATAGCGGTAAAGACCGGGATAAAATTCATAAAGATGCTGGTCGTGCTGGCGCCCAGGCGCTGTACGCCGAGGATCCACAGAAAGGGCGCGATAATCGAAGCGAACAGCCCGGCAAACAGCACCAGCGGGATATTTTGCGCGTTAAGCGCGACCTCAGGCGCGCGCAGAAAGCCCGGCAGCAGCAGCAGGACGCCAAAGCAGATCTGCACATAGAGGCTCTGCCAGTTAGGCAGCGGAATCGCCCAGCGCCGGGTCAGCACGCCGTAGAGCGCATAAGAGGTCGAGGCGGCCAGCATCATCAGTTCGCCGCTGCCCAGACGCTGCTGCAGCAGCTGCGCAGGATGGCCCTCGCTCACCAGCCATACCAGGCCCGCAAACGACAGAAGGCCGCCGATAAGAATACCGCGCGTCGGCGCCAGCCGCAGCACCACCAGACTGAGCAGAATGGTCAGCAGAGGAATAGTCGCGCCGAGAATGCCCATCATGACCGCCGAGACGCTGTGCGCGGCGTAGTAAGCCAGGCTCTGATACAGCACCATGCCGAGCAGGCCGAGGATCAGCAGCCGTCCCAGGTTGGCCCGGATAGTATGGCGATGCCGCCACGCGCCCGGCAGCGCAAAAGGCGTTAGCACGATAAGCGCCAGCAGCCAGCGATAAAACGAAATAGCGGCGGGATCGATGCTCCCGGCGGAGAGCTTGCTGACGATGGTATTCACCGACCAGATCAGCACCGCCAGCAGCGGAAAAAGTAAATTCATGATGGGCTCCTGAGAAGTAATGCGATCAGTTTACTTTTGACTGCTTTTAAGGAGATAGTTAAAACCAGACAAAAAACGTTGCTGACCGGACAGAATGAATTTACAGGTTGAATACCAGCCGCCTGAAGATGCGCTGCGGCTTCACTACTTTATGCGCTATGAGCAGACCAACGCCAAAACGGAATATCTGCCGCATGCCCACGAATGGGGGCAGGTGATATTCGTGACGCGTCACGTACTGGAGATGAACGTCGAGGGCGAGCGGCTGTTAACGCCTGCCAGCATTCCTATCTGGATCCCACCGCGTCAGCGGCACGCCAGCTATAACCACCAGCAGGCGCAGTTCCGCACGTTTAATCTCGCCGCCTCGCTGTGCGATGGCCTGCCCCAGCAGGCGTGCCTGCTGAATGCCGACGCTATCGTACATGCGATTATGGATGAGTTCGCGCGCCTGGGGCTGGAGCAGCCGGAAAGCCCGGAGCAGTGGCGGCTGTGCGAGGTGCTGCGCGATCGGCTGCGGCTGGCGCCGGTGCAGGAGAGCTATCTGCCCGGTTCGCAGGATAAGTTTCTTGCGCCGGTGCTGCAGGCGCTGGAGGCGCATCCCGGCGACAACACCACGCTGGCGGAGTGGGCGGCGCGCGTCTTTACCACCGAGCGTACGCTGGCGCGTCGCTGTCGGCAGGATCTGCATATGTCCTTCAGCGAGTGGCGACAGCGGCTGCGTTTTCTGCACGCCGTCGCGCAGCTGGGGCAGGGCAAAAGCGTGCAGGCGATTGCGCACGATCTCGGCTACAGCTCGGCGTCGGCGCTGATTGTGATGTTCTAGCAGCAGGCGGGCACCACGCCGGATCGCTACCGCGCACGCCTGGGTTAACAGGCGCGTTTGTGCCACAATAGCGCATCTTAATAATGCAACCAGCAGGTAAGCCGTGGTGAAGATTCTTGTCGATGAAAATATGCCTTATGCGCGTGAACTGTTCAGCCGCACCGGCAGGGTGCTGGCGGTGCCGGGACGTCCGCTGCCGCAGCAGGAACTGGACGATGCCGACGGCCTGATGGTGCGGTCGGTCACACAGGTGAACGAAGCGCTGCTCGCCGGCAAGCCGGTCAAATTCGTCGGCACCGCCACGGCGGGCACCGACCATATCGATGAAGAGTGGCTGCAACAGGCGGGCATCGCCTTTTCCGCCGCGCCTGGCTGTAATGCCATCGCCGTGGTGGAGTATGTCTTTTCCGCGCTGCTACTGCTGGCGGAACGCGACGGATTCGCGCTGCGCGACCGCACCGTCGGCATCGTCGGCGTGGGCAACGTGGGCGGACGACTGCAAAAGCGGCTAGAAGCCTGGGGCGTGAAAACCCTGCTGTGCGATCCGCCGCGCGCCGATCGCGGCGACGAGGGGGAATTCCATTCTCTTGACGCGCTGGTGGCGGAGGCGGATATCCTGACTTTCCATACGCCGCTGTTTAAAGAGGGGCCTTATAAAAGCTGGCATCTCGCCGATGCAGCGCTGCTGATGGCGCTGAAGCCCAACGCCATTCTGATCAATGCCTGTCGCGGGCCGGTGGTGGATAACGCCGCGCTGCTGGAGGTGCTGAAAATGCGCGCCGATCTCAGCGTGGTGCTGGATGTCTGGGAGCCGGAACCGGCGCTGTCGCTCGACCTGCTGGACAAGGTGGATATCGGCACGGCCCATATCGCCGGTTATACCCTGGAGGGCAAGGCGCGCGGCACGACGCAGGTGTTTGAAGCCTGGTGCGACTTTCTCGGCCAGCCGCAGCAGGTGCCGCTCAGCGAGCTGCTGCCGACCCCGGAATTCAGCAGCGTCACCCTTAACGGCCCGCTCGATCAGCCAACGCTGAAACGTCTGGCGCATCTGGTGTATGATGTGCGCCGCGACGACGCGCCGCTCCGTAAAGTGGCGGCTAAACCCGGCGAATTTGACCGCCTGCGCAAAGAGTATGAAGAGCGCCGCGAGTGGTCATCGCTGGAGGTGATCTGCAGCGACGCAGAGACCGTTAGCCTGCTGAACGCCCTTGGGTTTTGCGCGCGTCTCAACAACAGCTAAATTAAACTTCTCGCCGTGCCAAATATGGCGAGGGATAATTCCGAAACCTGGGCGGTGAATATCACCGCCTTCTGTTTTTATGTCATTGTCTGGAGTAAACCAACATGTCTGACGGCTGGAATATTGCGCTACTTGGCGCGACAGGCGCAGTAGGGAACGCTGTACTGGAACTGCTGGCGGAACGCCAGTTCCCGGTTGGTGAATTGTATGTGCTGGCGAGCGAAAACAGCGCCGGCGAGACCCTGCGTTTCGAGGGGCGTTCGCTGCGCGTTGAGAACGCGGCGGATTTCGACTGGTCACAGGCGCAGCTGGCCTTTTTCGTCGCCGGGCGCGACGCGTCGGCGCGCTATGCCGAGGACGCCGCCAGTGCCGGTTGCCTGGTGATCGACAGCAGCGACTGCTTTGCGCTGTCGCCGGATGTGCCGCTGGTGGTGCCGGACGTCAACCCGCACGTGCTGGCGGACTACCGCAATCGTAACCTGATAAGCGTTGCCGATAGCCTGACCAGCCAGCTGCTCTGCGCAATCAAACCGCTGGTGGATGCGGCCGGTTTAGGTCGCCTGCAGGTCACAAATCTGATCTCCGCCTCCAGCCACGGCAAAAGCGCGGTAGACGGCCTGGCGGGCGAGAGCGCGCGACTGCTTAACGGCGTACCGGCGGAAGCGCACTTTTTCGGCCGTCAGCTGGCGTTTAACCTGCTGCCGCAGCTGGCCGACGCGGAGGGCAGCGTCGCCAGCGAGCGTCGTCTGGTTGATCAGGTGCGTAAAGTGCTGCAGGACGAAGGCCTGCCGATTGCGGTCAGCAGCGTGCAGGCGCCGGTCTTTTACGGCAACGCGCAGATTGTGCATCTGGAGAGCCTGCGTCCGCTGTCGGCAGATGAGGCGCGCGGCGAGCTGGCGCAGGCTGCCGATATCAGCCTGAGCGACGAAGATGACTACCCGACGCAGGTTGGCGACGCCTCCGGCAATGAGCAGCTCAGCGTCGGCTGCGTGCGCAACGACTACGGTATTCCTGAACTGCTGCAGTTCTGGTCGGTGGCGGACAATATTCGCTTCGGCGGCGCGCTGATGGCGGTCAAAACCGCTGAGAAGCTGGTGCAGGAGTATCTCTATTAATGTCGGAAGGTCAGACCTATAAGCTGGCGCTTGGCGTCGAGTATGATGGCAGCCGTTATTACGGCTGGCAGCGCCAGCAGGAAGTGCGCAGCGTGCAGGAAAAGCTGGAAAAAGCGCTATCGAAAGTGGCGAACCATGACGTAAACGTGTTTTGCGCCGGCCGCACCGATGCCGGCGTGCACGGCACCGGACAGGTGGTGCATTTCGAAACCACCTCGCAGCGCGCCGACGGCGCCTGGACGCTGGGCGTAAATGCCAACCTGCCGGAGGATATCGCGGTACGCTGGGTAAAGGCGGTGCCGGATGAGTTTCACGCGCGCTTCAGCGCGACGGCGCGGCGCTACCGCTATCTGATCTACAACCAGCGGTTGCGTCCCGCTATCCTTGGTCGCGGCGTCACGCATTTTTATCATCCGCTGGATGCAGAGAAGATGCACCGCGCCGGACAGTGCCTGCTGGGCGAAAACGACTTTACCTCGTTTCGCGCTGTGCAGTGCCAGTCGCGCACGCCGTGGCGCAACCTGATGCATCTGAACGTCACGCGGCAGGGCGCGTTTGTCATCGTCGACATCAAAGCCAACGCCTTTGTGCATCATATGGTGCGCAATATCGTCGGCAGCCTGATGGAGATCGGCTGCGGCAACCAGCCGGAGGAGTGGATGGCGACGCTGCTGGCGGCGAAAGATCGTACGCAGGCGGCGGCGACGGCCAGAGCGGAAGGGCTTTATTTAGTCGCGGTGGATTATCCGTCGCATTTTGCGTTACCCGAACCGCCCATGGGACCCTTGTTCCTGGTGGATTAATTTAGCAGGTCATTTTCAGAGAGGCGTTATGGAGTTCGTCCACTTTTTGGTTGATTTTATTCTGCATATTGATGTGCATCTGGCCGAGCTGGTTGCGCAGTACGGCATCTGGATTTACGCCATTCTGTTCCTGATCCTGTTTTGTGAAACCGGTCTGGTGGTTACGCCGTTCCTGCCGGGCGATTCGCTGCTGTTTGTAGCGGGCGCGCTGGCGGCGCTGCCGGGCAACGATCTTAATATCCACCTGATGGCGGCGCTGCTGGTGGTGGCCGCCGTGCTGGGCGATGCGGTGAACTATACTATCGGCCGTCTGTTCGGCGAGCGGCTTTTCAGCAACCCGAACTCTCGCATCTTCCGTCGCAGCTATCTCGATAAAACCCATGGTTTTTATGAGCGTCACGGCGGGAAAACAATTATCCTGGCGCGTTTCGTGCCGATTGTGCGCACCTTTGCGCCTTTCGTCGCCGGTATGGGGCATATGTCCTATCGCCATTTCGCCCTGTTTAACGTGGCCGGCGCGCTGGCGTGGGTGCTGCTGTTCTCCTACGCGGGCTATCTGTTTGGCGACCTGCCGGTAGTGCAGGAGAATCTTAAGTTGCTGATCGTCGGGATCATTGTGGTTTCGGTACTGCCCGGCTTGATTGAGGTCTGGCGTCACCGCCGCCAGGCGAAACAGCACAAACAGCCGTAAAGGGTGCGGTCGCGCCGCGGTTAGACCAGATTTTTATCCACAGTCTGAATTGGTTGTGGTTTAATGAGCGACATTTCATGTCCGCTGAAGCGGTTTTCAGCGGCAAATAAGATGACTGGACCAGGTCAGTTTTAAACAAAAAGGTCTTCAATGAGCTGGATTGAACGCATTCTTAATAAAAGCAACGTTACGCCTGCACGTCGTGCCAGCATCCCTGAAGGGGTCTGGACTAAGTGCGACAGCTGCGGTCAGGTTCTGTACCGCGCCGAGCTGGAGCGTAATCTTGAGGTCTGCCCGAAGTGCGACCATCACATGCGCATGCACGCCCGCGAGCGCCTCAACAGCCTGCTCGATCAGGGCACGCAGACTGAGCTGGGCAGCGAGCTGGAGCCGAAGGACATCCTGAAGTTCCGCGACTCCAAGAAATATAAAGATCGTCTTGCTGCCGCGCAGAAAGAGACGGAAGAGAAAGACGCGCTGATCGTGATGAAAGGTCAGCTGCACGGTATGCCGGTTGTCGCGGCGGCGTTTGAGTTCGCCTTTATGGGCGGCTCTATGGGCTCCGTGGTCGGCGCGCGCTTCGTGCGTGCGGTTGAGCAGGCGCTGGAAGATAACTGCCCGCTGATCTGCTTCTCTGCCAGCGGCGGCGCGCGTATGCAGGAAGCGCTGATGTCGCTGATGCAGATGGCGAAAACCAGCGCCGCGCTGGCCAAAATGCAGGAGCGCGGTCTGCCCTATATTTCGGTGCTGACCGATCCGACCATGGGCGGCGTCTCTGCCAGCTTCGCGATGCTGGGCGATCTTAACGTCGCCGAGCCGAAAGCGCTTATCGGCTTTGCCGGTCCGCGCGTAATCGAGCAGACCGTGCGCGAAAAACTGCCGCCGGGCTTCCAGCGCAGCGAGTTCCTGATTGAGAAGGGCGCGATCGACATGATTATTCGTCGCCCGGAAATGCGTTATAAACTGGCGAGCCTGCTGGCGAAGATGATGAATCTTCCCGCGCCGCTGCATGATGGCGAACCGACCGCGCCTGCGGATGAGCCGGAAAGCAACGAGGCCTGACAGGAGAGAGAGGCGCGCGCGGCGCGCCTTTCACCAATGCACCGTCGAACCGGCTGAACCGGGTCAAAATCTGTTAAACGGGACATATGGACACTCTTCACCTTCCTCAAGCCACGTCGCCTTTGGCCACGTGGCTTTATTATCTTGAGCATCTGCATTCGCAGACCATTGAGCTGGGCCTGGATCGCATTCGCTGCGTCGCGCAGCGCCTCGACCTGCTGAAGCCCGCGCCTTTCGTTTTCACCGTCGCCGGCACCAACGGCAAAGGCACCACCTGCCGCACGCTTGAGACGCTGCTGATGGCGGCGGGCTATCGCGTCGGGGTCTACAGCTCGCCGCATCTGGTGCGCTATACCGAACGCGTGCGCGTACAGGGCAAAGAGCTCGATCCCGCGCTGCACAGCGCCAGCTTTGCGAAAATCGAAGCGGGACGCGGCGACGTTTCCCTGACCTATTTTGAATTCGGCACCCTCTCCGCGCTGAACCTGTTTCAACAGGCGCAGCTGGATGTGGTGATCCTCGAAGTAGGACTGGGCGGTCGCCTGGACGCCACCAATATCGTTGACGCCGACGTGGCAGTGGTAACCAGCATCGCGCTGGATCATACCGACTGGCTCGGCCCGGATCGTGAAAGCATCGGCCGCGAAAAAGCGGGCGTATTTCGTGGCGGCAGGCCCGCCGTGGTCGGCGAACCGGATATGCCCGCCAGCATCGCCGCCGTCGCGGCGGAGAAGGGCGCGCAGCTGTTGCAGCGCGACCGCGACTGGTGCTACAGCCAGCAGCCGGAAAGCTGGGCGTTTCGCGACGCGCAGGGCGAGCTGAACGATCTGCCGCTGCCGCAGGTGCCGCTGCCGAATGCAGCCACGGCGCTGGCGGCGCTGCGCGCTTCCGGGCTGAACGTCAGCGATGCGACGATCCGCGACTATCTGCCGCTGGCGATCCTGCCTGGCCGTTTTCAGACGGTAAGCGAATCGCCGCGCGTCATCCTCGATGTGGCGCATAACCCCCATGCGGCGAGCTATCTGGCGTCGCGTCTGGCGCAGCTGCCGAATAGCGGCCGCGTGCATGCGGTGGTGGGAATGCTGCATGATAAAGATATCGCCGGCACCCTTGAGGCGCTGGCGCCGCAAATCGACCGCTGGTACTGCGCACCGCTTGACGGCCCGCGCGGCGCTACTGCCGATGAGCTGATGGCGCATCTGCCGGCCGACGCGGCGACGGCCTTTGCCGACGTGGACAGCGCCTGGCAGGCGGCGCGTCAGCAGGCCGAGGCGCAGGACATTGTGCTGGTATGTGGATCTTTCCATACCGTGGCGCAGGTCATGGAATCGACAGAGATGGAGAAAGGTCGTGGCGAGTAAGTTTCAGAACCGCCTGGTCGGCACCATTATTCTGGTGGCGGTGGGCGTGATTGTGCTGCCGGGCCTGCTGGACGGCAAAAAGAAGCACTATAAAGAGGAGTTCGCGGCGATCCCGCTGGTGCCGAAGCCCGACGATCAACAGGACAGCGAGATGGTGCCGCCGGTTACGCAGCCATTGCCTGCTCAGCCGCCGCAGGGCGCAGGCAGCGCGGTAAGCGGCGGCAACAGCGGCGCCAGCAATCCCGTCGCCGAGCAGGGCAACGCTACGCCGCAGAGCAACAGCGGGCCGAGCGTAGTGACGCCGCCGCCGGTGCATCAGAGCGCGCCGACGAAACCGCGTCAGGTTGAGCAGCCAAGAACCAGACCGGTCGAACAGCCGAAAGCGAAAGCGGCCGAGCAGCCGAAAACGCAGCCGAAGCCGGTAGAGCAGCCGAAGCCGGTTGAGTCGAAGCCGGTGGAAACGAAGCAGAGCGAACCGGCGAAGCCAGCGGAAACGCCGAAGCCAGCAGAGCAGAGCGCGCCTGCCGGTCAGGCTTACGTGGTGCAGCTCGGCGCGCTGAAAAACGCAGCGAAGGTCAATGAGATCGTCGCGAAGCTGCGTCTGTCAGGCTATCGCGCTTTCACCGTGCCATCGACGGCGGTACAGGGGCAAATCACCCGTATCTATGTTGGCCCGGACGCCTCAAAAGCGAAGCTGCAAAGCTCGCTGTCGGAGCTGCAGAGCGTTTCCGGCCTCGGCGGTGTCGTGAAGCCCTATAGCGCGCATTAAAGCATCAACAGGCGCCGCCGATAGCATAAAAAGGCGGCGCCGCACGCAGTGTTAAAGCGACGCTGGCTAATATAATTTATTAAGATTCAACGGCTTGTCCGGCTGAGTCTCCGTCGGGCGAGGAAAGTTTTTTTCATCGCCCTTTTTATGGAAGCTGAAAAGGAAAAGCGCTACGCAAACGTTTTCTTTTTCTGTTAGAATGCGCCCCGAACTGGATGCAGGGGTGCAAACGCACTGGCGCTGGAAGAGTTCATGATCTGGATTGATTACGTCATTATTGCGGTAGTTGGTTTTTCGGCTCTGGTCAGCCTGATTCGAGGGTTTGTCCGCGAAGCCTTATCTCTCGTTACCTGGGGATGCGCGTTTTTTGTCGCCAGTCATTACTACGCCTACCTTGCAGTCTGGTTTACAGGTTTTGACGACGAACTGGTGCGTAACGGTATCGCCATCGCGGTGCTGTTCGTCGCGACGCTAATTGTCGGCGCGATAGTCAACTATGTGATCGGCTCGCTGGTTGAAAAGACCGGCCTGTCGGGAACCGACAGGGTGTTGGGGGTCTGTTTCGGGGCGTTACGCGGCGTGCTGATCGTTAGCGCGATTCTTTTCTTCCTCGACACATTCACCGGCTTTTCCAAAAGTCCGGACTGGCAGCAGTCCCAGCTCATTCCCCAGTTCAGTTATATAATCAGATGGTTTTTTGACTACCTGAAAAGCACGTCGAGTTTTTTACCCCGGTGACGCCACCGGGAGTGCGGCTAATGAGGAAATGACAACATGTGCGGTATTGTTGGTATCACCGGGTTTATGCCGGTCAACCAGTCGATCTATGATGCGTTAACGGTGCTTCAGCACCGCGGGCAGGACGCCGCAGGCATTTGTACTATCGATGCGCTGAAGTGCTTCCGTCTGCGTAAGGCGAACGGCCTCGTCAGCGATGTCTTTGAAGCTCGCCACATGCAGCGTCTGCAGGGCAATATGGGGATCGGCCACGTTCGCTACCCTACCGCAGGCAGCTCCAGCGCCTCTGAAGCGCAGCCGTTCTACGTTAACTCGCCGTACGGTATTACCCTGGCTCATAACGGCAACCTGACCAACGCGCACGAGCTGCGCAAGCACCTGTTCGAAAAGGGCCGCCGCCACGTCAACACCACCTCAGATTCTGAAATTCTGCTTAATATTTTCGCGCAGGAGCTGGACCGTTTTCAGAACGACCCGCTGGAAGCGGACAATATTTTCGCTGCGGTAGCGGCGGTGCATCAGCAGGTGCGCGGCGCTTACGCCGTCGTCGCCATGATCATCGGCCACGGCATGGTCGCCTTCCGCGATCCCAACGGCATCCGTCCGCTGGTACTGGGCAAACGCGTGCTGCCGGACAGTCGCGTTGAGTATATGGTCGCCTCTGAGAGCGTGGCGCTCGATACGCTGGGCTTTGAATTCCTGCGTGACGTCGCGCCGGGCGAAGGCGTCTATATTACCGAGCAGGGCCAGCTCTTTACGCGCCAGTGTGCCGAGAACCCGAAAAGCAATCCGTGCCTGTTCGAGTATGTCTATTTTGCTCGTCCGGACTCGTTCCTCGACAAGATTTCCGTCTACAGCGCGCGCGTGCGCATGGGCACCAAGCTGGGTGAAAAGATTGCTCGCGAGTGGGAAGATCTCGATATCGACGTGGTGATCCCGATTCCGGAGACCTCTACCGATATTGCGCTGGAGATTGCACGCATTCTCGACAAACCCTATCGTCAGGGCTTTGTGAAAAACCGCTACGTCGGCCGCACCTTTATCATGCCGGGCCAGCAGCTGCGCCGCAGTGCCGTTCGCCGCAAGCTCAACGCCAACCGCGCCGAGTTCCGCGACAAGAACGTGCTGCTGGTGGATGACTCTATCGTACGCGGCACCACCTCTGAGCAGATTATCGAGATGGCGCGCGAAGCGGGCGCGAAACGCGTCTATCTGGCCTCTGCCGCGCCGGAAATTCGTTTCCCGAACGTCTACGGCATTGATATGCCGAGCGCAACCGAGCTGATCGCTCATGGGCGTGAAGTGGAAGAGATTTGCCAGTTAATCAAAGCTGACGCGCTGATTTTCCAGGATCTGGATGACCTGATTGAGGCGGTGCGCGAAGAGAACCCCGATATCGCCCAGTTCGAATGTTCGGTGTTTAACGGCGTCTATGTCACTAAAGATGTCGACCAGCAGTATCTGGAGTATCTCCAGTCGCTGCGCAACGATGACGCCAAAGCCCTTCAGCGTCAGAACGAAGTCGAAAACCTCGAGCTGCATAACGAAGGTTAATCGCGTTCTCAGCTATGATGAGATGAAAACGGGGCGGAGAAATCCGCCCCGTTTGTTTTCCCGATCCGGCACGCGCTATCATAGCGCCTTACTGAAACGGCAAGGAAGAAGTATGAAACGACTCATCATTGGCATCTCGGGCGCAAGCGGCGCGATCTACGGCGTGCGGTTGCTGCAGGTGTTGCAGCAGGTCAGCGAGGTGGAAACCCATCTGGTGATGAGTCCGGCGGCACGACAAACCCTGAGTCTCGAGACGGACTATACGCTGCGTGAAGTGCAGGCGCTGGCGGACGTGGTGCATGACGTGCGCGATATTGCCGCCAGCATCTCTTCAGGGTCGTTCAAGACCCTTGGCATGGCGATCCTGCCCTGTTCGATGAAAACTCTTTCCGGCATCGTGCACAGCTACAGCGACAGTCTGCTGACGCGCGCCGCCGACGTTGTGCTGAAAGAGCAGCGCAAGCTGGTGTTGGGCGTGCGCGAAACCCCGCTGCATATCGGCCATCTGCGTATGATGACCACTGCCGCCGAGCTGGGCGCGGTCATCATGCCGCCGGTGCCAGCCTTCTACCATCGACCGCAGTCGATCATGGAGCTGGTGGATCAGACGGTGAATCGCGTGGTTGATCAGTTCGATATCACGCTGCCGCAGGATCTTTTTACGCGCTGGAACGGTGCATGACCGTCAGATTTTGCACTATTGAGGTGCAAATGCGCGTGGGCGATCACTCTTCGTGCATTTGATGCACCAAAAGTTAACAAAGTCGCTTTTTCTCTCTTACATCACTGATATATTCCCCTCACAAACCCGGTGGAATCGCCTCGCTGGCGTTCTGCCGGGCGCGCTAATGGCTTGCATTGCTGGCATGAAATATGCAAGAAATATGTGGCTTAACAAGCGCAAACACACATCACGCACCCATAACAAAAAGCACTTCACTGAGGGTAATCTATGAAAAAGCGAGTTCTGGCTCTTTCTCTCATGCTGGGCCTGACCAGCGCCGCCAGCGTTTTCGCCGCGGTGCCGTCGTCGATTCGCATTGGGACTGACCCAACTTACCCGCCGTTTGAATCGAAAAACGCGCAAGGACAGTTAGTAGGCTTCGATATCGATCTCGCTAACGAAATCTGTAAACGCATGAATACCAAGTGCACCTATGTCGAAAGCGACTTCGATGCGCTGATCCCTTCGCTGAAGGCGAAGAAAATCGACGCCATCATCTCGTCGCTCTCTATTACCGCGAAACGTCAGGAAGAGATCGCTTTCTCCGACAAACTCTATGCGGCCAACGCCCGTCTCGTCGCGCCGAAAGGCTCGCCGATCCAGCCGACCATCGAGTCGCTGAAGGGTAAAAACATCGGCCTGCTGCAGGGCACCACGCAGGAAACTTACGCCAATCAAAACTGGCGGCCCAAAGGCGTTAACGTTACGCCTTACGCTAACCAGGATCTGGTCTATCAGGATCTGAACGCAGGCCGTATCGATGCGGCGTTCCAGGATGAAGTGCAGGCGAGCGAAGGCTTTCTGAAGCAGCCGGTTGGCAAAAATTACGCCTTCGCCGGTCCGGCGGTTAAAGACGACAAGATTTTCGGCGTCGGCACCGGTATGGGACTGCGTAAAGATGACAGCGAGCTGAAAGCGGCTATCGATAAGGCGTTCGAAGCGATGCGCAAAGATGGCACCTACGATAAGATCGCGAAAAAGTATTTTGATTTCAATGTGTACGGTGACTAACCCTGTCGACCTTTGCCTGATCCCTCTTCGTTGAGCCGCACGGCGCAACGCAAAATCTGGTCAGGACTGCCCGCTGGCGCGCCCGCGGGCAGGACATTCATCTTTCTCCACGACAGGATTGATTAAATGTTGTACGGCTATTCCGATGTTATTCTGAAAGGCACCCTGGTCACGCTGGAGCTGGCACTCAGTTCAGTCGTGCTGGCGGTGGTGCTCGGCCTGATTGGCGCGGGCGCGAAACTCTCCCGCAGTCGCCCGCTGGCGATGCTGTCTGAAGGCTATACCACGCTGATTCGCGGCGTGCCCGATCTGGTGCTGATGCTGCTGATCTTTTACGGTCTGCAGATCGCGCTTAACACGCTCACCGACGCTATGGGCCTTGCCCAGTTCGATATCGACCCGATGGTGGCCGGTATTATTACGCTCGGGTTTATTTACGGCGCCTACTTTACCGAAACTTTTCGCGGCGCGTTTCTCGCAGTGCCGAAAGGGCAGATCGAAGCCGCTACGGCGTTCGGCTTTACCGGTTCGCAGGTGTTTCGCCGCATCCTGTTCCCCGGCATGATGCGTTATGCGCTGCCGGGCATCGGCAACAACTGGCAGGTGATCCTAAAAGCCACGGCGCTGGTGTCGCTGCTGGGGCTGGAGGATGTGGTGAAGGCGACGCAGCTGGCGGGAAAAAGTACCTGGCAGCCGTTCTACTTCGCCATTGTCGCGGGCGCTATCTATCTCATCTTTACCACGCTGTCTAACGGCGTGCTGTGGTGGCTGAATCGCCGCTACTCAGTCGGCGTAAAAAGGGCAGAGCTATGATCGACATTATTCAGGAGTACTGGAAATCCCTGCTCTGGACCGACGGCTACCGCTTTACCGGCGTCGCCATTACCTTATGGCTGCTGATCCTCTCGGTAGTCATCGGCGGCTGTCTGGCGGTGCTGCTGGCGATCGCGCGCGTGTCGCCGAACCGCTTTGTCAGCATGCCGGTCTGGCTCTTTACCTATGTGTTCCGCGGTACGCCGCTTTATGTGCAGCTGCTGGTGTTCTACTCCGGCATGTATACGCTGGAAGTGGTGAAAGGCTCGGAGTTGCTGAACGCCTTTTTTCGCAGCGGGCTGAACTGTACGCTGCTGGCGTTTACCCTTAACACCTGCGCCTATACCACGGAGATCTTCGCCGGGGCGATCCGCGCCGTACCGCACGGCGAGATCGAGGCGGCGCGCGCCTATGGCTTCTCGACCTTCAAGCTCTATCGCTGCATTATTCTGCCGTCGGCGCTGCGCACCGCGCTGCCTGCCTACAGCAATGAAGTGATCCTGATGCTGCACTCTACGGCGCTCGCCTTTACCGCAACGGTGCCGGACCTGCTGAAGATCGCGCGCGATATTAACTCGGCGACCTATCAGCCTTTTACCGCGTTCGGCCTTGCGGCGGTGCTCTATCTGATTATCTCTTATGTGTTGATTAGCCTGTTCCGTCTGGCGGAGCGCCGCTTCCTCGCACACATCAAACCTTCGTCATCGCATTGAGTGGAACTATGGCTGATAACAAACTGAGCGTGACCGAACTGCATAAGCGTTACGGTGACCATGAAGTATTAAAAGGCGTCTCTTTACAGGCCGATGCGGGCGATGTCATCAGCATCATTGGATCGTCCGGCTCGGGGAAAAGTACCTTCCTGCGCTGCATTAATTTCCTGGAGAAACCGAGCGAAGGCACTATCTCCGTCACCAACGAGCCGATCAATCTGGTGCGCGACACGGACGGTCAGCTCAAGGTCGCCAATAAAGAGCAGCTGCGTTCGCTGCGCACCCGGCTGACCATGGTGTTCCAGCACTTTAACCTGTGGAGCCACATGACGGTGCTGGAGAACGTGATGGAGGCGCCGATTCAGGTGCTGGGGCTCAGCAAGGCGGAGGCCCGCACCCGCGCCATCAACTATCTCAACAAGGTTGGCATCGACGAACGTGCGCAGGCGAAATATCCGGTGCACCTTTCCGGCGGTCAGCAGCAGCGCGTCTCTATCGCGCGCGCGCTGGCGATGGAGCCGGAAGTGCTGCTGTTCGACGAACCGACCTCGGCGCTCGATCCTGAACTGGTGGGCGAAGTGCTGCGTATCATGCAGAAGCTGGCGGAGGAGGGCAAAACCATGGTGGTGGTCACCCATGAAATGGAATTTGCGCGTCACGTCTCCAGCCACGTGATCTTTCTGCATCAGGGCAAGATTGAAGAGGAAGGGCCGCCGGACGCGCTGTTTGGCAGTCCGAAAAGCCCACGCCTGCAGCAGTTTCTGAAAGGCTCGCTGAAGTAGACTTCCGCCTCCTCCGTTACGCGGAGGAGGCGGCCGTTAAGCCGCGCCTTTGCCTGCCGGTTTCCCCACCACATCCTGCAACGCCTCCTGCAAATCATACCAGCGAAAGCCGAAGCCGGAGGCTTCCAGCCGTTTCGGCAGCACATGCTGACCTCCAAGCACCAGCACCGCCGATTCGCCCATCATCATTTTGATGGCGCTGGCGGGCGTGCGCATAAAAGCCGGGCGATGCATAACATGGCCGAGCGTGGCGGCGAACTGCTCGTTGCGCACCGCGTAGGGCGCCACCATATTGAACGGGCCGCTGAGTTCGTCATGATCCAGCAGCCAGAGGATGGCGTTCACCATATCGTCGATATGGATCCATGGCAGATACTGTTTACCGCTGCCGATGGGGCCGCCGACGCCGAGCCTGAACGGCAGCTTCATTTTACTTAGCGCGCCCCCTTCGCTGGCCAGCACCACGCCGGTACGCATCAGGCAGACGCGGGTGCGCTCGCTCTGGGCGCTGAGCGCCAGCTGCTCCCAGCGCGCGCAGAGGCTGTGGGTAAACTCTTCCTGGCCCTGATCCTCCTCTGTCATCACCAGCTCGCCGGTATCGCCGTAGTAGCCAGTTGCCGAGCCGGAGATCAATACGCGCGGCGGAGAGTGGCTGGCGTTAATCAGCGAGGCGATGCGTTCGGTAATTTGCCAGCGGCTTTCGCACAGCAGTTGCTTCTGCTGTTCGGTCCAGCGCTTGTCGGCAATGGGTTCGCCCGCGAGGTTGATAACCGCGTCGATGCCGTCAAGGTTTTGCTGCTGCGCCAGTCCTGACCAGAGCGCGACGCCCGCGTCGAGCTTTTCGCGCGCGGCGGCGACATCGCGCGTAACAACGCTGACCTGATGTCCCAGCGTTAACAGGCGTGGAATAAGATGGCGGCCGATGAGTCCGGTGCCACCGGTCATAAGTATGTGCATCTCGCGTCTCCTTATCATTTTTCTGATACGCACTGTTTCAGCATAGAAGAAGCGCGGCCGCGCGCTGCTGCACTGCGTCGCGCTTTGAGAAGATCGGACCAGCAGGAGATTGCTTTGCTGAAAAAAAGTCGGTAAATATCAGGCTACCCGGAAAAGCCAGTTGAGGTAGCAGATGAATTACCCGTCCATCACCCTGTGGTCTGATTCATCGTTTTTTAGTCCTTACGCCATGTCGGTTTACGTTGCGCTCACGGAAAAAGGGGTGCCCTTTACGCTTAAACGCGTCGATCTCTCGCAAAATCAGCAGTTCGCCAGCGATTACCGCGCGCTGTCGCTGACCTGTCGCGTGCCGACGCTGCAGGTTGATGAGTTTGTACTGAGCGAGTCCTCTGCTATCGCTGAATATCTGGAAGAGCGTTTTCCTGCCCCTGAGTTTGAGCGACTCTACCCGCGCGATCGCGAGAAGCGCGCGCGGGCACGCGAGGTGCAGGCCTGGCTGCGCAGCGATTTCATGCCGATTCGTCAGGAGCGGCCAACTGAAGTGTTGTTTGCGGGCGAGCGTTTCCCGCCGCTGACCCCGGCGGCCACGCAGGCGGTGGAGAAACTGATTGCGGCGAGTCTGCGTCTGTTGCCGGATAACCAGCAGAATTTATTTGGCGAGTGGTCTGTTGCCGACACGGATCTGGCGGTGATGCTGAATCGACTGGCGCTGCACGGCGACGCGCTGCCCGATAAGCTCAGGGAATATGCTGAATTTCAGTGGCAGCGCGCCTCGGTTCAGCTCTGGCTGGCGGAAAGCGGCAAACAACGATAGTTTGCGCCGCTTGCTCAGGCGAGCGGAAGTGATTACCTTACAGCACACTATAACAACGACGTGGCAATCAGGCGCGTGTCGCACGGCACGCCAGAACAGAAAAGGGTTACCGGATGGTGGATCAAACCGCGGGCGACGGCATCGAGTGGGTCGATATCGTCAATGAAGAGAATGAAGTGATTGCGCAGGCGACACGCGCGCAGATGCGCGCGCAGCGTATGCGTCATCGCGCCACCTATATCGTGGTGCATGACGGCGCAGGCAAGATTCTGGTGCAGCGCCGCACCGAGACCAAAGACTTCATGCCCGGCATGCTGGACGCCACCGCAGGCGGCGTGGTGCAGAGCGGCGAAGATCTGCTGGAATCGGCGCGCCGCGAGGCCGAGGAGGAGCTGGGCATTGCCGATGTGCCTTTCGCCGAGCACGGCAAGTTCTACTTCGAAGATGAGCATGTCCGCGTCTGGGGCGGTTTGTTCAGCTGCGTTTACCACGGCCCGTTCGCCATGCAGGAAGAAGAGGTGGATGAGGTGTTCTGGATGACCGCGGACGAGATTACCGCGCGCTGCGATGAATTTACCGATGACTCGCTCAAGGCGCTGTCGCTCTGGCTGACGCGCAACGGCGACGCGTAAGTTAGACCTGTTAAAAAAACGCCCTGATGGGCGTTTTTTGTTTTTGCGTACTTAAGTTTGTGCTTTCCAGGCGCAGAAAACGGTCTGTTGCGTAAAGCTGCTGTTTTCAGCCTTCACCATAAAGAAAACGCACATGACGTCCACGCCGCGCGGCGTTGCGTTCAGGCGACGAGTATGCAACTCGCTGTCGATCATGGCGGAACCTCGCTGGTGCGCTGAAACGGGATCTTTTCAGTGTTAGCGTGGCGGGCGAGTTTCGCCAGTGAGAAGAGGATAAAAAAAGAGCACGCTCGCGCATGCTCTTTAGAGGACTCAAAGGTCAAAGATCACTCCCTGTGTGGAGAGAGCTTAGCCTTCCGCCTGCTGCGACTGAATCGCGGTCAGGGCGATGGTGTAGACGATATCGTCGACCAGCGCGCCGCGCGACAGGTCGTTAACCGGCTTGCGCATACCCTGCAGCATCGGACCGATAGAGATCAGATCCGCCGAACGCTGTACCGCTTTGTAGGTGGTGTTGCCGGTGTTGAGATCCGGGAAGATAAAGACCGTAGCGCGACCCGCGACCGCAGAGTTTGGCGCCTTGGATTTGGCCACATCTTCCATAATCGCCGCGTCATACTGCAGCGGACCGTCGATCACCAGATCCGGGCGCTTCTCCTGTGCAATGCGTGTAGCTTCGCGAACTTTCTCCACGTCGCTGCCTGCGCCGGAGGTGCCGGTCGAGTAGGAGATCATCGCCACGCGCGGTTCGATGCCGAAGGCATGCGCAGAGTCCGCAGACTGAATGGCGATTTCCGCCAGCTGCTCCGCCGTCGGGTCCGGGTTGATGGCGCAGTCGCCGTAAACCAGCACCTGCTCCGGCAGCAGCATAAAGAACACTGAGGAGACCAGCGAGCTGTTCGGCGCGGTCTTGATCAGCTGCAGCGGCGGACGAATGGTATTGGCGGTGGTGTGCACGGCGCCCGACACCAGACCGTCGACTTCGCCGCTCTCCAGCATCATGGTGCCGAGCACCACGTTGTCTTCCAGCTGCTCCTGCGCAACCACTTCGGTCATGCCTTTGTTTTTACGCAGCTCGACCAGACGAGGCACATAGTTGTTGCGCACCACTTCCGGATCCACGATCTCGATGCCTTTGCCCAGTTCGACGCCCTGTGCGGCGGCGACGCGCTGGATCTCATCTGGATTGCCCAGCAGCACGCAGGTAGCGATGCCGCGCTCGGCGCAGATAGCGGCCGCTTTAACGGTACGCGGCTCATCGCCTTCCGGCAGCACGATGCGTTTGCCCGCTTTGCGCGCCAGCTCGGTCAGCTGATAGCGGAAGGCCGGCGGCGACAGGCGACGGCTGCGCTCAGAGGTGGCCGTCAGCGACTCGATCCAGTCGGCGTTAATATAGCTGGCGACATACTCCTGCACTTTTTCAACGCGCTGGGTATCGTCGCTGGGCACTTCGAGGTTGAAGCTCTGCAGGCTGAGCGAGGTTTGCCAGGTGTTGGTTTTCACCATAAATACCGGCAGGCCGGTCTGGAAGGCGCGCTCGCACAGCTTCGCGATGCGGCTGTCAATTTCGTAGCCGCCGGTCAGCAGAATGGCCCCAATCTCTACACCGTTCATCGCGGCGAGACAGGCGGCCACCAGCACATCGGGACGGTCCGCTGAGGTTACCAGCAGCGAACCTGGACGGAAATGCTCCAGCATATGCGGCAGGCTGCGCGCGCAGAAGGTCACCGACTTGACGCGACGAGTGGCGATCTCGCCTTCGTTGATCACTTCGGCGTCAAGGTGGCGACACATATCAATGGCGCGCGTGGCGATCAGATCAAAGCTCCAGGGCACGCAGCCCAGCACCGGCAGCGGACTGTCGGCGAACAGCTGTTTCGGATCGATATTGGCGACGCTGGCTTTGGTGGAGTCGTCGAAAATTTCCGACAGATCGGGGCGCGTGCGTCCCTGTTCATCCACCGGCGCATTCAGCTTGTTGATAATGACGCCGGTGATGTTTTTGTTTTTGCTGCCGCCGAAGCTGCTCTGCGTCAGTTCGATACGTTCTTTGAGCTGGGCAGGGGAGTCGTTACCAAGCGCCATAACAAAGACGATTTCGGCGTTCAGCGTCTTGGCGATCTCATAGTTGAGCGCGTTGGCGAACTGGTGTTTACGCGTCGGCACCAGACCTTCTACCAGCACCACTTCCGCATCTTTGGTGTTTTCATGGTAGCGAGCGATGATCTCTTCCATCAGCACGTCCTGCTGGTTAGCGCCCAGCAGTGACTCCACGCGCGACATTTTGAGCGGATCGGCGGCGGGAATCGACGAGTTCTTGCGGATGATCATCGTGGTCTGGTCCAGCTTATCGCCGCCAGCGCGCGGTTGCGCGATAGGTTTAAAGACGCTGAGACGAACGCCTTTACGCTCCATGGCACGGATCACGCCGAGGCTGACGCTGGTCAGGCCGACGCTGGTGCCGGTAGGAATAAGCATAATTGTACGTGACACGTTTGAACCTCGCTTTAGGTAGTGTCAAAACAACGCCGTCAGCCGAAGCTGACGGTGAAGGAAAAATCAGGCGGTAAGACGCGCCGCATCCTGGGCGATCACCAGCTCTTCGTTGGTCGGAATTACAATAGCCGGGCGAGTGCCCTCTTTATTGATAAAGCCGGATTTGCCGAAGCGCGCTGCCAGGTTGCGCTCGTGGTCAACCTCGAAGCCGAGCAGGCCCAGCTTTTTCAGCGATAGCTCACGTACCATCGCCGCGTTTTCGCCGATGCCGCCGGTAAAGATCACCGCATCCAGTCGGCCTTCCATCATGGCGCTGTAGCTGCCGATATATTTTGCCAGACGATGGCAGAATACATCCATGGCGCGTTTCGCGTCCTCTTTGGTTTCGTAGTTATCTTCAACGTAGCGGCAGTCGCTGGTGACGCCGGTCAGGCCCAGCAGGCCGGACTCTTTAGTCAGCAGCTTGTTGATGGCATCGACGCTCATGCCCAGCGTATCGTGCAGATAGAAGATGATAGCCGGGTCGATGTCGCCGCTGCGGGTGCCCATGACCAGGCCTTCGAGCGGCGTCAGTCCCATTGAGGTATCGACGCACTTGCCGTTGCGCACCGCCGCGACGGATGCGCCGTTGCCGAGGTGACAGGTAATGATGTTCAGCTCGTCGACCGGTTTGTTCAGAATCCTGGCCGCTTCGTGCGTCACATAGTAATGGCTGGTGCCGTGCGCGCCGTAGCGGCGAACACCATGCTCTTTATAGAGATGGTAGGGCAGGGCATAGAGATAAGACTCTTCCGGCATCGTCTGATGGAACGCCGTGTCGAAAACCGCCACATTTTTATCGGAAAGATGCGGAAAGTTTTTCATCGCCTCTTCAATGCCGATCAGATGCGCCGGATTGTGCAACGGCGCGAAAGAGGCATTGTCTTTAATGCCCTGCACCACAGCATCGGTGATAACGACAGATTCAGTCAGTTGCTCACCGCCATGAACGATGCGATGACCAATTGCAGCAATTTGTGCCGAAAGCTCTGGTTTTTGTGCCAGAATAGTTTTAACGATGAAATTCAGGGCTTCGCTGTGAGCGGCGCCGGCACCAAGAGGGGCTTCGTGTTTTTCTCCGTCCAGTTTCCATTTAATGCGCGCTTCCGGAAGGTGGAAGCATTCAGCCAGACCGGACAGGTATTCCTCTCCGCTGGCGGCATTCAGGATGGCGAACTTCAGTGAAGAGCTGCCGCAGTTCAGAACCAGTACTAACTTACTCGACATGGAAGTACCTATTTGTTAAAAGTGGCTAAAAATAAGGCAATCAGACTATCAGCGTAGCCCATGAAAGCGGGGAGATTAATGATAACCCCGTTGCGGTAGTCAAAATGTTGCTTCTCCGCAAAAAAATTTCGGTAATTTTACGCAATTTTTTGAAATTTGCTTAGCGAAAGCCGGCCGTTACGTTTGTCGTTTACCTTCTTACCCGCTTCCAGTACGTTA
This sequence comes from Pantoea sp. YU22, assembly GCF_003970755.1. Lineage (NCBI taxonomy): Bacteria > Pseudomonadati > Pseudomonadota > Gammaproteobacteria > Enterobacterales > Erwiniaceae > Pantoea > Pantoea sp. YU22. The sequence goes on along the minus strand of NZ_RYDU01000009.1, from coordinate 106,849 downwards.
TTGAGGCTGGGTCAGAATAGCGAGTGTCCCCTTTAAAGACAAAAATTTTTGAAGGATGTCACGTAAAGTTGTGTAGTTATAAAATAATTTTATTTTTTGCTGTTTTAGTTGAGGTCCGCCATGGCGAATGATTCTGGCACTACTGGCTGGTTCCGTATTTTTCAAAACGGCCAGCACTATATGAAGACCTGGCCGAATGACAAACGCCTCGCGCCTGTCTTTCCTGAAAACCGTGTATCGAGCGTGACCCGTTTTGCGATCCGCTTTATGCCGCCGCTGGCTGTTTTTACGCTGAGCTGGCAAATCGCGCTGGGCGGACAGCTGGGGCCGGCAGTCGCTACCGCGCTCTTTGCCTGTAGCTTGCCGATGCAGGGCCTGTGGTGGCTGGGCAAGCGCTCGGTAACGCCGCTACCGCCCACGCTGCTGCACTGGTTCCATGAGGTGCGCGCCCGGCTGGAAGAAGCGGGACAGGCGATTGCGCCGGTTGAGGGTAAGCCGACCTATCAGGCGCTTGCCGACCTGCTCAAGCGGGCATTTAAGCAGCTGGATCGCACCTTCCTTGACGATCTTTGATCGACCGCCTTTTTCCCGCTGAGAGAATTTGCCGCTCAGCCGGGGTTAAATCAAAGAAAAGTGATGCGGGCGTACCCGCATCACCCGCCTTATGCCATCATTTCCCGTCTAATTCTTGAGCGGCCGTTCGGCCCAGGAGCCTCTGATGGAAATGACCCACGCACAGCGTCTGATTCTCTCTAACCAGTACAAGATTATGGCGATGCTGGAGCCGGATAACGCCGAGCGCTATCGTCGTTATCAGACCATAATCGAGCGCGGCTACGGGCTGCAGATGCGCGAGCTGGATAAAGAGTTCGGTGAACTGACGGAAGAAACCTGTCGTACCATTATCGACATTATGGAGATGCACCATGCGCTGCATGTCTCCTTTGCCAATCTTGGCGATAAAGCCTCGCTGGATGAGCGTCGGCTCGCTTTCCTTGGCTTTGATGCCGCCACCGAAGCGCGCTATCTCGGCTACGTACGTTTTATGGTGAATACCGAAGGGCGTTATACTCACTTCGATTCCGGCACCCACGGCTTTAACGCGCAGACGCCGATGTGGGAAAAGTATCAACGTATGCGAGCGGTATGGCACACTTGTCCGCGTCAGTATCACCTGAGCGCGACTGAAATCGCGCAGATTATTAACGCCTGACGGGAGTGGCCTGTGACCTATTGCGGTTTTTTGTTTGATCTGGATGGCACGCTGGTGGACTCTCTGCCTGCCGTAGAGCGGGCGTGGAGTAACTGGGGAGCGCGGCACGGCATCGCAGCCGATGAGATTCTGAGTTTTATTCACGGCAAGCAGGCGATCACCTCGCTGCGCCATTTTATGGCGGGTCAGCCGGAGGCGGCCATTCAGGCGGAGTTTCGCGCGCTGGAGCAAATAGAAGCGCAGGACACCGACGGCGTGCGCGCATTGCCGGGTGCGCACGCGCTGCTGACACATTTAGATGCGCTGCAGATCCCCTGGGCTATCGTAACGTCCGGCACAAAACCGGTAGCGCAGGCGCGCCATCAAGCTGCTGGCCTGCCGCTGCCGTCGGTCTTTATTACTGCCGAACAGGTCGAGAAGGGCAAGCCGGAGCCGGATCCCTATCTGCTCGGGGCGCAAAAACTGGCACTGCCGGCGGAGAAGTGCGTGGTGGTGGAGGACGCGCCAGCCGGGATCCTCTCTGGTCTGAACGCCCGCTGCGCGGTTATCGCACTCAATGCGCCCGTCGATACGCCGCGCCTGACGGAAACCCTGATGCAGCTTAACTCGCTAGCGTCACTGCAGGTTACGCCGCAGGCCGAAGGCGGCTTTTCCCTGCACCTGAAAAGATAAAACCAGGCGGCGGCATCACGCCGCCGCGTTACAGCGGTGAATCCTGCGAGATTTCGTCCAGCGACAGGCTGAAGCTGGGAATAAACACCTCGACGAAATAGTCCATTTCCGGCGAACGGCGCTGCTGCAGGGTTTTCTCCAGACGCGCCTTGGCCAGCAGGAACTCATTATTGCCTGCGGAAAGCTCTTCCAGACATTTCAGATAGGCGCAGAGCGCGTCCGCCTGTTTTACCACCGACTGTTCCGCTTCGCTGTGCTGATGCTCATCAAGCAGCGGGCGGTAAACCTCCTGCAGTTCTTCAGGAAGCATCTCGATCAGCTTCTGCTGGGCAATCTTCTCTATCTTTTTGTACTCATGAGCGATTTGCGCGTTGTAATACTTAACCGGCGTCGGCAGATCGCCCGTCAGTACCTCGCTGGCGTCATGGTAAAGCGCCAGCATCGCAATACGATCGGCATTGAGACTGCCGTTGAACTTTTTGTTTTTAATCACGGCGAGCGCATGCGCCACCATCGCGACCTGCAGACTGTGCTCAGAAACGTTTTCAGTGCGCACGTTGCGCATCAGCGGCCAGCGGTTGATCAGTTTAAGGCGGGAAAGATGGGCGAAAAAGTGGCTTCGGGTCATGCGTTATCCTGTCAGCAACGGGGGAAGCGTCACGCTTCCCCAAATGCTGTCAGTATACGCGGCAGGTTTTACTGGCGATACCCTTGCAGGAAACGGTCAAATTTACCGATCGCCATCTCCAGATCGTCGACGCGCGGCAGCGTGACGATGCGTACGTGATCCGGCCACGGCCAGTTAAAGGCGGAGCCCTGAACCAGCAGCACTTTTTCCTGCAGCAGGAAGTCCAGCACCATTTTCTGGTCGTCGTGAATATTGAACTTTTTCGCGTCGATGCGCGGGAACATATAGAGCGCGCCGTTCGGTTTCACGCAGCTGACGCCGGGGATATCATTGATCAGCTCCCAGGCGCGCTGGCGCTGCTCATAGAGGCGGCCGCACGGCGCGATAAATTCGCTAATGCTCTGATAGCCGCCCAGCGCGGTCTGGATCGCATGCTGCGCTGGCACGTTGGCGCACAGACGCATGGACGCCAGCATCTCCAGCCCTTCAATATAGCCTTTGGCATGTTTCTTCGGCCCGTTAAGCACCATCCAGCCCTGACGGAAACCCGCCACGCGGTAAGTTTTAGAGAGGCCGTTAAAGGTGATGGTCAGCAGATCGGGCGCCAGCGCGGCGATCGAGTGGTGCTGCGCTTCGTCATACAGGATCTTGTCGTAAATTTCGTCGGCGAAAATGATCAGGTTATGCTGTCGCGCGATCTCAACGATCTCCAGCAGCAGCTCTTTACTGTAAACCGCGCCGGTGGGATTGTTCGGGTTAATGATGACGATGCCGCGCGTGCGTGGCGTGATTTTACTGCGAATATCGTCAAGATCCGGGAACCAGTCTGAGGATTCGTCGCACAGATAGTGCACCGCTTTGCCGCTGGAGAGCGACACCGCCGCCGTCCAGAGCGGATAGTCGGGCGCGGGCACCAGCATCTCGTCGCCGCTGTTCAGCAGCGCCTGCATCGCCTGCACGATCAGCTCTGAAACGCCGTTGCCGATATAGATATCTTCAACCGTGACGTCGCGCATATCGCGCGCCTGGTAGTGCTGCATAATCGCTTTACGCGCGGAATAGAGGCCTTTTGAATCGCAGTAGCCCTGAGCGCTGGGCAGATTGCGGATCACATCGACCAGAATTTCGTCGGGCGCTTCGAAACCGAAAGGCGCAGGGTTGCCAATATTGAGCTTGAGGACTTTGTTGCCTTCTTCTTCGAGACGTTTAGCCTCTTTAAGTACCGGCCCGCGAATGTCGTAACAGACGTTTTCCAGCTTGCCGGATTTATCAATTTGAAAAGTCATTTTTAATCGCCTTTGTGGGCAGAATCCTTTTGCTGCCGCAGAAATCAAACCAGCACAATGTACTCTCCTCATAGCGACAAAAGAAGGGCAGCGGCAGGTTTTGGCGTCTTTGCCATCTTTTTACGGTAGCTATGGCGTAATGCATAATTTCTTTGCAATTAGCTGGTTACAAAAACTGATTTTTTGTTGCCGAGCGATATTTTTCTCTACGGAGCGGCCTTGTGGCTGTAAACAGCGCTGTCCGCTTTTTGAAGAAGTAATCAAGAAGTTTTACGCCGAATTAAAACCGCAAACGCAAGTAGATGAACAGGGAAATAGTTAAGCTATTTTACATAAATGCTTAAAAAAGCGTCCGGCCTGATCGACAGATAAGCCAACCCGGAAGCGATCGCGCCTGCCGGGGCGCGTTTATGGCTGAAAATAGCCGGAAAAGTTCCCTGTGCGAAAGGTCCATTGCTTACCCAATAAAAGGTATTTAAGGCCTATCTTCGCACTTTATCTCGCTTTTCAGAAACAGGGCGGTTAAAAGTTGAACAGCGATATGCCAGGATGGGCTTGAAATGCGATCTGGTCAAAAATTACGATGCTTTTCACAAAATCATTTCCATTTTGAACGTAAAAATGATTAAGTATAATTTATTATTTGTCGCATTTAGCCGCTACGCAATTCATAATCCGGTAGCTGGCTTTTTCCGTCCGCTGAAGGTACGGAACCCTAGACACCAACGCAGCTTCCTGCATTTGCGCTCCCGCGCTGTCGGTCCAGAAGTTGTTTCTGTCTACTTAACGCTGCCTTCCCGCTGTTTCGGGATGCGCGTTTGTCGGTATACGTCTGACACGAATTTCTTTGGCGGTCTAACACAGGGCCGGCAATGAGCATCATTACCGCTTATCTCTTTGATAAGTAGCGTAATAACACCAGGGTAGTAGTTTTTTAAAAATCTTATAAGTGAAGAAAACATGACTAATGCAAATCGTCCGATACTGAATCTCGACCTCGATCTGCTGAGAACGTTTGTTGCCGTTGCGGACCTGAACACCTTTGCGGCCGCCGCTGCCGCTGTGTGCCGAACCCAGTCAGCCGTCAGCCAGCAGATGCAACGTCTGGAGCAATTGGTAGGTAAAGAGCTGTTTGCCAGACATGGACGTAATAAATTATTAACTGAGCATGGTATTCAGCTTTTAGGCTACGCCAGGAAAATCCTGCGTTTCAACGACGAGGCCTGTACATCGCTGATGTACAGCAACATCCAGGGCGTACTGACCATCGGCGCTTCAGATGACACCTCTGACACCATCCTGCCGTTTCTGCTGAACCGCGTAACCTCGGTTTATCCGAAGCTGGCGATCGATGTCCGTGTAAAACGTAACCCCTTTATGATGGAGATGCTGAACCAGGGCGAAGTCGATCTGGTTGTGACGACCTCAAGTCCCGGCAGCTTTACTCATCAGGTGCTGCGTACGTCGCCCACGCTGTGGTACTGCGCGGCGGATTATATTTTTCAGCGCGGCGAAGCGATTCCTCTGGTACTGCTGGATGAACCCAGCCCGTACCGCGATATGGCGATCGATCACCTCAACGAGGCGGGCATTCCATGGCGTATCTCTTACGTCGCCTCTACGCTCGCTGCAGTCCGCGCCGCGGTGAAAGCGGGGCTGGGCGTCACTGCGCGTCCGGTGGAGATGATGAGTCCTGAACTGCGCGTAATGGGCGCGGCGGAAGGCCTGCCTGTGCTGCCGGATACGCAATATCTGCTGTGCCGCAATCCTGACAGCGATAACGAGCTGGCGCTGGCGATTTTCAACGCCATGCAGTCCACCAACGATCCCTACAATCTGAGTGCCAACCCGGACGGGACGCTGTTGCTCGATGATGAAGAGTAACCCGCAGACAACATTGCCGGTTTCTTTTTAATCTCGCGGTCAGTCAGGCAAACTGTAATAAAAAAGCCCTTCGTTATGCTTACGCATCGAAGGGCTTTTTTTTATTCATTTAAAACGAACGCGTACTACCGCTTCACCTGCTAGTCTCTCTTTAACCCCTCAACAAAACAACACCACATTTCAGTCAAGTAAATAATGGAATTTCTTGTCTGAAAATTTGAAAGGCCTGTTCCGTATTTGCGCAACATATGCTGAAAAAAAGGACAAAAAGGCGGGTTTTGTGTCCTGGATCAAAAAAATAACCCTGACAAGGGGAAGGAAAATTCGTTAAAGCCTGCCAGAATACGTCGGATAAATGCACGATCCATGCATTTGCATTCCAGCTATATTCTAAAAGCCCATACAGACTGAAGCGATTTAGCTGGCATCGCGCGCATCATATGTTAAAATTTTGATGCGCGTGTAAAATAATGTTTGGATACTTTTGTCAAAGTTGACAAAAGGTTATAGAAAGGAGTAAAAGACCCCATAAAATTGCTGCCTAATTGATAATGACAGCATAATTTATAAGGTTTTTTTCCTTCCCTTAAATCGATGTGGTGCGTTTGCTGCAAGTGACCTGCGCAGGATGCCATCGCCACTTTTGATGAGTAAGCAAAGAGTATGTCAACAGCCACCGAAGTCGTCGCTCACCACTGGGCGTTTATCATATTTGTCATTATCGCTTTCGGCCTTTGCGCCTTTATGCTTGCCGGAGGATGGCTCTTAGGCGGCCGCGCCCGCGCTCGCTATAAAGAGACGCCGTTTGAATCTGGTATCGAATCCGTTGGCGACACCCATATCCGCCTGTCGGCGAAGTTCTACCTCGTCGCCATGTTCTTCGTCATTTTCGACGTGGAAGCGCTCTTTTTATACGCATGGTCGACCTCTATTCGCGAAAGCGGCTGGGTCGGCTTTGTCGAAGCCGCAATTTTCATTTTGGTGCTCCTGGCGGGGCTGGTCTATCTGGTGCGTATCGGCGCGCTGGACTGGGCGCCTGCACGCCGTCGCGTGGTGGTCAAATCCAGCCCGATCGGTCACACCAACCCTCATAAGCAGTAAAAGCGAGGCAATCTGATGGACTATACGCTCACCCGCATAGACCCCAACGGTGGTGAGAACGACCGTTACCCTCTGCAAAAACAGGAGATCGTAACCGATCCCCTTGAGCAGCACGTTCATCGCAGCGTCTACATGGGCAAGCTCGAGCATGCCCTGCATGACATGGTGAACTGGGGCCGTAAGAATTCCCTGTGGCCCTATAACTTTGGTTTGTCCTGCTGCTATGTAGAGATGACCACCTCCTTTACCGCCGTGCACGACGTGGCGCGTTTTGGTGCGGAAGTTATGCGCGCCTCGCCGCGTCAGGCGGACTTTATGGTGATCGCCGGTACGCCCTTTACCAAAATGGCGCCGGTGATTCAGCGTTTGTACGACCAGATGCTGGAGCCGAAGTGGGTGATTTCGATGGGCGCTTGCGCTAACTCAGGCGGCATGTACGACATCTACTCCGTGGTGCAGGGCGTGGACAAGTTTCTGCCGGTCGATGTCTATATTCCCGGCTGCCCGCCGCGTCCTGAAGCCTATATGCAGGCGTTGCTGCTGCTGCGCGAGTCGATCGGTAAAGAGCGCCGTCCGCTGTCGTGGGTCGTTGGCGATCAGGGCGTTTATCGCGCCAATATGCAGTCGGAACGTGAAAGAAAACGCGGCGAGCGCATCGCCGTCACTAATCTTCGCACCCCTGACGAAGTGTAAGAACACCGTACATGGATGGATTCCACGGCCGCGGCAAAACATCACAATTTAATGCGCGGCCCCATCCTGACGCCTTCTTTTGAGTGCCTGGCGACAGGCCGGAATGGTGAGTAACGTATGACAGATTTAACCACGCACGATCTCGCTCAGCCTGCATGGCAAACCCGGGATCACCTGGATGACCCGGTGATCGGCGAGCTGCGTAACCGTTTTGGGCCGGATGCCTTTACCGTTCAGCCTACCCGCACGGGCCTTCCCGTGGTCTGGGTAAAGCGCGAGCAGCTGCTGGAGATCGTGACATTCCTGCGTAAACTGCCGAAACCTTACGTCATGCTCTATGACCTGCATGGCATGGATGAGCGTTTGCGTACCCACCGCGCCGGTCTGCCCGCCGCGGATTTTTCCGTTTTCTACCATTTTCTGTCGATCGAACGTAATCGCGACATCATGCTCAAGGTGGCGCTGTCGGAGAACGATCTGCATCTGCCGACGCTGACGAAAATCTTCCCGAACGCCAACTGGTACGAGCGCGAAACCTGGGAGATGTTCGGCGTAACCTTTGATGGCCACCCGCACCTGACGCGCATCATGATGCCGCAGACCTGGGAAGGGCATCCGCTGCGTAAAGATTATCCGGCGCGCGCCACAGAGTTCGACCCCTTTACGCTCACCAAACAGAAAGAAGATCTGGAGATGGAGGCGCTGACCTTCAAGCCAGAAGACTGGGGTATGAAGCGCAGCACCAACAGCGAGGACTTTATGTTCCTCAACCTGGGGCCGAACCACCCGTCGGCGCACGGTGCCTTCCGTATTATTCTGCAGCTGGACGGCGAAGAGATCGTCGACTGCGTGCCGGATATCGGCTATCACCACCGCGGCGCGGAGAAGATGGGTGAGCGCCAGTCATGGCACAGCTATATTCCCTATACCGATCGCGTGGAGTACCTCGGCGGCTGCGTAAACGAAATGCCTTACGTGCTGGCGGTGGAAAAACTCGCTGGCATCGTGGTGCCGGATCGCGTCAACGTTATTCGCGTCATGCTCTCTGAGCTGTTCCGCATTAACAGCCATCTGCTCTACATCTCGACCTTTATTCAGGACGTCGGCGCGATGACGCCGGTCTTCTTCGCCTTTACCGATCGCCAGAAGATTTATGACGTGGTTGAAGCCATTACCGGCTTCCGTATGCATCCGGCCTGGTTCCGCATCGGTGGCGTAGCGCACGATCTGCCGAAAGGCTGGGAGCGCCTGCTGCGCGAGTTCCTCGACTGGATGCCGAAGCGCCTGAAAGAGTATGACAAAGCGGCGCTGCGCAACAGCGTGCTGGTCGGCCGTTCAAAAGGCGTTGCCGCCTATAACATGGAAGAGGCGCTGGCCTGGGGCACCACCGGCGCCGCGCTGCGTGCCACCGGCCTGGATTTCGACGTGCGTAAATGGCGTCCCTATTCAGGTTATGAAAACTTCGACTTTGAAATTCCGGTTGGAGCTGGCATCAGCGATGCCTACACGCGCGTACAGCTGAAGATGGAAGAGATGTGGCAGTCGCTGCGTATACTTGAGCAGTGCCTGAACAATATGCCGGAAGGTCCGTTCAAGGCGGATCACCCGCTGACCACACCGCCGCCAAAAGAGCGTACGCTGCAGCACATTGAAACGCTGATCACTCACTTCCTGCAGGTTTCATGGGGCCCGGTTATGCCGGCCAACGAATCGCTGCAGATGATTGAGGCGACCAAAGGGATCAACAGCTACTACCTGACCAGCGACGGCAGCACCATGAGCTATCGCACCCGCGTGCGCACGCCGAGCTTCCCGCACCTGCAGCAGATCCCGTCGGTGATCCGCGGCAGCCTGGTATCCGACCTGATCGTTTACCTCGGTAGTATCGATTTTGTTATGTCAGACGTGGACCGCTAATTATGCACGATCAAAAAATTGCCATTCATACGATCGACCCGAACGAGGTCTTCGTGCTGAGCGCGGAAGAGCATCACGCTATCGAGCACGAAAAACACCACTATGAAGATGCGCGCGCGGCGTCGATTGAGGCGCTGAAGATTGTGCAGAAGCAGCGCGGCTGGGTGCCGGACGGCGCCATCCACGCTATCGCCGAGGTGCTGGGCATTCCGGCGAGCGACGTCGAAGGCGTCGCCACCTTCTATAGCCAGATTTTCCGTCAGCCGGTCGGCCGTCACGTTATCCGCTATTGCGACAGCGTAGTGTGTCACATCACCGGCTATCAGGGCATTCAGGCGGCGCTGGAGCAGAATCTCAATATCAAGCCTGGCCAGACCACGGCGGACGGCCGGTTTACGCTGCTGCCGACCTGCTGTCTGGGCAACTGCGACAAAGGCCCGACCATGATGGTGGATGAAGATACGCACGTTCATCTGACGCCGGAAGGCATCGCCTCATTACTGGAGCAGTATCAATGACCATCAAACAGATCATTCGTACTGCGGAAACGCATCCGCTCACCTGGCGCATGCGCGATGACCAACAGCCGGTATGGTTCGAAGAATATCGCAGTAAAAACGGCTATGCGGGCGCGGAAAAAGCGCTGAACGGCATGGCGCCGGACGAAATTGTCGCGGCGGTGAAAGATTCGGGCCTGAAAGGGCGCGGCGGCGCAGGCTTCTCCACTGGTCTGAAGTGGAGCCTGATGCCGAAAGACGAATCTATGAACATCCGTTACCTGCTGTGTAACGCCGATGAGATGGAGCCGGGCACCTATAAAGACCGCCTGCTGATGGAGCAGATGCCGCACCAGCTGGTGGAAGGCATGCTGATCAGCGCCTTCGCGCTGAAAGCCTATCGCGGCTACATCTTCCTGCGCGGCGAGTATATCGAAGCGGCGGTGAATCTGCGTCGCGCCATCGCGGAAGCGACCGAAGCGGGCTTCCTCGGTAAAAACATTCTCGGCACCGGGTTCGACTTCGAGCTGATCGTACACACCGGCGCGGGCCGCTATATTTGCGGCGAAGAGACGGCGCTGATCAACTCGCTTGAAGGTCGTCGCGCCAACCCGCGTTCCAAGCCGCCGTTCCCGGCGAGTGCGGGCGTGTGGGGCAAGCCGACCTGCGTTAATAACGTGGAAACGCTCTCCAACGTACCGGCGATCCTGGCCAACGGCGTCGAGTGGTACAAAGGCCTGTCGAAAAGCGACGATGCCGGCACCAAAATGATGGGCTTCTCCGGTCGCGTAAAAAATCCAGGCGTATGGGAACTGCCGTTCGGCATTACCGCACGTGAAATCCTGGAAGATTATGCAGGCGGCATGCGCGACGGTCTGCGCTTTAAAGCCTGGCAGCCGGGCGGCGCGGGTACCGACTTCCTGACCGAGCAGCATCTCGATCTGCCGATGGAGTTCGCCAGCATTGGTAAAGCAGGCAGCCGCCTCGGTACGGCGCTGGCGATGGCCGTTGACCACGAGATCAATATGGTGTCGCTGGTGCGCAACCTGGAAGAGTTCTTCGCGCGCGAATCGTGCGGCTGGTGTACGCCATGCCGCGACGGCCTGCCGTGGAGTGTGAAAATCCTGCGCGCGCTGGAGCAGGGCAAAGGGCAGCCGGGCGATATCGAAACCCTGCAGCAGCTTTGCCGCCAGCTTGGTCCAGGCAAAACTTTCTGCGCCCACGCGCCCGGCGCAGTGGAGCCGCTGCAGAGCGCCATTAAATATTTCCGTGAAGAGTTTGAAGCCGGCATTGCGCCGCAGGTCTTCGGCAATACGCGCGCAATTGGCGGTATTCAGCCTAACCTGCTGAAAGCACGCTGGTAATTCGCCGCAGCACACGGAACCGGCTCTGCGCCGCTGCCCCAAAACCGGGGCAAGAATATGATTAACGCTCGTCTCTGACGAGCCTTACGGAAGCATGTTCACTATGGCTACAATCCATGTAGACGGTAAAGAATATGATGTGAACGGAGCGGACAACCTGCTGCAGGCGTGTCTCTCTCTGGGCCTTGATATTCCTTATTTTTGCTGGCATCCGGCGCTGGGAAGCGTTGGGGCTTGCCGCCAGTGTGCGGTGAAGCAATTCCAGAATGCCGAAGATACCCGCGGCCGTCTCGTCATGTCTTGCATGACGCCGGCCTCCGACGGCACCTTTATCTCTATTGACGACGGCGAAGCGAAAGAGTTTCGCGAAAGCGTGGTGGAGTGGCTGATGACCAACCACCCGCACGACTGTCCGGTCTGCGAAGAGGGCGGCAACTGTCACCTGCAGGATATGACGGTGATGACCGGCCACAGCTTCCGCCGCTACCGCTTTACGAAACGTACCCACCAGAATCAGGATCTCGGCCCGTTCATCTCTCATGAAATGAACCGCTGTATCGCCTGCTACCGCTGCGTGCGTTACTACAAAGATTATGCCGACGGCAAAGATCTGGGCGTTTACGGTGCGCACGATAACGTCTACTTCGGCCGTCCGGAGGAGGGCACGCTGGAGAGCGAATTTTCCGGCAACCTGGTGGAGATCTGCCCGACCGGCGTCTTCACCGACAAAACGCACTCCGAGCGCTATAACCGTAAATGGGATATGCAGTTCGCGCCGAGCATCTGCCAGCAGTGCAGCGTCGGCTGTAACACCAGCCCCGGCGAGCGCTATGGCGAACTGCGTCGTATCGAAAACCGCTACAACGGTACGGTAAACCACTACTTCCTGTGCGACCGCGGCCGTTTCGGCTACGGCTACGTCAACCGTAAAGATCGTCCTCGTCATCCTGCGCTGCTGCGCGGCAACGACTGGGTCACGCTGAATGCGGAGCAGGCGGTTAACGCGGCGGCTGACGTCCTGCGTCAGGCGAAGCGCGTTATCGGCATCGGCTCCCCGCGCGCCAGCGTAGAGAGCAACTTTGCGCTGCGTGAGCTGGTGGGTGCGGAAAACTTCTCTACCGGCATGCCGGCGGGGGAGCAGGCGCGTCTGGAACTGATGCTTAAAATCCTGCGCGAAAGCGGCATCTATACGCCGTCCCTGCGCGAAATGGAAAGCTATGACGCTGTGCTGGTGCTGGGCGAAGATCTGACCCAGGTCGGCGCGCGCGTGGCGCTCTCTGTGCGTCAGGCGGTAAAAGGCAAAGCGCGCGAAATGGCCGCGGCGCAGAAAGTCGCCGACTGGCAGATCGCCGCCATTCTTAATATCGGTCAGCACGCTAAACATCCGCTGTTCGTCACTAACGTCGACGAAACCCGCCTTGATGATATCGCCGCGTGGAGCTATCGCGCGCCGGTGGAAGATCAGGCGCGTCTCGGCTTCGCCATCGCCAGCGCGCTGGATGAAAGTGCGCCGGTAGTCAGCGATTTCGACAGCAGCCTTAGCGGCAAGCTGGACGTCGTGGTGCAGGCGCTGGCCGGTGCGAAAAAACCGCTGATTATCTCCGGTACCCACTCGGGCAGCACGGCGATGATCGAAGCGGCGGCGAACGTCGCTAAAGCGCTGAAGGTGCGCGGCGCCGAGGTCGGCATTACGCTGCTGGCCGGTGCGGCAAACAGCATGGGTCTGGGCCTGATGGGCGGCAACACGCTCGACAGCGCGCTGGAACAACTGAGCAGCGGCGAAGCGGATACGGTGGTGGTGCTGGAGAACGATCTCTATCGTCATGCGCCGAAAGCGCAGGTAGATGCCGCGCTGGCTAACGCCACGAATGTGATTGTGGTCGATCATCAGCGCACCGCGACACTGGAGAAAGCGGGCCTGGTGCTCTCTACCGCCAGCTTCGCCGAAAGCGACGGCACCTCGATCAACCATGAAGGCCGCGCGCAGCGCTTCTTCCAGGTTTACGATCCGGCTTACTACGACAACAGCATCGTGATGCTGGAGAGCTGGCGCTGGCTGCACTCGCTGCACAGCACGCTGGAAAGCCGCCATCCCGACTGGACGCAGCTTGATCACGTCATCGACGCCGTGGTGGCGAAGCTGCCGCAGCTGAAAGGCATTAAAGAAGCCGCGCCGGACGCCAGCTTCCGCATTCGCGGACAAAAACTGGCCCGCTCGCCAAACCGCTCCAGCGGACGTACCGCCGCGCGCGCCAATATCAGCGTGCACGAGCCGCGTCAGCCGCAGGATCGGGACAGCATGTTTGCCTTCTCGATGGAAGGCAACAACCAGCCGAGCGCGCCGCGTTCGCAAATCCCCTTCGCCTGGGCGCCAGGCTGGAACTCCCCGCAGGCGTGGAACAAGTTCCAGGCCGAAGTGGGCGGCAAGCTGCGCAACGGCGATCCCGGCGTGCGTCTGTTCGAAGCAGGCGATGCGTCGCTGCCGTGGTTCACTGAGGTCCCGACCGCGTTTGTTGGCGGCGAGCAGTGGCGTGTCGCGCCTTACTACCAGCTGTTCGGTAGCGAAGAGATGACCCAGCGTTCGGCGGTGTTCCAGAAACGTATGCCGCAACCGATGCTGGTGATCAATCAGAGCGATGCGGCGAAGCTGGGCGTGAATGAAGGCACGGCCGTTGAGTTCACCTGTTCAGGCGAGACCCTGCGTCTGCCGGTGCGCTTCTCCAGCGCGCTGCAGCCGGGTCAGATAGGCCTGCCGCTGGGTATGCCGGGCGTTCCGCCGTTCCTGGCGGGCGCGCACATTGACAAACTGCAGGAGGCGGCGCAATGAGCTGGTTAACACCGGACGTTATCGACATCATTCTGACCGTGGTGAAGGCGATCGTCATTCTGCTGGTCGTAGTGGCGTGCGGCGCGTTTATGAGCTTCGCCGAACGCCGCCTGCTCGGTCTGTGGCAGAACCGCTACGGGCCGAACCGCGTGGGCTGGGGCGGTTCGCTGCAGCTCGCTGCGGATATGATCAAGATGTTCTTTAAAGAGGACTGGGTTCCACCCTTTACCGACCGCTTTATCTTTACGCTTGCGCCGGTCATTGCGTTCGTCTCCCTGCTGCTGGCGTTCGCCATCGTGCCAGTGTCGCCGAGCTGGATGGTGACTGACCTTAACATCGGGCTGCTTTTCTTCCTGATGATGGCGGGTCTGGCGGTTTACGCGGTGCTGTTCGCCGGCTGGTCGAGCAATAACAAATACTCACTGTTGGGCGCGATGCGTGCTTCCGCGCAGACGCTGAGCTATGAAGTGTTTCTCGGTCTGTCGCTGATGGGCGTGGTGGCGCAGGCGGGCTCATTCAATATGACCGCTATCGTTGAAAGCCAGGCGCATCTGTGGAACATCATTCCGCAGTTCTTCGGCTTCCTGACCTTCTGTATCGCGGGCGTGGCGGTGTGTCACCGTCACCCGTTCGACCAACCGGAAGCGGAGCAGGAGCTGGCGGACGGTTACCATATCGAATATGCCGGGATGAAGTTCGGTCTGTTCTTCGTGGGCGAGTATGTGGCTATCACCACCGTATCAGCGCTGATCGTGACGCTGTTCTTCGGCGGCTGGCAAGGCCCGTTCCTGCCGCCGTTCATTTGGTTCGCCCTGAAGACGGCGTTCTTTATGGTGATGTTTATCCTGATTCGTGCTGCGCTTCCGCGTCCACGCTATGACCAGGTGCTGTCGTTCGGCTGGAAAGTCTGTCTGCCGTTGACGCTGTTGAACCTGCTGGCGACCGCCGCAGTGATTCTGTACAACGCGCAGTAAGAGGTGTTGAGATGACTTTAAAAGATATTGTCGTTGGCTTCGGCACGACAGTGCGCAGTATCTGGATGATAGGCATGCATGCCTTCGCCAAACGCGAAACTCAGATGTATCCGGAGGAGCCGGTCTATCTGCCGCCGCGCTATCGCGGTCGTATCGTGCTGACGCGCGATCCCGACGGCGAAGAGCGCTGCGTAGCCTGTAACCTCTGTGCGGTGGCCTGTCCGGTCAGCTGTATTTCGCTGCAGAAAGCAGAGACCAAAGATGGCCGCTGGTACCCGGAATTTTTCCGCATCAACTTCTCGCGCTGCATTTTCTGCGGGATGTGCGAAGAGGCCTGTCCGACTACCGCGATCCAGCTGACGCCCGATTTCGAACTGGGTGAGTTCAAGCGTCAGGATCTGGTGTATGAAAAAGAAGATCTGCTGATCTCCGGTCCGGGCAAATATCCCGAGTACAACTTCTACCGCATGGCAGGTATGGCGATCGAAGGGAAAGATAAGGGCGACGCCGAAAACGAAGCCAAACCCATCGACGTCAAAGGTTTGTTACCTTAAGGAGCCCGGCATGGAAATTGCGTTTTATCTTTGCGGTCTGGTGGCGGTGCTGACGACGCTGCGCGTCATCACCCACACCAATCCGGTGCATGCGCTGCTGTATCTGATCGTGTCGCTGCTCTCCGTCGCAGGCGTTTTCTTCTCGCTCGGTGCCTATTTCGCCGGCGCGCTGGAGATCATCGTCTACGCCGGCGCCATTATGGTGCTGTTCGTCTTCGTGGTGATGATGCTCAATATGGGCAACGCCACGATGAAGCAGGAGCGCGACTGGCTGCAGCCTTCGCTGTGGATTGGTCCTGGCATCGTTTCGCTATTGCTGTTGGTGGTCATGGTCTATGCCATTCTGACCGCTAACGATCAGGGCATCGATGGCACGGTTATCGACGCCAAAGCGGTAGGCATCAGCCTGTTCGGCCCTTACGTCCTGGCGGTGGAACTCGCCTCAATGCTGCTGCTGGCGGGTCTGGTCGTAGCGTTCCACGTTGGACGCGAAGAGCGTCAGGGCGAAGTGGTGAGCAATCGTGACGCCAATAAGGAGGAGCACGCATGATCCCGTTACAACACGGCTTAATTCTGGCCGCCGTGCTGTTTGTCCTTGGACTGACATCACTGGTGCTGCGTCGCAACCTGCTGTTCATGCTGATCGGCCTCGAGATTATGATCAACGCGGCCGCGCTGGCGCTCGTTGTGGCGGGCAGCTACTGGGGACAGGCGGATGGACAGGTGATGTATATCCTGGCGATCAGCCTTGCGGCGGCGGAAGCCAGCATCGGCCTGGCGCTGCTGCTCCAGCTCTATCGTCGTCGTCTGACGCTGAACATTGATACTGTGAGCGAGATGCGCGGATGAATCTTCTCTATTTAACAATCCTGTTTCCGCTGATCGGCTTCTTGCTGTTGGCGTTTTCCCGTGGTCGCTGGTCGGAGAACCTGTCGGCTGCGATCGGCATGGGCTCGGTGGGCCTGGCGGCGCTGGTGACGCTCTATGTCGGCATTGACTTCTTTGCTAATGGTCAGCAGCCCTTTACTCAGGCGCTCTGGACCTGGATGCAGGTCGGTAATTTCGACATTAAGGTCAACCTGACGCTGGACGGACTTTCGCTCACCATGCTCTCTGTGGTGACTGGCGTCGGCTTCCTGATCCATATGTTCGCTTCCTGGTATATGCGCGGCGAAGAGGGCTACTCCCGCTTTTTCGCCTATACCAACCTGTTTATCGCGAGCATGGTGGTGCTGGTACTGGCCGATAACCTGATGCTGATGTATCTCGGCTGGGAAGGGGTAGGGCTCTGCTCATACCTGCTGATCGGCTTCTACTACAGCAATCCGGAAAACGGCAAAGCGGCGATGAAAGCCTTTATCATCACCCGCGTCGGCGACGTCTTCCTCGCTTTTGCACTGTTCATCCTCTACAACGAACTGGGTACGCTCAACTTCCGCGAAATGATGGAACTGGCGCCGCAGCACTTCGCGGCGGATAACCATATGCTGCAGTGGGCGACGCTGATGCTGCTGGGCGGCGCGGTAGGTAAATCCGCGCAGCTGCCGCTGCAGACCTGGCTGGCAGACGCGATGGCCGGTCCGACTCCGGTATCGGCGCTGATCCACGCCGCAACCATGGTAACGGCGGGCGTCTACCTTATCGCCCGCAGCCACGGCCTGTTCCTGCTGACGCCGGAAGTCCTGCATCTGGTTGGTATCGTCGGCGCGATTACGCTGGTGCTGGCGGGCTTCGCCGCGCTGGTGCAGACCGATATCAAGCGCGTGCTGGCCTACTCGACCATGAGCCAGATCGGCTACATGTTCCTGGCGCTCGGCGTACAGGCGTGGGACGCGGCGATTTTCCATCTGATGACGCACGCGTTCTTTAAAGCGCTGCTGTTCCTCTCATCGGGTTCAGTGATCCTTGCCTGCCATCACGAGCAGAACATCTTTAAAATGGGTGGCCTGCGTAAGAGCATCCCGCTGGTCTATGTCTGCTTCCTGGTGGGCGGTGCCGCGCTGGCTGCGCTACCGCTGATTACGGCAGGCTTCTACAGTAAAGATGAAATTCTGTTCGGCGCGCTGGCGAACGGCCACATCAATCTGATGGTGGCTGGCCTGGTGGGGGCTTTCCTGACCTCAATCTACACCTTCCGCATGATCTTCATCGTGTTCCACGGCGAAGAGAAGATCCACGCGCATGCGGGTAAAGGTATCACTCATCATCTGCCGCTGATCGTGCTGCTGGTACTGTCGACCTTCGTCGGCGCGCTGATTACCCCGCCGCTGGCTGGCGTACTGCCGCAAGGTGAAGCGGGCGAAGCGGGCAAGGTCGGACTGGAGATCGCCTCTGGCGTGGTCGCTGTGGTGGGCATCCTGATCGCTGCTGCGCTCTGGCTGGGCAAACGCCAGCTGGTCAGCCGCGTCGCCAACAGCGCTCCGGGCCGTTTCTTCGGCACCTGGTGGTTTGCCGCATGGGGCTTCGACTGGCTGTATGACAAAGTGTTCGTCAAACCTTATCTCGGTATCGCCTGGCTGTTGCAGCGCGATCCGCTGAATGCGGTGATGAACCTGCCCGCGCTGGTGTCGCGTATCGCCAATAAAGGTCTGGTGGTCAGCGAAAACGGTTATCTGCGCTGGTATGTCGCCTCAATGGGCGTGGGTGCCGTGGTGGTGCTGGCGCTGATGCTGGTGGTTTAAAAGATGAGCGGGATGAAAGATTTTCATCTCATCGGATATGCAAAAAGTGCCTGAGTAGTGAGCGTTATCGGCGCAGCCAGTTTTGACGTCGACAGCACGCAGCAACCGGAACGTAGTTAACTACGTAAAGATTGCGAGCGCTGTCGGCGGCAAAGAGGGCAAGCTGAATAGCCCATAAAAAGGACATATAAGGGAAAGACTTCAGTGCTATTACCTTGGCTAATAATCATTCCATTCGTCGGCGGTTTACTCTGCTGGCTGGCTGAGCGCCTTGGCGCGAAGACGCCGCGCTGGATAGCCCTGATTACCATGGGCCTGACGCTGGCGATTTCGCTGCAGCTCTGGCTGCAGGGCGGCTATTCACTGACGCAGGCAGCGGGTATGCCGCAGTGGCAGTCGGAGTTCTCCGCCACCTGGATCCCGCGTTTCGGCATCAATTTCCATCTGGCGCTGGATGGTCTGTCGCTACTGATGGTGGTGCTGACCGGCCTGCTCGGCCTGATGGCGGTGCTCTGTTCCTGGAACGAAATCGAAAAGTATCAGGGCTTTTTCCACCTCAACCTGATGTGGATCCTGGGCGGCGTCATCGGCGTCTTCCTGGCTATCGATATGTTCCTGTTCTTCTTCTTCTGGGAGATGATGCTGGTGCCGATGTATTTTCTCATCGCGCTCTGGGGTCATAAGGCATCCGACGGCAAAACCCGTATCACCGCAGCCACCAAGTTTTTCATTTATACCCAGTCTTCGGGTCTGGTGATGCTGATTGCGATTCTGGGGCTGGTGTTCGTGCACTATAACGCGACCGGCGTCTGGACGTTTAACTACGAGCAACTGCTGAAAACGCCGATGTCGCACACGGTGGAATATCTGCTGATGCTGGGCTTCTTTATCGCCTTCGCGGTAAAAATGCCGGTGGTGCCGCTGCACGGCTGGTTGCCTGACGCACACAGCCAGGCGCCGACTGCCGGTTCGGTGGACCTTGCGGGGATCCTGCTGAAAACCGCAGCTTACGGTCTGCTGCGCTTCAGCCTGCCGCTGTTCCCCAACACTTCGGCGGAGTTTGCCCCGATCGCCATGTGGCTGGGCATTATCGGCATCTTCTACGGCGCGTGGATGGCCTTCTCGCAGACCGACATTAAACGCCTGATCGCCTACACGTCGATTTCGCATATGGGCTTTGTGCTGATCGCCATCTATACCGGCAGCCAGCTCGCCTTCCAGGGCGCAGTCGTGCAGATGATTGCGCACGGCCTCTCCGCCGCCGCGCTCTTTATCCTGTGCGGTCAGCTCTATGAGCGTCTGCATACGCGCGATATGCGTCAGATGGGCGGCCTCTGGTCGCGCATTAAGTGGATCCCGGGCCTGTCGCTCTTCTTTGCGGTGGCAAACCTGGGGATGCCGGGTACCGGCAACTTCGCGGGCGAATTTATGATCCTGACGGGCAGTTTCCAGGTGGTGCCGGTCATTATCGTGATTGGTACTTTCGGCCTGGTTTTCGCCTCGGTTTACTCGCTGATCATGATGCAGCGCGCCTACTACGGCGAAGCGAAATCGAAAGATCCGCTGCCGGGCATGTCGCCGCGTGAATTCACGATGATCATGGTGCTGGTGGTTCTGCTGGTGCTGCTGGGTGTTTACCCACAGCCGATTCTGGATACGTCCCATGCCGCCATGAGCAATATTCAGCAGTGGTTTACCGCTTCAATTTCAACTACAAGGCCGTAATTCGCCATGACAATAACTTTTCAACAATTGATCGCGCTACTGCCGCTGTTGATCGTCGGATTGACGGTGGTAGTTGTGATGCTGTCCATTGCCTGGCGACGCAACCACTTTGTTAACGCCACGCTGACGGTCATTGGTCTGAACCTGGCGCTGGTTTCACTCTGGTATGTGGCGCACGCCGGCGCAATGGACGTGACGCCGCTGCTGCGGGTCGATCCTTACGCTGTGTTCTATACCGCGCTGGTGATCCTGGCGAGCCTGGCGACCTGTACTTTCGCCTATCCCTGGCTGGCCGGTTTCCCGGACAACAAGGATGAGTTCTATCTGCTGGTGCTGATCGCGGCACTGGGCGGGATCGTGCTGGCCAGCGCTAACCATCTGGCGTCGCTGTTTATCGGCGTCGAGCTGCTGTCGCTGCCGCTGTTCGGTATGATTGGCTACGCCTTCCGTCAGAAACGTTCTTTAGAAGCGGCGCTGAAATATACCATTCTGTCGGCGGCCGCCTCCTCTTTCCTGCTGTTCGGCATCGCGCTGATCTATGCCGATTCCGGCAGCCTGAGCTTCGTTAAGCTGGGAGAGAGCCTGAACGACACCATGATCCAACAGCCGCTGCTGCTGGTTGGTCTGGGCATGATGATTATCGGGCTGGGCTTTAAGCTGTCGCTGGTGCCGTTCCATCTCTGGACGCCGGACGTTTACCAGGGCGCGCCTGCGCCGGTATCGACTTTCCTCGCAACCGCCAGCAAGATCGCTATTTTCGGCGTCATCATGCGTCTGTTTATGTACGCGCCGCTGACCGACAGCGAAGCCGTTCGCACTGTGCTGGGCCTGATCGCTTTCGTGTCGATTCTGTTCGGCAACCTGATGGCGATTTCGCAGAGCAATATCAAACGTCTGCTGGGTTACTCCTCTATCGCGCATCTCGGCTACCTGCTGGTGGCGCTGATTGCGGTGAAAACCCATCAGCTGTCGCTGGAGACCGCGGGCGTCTATCTGGCGGGTTACCTGTTCAGCAGCCTCGGCGCGTTCGGCGTCGTCAGCCTGATGTCCAGCCCTTACCGCGGCCCGGATGCTGACTCGCTCTATTCCTATCGCGGCCTGTTCTGGCACCGTCCTGTGCTGTCGGCAGTGATGACGGTGATGATGCTGTCGCTGGCGGGCATTCCGATGACGCTCGGCTTTATCGGCAAGTTTTACGTTATCGCTTCAGGCGTCAATGCGCACCTGTGGTGGTTGACGGCAGCCGTGGTTATCGGCAGCGCCATCGGCCTCTACTACTACCTGCGCGTGACCGTGAGCCTCTATCTCAGCCCGCCGGAGCTGCATACGCGCGATACGCCAGCTAACTGGGCGTTTACCGCGGGCGGCGTGGTCGTGCTGATTTCAGCGATTCTGGTGCTGCTGCTCGGCGTTTATCCGCAGCCGCTGATTACGCTGGTGCAGATGGCTCAGCCGCTGATGTAAACTGCCTTTCCCTTAATGAAATCAGGCCCGCGGGCCTGATTTTTTTTGCCTTCAGGAGCGACTATGGAGATCAACTGGCAGGATAAGCATCACAGCGAACTGAGCGCGCAGCAGCTTTATGCGGTGCTGGCGCTGCGCTGCGCCGTTTTTATCGTCGAGCAAAGCTGCTCTTATCTGGATGTTGACGGCCAGGATCTGACGGCCGATAACCGCCATATTCTGGGGATGCGCGGCGATGAGCTGGTGGCTTATGCGCGTATCCTTACCCCTGCTGATGACGCTGCGCCAGTGGCGATAGGGCGCGTTATCGTCTCCGCCAGCGCGCGTGGTCTGAATCTCGGAAACCGGCTGATGGAGCAGGCGCTGCTCAGCTGCGAACAGCACTGGCCTGGGCGCGAGGTTTATCTTTCTGCGCAGGCGCATCTGCAAAATTTCTATGGGCGTCTCGGTTTTCAGGCGGTCGGGGATATCTACCTCGAAGACAATATTCCCCATATCGATATGCGCAAATAAAAAACGGCGAGCCCGCAGAGACTCGCCGTTACAAACAGCTAACATGGTTCGAAGAGCAAAGCGGCCTGCGGCATGGATAGCGCAGGCTGGGCCATCTTTTGCGCGGCTATAGCACCCGCGCAGTTCAATAGCCGACGTCAAACGGCAAGCCTGGGCTCGCCGCTCGCTTTTTTAGCCTGACGTCATCTGCCTGTCATCCACATATTTGCGCTGATCCGGCGGCGGCGGGAAATACTGGTAGAGCCAGGTTTCACTCAGGGTTTCATCTCTGGTGCGCAGGAACAGGCGCATCTCTACCGGCGTGGTGGCGTCGCTGTTGGGATACCAGTCGAACAGGATGCGATAACCGTTCATCGGCTCGACGTAGAGGATCTCGACCTGTTTGAAGGTGCCGGATGAGAGAGTAATGACCGGCTCAATGCCCTTCGGCGCAGCCGCTTTCAAATCGCCGCCGACAAAATCGATAGCGAAGCGACGGCACCACTGCTCCGGGAAGTGCTCGCCCGGCGCCCAGCCTTCCGGGAAGCCGCCGATGCCGGTGCGGGTCGCATCGACACGCGCCAGTCCACTGCGAACCGGCGGCAGGCTGCTCCAGTACAGCTTATAGGAGAAGCTGAACTCGCTGCCGGCTTTCACCGGCTCGGCTGGCTGCCAGAAGCAGACAATATTATCCAGCGTTTCTCCGGTGGTCGGGATCTCCATCAGGTTGATGGCGCCTTTGCCCCATTTGCCGACCGGCTCGACCCACAGGCTGGGACGCTTGTCGTACCAGCCGATAACGTCCTGATAGTCCTTAAAGTCGTGGTTAAGCTGCAACAGGCCGAAACCGCGCGGGTTCTCATCCTGATAGGCATTGTACTGCAGCTTCTGCGGGTTATTCAGCGGACGGGCGATCCATTCGCCGCTGCCGGTCCACATCGCCAGGCGATCGGAATCATGGATCTGTGGATGGTAGGTGTTGCACATGCGGCGCTCGTTGGTGCCGCAGCTGAACATGCTGGTCATCGGCGCAATGCCGAGCTGGCGGATCTCTTTGCGCGCGAAGAGATGGTTTTCCACCTCCATCACTACGCGTTGCGCTTCGCAGTGAATGGTGAACTTATAGGCGCCGGTGACGCTGGCGCCATCCAGCAGGGCGTAAACGACAAACGTGGTATCGTCCGCTTTCGGCGTCTCAAACCAGAACGCGGTGAAGTCGGGGAACTCTTCGCTGCCGTTGCTGAAGGTGTTGACCGCCACACCGCGTGCGGAGAGGCCGTACTGATAGGTGTCGTCCACCGCGCGGAAATAGCTGGCACCAAGGAAGGAGACGATATCGCGGCGCGCCAGCTCCGGTTTTTTAAAGGCACGGAAGCCGGCGAAGCCGAGATCGTTTTTGCCCACCAGCTGCTGGGTATCTACCTTCGCGTTGTTATAGTTAAACAGCTCAGGGCGGAAATGGATCTCACGCGCCTCACGGCTGTCAGCGTCAACGGAAAACATGCGGATGCGGCGCTTAAAGCCCATACCGACATGGAAAAACTGCACGTCGAGTTGACGATCGGGGATAGTGTTCCACAGCGAATGACCGGCGTCGTACTGAATTTCGTTGTACGCCTGCGGCGTCAGCGTCGCCAGCGTCTCCGGCAGCGCGCCTGGCGCGCCACCCCAGGGCTGCTTCGCCAGCGCGGCGGCTTTCTTTTTCAGTACATCGAAATCGAAGCGCACAGCGGCGCCGTCAGCAATGCCATCTTCTGCCCAGGCGGATTGCGCAAACAGCGTGGACAGGCCGGTCATACCGCTGACGGCGGAGAAGGCCATTGACGCTTTCATAAACATTCTTCGATTCATGCCAGAAATTATTCCTTAGCGTTCGAGTGTGTTGTGACTGCCCAGCTCTGCGCTCAGGTGAGCCAAAAGCGCAGATAACAGCAGGGTACGACAGTCTGGTAGATGAAAAATTCAGTCCGCCTTAAATTTATCAGATTAATCAAGAAGGCCGAGGAATTTCGTATTGAGTCCTTCAGCAGGAAACTCAGGGGAATCCTGGCGAAACCATCCTGCAAACGGCGATTTAGCCGCTATAGTTAAGAGACTGCTTTATAAATGACACGGAGGAAATGATGGTAAAAGAGACAGAAGCTTTCGACACCAATCTGGATGATGATTTGGCGCTGCTGACCGAGACGCTGGAAGAGGTGCTGAAGTCATCAGGCGATCCGACCGATCAGAAGTACGTTGAACTTAAAACCAAAGCGGAGCAGGCGCTGGAAGATGTGAAATCACGCGTCAGCCAGGCCTCTGACAGCTACTACTATCGCGCTAAAAATGTAGCTTACCGCGCCGATGACTATGTGCATGAGAAACCCTGGCAGGGTATCGGCATCGGCGCAGCCGCTGGCCTGGTGCTCGGCCTGCTGCTGGCGCGCCGTTAAGGCTACGCCACTGAAAACGGCGGGGCTCTCCCGCCGTTTGTTTTGTTACCTTTCTCATATTAGCCCCGCGCCGTTCTTCTTCTCCCTCTCTCTATGCTCCTGATGCGAAAAGCGCAGGATAGTGTTGAGTTTAATCAGCGTGCTTCCTACAGTAGATCGACGGACAAAAGGAGATCAAAACGTGATAAGAGTCGAGATGTTGTCTACAGGGGATGAGGTGCTGCACGGCCAAATCGTGGATACCAACGCCGCCTGGCTGGCGGATCTGCTGTTTCAGCACGGTTTACCGATGACCAGCCGCAGCACGGTAGGCGATTCGTTGTCGTCGCTGGTGGAAACGCTGCAGGCGCGTAGCGAAGTCGCGGATGTGCTTATCGTGAATGGCGGCCTCGGCCCAACCAGCGACGATCTCAGCGCGCTGGCGGCGGCGAAAGCGAGCGGTGTCGAACTGGTGCTGCATCAGGAATGGCTCGATAACATCGAGGCGTGGTTCGCCAGCCGCGGGCGCGTAATGGCGGCGAGCAACCGCAAGCAGGCGGAGATACCCGCCAATGCTGAGATGATCGATAACCCGGTGGGCACCGCCTGCGGCTTTGCGTTGCGGCTTAACCGCTGCTGGATCTTCTTTACGCCTGGCGTGCCGTCCGAATTTAAGGTGATGGTGGAACAGCAGATTCTGCCGCGCCTCAAACAGCATTTTGAGCTGCCGGAGCCGCCGCTCTGTCTGCGCCTGACGACGTTTGGTCGCGGCGAAAGCGACATCGCCGCCGAGCTGGAGCCGCTGGCGCTGCCGGAGGGCGTAGTAATGGGTTATCGCTCTTCGATGCCGATTATCGAGATAAAGCTGACCGGGCCAGCCAGCCAGCGCGTGGCCATGGAGCAGGTCTGGCAGCAGGTGCGTCTGCTGCTGGCGGAGTGCACTATTTTTGAAGGCACCGAAGGGTTGCCAGCGCTGCTGGCGCGCGAGCTGAAAGAGCGTGGTTTCCGTCTGGCGCTCAGCGAGCAGTACACCGCCGGGCTGCTGCACTGGCAGCTGGCCGCGGCAGAAGTACCGCTTAGCGCGGCGGAAATCCTCCCGCTGCATCAGGAGGGGCTGGAAGAGCAGGTTCAGCGTACACGCGCGCTGGCGGCGCATCACGGCACAGTGCTGGCGTTATCGACCGGCGCGCTGGAAGAGGGCGAGGTTTCGCTGGCGCTGCATACGCCGGAAGCGAGCTGGGGACAGCGAGTGAAGTTCACCCACGGTCGCCATAATCTGGAGACGCGACAGAAGGTGGTGGCGATGATGGCGATGAATATGCTGCGTCGCTGGCTGCACGGCAGCGAGGTCAGCACCGGTCACGGCTGGATTGATATTCTGGAATCAGTGAAGCTGTAGTGGGGCACTGCTAACAGACGGCTGAAATGTTAAAGCGCGGGGGTCATGGCCCGGGGAGCAAAGCCTCCTGCGCCAGGGATGGCGCAGGCCGAGCTGGCAGGGATGCCGCTTTTGCGTCTTTGCGATCGGGCCATGACACCCGCGTTGGCACTGCTATCGCAGATAACCGGCCTTGCTATAGCTCGATTTCAATCTCACCCTTCGCCAGACAGCAGCAGGGCAAAATTTCCCCCTGCTGAACAAACGCCAGCGGCGTTTCGGCATAGTGCACTTCGCCCTTCAGCAGCCGCGTGCGGCACGAACCGCAGTAGCCTTCACGGCACTGAAACTCCACGCACAGATTATGCGCTTCCAGCGTCGTCAACAGGTTGGGGTGATGCTCTGCGCACTCCAGTCGCTGACCGGAACTGCGCAGGATAACAACGGCACGGCTCATACTTACAGCTGGAAATCGTTGAAGTCGTCTTCGCCTACTTCCGAGTCAATCTGACCCACCAGGTAGGAGCTCACTTCTACCTCCTGCGGCGCCACCTGCACGTTGTCCGACACCAGCCAGGAGTTGATCCACGGAATCGGGTTGGAGCGCGTCTGGAAGGGCAGATCCAGGCCCACCGCCTGCATACGGATATTGGTGATGTACTCAATATACTGGCAGAGAATATCTTTGTTCAGGCCGATCATCGAACCGCCGCTAAACAGATATTCCGCCCACTCTTTCTCCTGCTCGGCCGCTTTCTTGAAGAGATCGAAACACTCTTCACGGCATTCGGCGGCAATCTCTTTCATTTCAGGATCGTCTTCGCCGGTGCGCATCAGGTTCAGCATATGCTGGGTGCCGGTCAGGTGCAGCGCTTCGTCGCGTGCGATCAGACGAATAATTTTGGCGTTGCCTTCCATCAGTTCGCGTTCGGCGAAGGCGAAAGAACAGGCGAAGCTGACGTAGAAGCGAATCGCTTCCAGCGCGTTAACGCTCATCAGGCAGATATAGAGCTGCTTTTTCAGCGCGCGCAGATTCACGGTCACGGTTTTACCGTTAACCTGATGCGTGCCTTCGCCCAGCAGATGCCAGTAGTTAGTCATCTCGATCAGATCGTCGTAGTACTTCGAGATATCCTGCGCGCGCGCGAGGATCTGCTCGTTAGTCACGATATCGTCGAAGACCAGCGAAGGGTCGTTAACGATATTACGAATGATATGGGTGTAAGAGCGCGAGTGAATAGTCTCGGAGAAGGCCCAGGTTTCCACCCAGGTTTCCAGCTCAGGGATCGAGATCAGCGGCAGCAGCGCGACGTTCGGGCTGCGGCCCTGAATCGAGTCGAGCAGGGTCTGATATTTCAGGTTGCTGATAAAGATGTGCTTCTCATGCTCCGGCAGCGCCTGATAGTCGATGCGGTCGCGTGAGACGTCTACCTCTTCCGGACGCCAGAAAAAGGAGAGCTGCTTTTCAATCAGCTTTTCAAAGATGTCATATTTCTGCTGGTCGAAGCGCGCCACGTTGACGGACTGACCAAAGAACATCGGCTCTTTCAGCTGATCGTTTTTATTCTGTGAGAACGTAGTGTAAGCCATACAAACTGTCCAAATGTGAACGGGGCGCAGCGCGGCCCCGTGAAATGACGCAGGCGGGAGACGCGCTCCCGCCCAACCTTAAATCTTACAAGCGCCGCTTTCGCAACCGTCATCCTGAATGGAAGGCGCCAGATCGTCCTGCGCGTCTTCCGCACCGTCGCGGGTGTTCTGATAGTAGAGCGTTTTGACGCCGAACTTATAGGCGGTCAGCAGATCTTTCAGCAGCTGCTTCATCGGCACCTTGCCGTTGGCGAAGCGCGACGGATCGTAGTTGGTGTTAGAGGAGATCGCCTGGTCGATAAACTTCTGCATAACGCCGACCAGCTGCAGATAACCGTCGTTGGACGGCATTTCCCACAGCAGCTCGTACTGATCTTTCAGACGCTCATACTCTGGCACCACCTGACGCAGAATGCCGTCTTTGGAGGCTTTGATGCTGATATGGCCGCGCGGCGGCTCAATGCCGTTGGTGGCGTTAGAGATCTGCGAAGAGGTCTCAGAAGGCATCAGCGCAGAGAGCGTAGAGTTGCGCAGACCGTGAGTCTTGATCGACTCGCGCAGACCGTCCCAGTCCAGGTGCAGCGGCTCGTTGCAAATGGTGTCGAGATCCTTCTTATAGGTATCGATCGGCATAATGCCCTGCGAGTAGGTGGTTTCGTTGAACCACGGGCAGGCACCTTGCTCTTTCGCCAGCTCGTTCGAGGCTTTCAGCAGGTAATACTGAATCGCTTCGAAGGTTCTGTGCGTCAGGTTGTTGGCGCTGCCGTCGGAGTAGCGCACGCCGTTCTTCGCCAGATAGTAAGCGAAGTTGATAACGCCGATACCCAGGGTACGACGGCCCATCGCGCCGCGTTTGGCGGCTGGAATCGGGTAGTCCTGATAGTCGAGCAGAGCGTCGAGCGCGCGTACCGCCAGGGTCGCCAGCTCTTCCAGATCGTCCAGGCTTTCAATCGCGCCGAGGTTAAACGCCGACAGCGTACAGAGCGCGATTTCGCCGTTCTCGTCGTTGACGTCTTCCAGCGGTTTGGTCGGCAGCGCGATCTCCAGGCAGAGGTTAGACTGGCGCACCGGCGCGATGCTGGCGTCGAACGGGCTGTGGGTGTTGCAGTGGTCGACGTTCTGAATGTAGATACGACCGGTGGAGGCGCGCTCCTGCATCATCAGCGAGAAGAGATCGACCGCTTTAACGCGCTGCTTGCGGATGCTCTCGTCCTGCTCATATTTGGTGTACAGACGTTCAAACTCTTCCTGATCGGCAAAGAAGGCGTCGTAGAGGCCAGGCACGTCGGACGGGCTGAACAGAGTAATATCTTCGCCCTTCAGCAGACGCTGATACATCAGCTTGTTGATCTGCACGCCGTAGTCCATATGGCGGACGCGGTTGCCTTCAACGCCGCGGTTGTTCTTCAGCACCAGCAGGCTTTCCACTTCCAGATGCCACATCGGGTAGAACAGCGTCGCCGCGCCGCCGCGAACGCCGCCCTGCGAGCAGGATTTCACCGCGGTCTGGAAATGCTTGTAGAACGGGATGCAGCCGGTATGGAAGGCTTCGCCGCCGCGGATCGGGCTGCCCAGCGCGCGAATGCGGCCAGCGTTGATGCCGATACCGGCGCGCTGCGACACATACTTCACGATGGCGCTGGAGGTAGCGTTGATAGAGTCGAGGCTGTCGCCGCACTCAATCAGCACGCAGGAGCTGAACTGGCGCGTCGGGGTGCGCACGCCAGACATGATCGGCGTCGGCAGCGAGATCTTAAAGGTCGAAATCGCGTCGTAGAAGCGCTTGATGTAGTCCATACGCGTATCGCGCGGATAGCCGGAGAAGAGGCAGGCGGCGACGAGAATGTAGAGGAACTGTGCGCTCTCGTAGATATCGCCGGTGACGCGGTTCTGCGCCAGATATTTGCCTTCCAGCTGTTTTACCGCCGCGTAGGAGAAGTTCATATCGCGCCAGTGGTCGATAAAGCCGTCCATCTGCTCGAACTCTTCAACCGTGTAGTCTTCCAGCAGGTGGCGGTCATATTTGCCCATCTCCACCATGCGCACCACCTGATCGTAAAGCTTCGGCGGCTCGAACTGGCCGTACGCTTTTTTACGCAGGTGGAAGATCGCCAGGCGGGCAGCAAGGTATTGATAGTCCGGCGCGTCGCGCGAGATCAGGTCTGCTGCGGCCTTGATGATGGTTTCATGAATATCAGACGTTCTGATGCCATCGTAAAACTGGATATGGGAGCGCAGTTCGACCTGGGAAACCGAGACGTTGTTCAGCCCTTCAGCGGCCCAGTCGAGTACCCGGTGAATTTTATCGAGATCAATGCGTTCCTGGCGGCCATCGCGTTTAGTAACGAGCAGACTTTGATTCATGTCGCGTTATACCATCCGTAAGTGAAAAAGAGTCCCCTGTTTATTCACAGGGTTATTCAATGTGAATAATTCTGTGGATAAACACTATATGTTGGGGGTTAGGAGAGATTAAGTAACAATATGGGGGTTATTCTAGTGACCTGTGGCCAGATAACAAGACGGAAAAATGATGCCCCTGGGACTTGTATTTTTTGCGGAATTTCTTAACCCCGCGACTTATAAGGCTCAATGGCGTGTCAACTGCCGCGGTAAAAAATTCGAGATTTTGATCGACCGCTGATTTTTCGCACATCGCTGTGTTTTTTCCCGACAACCGTCTACCGAAGGAGCGGCAGGGTAAGAAAAAGTGATGACAGCGAGATGACAGGCGCGCAATAAGCTTGCGCGCCAGAGGGTTACTTTTTGACGTGGCGGGTATGCACCATATAGTTCACGTCGACGCCGCGCCCCAGACGAAACCTGTTGGTCAGCGGGTTGTAGTGCAGGCCGGTGATGTGCTGCTCGCGCAGCGCGGTTTCATCGACCCAGCCCAGCAGCTCAGAAGGGCGGATAAACTTTTTCACGTCGTGCGTGCCGCGCGGCACCATGCGCAGCACATATTCCGCGCCGAATATCGCCATCAGCCAGGCCTTTGGGTTGCGGTTGATAGTGGAGAAGAAAACCTCGCCGCCCGGTTTCACCAGACGCGCACAGGCGTGCACCACCGAACGCGGATCGGGCACATGCTCCAGCATCTCCATGCAGGTCACCACGTCATAGCGACCTGCGAACGCCTCGGCGTGGTCTTCCACCGTCTGCTGCACGTAATCGAGCGTCACGCCGTTTTCCTGCGCATGCAGGCGCGCCACCTGCAGTGGCTCGGCGCCCATATCGAGACCGGTAACCTCTGCGCCTTCACGCGCCATGCTCTCCGCCAGGATGCCGCCGCCGCAGCCTACGTCCAGCACCTTCTTGCCGAACAGACCGTTGCTGTGTTGCGCGATAAAG
Organism: Pantoea sp. YU22; assembly: GCF_003970755.1. NCBI lineage: Bacteria > Pseudomonadati > Pseudomonadota > Gammaproteobacteria > Enterobacterales > Erwiniaceae > Pantoea > Pantoea sp. YU22. Next base: position 76,144 of record NZ_RYDU01000009.1, on the reverse strand, counting down.
CCCAGACGCAGCGGGTTAATGCGATGCAAAGGCTTAAATTCTCCCTCCAGATCCCACCAGCGTGAGGCGACGGCCTCAAACTTAGCGATTTCCTGCGCATCGACGTTGGGCTGCGTTTCCTGCGGTTGTGCATTCATTGAATCATTACTCCGGAAAAAATGTTGACTGAGTATAAACGCTTATTGCCGCCGGGGGCACCTTTCCGGCACGAGGAAAAGCGCGTGAAAACGGTGGTTAACGTTCACCAGCGGGCTGGGGTGTGATATACTTTCGCACCTTTAAAATCCGGGCATATGTAGAGGGAAAGCGGCTCCATGAGCGACCTTGCAAGAGAAATTACACCGGTCAATATCGAAGAAGAGTTAAAGAGCTCCTATCTCGATTACGCCATGTCGGTCATTGTTGGCCGAGCCTTACCCGATGTTCGTGACGGCCTGAAGCCTGTCCACCGCCGCGTACTCTACGCGATGAGCGAACTGGGTAACGACTGGAACAAACCCTATAAGAAATCCGCCCGTGTGGTCGGTGACGTTATCGGTAAATATCACCCGCACGGGGATTCCGCCGTTTACGACACCATCGTCCGCATGGCTCAGCCTTTCTCCCTGCGTTACATGCTGGTGGACGGACAGGGCAACTTCGGCTCCGTTGACGGCGACTCCGCCGCAGCGATGCGTTATACCGAAGTGCGCATGTCGCGTATCGCGCACGATCTACTGGCTGACCTGGAAAAAGAGACCGTCGACTTCGTTCCGAACTATGACGGCACCGAGCAGATCCCTGAAGTTCTGCCGACTAAAATCCCTAACCTGCTGGTGAACGGTTCATCCGGCATCGCCGTAGGGATGGCGACCAATATTCCGCCGCACAACCTGACGGAAGTGATCAACGGCTGTCTCGCCTATATCGACGATGAAGATATCAGCGTCGAAGGGCTGATGGAGCACATCCCGGGTCCCGACTTCCCGACTGCGGCCATTATCAACGGCCGCCGCGGCATTGAAGAGGCGTACCGCACCGGGCGCGGCAAAATCTATATCCGCGCGCGCGGCGAGGTGGAAACCGACGCCAAAACCGGCCGCGAAACCATCGTGGTGCACCAGATCCCTTATCAGGTCAACAAAGCGCGCCTGATTGAGAAAATCGCCGAGCTGGTGAAAGAGAAGCGCGTCGAAGGCATCAGCGCGCTGCGCGACGAGTCCGATAAAGACGGTATGCGCATCGTGATCGAAGTGAAGCGCGATGCCGTCGGCGAAGTGGTGCTGAACAATCTCTACTCGCTGACGCAGCTGCAGGTCTCTTTCGGCATCAACATGGTGGCGTTGCATCAGGGCCAGCCGAAGATCATGACGCTGAAGGAGATCCTCGAAGCCTTTGTGCGTCATCGTCGCGAAGTCGTCACGCGCCGTACCATTTTCGAACTGCGCAAAGCGCGTGACCGCGCGCATATCCTTGAAGGTCTGGCGATCGCGCTGGCCAACATCGATCCGATTATCGAACTCATTCGCCGCGCGCCGAACCCGGCCGAGGCGAAAGCGGGCCTGATCGCGCAGCCGTGGGATCTGGGCAACGTCTCCGCCATGCTGGAACGTGCGGGCGATGACGCCGCGCGTCCGGAATGGCTGGACGAAGAGTTCGGTATCCGCGACGGTCGCTACTACCTGACCGAACAGCAGGCGCAGGCGATCCTCGATCTGCGTCTGCAGAAGCTCACCGGACTTGAGCATGAAAAGCTGCTCGACGAGTACAAAGAGCTGCTGGAGCAGATCGCTGAATTGCTCAATATCCTGATGAACGCTGAGCGTCTGATGGAAGTGATCCGGGAAGAGCTGATCGCCATGCGCGACCAGTTCGGCGACGAACGCCGCACCGAGATCACCGCCAACAGCGCCGATATCAACATCGAAGATCTGATCAATCAGGAAGATGTGGTCGTGACGCTGTCGCATCAGGGTTACGTCAAATATCAGCCGCTCTCGGATTACGAAGCGCAACGTCGCGGCGGCAAAGGCAAGTCGGCGGCGCGCATCAAGGAAGAGGATTTTATCGATCGTCTGCTGGTAGCCAATACCCACGACACTATCCTCTGCTTCTCCAGCCGCGGCCGTCTCTACTGGATGAAGGTCTATCAGCTGCCGGAAGCCAGCCGTGGCGCGCGTGGCCGCCCAATCGTCAACCTGCTGCCGCTGCAGCCTGACGAGCGTATTACCGCTATCCTGCCGGTGCGCGAATATACCGAAGGCTTCAATATCTTTATGGCGACTGCCAGCGGCACCGTGAAGAAAACGGCGTTGCAGGAGTTCAGTCGTCCACGCAGCGCGGGCATCATCGCCGTGAACCTGCGCGAAGATGACGAGCTGATCGGCGTCGCGCTGACCAACGGCAACGACGAGGCGATGCTCTTCTCTGCCGGCGGTAAAGTGGTGCGCTTTGCGGAAAGCGCTGTCCGCGCCATGGGCCGTACGGCGTCAGGCGTGCGCGGCATCAAGCTGGCGGAAGGGGATCGCGTGGTGTCGCTGATTGTGCCGCGCGACGAGGGCGCGATTCTCACCGTGACGCAAAACGGCTACGGCAAGCGTACCGCGATTAGCGAGTATCCTACCCGGTCGCGTGCGACTCAGGGCGTGATCTCCATTAAGGTCACTGAGCGTAACGGTCCGGTGATTGGCGCGGTACAGGTTGTCGACAGCGATCAGATCATGATGATTACCGATGCCGGCACCCTGGTGCGCACCCGCGTCTCCGAGGTGAGCATCGTGGGTCGTAACACCCAGGGCGTAATCCTGATCCGTACTGCGGAAGATGAGAACGTGGTTGGTCTGCAGCGCGTAGCCGAACCGGTGGAAGAAGAAGAGCTCGACGCTATCGACGGCAGCGTGGCGGAAGGCGAAGAGGATATCGCGCCGGAAGCTGAAACTGACGACGACGCGCCGGAAGCGGACGAAGAAGAGTAACGCTTCAGGCTCACGCCGCCAGGGAGGGCGGCACTGAATTTTACGGCAGGAAAGGGCAACCCGACCTGCCGTTGTTTTTTACGGCGCGGCTTGTTACGCACCGATGCTGACTGGCTTTTCTTTCCTGATAAAGCTAGTGTAATGAGCATTCTGAAGCCAGCCCGTTATTAACCTTGCCGTAGTGAGTTTCCCTTGAAATATCTGGTCTCTTTCCGAACCACGCTGCGTATCTCACGCTACCTGTTCCGTGCGCTGGCGCTGCTGCTCTGGACGTTGGGCGCGGTGCTGACCACCTTCTTTATCATCAGCGTGCTGCATGATAAAGAGAGCAGCGTGCGGCAAGAGTTCGCCAGCAACTACGGTCAGGCGGAATGGTATGTACGCCACTCCGCCGACGTGATGCGCGAACTGAAGTACATTACTGAAAATCGCCTTACCAGCGCCAGCAGCGGTCTGGATATGCTTAACGGCGTGCTGCCGGGCAAATCGACGCTGCCGCAGTTTACGCCGCTCTTCTCCGACGGCGACTGCTCCTCCATGAGCAATACCTGGCGCAACTCGCTGGATACCCTCAGCTACTACATCAACTACTGGAAAAGCAACTTCGCCTCGACCTACGAGCTGAACCGCGTATTTTTTATCGGCGGCGAGAGCCAGTGTCTGGCGGACTTTAGCATCGGCAGCAGCAAGGTGGATCGCGAACGCAGCCTGAAGGCGCTGCGTGAGCGCGTGCTGCGCTATCGCAACGGCAACGACGAAGAGCGCCGCAACCCGATCTACTGGGTCAACACCAGTGCGCAGCCCGGCGTCGGCACCTTTTATATGATGGTGCCGGTCTATGTCGCCAATAAGCTGCAGGCGCTGCTGGGCGTCGAACAGAACATCCGCCTGGACGAGTTTATCCAGCCAGGCAGCCTGCCGGTGGTGGCCACCATTATCGACGAGAATTATCGCCCGCTGCTGACGTCGCGTCGCGGCGGCGCAGGTTTCTCGCTGGACGATCTGTCGGATGATAAAAGCTGGTTCGGCTATCTTGACGGCTACCGGCAGCTGGTGCTGAAAAAGCCGCTGCCGCCCTCTGATTTAAGCGTGGTGTGGTCGGTATCGACGCGCGTGCTGGTCGATCAGCTCAAGCTGATGATCATCAACGCGCTGCTGCTGAATCTGCTAAGCGCAATTGTGCTCTTCACCCTGGCCTGGCTTTTCGAGCGCCGGATGTTTCTGCCGGCCGAAGAGAATGCGCACCGGCTGGAGGAGCATGAGCAGTTCAACCGCAAAATCGTCGCGTCGGCGCCGGTGGGCATCTGTATTTTACGCACCCGCGACGGCACGAATATCCTCAGTAACGAACTGGCGCATAACTATCTGACGCTGCTGACACAGGAAGATCGCCAGCGGCTCAATGAAATTATCGGCAGCCAGCAGGTAAATTTCGTCGACGTGCTGACCGGCAGCAACACCAACCTGCAAATCAGCTTCGTGCATTCGCGCTACCGCAATGAGAATGTGGCGATCTGCGTGCTGGTGGATGTCTCCGCGCGCGTGCGCATGGAGCAGTCGCTGCAGGAGATGGCCCAGGCGGCGGAGCAGGCGAGCCAGTCGAAATCGATGTTCCTCGCCACCGTCAGCCATGAGCTGCGCACGCCGCTTTACGGCATTATCGGCAATCTCGATCTGCTGCAGACCAAACAGCTGCCGAAAGAGGTCGATTCGCTGGTGACCGCGATGAATAACTCGTCGAGCCTGCTGCTGAAGATCATCAGCGATATTCTCGACTTCTCAAAAATCGAGTCGGAACAGCTGAAAATCGAGCCGCGTCCTTTCTCGCCGCGCGAGGTTCTTAGCCATATCGCGGGCAACTACCTGTCGCTGGTAATGAAAAAGCGGCTGACGCTCTACTGCTTTATCGAGCATGACGTGCCGCTGGCGCTGGATGGCGATCCGCTGCGGCTGCAGCAGGTGATCTCCAACCTGCTCAGTAACGCCATTAAGTTCACGCACACCGGCTGCATTATCCTGCATGCCAGCGTGAAAGAGGGGTATCTGGCGTTCCGCATTCGCGATACCGGCGTCGGCATCCCCGCGAAAGAGATTACGCGACTGTTCGATCCTTTTTTCCAGGTGGGTAACGGCGTGCAGCGCAACTTCCAGGGCACCGGGCTGGGGCTCGCCATTTGTGAAAAGCTGACCAATATGATGGATGGCGATATCGAAGTGGACTCCGAGCCTGGCATGGGCAGTCAGTTTATCGTGCGTATTCCCGTCTATAACGGCCAGCATCCTGCGCCGCCGCTTCTCGACGGGCTGCACGATAAAACCCTGTGGATCGATATGCGCAACGACTATCTCGCCAGCTTTATCGAGCGCGATCTGCAACAGCAGGGCATTTATATCCAGCCCTATACCGGCAAAGCGGGCAGCGACGACGTATTGATCACCGACTACGAATTCGAAACCGACCAGCCGCTGCAGGCGGTTATTATCTTCAGCGGCGCGCATATCGACATGCCGCGTGAAATCGCGCCGGGACGCTGGCTGCACAGCACGGCGACGCCGCACGAGCTGCCGAGCCTGCTGGCGCGCATCTACCGCATCGCTATCCAGAGCGATACAGCGACCAACCTGGCGCTCTCTGCGCCGGCGGAGGAGGTGATCAGCAACGACGACATCATGGTTCTGATTGTCGACGATCACCCTATCAACCGCATGCTGCTGTCGGAACAGTTGGGCACCCTGGGTTATCAGGTGAAAACCGCGCAGGACGGCGTCGATGCGCTTAACGTCATCAGCCGCAGCGAGATCGATATTGTGCTGAGCGATGTGAATATGCCGAATATGGACGGTTACCGTCTGACGCAGCGTCTGCGCCAGCTCGGCCATGCTTTCCCGGTGATCGGTGTGACCGCCAACGCGCTGGCGGAAGAGAAGCAGCGCTGTATGGAAGCCGGTATGGATAACTGCCTGTCGAAACCCGTAACGCTGGACGTGCTGAAAACCACGCTGGCGGTTTATGCCGAGCGCGTAAGAAAAACGCGGGAAGGGTAGGTGGTGTCAGCGTGGTTTGGGAAAGGAAAAGCAGACGGCGCGTTAGCACCGTCTGAGCAGCGCGTTAATCCTTGTCGATTTGGGTGGCGCTGACGGAAGAGAGATAGTTCAGCAGGGCGATATCGTTATCTACGCCCAGCTTCATCATCGCCGATTTTTTCTGGCTACTGATGGTTTTAATACTGCGGTTCAGTTTCTTGGCGATTTCTGTCACCAGGAAGCCTTCGGCAAACAGACGCAGCACTTCGCTCTCTTTCGGCGACAGACGCTTGTCGCCATAGCCGCCGGCGCTGATTTTCTCCAGCAGCTTCGCCACGCTTTCCGGCGTGTACTTTTTACCTTTTTGCAGAGCGGCCAGCGCTTTCGGCAGATCGGTCGGCGCGCCCTGTTTCAGCACGATGCCTTCGATATCGAGATCCAGTACGGCGCTGAGGATTGCCGGGTTATTGTTCATGGTCAGAACAATAATTGACAGATCGGGATAGTGACGTTTGATGTATTTGATCAGCGTGATGCCATCGCCATACTTCTCGCCAGGCATGGAGAGATCGGTGATCAGGACGTTGGCGTCAAGCTTTGACAAGCTGTTAATCAGTGCTGTTGAGTCTTCGAACTCACCTACAACGTTGACCCATTCAATTTGCTCCAGAGACTTTCGGATACCGAAAAGAACAATTGGATGGTCATCGGCAATAATTACATTTAAGTTATTCATCTTATTGGTTACCTTGCTGCAGCAGTTCATTGACATAAGCGTCGATGGCACTGGTGGTATTTGTAATGTTTGAATCGTCACATGCTTTGATGTGCTGTTCTAACTCTTCACAAAGCTGTTTGCCCGGCGTCAGGTTGAGCATGGCAAACACGCCTTTAAGGCGATGCGCTGTCTGAGCAAGCATGGCGTAGTCCTTTTCCGCCGACTCAGTATACAGTCTCTTTACATCAGGCGGTACTGTCTCGGTAAACAGCTGGAAGTAGCCACCGCTGAGCAGCGGGGTCAGTTCCTCGTCTTCTGTACTCTCCTCCATGGAATCATGGGCCAGCTGTTGTTCAATCAGAGCCAGCAGCGCATCCTGGAGCGCATTGCTGAGATTGAAGTTGACCCGGTATTGCCGATCGTTTAGCGCGTGATGACCCAACTCATCCTCCGCCAGCAGCAGCGCCCAGCCGCTCAGCCTGGCAGGATCGTCGGTCACCAGCACGTCATGTTCCTGGCCTGACAGCCGCTCCTCGGGCGACAGGCAGCGCGCGCCCCAGTTTTCCAGATGGCGGCAGACGATTTTGTATACATCCTCTACCTCAATCTCGATGAGCGCGGTCACGCCGTCCAGCAGCTTCTCCTCTTCTTCTTCCGTCTGCGGCTCTACTGCCAGCGGAAGCTGAATAGAGTAGCGTGTGCCGATATCCGGCTTAGCGATAATGTCCAGGCTGCCGCCCATCTGCTTGCAGAGCTGCTTACAGAGGAAAAAGGCCATGCCGGACGCCTGGCCATAGCGATCCTGGCTGGTTTCGCCCAAGAACGGGAAGTCGGCGTTCGCCAGCTCGTCGACGGTCAGCCCCGCGCCGGTATCCACCAGCTCAATCATCAGGCGCTCCGGACGGGCCTCATCGGCGCTCACCGTCAGGGAAATCTTGCCCCAGCGCGTGGTGGTCAGCGCATAGTGCATCAGCGTGGCGAGCACTTTACGCAGCGCGCGACGGTCGCCGAAACGCTGTTCATCATTGGGCTGCAGGTTATTCACTACCAGCGACAACCCTTTACGCCGCATCAGCGGCAGGCTTTCCAGGGCGATCTCATCCAGCAGTTCCTGCAGACTGAAAACGCTGGCGTCGGGCGACCAGTCGTGCGCTTCCAGTCGGTTAAGCAGCACAATATCGTCTACCAGCCGCGCCAGGCTTTGGCTCTGGTCCAGCAGGTCGAGCACGGTTTCATCTTCGTCGCGCTGGCTAAGCTGCACCAGCTGCGCCACTACTTTCTCCAGCGGACGATTCAGCGCGTGACCGAGATTTTGCAGCAGCTGTTGCCGCATCTGATGGTTGCGATCCAGTACCTGCTGCGCCTTTTGCAGCTTTTTGTTTACCAGCAGCTCGCGATCCTGATCGCGCATCAAAAAGAGCTGAGTATGCGGCGACAGCACGCTGCGCGCATGGCGAATCTCATACACTTCGTTGTTAATGGTCGCCTGCAGAACGCCCTGATGCTGGTCAGACATATTAATGATTTTTTGCAGGTTCAGATGCGGCAAAAGATGTTCTGCGATCTTATTGCTGAGAATGGTGCGGTTGCTGGCGAAATCATACACCAGCAGGCCAACCGGCAGGCTGGCGACGATCTCTTCGTTCAGCACGCGCAGCGAATCCAGCTCTGCGCTCTGGTTTTCGCTCGGGCGCAGCGACTGCTGGCGCAGCAGCGTCATACCGGCGAAAGAGAGCAGGAACAGCACCAGGTTCACCAGCAGCGGCCACAGCAGATTATGCAGCGTATCCATCATCAGGCTGGTGAGCGGCACGCGGTAGACCAGCTGCAGCGGCGTGCTCGGCAGGGAAGCGGCTATTTCCAGGTCAGGATTGACGATAGCGATCTGCGTGTTTTCGCTCTCTTCCTGATCGTTTGCGGCAGGCAGGGTGGCGTCCTGGCGCAGCTGGAAATTTTCAATCGGCATGTTCTGCGGCGTGAGATCGTTGATCGGCAGATCGAAGGCGACCACCGTCGCCAGATGGCCCGGCTGGTTAAAAGTCGTGCGCAGCGTAAAGTAGTGATCGTTCTGAAAGGCGAAATGGCGCAGCGGCGAGAAACTCTCGCGCTCGTCCAGTGCATTGGCCTGCTGCAGCATCTCGGCGCGACGACCATCCACCAGCGAGCTGATGGCGCTCTCTTTATAGCGCGTCGCCATATCTTTCAGCGGCAGGGTGGAGATCATAATCAGGCTGTTGTCCTGACCATTGAGGAAATACATCGACCAGGTCGGATTCTCCGCGCCCCACAGCGTATCCAGGTAGCTCGACATGCGCATTGTCATATCGAGCGTGCTGCTGTCGTGCGAGCCGAAAATCAGCGCTTCCGTTTTGCGGCGAGTTTTTTCCAGATAGTAGACGTCCGGACGCAGCCGCGTCTCCTGCAGGCTACTGTTCGGCGAGCTTCCCGCCGCGCTGGTGGCAAGATTTTCATAGATTTGCCAGGTGGCGAAGCGATAGGCGTCGATACGTTTTTGCGTCGCTCGCGCCAGATCGGTCATAGCATAGCGTTTCTCGGTCAGCCAGGCGTTGACCGAGTTGTGTACCATAAAGCCCAGCGCCAGCAGCAGCACCAGATTAAAAATCACAAAAAAGCGAGTGACATTGCCGGATGTCAGTGGAAACTTAAAGGGCAACATAGCGTGTCAGGCACCTGAAATCATCGCGCAACCAGTCGGGCACTGGCGGCCACAGCCAGCAGCAGCAGCGCGATGAGCAGAAAGGCACCGCTGAGGCTCAGCCATTGAGAAATAAATCCGATTAAGGCCGGACCTGAGAGAATACCCGCATATCCCAGCGTTGTCATGGCGGAAATCCCCAGATTTGAGGGCATATCCTTTTGATTCCCGACGGCATTAAATAACATCGGCACCGTATTGGATAAACCAAAGCCCACCAGCAGAAACGCGAGCAGGGCCATCTGCGGCCAGGGCAGATATACCGCCAGCGCCAGACCGGCCGCCGCCGTCAGCGCGCCTGTCAGCATAACGAGAAAACGGCCAAAACGGTGGATGATTCTGTCGCCGGTCAGACGGCCAATGGTCATCGCCACCGAGAAGAGCGCATAGCCCAGGCCCGCGTGCGCGGTTGACATTTCCGGGCTTTGCAGCAGCAGCAGCGCGCCCCAGTCGAGTACGGCGCCTTCGGCAAGAAACAGAATAAAGCAGAGCAGGCCAAGAAAAGCGACGAAGCCGCGCGGGACCACCAGCCACGGCTGATCGGGCTGGTGCAGGCGCTCGCTCATCAGCGTCGGCAGGCTCGTTGCCAGCAGTAGCAGCATCAGAAGCATCACCAGCATGACCGATGCCAGCGGCGACAGGCCGACGCCGAGCAGCAGGCTGATCGCGCCTGCACCCAGAATGCCGCCGAGACTAAAGAAGCCGTGGAAACCAGACATCATCGGCCTGCGCGCCGCTTTCTCTACCTCGACCGCCTGCACGTTCATGGCGACGTCCAGCATGCCCAGCCCGGCGCCGAAGATCATCAGCGTCACGGCCATCATCCACATGACGTTCAGCGTCGCCAGCAGTGGAAGCGTTGCCAGGATCACCAGCGTAGAACAGAGCATGACCCGACGGCAGCCGAAACGGCCGACCAGCGAGCCGGTTACCGGCATTGCCGCCAGCGAACCGATGCCCAGACAAAGTAGAAGCGCGCCCAGCGAAGCGCCGCTCAGCGCCAGACGCTGGCTGGCGAACGGCACCAGAGGCGCCCAGGAGGACATGCCGAGACCGGCGATAAGAAAAACGAGGCGTGTCCCCAGACTGACACGGTTGTGAAGTTTCCTGGGTGATGCGGCGTCCAGTGCGGTCATAGTCATTTTCGTGAGTGTTAAAGCGACGAAGTGTAGCATTAAAGCCATTGCCGCACGCGTTGCCGGTAAAGGCAGAGTAACGATAATTCCATGTAAAAACCGGCATTTTAATGACTTTTACCCCGCCTCCACGCTTTTCCAGAACTTTCCTGGCTCGCTTGTGGAAAAGCAGCGACGCTAAAGCCAGTTTTCTCCATTGAAAATAGCCCTCTTAACGCTTTTAAAAAGCCGTCTGGGTCAGCCTGGCGCAACAGGTGCGTCGGCCGTTCGGGTTATAAACAACGCACTGAAAGGCTACACCTTTTCCGGTGAAATATATCACGACGAACGCAGCGCTGAAGAGAAATAAGCCCAGGGGCAACAGGAAACTCAACGCTTTATTACCGTGATAAATCATTGGCGAGAATATTAAAGAACACAATTAACTGGATGTGCGATTATTAGCAATAAATGCTCAAGGGAAGTGGAGCAATTTTAAACGAAGTTACTGACTTAACTTACGAGGCGGGATAACAGGAAATGCAGGGCAAAAAAATGCCGGGCATACAGGCCCGGCGGGAAATAGGGTAAACATCTCATTCGGGGTGAATGAAGGTAATAATGAAATAAATGATGATAGCGGGATCTATTGTATTCACAGATGACGCATATGTTTTATCATTCAGTGCTCAGAAATTAGTGATTCTAATAACATGAAATTTAAGGATAAAAAATCCATTTGATATTTTGTGCGATAATTTTTATCGATGCGTGCTGGTTATTAGTTCCGCAAAATTTACATTTGGAAATAACTATTTCGAATTATGAAACAGTTTTGGAAATTTCGTAGCATTTTCGTGATAGCTTATTGCCCTTTATAAAATAACAATGGCGTGCCGGCTGAATTTTTAAGCATTCAGCTCGCAGTGGCAAAAATAAGGCACATAACAGAGGGTAATAAAATGAAACGTCGCGTTCTCTCCCTGATGATCCCTGCGCTGCTGGTTGCAGCAGGTTCTGCAAGCGCAGCGGAAATTTACAACAAAGACGGCAACAAATTAGACCTGTTTGGTAAAGTCGACGGTCTGCACTATTTCTCAGATAACGACGGTAATGACGGCGATCAGTCTTACCTGCGCTTCGGTTTTAAAGGCGAAACCCAGATCTCCAACGAGCTGACCGGCTACGGCCAGTGGGAGTATCAGGCGGCGCTGAACACGGCGGAAAGTGAAGGCACCGCTGACAGCTATACCCGCGTTGGCTTCGCCGGTATCAAGTTCGGCGATGCGGGCTCATTCGACTACGGCCGTAACTACGGCGTAGCTTACGATATCGGTGCCTGGACCGACGTCCTGCCGGAGTTCGGCGGCGACACCTACGGCGCGGACAACTTTATGTTCCAGCGCAGCAACGGTCTGGCAACCTACCGTAACTCTAACTTCTTTGGTCTGGTGGACGGCTGGAACTTCGCCGTTCAGTATCAGGGCAAAAACGACAACCCGAGCCGCGAAACCTCTGGTCGTAGCGTGCTGGGCGAGAACGGCGACGGCTGGGGCCTGAGCACCACCTACGATCTGGGCTCCGGCTTCGGTATCGGCGCGGCGATGTTTGAGTCTGACCGCACCAACAACCAGAACGGCGCAGCGCCAGGCATCCTGGGCCGCGGCGACAAGGCGGAAGTCTACACTGGCGGCCTGAAGTATGACGCCAACAATATCTACCTGGCGGCGATGTACAGCCGTTCCTACAATGCGACGCGCTTCGGATCCACGAGCGACACGGCGTACGGTTTCGCCGACAAAGCGGATAACTGGGAGCTGGTGGCACAGTATCAGTTCGATTTCGGCCTGCGCCCGTCTCTGGCGTTCGTTACCTCACGCGGCACCGACGTGCAGAACTGGGGCAAACAGAACCTGAAAAAATATGTTGATGTAGGTGCGACCTATTACTTCAACAAAAACATGTCAACCTACGTTGATTACCAGATCAACCTGCTGGACGACAACGCCTTCACCGACGCTGCCGGTATCAATACCGACGATATCGTCGCGCTGGGTCTGGTTTATCAGTTCTAAACCCGCCAGGAGCGTAGCCTGCGGGCTACGCTCCCGTTTGCAGAATCGCCGCCAGCGCGGCCGCTAAATCCGCCGTCACCGCCTCCGCCTCTCCTCCCAGCTGTACCTGCACAATCGCGCCTTCCGCCAGCAACATGATCTGTCCGGTTTTGCATCGCTCTTCTGGCGCCAGCCGCCGTGCAATGGCGTCCGCCATTTCTCGCTTATGCCGTCGAATCCGCTCGCTAATATCGGGCAGGCTATCACCCAGCTCTGCGCTGGCGTTAATAAAGGCGCAGCCGCGATAGTCCTCTTCATCAAACCAGCTTTTCAGCGCGGCGGGCAGGGCATGCTGCAACAGCGGCATCTGCGCCAGCGCCTGCTGAAATCCCTGCATCCAGCGCTGATGACGCAGATCCAGCACCGTAGCGATAAGCTGGTTTTTCGCCGGGAAATGGCGATAGAAAGTCACTTTGGTTACGCCAGCCTCCGCAATCACTTTGTCGATGCCGGTGGCGCGAATACCTTGCTGATAAAAGAGCCGCTGCGCCGTGGTCAGAATACGGTCTCGGGCAGAGGCGTCAGGATCGAAAAGGAGCGGAGCGAGCATAATCAGACCTGCGTTTTTTGGTAGACAGAATTGTCTACATGCAGCAGAGTAAAGCAAGTAGACAAACCTGTCTACCGACTGACTTTAACCACAGGAGATGACAATGCTGCTTCCTCCGTTTAGCGAACAGAGTGCAATACAAAAAGTACGTATGGCGGAAGATGCCTGGAACAGCCGCGATCCACAGCGGGTATCACAGGTTTACAGCCTGGAGACGCGCTGGCGCAATCGCAGCGAAAATGTGCAGGGGCGCGACGCGGTGGTGGCGTTTCTCAGCCGCAAGTGGGCCAAAGAGCTCGATTACCGTCTGATCAAAGAGCTGTGGGCGTGGCATGAGGATCGGCTGGCGGTACGCTTTGCCTATGAATGGCATGACGACAGCGGCAACTGGTTTCGCAGCTACGGCAATGAAAACTGGCGCTTCGGCGCGGATGGCCTGATGATCGAGCGTTTCGCCTGCATTAACGATCTGCCGATTACGGCCAGCGAACGCCGTTTCCACTGGCCGCTCGGCAGGCGCCCGGACAACCATCCGGGGCTTAGCGAGCTGGGCATGTAATTACGACTGCGGTGTGCGCCTGCGCCTTGCCGCCTGTTTTTTCTCAGGCTGCGGCGGCACGCTGCCTTCAAATCCTGTTCCTGCCAGAGTAAACGCGGAAAAACTCAGCCACTGTTGCCACTGGCTGAACGTTGACGATGATTTACGCATGCTGCACCTCCCGGAAATAAACCCGGTCTAAACAGTGCAGCATTCATGCCAGCTCGATCGCTCTCACAGCCACGGATTACCCGCATACTTTGCTACACTGCCGCAGCATTTTGGTGCAGCTCTGCTCAACGCTGGCGCGCCGCGCCCCATGCGAGCCGTTTTTGACGCCGCTGTTGAAGCAGCTTGATGATGCTGAAAATAAATACGCCGCCAGCGATGGCGAGAATCAGATAGATCATAGGAGCCTCCTGTTATCAGCCGGGACAGCACCACAGGGTGTGCCAGGCTGCGCGGGTTTACAAGCCGCTTTTGGTTACTTTACTGACTAGTTATGCTTTGTTTCGGGCTGGAATATAGCGTTACAGATGAGAGAAGAATGCGATACTGGAATATTCTGCTAATGACAGCGGTGATCTGCGCCCTGAGCGCCTGTGATAAGGCGACGCCGCAGCAGGCGATGGTGCTGGAAGGCAAAACCATGGGGACGGTGTGGCGTGTATCGCTGGCGGGCGTTGACGCCGCTCGCAAAGCGGGATTGCAGCAGGCGATCCAGCAGCAGCTTGACGCGGACGACCAGGCGCTTTCAACCTGGAAACCTGATTCAGTGCTGTCGCGCTTTAACCGCTATCAGGGGAGCGCGCCACAGCCGGTCAGCGCCGACATGGCGGATATCGTGACTGAGGCGCTGCGTATCGGCGCGAAAACCGGCGGCGCGATGGATATTACCGTGGGGCCGCTGGTCAATCTCTGGGGCTTCGGTCCGGCAAAACAGCCTGCGCACACCCCAACGGAGGCTGAAATCGCCGCAGCGAAAGCGCTAACTGGCTTGCAGCATCTGCGCGTGATCGAGTCGGTAGAAGGGCAGTGGCTGCAGAAAGATCTGCCCGGACTCTATGTCGATCTCTCTACGATGGGCGAAGGCTACGCGACCGATCACCTGGCGCGGCTGATGGAGCGCGAAGGGATCAATAATTATCTGGTTTCGGTAGGCGGGGCGGTATTGAGCCGCGGCCAGAATGCTCAGGGACAGAGCTGGCGCGTGGCAATTCAGAAGCCCACCGACAGCGAGAACGCCGTACAGGCGCGCGTCGATTTGCAGGGACACGGCATCAGCACATCCGGCAGCTATCGCAACTATTATGAACTGGATGGCAAACGCATTTCGCACGTCATCGATCCGGCGACTGGCCGTCCCATCGAGCATAAGCTGGTCTCTGCCACGGTTATCGCGACGACGGCGCTGGAGGCGGACGGCTGGGATACCGGACTGATGGTGCTGGGCAGCGAGAAGGCGAAAGCGCTGGCGCTGCAGCAGCATCTGGCGGTCTACCTGATCAGTAAAGAGGGCGATAAATTCGTCAGCTGGATGTCGCCGCAGTTTGCTGCCTTTGTGATCGACAGCGAATAAAAGCGCAAGGGGGAATAATGCTTGACCTGTTTAGCGAAGAAGCGCCGTGGCAGGAGCCGCTGGCTGACGGCGCGGTGATCCTGCGACGTCGCGCGCGTGAAGAAGCGCCAGCCCTAATGGCGGCGATCCTGGCGGTAGCGCAGCAGAACCCGTTTTATCATCGCATCACGCCAGGCGGCCACCGCATGTCGGTGGCGATGACTAACTGCGGCGATTTCGGCTGGTCGAGCGACTCGCGCGGCTATCAGTACACCGAACAGGACCGCGAGAGTGGCCGCAAGTGGCCGCCAATGCCGCCGCTGTTTCGTCAGCTGGCGCTCGACTGCGCGCGCGAGGCGGGATTTCCGCACTTTAATCCCGACGCCTGCCTGATAAACCGCTACGAGCCTGGCGCAAAGCTGTCGCTGCATCAGGACAAAGATGAGAAGGATCTGCATCAGCCGATCGTATCGGTTTCGCTGGGACTACCGGCGGTGTTTCAGTTCGGCGGTTTCGCGCGCGGCGACGCCACCCAGCGCGTGCTGCTGGAGCATGGCGACGTGGTGGTATGGGGTGGGCCGTCGCGCCTGCGTTATCACGGTATTTTACCGCTCAAGCCTGGCGACCATCCGCTTGCTGGCGCGTTCCGCTACAACCTGACCTTCCGCCGCGCCTTCTGAGCGCGGCGTTGTTGCGAATAACTATTGCTATCATTCCGCATCGCTTTAAACTGCTGGCTGCTTTCCTGACTGCTGGACTTATTTATGGCGTTGCTCAAGGTTGTTTTTCGCCAGTTTCGCTGGCCTTTTATCGGTGTCATCCTGCTGACGCTGCTCAGCGCCGTGCTCGGCATCGCCATGATCGCCTATATCAACAGCGAAATGATCTCGGCCATCAATACCTCTTTCTCCGTGCTGCCTGGCTTTTTGCTGCAGCTGGTGTTGCTGATGGCGGTGACGCTCGCCGCGCAGCTGGCGCTGACGCTGCTGGGGCACCAGTTTGTCTGGCGGCTGCGCGGCGAATTTATTAAGCGCATTCTTGATACCCGCGTCGAACGGCTGGAGCAGATCGGCAACGCGCAGCTGCTGGCCGGGCTGACCAGCGATATTCGCGCGATTACGATCGCCTTTGTCCGTCTGCCGGAGCTGATTCAGGGCATCATCATTACGCTGGGCTCCGCTCTCTATCTCGCCTGGCTGTCGCCGAAAATGCTGATGGTCTCCAGCCTGTGGATGGCGATCACACTGGTGGGCGGCTGGCTGCTGGTGTCGCGCGTTTATCGCCATATGGCGAAACTGCGCGAGGTTGAAGATGATCTCTACCGTGATTTCCAGACGGTGACGGAAGGGCGCAAAGAGCTGCATCTTAACCGCGAGCGCGCCCAGCTGATCTACGAGACCGTTTATCAGGAGGACGCGAAAGCTTATCGTCACCATATTGTGCGCGCCGACACCTACCATCTCAGCGCGGTGAACTGGTCAAACATCATGACGCTCGGCGCCATCGGCATGGTGTTTTTTATGGCGAACAGTCTTGGCTGGGCGAACACCGCGGTGGCGGCAACCTTCTCACTGACGCTGCTGTTCCTGCGCACGCCATTGCTGTCGGCGGTTGGCGCGCTGCCGACGCTGCTCAGCGCGCAGGTGGCGTTTCGCAAGCTTAATGCCTTTGACCTTGCACCTTACCAGGAGGGCTTCCATACGCTGCCGCCGCTGGCGGAGTGGCGCACGCTGGAACTGCGCGACGTCAGGTTCCACTACGGGAAAAACGGCTTTGAAGTCGGGCCAATCAACCTGACGCTGCGGCGCGGCGAGCTGGTGTTTCTGATTGGCGGCAACGGCAGCGGCAAGTCGACGCTGGCGATGCTGCTGACGGGCCTCTACCAGCCGCACGCCGGCACGCTGCTGCTGGATGGCAAGCCGATCGGCGCGGAAGCGCTTGACCACTGGCGCAAGCATTTCTCCGCCGTGTTTACCGATGTGCACCTGTTCGACAGGCTGATTGGCCGGGAGGGCGTGCCCGCTAACCCTAAACTGGTACAGGCCTGGCTTGAGCGTCTGAAAATGCAGGACAAGCTGAAAATCGAAGGCAACAAAATACTCAACCTGCAGCTGTCGAAAGGGCAGAGTAAGCGAGTGGCGCTGCTGCTGGCGGCGGCTGAGGAGCGCGACGTGCTGCTGCTGGACGAATGGGCGGCGGATCAGGACCCCCATTTCCGCCGTGTCTTCTATCGCGAGCTGCTGCCCTGGCTGCAGGCGTCAGGCAAAACCGTGTTCGCTATCAGCCACGACGACCACTATTTTATCCATGCCGACCGGCTGCTTGAAATGCGCGAAGGCAAACTCAGCGAGCTGACCGGACGCGAGCGTGAAATGGCGACGCTGGATGCGGTACAGCGCACCGATCTGTCTTATCCGCAAAATGAGAAAGCTTAGCGTAAAGGGTTAGTGGCGGGGTTGCTGGCGCTGGCGTTAAGCTGTGCCTCAGCAAAAACAGCCGTTTTTGCCTCCCTGGAATATTTTCTGTCGTCTTGTGTTTATACCGGCTTAGCCTCTCTTGCTAAGCCGGTTTTTTATTGCCCGTAAGCGGATGGACCAACAGCGTCAGCACCCGATCCGCCTCCAGCTGAAATTCCGCTTCCAGCCGCGTACCCGCGGCGAAAGCCCGGCTAAAAGAGTCATTCAGACTGATTACCGCCTTGCCCGTTGTTAAATCGACCTCCTGCAGGCTCGCCTGATGAAAATCCATCGGCTGGTGCAGCTGCGGCCACAGCGCTTTGTACAGGCTCTCTTTCAGCGAAAAGAGCAGCGTCGCGGCCTGTGGAAAGGGCAGCGGCAGCACACGCAGTCGTGCGTTCTCTTCATCGCTCATCAGTACAGCAGCGGTTTCTTCGGCGGTGCGCTGGCTCATTGTCATTTCGATATCGACGCCAACACAGCACGGCTGCTGCGTAACGGCCAGCGCCACCGCGCCGTCGGTGTGCGACAGCGATGCCTGAATACCCGGCGGCCAGACAGGGGAGCGATCGCTGTGGTTCCGCAGCAGAAAATCAGAGATGCCAAAGCCGCGCATCACTTCGCGCGTCAGCCAGCGGCTGGCAAGGTACTCGGCACGACGTTTTTTCACCGCCCGGCGCAAAGCGGAAGGGAGAGGCAGGTTCCAGCGCACGCTGAGGTCGTCGTCATAGAGGTTTAGATCGAAGCGCGCCTGCGCCAGCACGTGATCGCCACGGTGCATATGGGAGGTATAAATAAAGCCGCCTTCGGGGGGCGGCAGGGAAATCATTTGAAGATTCATGAGGTTCCACGGCAGCGCGCAAAAGGGCATTAAAGCAGCCCACCATGGACGCGGCAACCGCTTAGTCGTTAGGCGGAATGGCAAAGCCCTTCACGGAAACCACGAAATGGTTGTGACCCTTGGTGATGCGCGCGCCGCGATCGCACCAGCGAGAGGCCAGCCGAAAAAAATCGTCGCTGCCGATATTGTAAGCCAGTTCCACTTTACTGACGCCTGAATGAAGCAGTTCTTCTGCATCCTGCAGGCTCTTCGCTTTGATAACCATTGTGATATCCATCCGAAATTCAGAGATCTTTAGATTAATCACTTTTTATGACAGTTTTGTTTCATTAGGGTTAAAAAGCGCGACGGCTTGCAATTTTTGTGAGACCGGTCAGGGATGATTGCACAGAGTAAGCAGCTGAAGGGCCTACAAATCTTTTACTCTCCTGGCAGTTACTCTGTTCATTTTCATAGAGCGCAGCCATTAAAAAGGCCGCACATGGCGGCCTTAGTGGGTTACTGCTTTTTATCCGGTTCAGGACGTTTATCGCCTGACTCCGGCGCGTTGTTTGGATCGTCTTTTTCAATGTAATGCATAAACTCTCCTCTTGTTACCCACACACAAAAGAGAGTATAGACCATGTTTCTGACCCGATGGTGGAAGGGAGCGGTTCAGGCCCGGCACGGCAGTAACAAAAGGGGGGCAGCAAAGAGTACAAGGCGGGTTGCAGATCATGTCTTTCTTTTGACGTAAAAGTGACATCAGAATTAACCGGACAATAACTGCGCCAGTAGCAAAAATGTAATCGCCTTCTTTGCTTAATGAAAAGCAGGCCGCTTCAGATCATGGCAGTTGGCGTGTTGGAGCTAACTGAGGGAACAAGCCGCGTCTGGTTTATCTGCATCGAAGGGTGGGAATGGTTAATAATTACGTTTGCGATACCATCACGGCATGTCGGCTCAGGTGGTAGGTCGCTCATTCCATGAATCATGAGCCAGCAGATTACCGTCCTTATACAGATGGGTTATTTTTTCGTAGTTCAGCGCGACTTCCTCCATATGACCTGTGCCCGGACAATCACGGGTGTCGTGCATCATGGGGCTGAGCGAAATCACTTTGACCTTTTCAAGCGTGATTCGGTAATACTCCACCTCTTGCCCAGCGTAATCGATATGATAAAAACGAAACTCAGCTGAGCGAAGTGTCTGGCCCGTTGCTGCAGCCTTGAAAAGATACGGAGAGGCGCTATCAATTTCTTTAGTAAACTGGAAAGGCGAGTGCTGGCGTGTTCCCGTTACTTTCCCTGTCATCGGGTCTGTAGGAAGAGTTAAGCTATGGTGAAAGCCTCGTAGCTCTATACTTCCTTCACGATCCAGCACATCGGATGCCCCCTGGATAACTGAACCGCCGTCATCGGTCAAAAATAAGTGAACAGGTACGGCCATTTTAACGCTCCTTACTTGTGTTTAATCGTATAACCAGCGACCAGCCTTCGCTGATTCAATTAGCATACCGATGGTGAAATCTGGGACGGGTATCGGCGGGACTTTTTTAAAGGGGTTCCATGAAACAGGCACGTCAGGATAATAGGTCTCTATTTTAAAGTTGCCCTTGTCAATGTTGAAAGTTGTAAAAAATTCGTCCATAAGATCTTCGGCTTCACTTACATCTAACTGCATATCTGTATCTAAATCGGTCTTCGGATTTAGCTTCCTTTGTTTTTTCTCGTTATTAAATAAATAAACGCCGTTGTAGCGCCTGACTAAGTGGTAAATACGCTGCTCAATATCATCTACCATAATTTATCCTTACCTCGTGCTATGGCATTGTAATCCCGTACAGAACAGTAGGTGATACGAGAGACATCGGTAATTAAAATAACTTCACCTATAAGAGGGATAGTTCGACCGACGAAGGTACTGATTTTAGCAACCATTCTGCGTTCTGCTGTCCATGGGGTGTAACCTCCGACCCACGTTGGTAATTTGATCCCAAAAGGAAATTTTGCTGTTTTAAACAGCCCTCTCATGGACTGAGATGCTCGTGATGTGCCTTGTTTCGCTCCAGCAGGTTTCGCCCTGGTTTTCTGATTATTCACCCCACTATAGAGGGCAACCACAGCGGCAATATCCTGAATGCCGAAATGATTCGCAGTATTCATTACAAAAACCATGAAAAAAAGCTCAGAGGCGGTAAGGTTGGATCGCCCTGCATAGAAATATGCTCCGTTAAGCTCTTCAACTGTATCCATACGTTACCCTCGACGCTTTTCTTGTTTGAGGAGGAACCGGCCACAGGATTAACGGAATACAATTCTTCAGAAGGGGCGGCCAACGAACCGTTTTCTATATTAAGAAAATTCTCTCTTTAGTAAACAGAAGACGTGAACGTATTTCTTCTCATTTGAGAATGAACGTAACCTGATAAAGTCTCCCGTGCTCTGGCTGTTTTTATACCCATCCTTCGATGAAGCACTCGTCACGGCACGTAAGTTCGAAGCACACCGTTCACAGAACGCGGCGAAGAGGTACTGAGCAGGTTAAAAGAGAGCAGGTTGATAACCCGGACGGGCGGCGGTTTTGTCATTACAGACAGCGGATAAAAATCGCGGGCAAGGCGTCCGCTGAGGCCGGTGTACCGGAAACGTAAGTGACATCATTATGCGCGTTTGACGGGATGACGAGCCTGTATAGTCATCAACGCTTCATTTCTTCAGCACGAGGTTTGCCATCGTAAGATTCAGGCATAAAAAAAGCAGCCTTAACAGGCTGCTTTAGTTGGGAATTTTGGTCGGCACGAGAGGATTTGAACCTCCGACCCCTGACACCCCATGACAGTGCGCTACCAGGCTGCGCTACGTGCCGAACAGTGGGGCTTAGTCTACTGTTTCTTCGCCGGAATGCAAGCAGCTGGCGTCTAACTGCCTCATAAATAATCAGTTAGCGATAAAGCGCTTCTCTTCCGTCAGCACCTGCAGCAATAACGCCAGCTCTGGCCGGTGATCTTTCAGGAGATTGCCCTGCGCATCGTAGGCGCGATAGCTGCCATTATTGTTGAGCACCAGCGTCACCTGAGGCGTGGTCACCACCAGACGGTTATCTTCGCTGCTGGCGACCCAGTCGTGGCGGCGCTGCGCGGCAAAGAGATCTTCCCCTTGCGAATAATTCACCGGGCTGGTGCGCACATGCAGCAGGCGCTGCATCAGCGTCGCCATCACATCCTGATGGTCGGTCAGACGATCGATGGTCTGCGCAGGCGTATCCGGCCAGTGAATCACCAGCGGAACCTGCAGGTTCGCACGATTGCCTACGTTACCGGCGTTGCCGTCCAGCGCCACGCCTTGTTGCGCAGTAATCACCACCACGGTCTTTTTCAGCAGATCGCGCTGTTGCAGCGTGGTGAGCACGTTATGAATTTGCTCATCAATCGTCGCAGCCTGACGCAAGTAGCTGCGTTGACGCATTTTCGCCGGCGTGCCGCTCAGATCGACGCCGTCCAGCGCAAGCCAGGAGAACCAGGGGTTGCCGTCGCCTTTCTGCCCGTTCAGCCAGTTTTGCCACTGGGTGACCGTGCTGGCGTTGGGCTGGCTGTCGGTATTCGGCAGCGTATAGTCCGTCAGCAGCGCCTGGCGATAGAGCGGCTGGTTAAAGCCCTCCGATGAGAAAAGCCCAAACTGGTAGCCCTGCGAACTTAATGCGCCAAGCAGCGCCGACGGCATGCGCGCCGCCAGCACGCCGTCCATATAGCTGGCAGAAATGCCGTAGAACAGGCCAAACAGCCCTTTTTCCGGAATATCGCCTGCGCTGTAGTGCTGGGTAAAACGCACATTATCGCTGGCGAACTGATTAAGCTGCGGCAGCGTTTTTGCCATATCGCCGCCGTTCAGCGTTTTCACGGTGATGACCAGCAGGTTATTGCGCGTGCCGCCATCGCGGAAGGTGATATCGCTAAGCGGGTACTGTACCGAAACCGCTTCCGGATCGCCCTGCTGAATCAGGCGCTGCTGATAAGCCTGCGCGTCCAGTAAACCGTGGCGCTCAAGAAAGCGTCGGGCGGTCATCGGATAGGAGAGCGGCAGGTTAGCGCGCTGCATGGTAATCGGACGATAGAAATTGGCATCGGCCCAGATATAGAGCAGGTGGCTGGCGAAAAACGCACTGATAAACAGCGCCGCCAGCGGCTTGCCGAACGAGCGCCGGTTCAGGCTGCGCAGCTTCTGCCAGCTCCAGGTGGCGAACAGCATCTCCACCAGGAAAATCAGCGGCACGCTGATAAACATCAGCTGCCAGTCGCGCGCCATCTCGCTCTGGTCCGGGTTGATCACCAGCTCCCACACCACCGGATTAAGGTGCAGATGGAAGCGGTTGAACACCGCGCTGTCGACCATAATCAGCGTCAGCCCGACGGTAGCGATAATCGCCGACAGGACGCGCAGCAGCCGCTGCGACATCACGACAAAGGTCAGGGGAAATATCGCCAGCAGGTAGACGGCGAAAACAATAAAGCTGAAGTGGCCGATCCAGCTGCTGAAAGCGTAAACGCGTCCAACGAGCGAAGCGGGCCAGTCGGCGACCGCCAGATAGCGGCTGCCTAAAATCAACGCGAATAAAATATTAAACAGAGCAAACCAGTGCCCCCAACTGATCATCTGGGACACTTTTTCGCGGTAGCGCTGCCGGTTGGTTACCATATTATGCGGTCAAATCAGCGATTAATGGGCGTTGTCGTCACGTACGGAGGCCTGCAGGGCTTCCGCGAAAGATCGTGCCAGTGAACGGCGCTGCGCCGGCGCAACGTCGCTGTTGATCACGTTGGTCACCATATTCCCCAGCACCATCAGGGAAAGGTCGGTCGGCGCATTGTCTTTCTGCAGCACCTGGGCCAGTTGCGCGAGGAGTTTTTCCACGCGTTCGTCGCTGTAACGGGATGATTGTGGCATATCGTCGACTAATCTCGTTTCAAAAGGCGATATAGTACCGTAACAACAGGGTTTTTGCCGCAATTTTATCGAAAGCGCATCGTTCGGCTATCGCATGGAGTTGAAAGCCGGTGCGGGCGGTGTTTGAATACGCGCCTGAACCAAAAGGAGAGTCTACCATGAGTCTGGATATCGACCAGATTGCCCTGCATCAGCTTATCAAGCGCGACGAGAATCAGCTTGAGCTGGTGCTGCGCGATACGCTGCTGCCCGCCAACGCCACCGTGGAAGCGATGGTAGAGGAGCTGCACCGCGTCTACAGCGCCAAAAATAAAGCCTACGGTCTGTTTAACGAAGATAGCGAACTGGCCGAAGCGCTGCGCAACTGCCGGAAGGGCAATGATGACTTCCTGGCGTTCAGCCGCGCGGCGACCGGCCGTCTGCGCGACGAGCTGGCAAAATATCCTTTCGCCGAAGGTGGCGTGGTGCTGTTTGTGCACTATCGCTATCTGGCGGTGGAATATCTGCTGGTGGCGGTGCTCAATAGCCAGAGCAGCATGCGCGTCAATGAGCAGCTCGACATCAGCAGCACCCACTATCTTGACATCAACCATGCCGATATCGTGGCGCGCATCGACTTAACCGAGTGGGAACTGACGCCGGACTCCACCCGCTATCTGACTTTTCTGCGCGGCCGCGTAGGGCGCAAAGTCGCCGATTTCTTTATGGACTTCCTCGGCGCCAGCGTCGGTCTTGATACTAAAGCGCAAAACCGCGGCCTGCTGCAGGCGGTGGATGACTACTGTGCGGAGTCGGCGCTTGATAAGAACGAACGACAGAGCTATCGCCAGCAGGTTTACAGCTATTGCAACGAGCAGCTGCAGGCGGGCGAGGAGATCGCGCTGGAAGATCTGTCGAAGGAGCTGCCGCCGCTCGGCGAGAAATCCTTTCAGGCCTTTACGCAGGAGCAGGGCTATGAGCTGGAGGAGCACTTTCCGGCGGATCGCAGCACGCTGCGCCAGCTGACCAAATTCTCCGGCAGCGGCGGCGGTTTGACGCTAAATTTCGACGCCGCGCTGCTGGGTGAGCGCATCTTCTGGGATCCGGCCACCGATACCTTAACCATTAAGGGCACGCCGCCGAACCTGCGCGATCAGCTGCAGCGACGCACCAGCGGCAAATAAGCGTGCAGGCGCTGTCAGCCAGCAAAAAAAAACGCCGCATAAGCGGCGTTTTTTATGTCGATTCGCAGGCGATTAGGCGCGTACGAAGTCGATGTGGTGCAGTTTTGGCTTGAACGGGTGACGCTGAACAGCCTGCACTTTGACGTTGGTTTCTTTACCGTCGACAACCAGAGTCAGAACGTCAGTGTAGAAACCTGGCTTGGTCTGCAGGTTCATTACTGAGTCGTGGTCCAGTTCGATAGAAACAGCGGCTTCGCTACCACCATAGATGATGGCCGGGAATTTGTTCGCTGTGCGCAGGCGGCGGCTCGCACCCTTACCCTGCTCTTTACGTACTTCTGCGTTGATGGTCAACATTATCATGTCTCTTTAATAATTCCTGCTACAGGCGACCCAGCAACAGGAGGGTTGTTCAAAGGCTAATGCGAATGCAAAAGCGGGCGGCAGTATAGCGGTAATGGGCGGGGCGGGCAAATGATTCCGCCGTTTAGCGCAGCTCGTTGGCGCGGCGAAAGCGTCCCTGATAGTCGAAAAGCTTCTCGCGCACCTGCCAGAACTGCCCTTTAGCGCGCGCTACCACAAAATCGGGATGGCGCAGCAGCGGCTGCAGCGCGACCACGTCGGCCGCGGTTTGCCAGCCGAGCGGCACGCCCGGCGCGCGCTGATGCGGCCGCATAAAAAGCTGTTCGAACGCCTTACGCTGAGCGGGCGTACTCAGACGAAAGCGTTCGTCGACGCTGGTGCCATCCTCGTCGAAATAGGTCGCCTTCAGCCATTCGCCTTTATCATCGCGGCCATGCGCCAGCGTCATGCCGCCGCAGCGCAGCACCAGCGCATCCTTCAGCTTCAGCGCCGCCTTCAGCATATCGTCGGGATCGACCAGCACTTTATCGCACTGATGGCAGCGGCGCGCCGCGATATCGTTTTCGGCGCCGCAGTCGGGACAGCTTTTAAAGCGGAAGCGGAAATCGCACTGTTCGCGGTTGCCTTCGTCATCTTCCAGCACGCCCTGACAGCGGCGGCCGAAGTGCTCGATAATCATGCCGTCTGCGGTGGTTTTGCCCCAGAAGGTGTTGGCGAACCCGCAGGCGGGACAGAACACCTGTACCGGCTCATTGTCGCTGGCGCCTTTCGGCGCGCCCACTTCCGGCGTAAAGAGATCGTGCGGGTTGCCGGCGTAGTCGAGAATCAGGCAGTCGGTTTTGCCCGGCGACAGGCGCAGACCACGCCCGACGATCTGCTGATAGAGGCTGACCGACTCGGTAGGGCGCAAAATAGCGATAAGATCGACGTGGGGCGCATCGAAGCCGGTCGTCAGCACCGCGACGTTAACCAGGAATTTCAGCTGCTGCGCCTTAAAGGCGGCGATAGTCGCATCGCGCGCTTTAGCGGTGGTTTCCGCCGAGATCAACGCGCTATTGTCGGGCAGCAGCGAGAGGATCTCGCGCGCGTGCTCTACCGTCGAGGCAAATACCATCACGCCGCGCCGATCCTCGGCGAATTCCACGATCTGGCTAATGATATGCGGCGTTACACGCTGCTGCTGCTTTAGCTCGCGATTAAGATCGGACTCGCTGAACAGCCCGTTGGCCTGCGCTGTCAGACGGCTGAAGTCATACTGCACCACCGGCATATCAAGCCGCTCCGGTGGCACCAGAAAGCCGTGTTTGATCATATAACGCAGCGGCAGCTCGTAGATGCAGTCGCGGAAAAAGGCTTTTTCGTCGCCGCGCACCATGCCGTGATAGTGAAACTGATAGATCCAGCCTTTGCCGAGGCGAAAGGGAGTCGCCGTCAGGCCCAGCAGGCGCAGCTGCGGATTGTGCTGGCGCAGATGAGTGAAAATTTGCTGATACTGGCTGTTGTCGTCATCGCTGATGCGATGGCACTCATCCACGATCGCCAGCGAAAAGGCGCTGTCGAACTGATCCAGATTACGCGCTACCGACTGCACGCTGCCGAATACCACTTTGCGCTGACTCTCTTTGCGCTGCAAACCGGCGGCGAAGATATCCGCTTCAAGGCCATAGGCCTGATATTTGCTGTGGTTCTGCTCCACCAGTTCTTTAACGTGCGCGAGCACCAGCACGCGTCCGCGCGCCAGCCGCGCCAGCTCGGCGATCACCAGGCTTTTGCCTGCGCCGGTCGGCAGTACGATCACCGCCGGTTCGGCGTGACGACGAAAATGATTGAGAGTCGCGTTAACCGCGTCTTGCTGATAGGGACGTAGAGTAAAAGCCATTGCCGATCACTTTTGCGAAACTGAGCGAGATTATGCCATGAAAATAGAGGAAACGCAGGAACGGCTCTGTGCGACAGCCTCGGTTCGGGCTATACTTCTCCTACTTTTTCAACGGGTAAAACCCCGTTTCAGTTTCCCTCCGCAGTAACAGGCAAAGCGAATTCATGCGACTCGACAAATTCATCTCTCAGCAACTGGAAGTCAGCCGGGCTATTGCCGGTCGTGAAATCCGGGGGCAAAAAGTCACCGTTAATGGCGAAGTGGTGCGCGACACCGCCTTCAAAATCCTGCCCGAGCATGAGGTGGAATATGACGGCAATCCGCTGCAGCTGCAGGTAGGGCCGCGCTATTTTATGCTGAACAAGCCGCAGGGCTACGTCTGCTCCACGGACGATCCCGATCACCCGACTATCTTGTTTTTTATTGAAGAGCCGACCGCGTGGAAGCTGCATGCCGCAGGGCGCCTTGATATCGACACTACCGGTCTGGTGCTGCTGACCGACGACGGACAGTGGTCGCACCGTATTACCTCGCCGCGCCATCACTGCGAGAAAACCTACCGCGTCACGCTGGAGCATCCCGTCGCTGAAGATGTGGCGCAGCAGTTCGCCGCAGGCATTCAGCTGCACGGCGAAAAATCCCTGACCCAACCGGCGCGGCTGGAAGAGATTACGCCGACCGAGGTGCTGCTGACGCTCAGCGAAGGGCGCTATCACCAGGTGAAGCGCATGTTTGCCGCTGTCGGCAATCGCGTGGTTGGGCTGCATCGCGAGCGCATCGGCGGCATCGTGCTGGATGCGGATCTGGAGCCGGGCGAGTATCGTCCGCTGACGGAAGATGAAATTGCCAGCGTCGGGCTGCCCGACGAGTTAAAACAGAAATAGCGGAGCGGCCGTGCGCAAGGATAAAAATTCAGCTGTGGGACTGGTAGTGATTCTGGGATTGCTGGCGATGCTGATGCCGCTTTCCATTGATATGTATCTGCCCGCGATGCCGCAGATCGCCCGCGAATTCGGCGTAGCGGCGGGTCGCGTGCAGATGACGCTTAATCTCTATATCCTTGGTTTCGCCATCGGTCAGCTGGTATATGGCCCGCTGGCGGACAGCTACGGCCGCAAACCGGTCATTGTGCTCGGCACGCTGATTTTCGCCTGTGCCGCAGCAGCCTGCGCGCTGTCGCAGTCGATTGACCAGCTGATTCTTATGCGCTTTCTGCACGGTCTTTCCGCCGCCGCAGCCAGCGTGGTGATTAACGCCCTGATGCGGGACAGCTACTCGAAAGAGGATTTCTCGCGCATGATGTCGTTTGTCATGCTGATCACCACCATTGCACCGCTGCTGGCACCGATTATCGGCGGCTGGCTGCTGCTGGTATGGGACTGGCACGCCATTTTCTGGACGCTGTCGATCGCCGCCTTGATCACCACCGTGATGGTGATGACGCAAATCCGCGAGACGCTCAGGCCGGAACAGCGTCAGCGTTTTCACCTGCGCACCATGCTGGGTAACTTCGTCACGCTGTTCCGTCACAAGCGCGCCTTCAGCTATATGCTGGCGAGCGGCTTCTCTTTTGCCGGGCTGTTTACCTTTCTGAATGCCGGTCCGTTCGTCTATATCGAGGTAAACCACGTGTCGCCGCAGAACTTCGGGTATTACTTCGCGCTGAACGTGGTGTTTCTGTTTGTCATGACCCTGATCAACAGCCGCGCGGTGCGCCGCTTTGGCCCGCTGGCGATGTTCCGCGCCGGGCTGCTGATTCAGTTCGCGATGGGCATCTGGCTGCTGGCGGTCAGCGCGCTGCACATGGGCTTTATTCCTATGGTGCTGGGCGTCGCCATGTTTATCGGCTGCGTCTCGATGGTCTCCTCCAACGCCATGGCGGTTATTCTGGATGAGTTTCCCCATATGGCAGGCACCGCCTCGTCGCTGGCGGGCACGCTGCGCTTTGGCGTCGGCGCGCTGGTAGGCGCGCTGCTGTCGACGGCCAGCTTTAACAGCGCCTGGCCGATGGTGGGCACCATCGCGGCATGCGCTACGCTCTCTGTTCTCTTCTTTATCTACGCGTCGCGCCCTCGCGCTATCAGACGCTAAGCCCCAGCCCCGCCGCTTAAAGCGTCCCGCGCAGGGACGCTTTAAGCGGCTTTGCGACAGGGCCAGGCCACTCAGCGTCGGCAAGGTTGTCACCGCCCCTTTGACATGCCCTTTTTGGTATTTTCCCCGCTTCGCTCTCTGACGCTACCGTCGTTATGTTTCTTATATGTGAAAATTAATGATTAAGAAAGTAACGAGATTGCGTCTAAACTGATTGTTAACTGTCGATGAACGCGGTACTAATAGGCCAAAATGCGAGCCGACTCGCAAATAACAATCTTTTCCCACTTCGTTTAGTGGGAAACGAGAGAGCAGGCCTTGACGTCCGTTTCTGCCGTTTAGCAGCAACAGCAAGCGACGTTCATCGTGACTGAAGTTAATCGCTCTGGGGATATCTGTTAACTATGCTGCAACTTTCCATCGTGCATCGCCTGCCGCAGCGCTTTCGCTGGGCCAGCGAGCTTCATAGCGCTATCGTGGCGGAAGAGGGCGTCGCCAACGAGCAGGATCTTATTGCGCTGCGCCTGATTAGCCATGATGGTCATCTTGGCTGGGAGATCATGCATCAGCTGCAGGATGCGCTGGCGTCGATTCAGGTCGAGTGCAAAGTAGCGGAGTGCGAAGGGTCGCCCTGTCTCTTTATTTTGCGCAGCGACGAAAGCGCGACGAACTGCTGCCTGAAAAACCAGGGTGTGGCGATCGCGGAAACCTTTAACGGTCACTGAGTTGCGCCGAGGCCAGCAGCTCGCGCGTATAGTCTGCGGCGGGCGCGGCGAACAGCCTCTCGCAGTCGCCTTGCTCCACGACTTCGCCCTGACGTAATACCATCACCTGATGACACAGCGAACGCACCACCTGTAAATCGTGACTGATAAAGAGATAGGTCAGCTGGTGCTGCTGCTGCAGCCTGCGCAGCAGCGTCAGAATCTGTTTCTGTACTGAGCGATCCAGTGAAGAGGTCGGTTCGTCCAGCACCATCAGCTGCGGTTCAAGCACCAGCGCGCGCGCAATAGCGATCCGCTGGCGCTGACCGCCGGAGAACTCCGCCGCATAGCGATGACGGCTCGCCGCGTCTAATCCAACTTCCTCCATCACCGCGATCACGCGCGCTTCCTGTTGGGTAGCGTCGAGAGCGGGTTGATGCACCGCCAGCCCCTCGGCAATGATCTGCTGCACCGTCATACGCGGATTCAGAGACGAGTTGGGATCCTGAAATACCACCTGTATGCGACGACGCAGCGGTAACAGCTCCCTGCGCGACAGATCGTGCAGCGGCTGGCCGTCGAACCAGATCTCGCCCTGCGCGCTGAGCAGCCGCAACAGCGCCAGGCCGGTGGTACTTTTGCCGGAGCCGGATTCGCCCACCAGTCCGAGGCTCTCGCCGCGCCGCAGCGAGAAGCTGAGGTTGCTGACGGCAACTTTTTCCGCCACCTGCCGCCTGAAAAGGCCGCGCCTGACCGGAAAGCTAACGCGCAGGTCGCGCACCTGCAGCAGCAGCGGCGCGTCGGGACGCAGCGGTACGGCGCGGCCTTCCGGCTCCGCCGCAAGCAGCTGCTGCGTATAGGGATGTTGCGGCTGGCTGAACAGCGCATGGCTGCTGTTGTGCTCGACGATTTTACCCTGGCGCATCACGCTGACGTTGTCCGCCAGCTGCTGCACGATGCCCAGATCGTGGGTAATAAACAGCATGGCCATGTTGCGTTCGCGCTGCAGCTCGCGCAGCAGGCGCAGGATTTGCGCCTGAACGGTGACGTCCAGCGCGGTGGTCGGCTCGTCGGCAATCAGCAGCGCAGGTTCGGTAAGCAGCGCCATGGCGATCATCACGCGCTGGCGCTCGCCGCCGGAGAGCTGATGAGGAAAATCATTCAACCGCGAGGCAGGGTTACGGATGCCGACCCGATCGAGGCAGCTGAGGATCTCCCCACGCGCCGCTTCGCGCCGCATGCCGCGGTGCAGAGAGAGCACCTCATAAAGCTGCTTCTCAATGGTGTGTAAGGGGTTAAGGGAGACCATCGGCTCCTGAAAGATCATCGCCATCTGGTTGCCCCGCAGACCCCGCATTCTCCGCTCGCTGACGCGCAGCAGATCCTCGCCGTTAAACAGAATTTCGCCGCCGGAATAGCGCGTCGGCGGCGCAGGCAGCAGCTGCATTACCGCAAGCGCGGTCACGCTTTTGCCCGAGCCCGATTCGCCCACCAGCGCCAGCGTTTCGCCAGCGTCGATACTGAAGGAGAGATCCTCAACCACGGTGCGCGTCACGCCGCCGCGGGCAAAGGCGACGGAAAGATGATGAATGGCAAGCAGCGACATAATCAGCCTCCCCAGGCGGGATCGAAGGCGTCGCGTACCGCTTCGCCAATAAAGATCAGCAGTGACAGCAGGATCGCCAGCGTAAAGAAGCCCGCCAGCCCCAGCCAGGGTGCCTGCAAATTATTCTTACCCTGCAACAGCAGTTCGCCGAGCGACGGCGACCCCACAGGCAGACCAAAGCCGAGAAAATCGAGCGAGGTCAGAGTCGCGATCGATCCGCACAGGATAAACGGCAGAAAAGTGAGGGTGGCAACCATGGCGTTGGGCAGCATATGCCGCAGCATAATGCGCCCGTCGCTGACCCCCAGCGCCCGTGCGGCGCGGATATAGTCGAAGTTGCGCGTGCGCAGAAACTCGGCGCGCACCACGCTGACCAGCCCCATCCAGCCGAAAATCACCGTCACCAGCAGCAGCCACCAGAAGTTGGGCTGGATGACGCTGGAGAGCAGGATCAGTAAAAACAGCGCGGGCATGCCGGACCAGACTTCAATCACGCGCTGACCGATAAGATCGATGCGGCCGCCGAAATAGCCCTGAACAGCGCCGACGATAATGCCGATAACGCTGGAAAAGAGCGTCAGCATAATCCCGAACAGCAGTGAGATGCGCGTGCCGTAAAGCAGACGCGCCAGCACGTCGCCACCGCTGGCGTCGGTGCCCAGCCAGTTTTGCGCCGAAGGCGGCGAGGGGAAGGGCGTCGAGGTCGCGAAGTTGATGGTGCTGTCGCTAAAGCGTATCGGCGCCCACAGCGCCCATCCTTTTTCATTCAGCTGTTTTTGCAGCCAGGGGTCCTGATAGTCGGCGGCGGTCGGCAGCGCGCCGCCGAAATCGCTTTCGCTGTAGCTGACCAGCAGCGGCACAAACCAGCGCTGCTGATAACGCACCAGCAGCGGCTTCTCATTGGCGAGCAGATCGGCGCCGAGTGAAAGCACGAAGATAACCAGAAAAATCCACAGCGACCAGTAACCGCGTCGGTTGTGGCGGAAACGCAGCCAGCGCTGCTGATTGACGGGAGACAAGCGCATCAGCGGCCCTCAAAATCAATACGGGGATCGACCAGCGTATAGGTCAGGTCGCTGAGGATATTCATCAGCAGGCCGATCAGGGTAAAAATATAGAGCGTGCCGAACATCACCGGGTAGTCGCGCTGAATAGTGGCGTCATAGCCCAGCAGGCCCAGTCCGTTCAGCGAAAACATCACCTCTATCAGCACCGAGCTGGTAAAAAACATGCTGATAAAGGTGGCGGGAAAGCTGGCGATAACCAGCAGCATGGCGTTGCGGAACACGTGATGATAAAGAATGCGTCGCTCGCTCACGCCTTTGGCGCGCGCCGTCACCACATACTGCTTGCGGATCTCATCGAGAAAGCTGTTTTTGGTCAGCATCGTCAGGGTGGCGAAGCCGCCAATCACCGTCGCCAGCACCGGCAGGCTGATATGCCACAGGTAGTCGGCGATTTTGCCGTACCAGGAGAGAGAGTCAAACTGCGGCGAGGTGAGACCGCGCAGCGGAAACCAGTCGAGATAGCTGCCGCCAGCGAACAGGACAATCAGCATAATGCCGAACAGAAAGGCGGGCACCGAATAGCCGATAATAATAAAGGTGCTGCTCCAGACGTCGAAGGCGCTGCCGTTGCGCACCGCTTTTTTGATGCCCAGCGGAATCGATACCAGATAGATAATCAGCGTGCTCCACAGCCCAAGGCTGATGGAAACCGGCAGGCTCTCTTTAATCAGCTGCAGCACTGATGCGCTGCGAAACAGGCTGTCGCCGAAATCGAACCGCACATAGTTCCAGAGCATCTCGACATAGCGCTGCCACATCGGCTTATCGAAACCGTAGCGCTTTTTAATTTCAGCAATCACTTCCGGATCGAGGCCGCGCGCGCCGCGGTACTGATTGTCGCCGGGGCTGGCGCGGTTCAGGGACGCGCGCGCGCCGCTCTCGCCGCCGCCGGGCAGGCCTGTGGTCTGGCCGAACTGAATGTTAGCCAGCGCCTGGTCAACCGGGCCGCCGGGCGCGATCTGCACGATAAAAAAGTTCAGCGTAATAATCGCCCACAGCGTGGGAATAATCAGCAGCATTCTGCGCAAGAAATAGGCGGCCAACTCAGGCTCCTCAGCGTCGTTCGGCCGGCAAACGCGCGGCTTTGTTCACGTCATACCACCAGTTTTCCAGACCGCTGGCATAGGCGGGCTTTACCGCGGGATGGGAGAATTTATCCCAGTAGGCCATGCGATCCTCAGCGTTGTACCACATCGGGATCATATACGCATTCCACAGCAGGATGCGATCCAGCGCCTGGCCGAGCGGCAGCAGCGCCGCTTTATCGCCCTGATGCGCCACGATGGCTTTGACAAAGTGATCGACCAGCGGATCTTTGAGCCGCGCGCTGTTCCATGAAGAGTCGATAAAGTCAGATTGCCAGCTGGTCTGGAGATCCGAGCTGGGTGTGGGCATCGCCAGATAAACGCGGGCGATCATATCGTAATCGCCTTCGCGCAGCCTGCGCAGGTACTGTGAGGCATCCACCACACGCAGCGTCAGGCTGATGCCGAGACGCGACAGGCTATGCTGGAAGGGCAGGGCCCAGTCGTTGCTCGCGCCGCTGCGCAGCAGCAGTTCAATGCGCATCGGCTGGCCGGTTTTGTCGTCCACCAGCTGCTGGTTTTTTACCTGCCAGCCCGCCTGACGCAGCAGATCCAGTGCTTTCAGCAGGTTAGCCCGATCATAGCCGCTGCCATCGGTGCGCGGCGGCGCGTAGGGTGCGCTGAAAACCTCAGGCGGCAGCTGTTCTTTAAAAGGCGCCAGCAACGCCTGTTGCGCCGCGTCCGGCAGACCCTGCGCGGCGTACTCGGTATTCTGAAAATAGCTGCTGACCCGCTGATAAGTGCCATAGAACAGCGCTTTGTTCATCCACTCAAAATCGAAGGCCAGCGTGATCGCCTGGCGAACCCGACGATCGCGGAACAGCGCTTTTTCATTGTTCATGGCAAGCCAAGTGGTATTGGTCGACACCCTGTTGGGCGTGGTCTCTTTGACAATCTGCTGATCGTCGAAGTTACGGCCGCGATACTGGGTCGCCCATTTTTTAGCGGAGGTCTCTTCGCGCAGGTCGAACGCGCCCGCTTTAAAAGCTTCAAACGCGACGTTATCGTCAAGATAGTAGTCATAGCGCAGGGTATCGAAATTGAACCGGCCCCGGTTCACCGGCAGATCGGCCGCCCAGTAGTTTTTCACCCGGCTGTACTCGATATACTGACCCAGCTTGTAACGACTGATACGGTAAGGGCCGCTGGAGAGCGGCGGCGAACTCAGTGGCTCATTGAATTTTTTATCCTGCCACTCTTTCTGCGGCAGCACCGGCAAGGTCAGCAGACCCAGCATCAAATCTTTTTCTGGCTTCGGCAGGTCAATACGGACGCGCTGGCTATCCAGCGCTTTGATCGTCACGCCGCGATAAACGACGCGAAACTGCGGCACGCCTTCGCGCATAAATTTATCGAAGGTAAAGGCGACGTCCTGCGCGGTAATCGGCGTGCCGTCGTGAAATTGCGCGCGCGGATTGAGGCGTATCTCCATCCAGCGGAAGTTGTCGGCATAGCGCGCCGACTCGGCAATAAGCGGATAGTAGCTACCCGGTTCGTCATCAGACCCGACAAACAACCGATCGTAGAGCGCCTCGGTGCCTGCGCCGGGATTGCCACGCGAGGCGTAACGGTTAAAGTTGTCGTATGTGCCAACTACCGCCTGGATAAGTTTGCCGCCTTTAGGCGCAGCGGGATCCGCATAGTCGAAGTGGCTAAAGTCGGCCGCATATTTGGGCTCGCCCAGCGTGGCGAATGCGCGGCTTTCATGCACCACTTCCGCGCGCAGCGGCGTGCTAAGGGCGACCAGCAACAGCATGATCAGGCGAAACAGCATAGGGTTAGCGCTCTCCTGTCGTCATTCAACATCCGGGGCGGGGCGGTCTGTTATCCTGACAGCGTCGCCAGGCTGCGACTGCGGTAATAGTCAATCAGGCGGTCCGGCTTCAGAGGGCGACTGAAAAGATAGCCCTGCATATGACAGACGCCGTGCTTCACCAGCCATGCCGCCTGCTCGCCCGTCTCCACGCCTTCCGCCACGGTTTTCAGATTCAGCTTTTTCGCCAGATGGAGCACGGCGTCCAGCACCGGGGAGTTCAGGGTCTGCGTCCCGATGCTCTGCACAAAGCCACGGTCGATCTTAAGATAATCAAAAGGGTATTTTTCAAGATAGATCAGGGCGCTGTGGCCAGTGCCGAAGTCATCTATCGCAATCTGAATATCGTTCTGATGAAGCCAGGCGAAAACCTCTCCGGCGTTTTTATCCCGCACCATGGTGCGCTCAGTCACTTCAAACACGTAGTTAAAATGGTTATCCGGCATCGCCGCTATCCAGCGCTTAACGTCCTGCTGAAAACTCTCCGACGCCAGATGCAGCGGCGAAAGATTGAGACTCATATGGGTGCCGGCGGGCACGTAAGGATTGAGCCTGTGGGCGTCCCGCGCCACCAGTTCGAACAGATGCCGCGTCAGCGGAATAATCAGGTTCAGCGACTCTGCGTAGCTGATAAACATATCCGGCGGGATCATGCCCTCGCTGGGGTGGTTCCAGCGCAGCAGCGCCTCCAGCCCGTAAGCGCGCCCGCTATGGGTGCTGATCAGCGGCTGGTACTCGACATGAAATTCGCCGCGTTTTATACCGAGCAGGATCTCTTTGCCTGGGCGCTGATTCAGCGAGAGCAGCAACCAGCAGCCGCCGCCGACCAGCAGCGACAGCAGAATGCCGCTCAGCACGATCATAAGAATATCGCGCGTCGATATCGTATCGCCATAGAGTACAAACTGCAGCGGATAACCGTCGAGCGGCAGCTGCATCAGCGGCTGCTGCGGCAGTTCGCTGTTGGGGATAACGGTCTGTCGCCAGCTGGTAAGCGCGCTGCTTTGCGCCACCAGCGCCATGCCGGAGATTTCCGAATGGTAAGAGGCCAGCAGCTGATAGGGCGTCAGGTTAAGATTAACGGTCGCGAACACGCCGGACTGCACGCTTTGCGGATTACGCAGCCAGAGCGCAAAAACGGGCTTGCCGGGCTGCAATGGCGTGCCGCTCAGCAGGCGCAGATCG
The DNA here is from genome assembly GCF_003970755.1 of Pantoea sp. YU22. Classification (NCBI taxonomy): domain Bacteria; kingdom Pseudomonadati; phylum Pseudomonadota; class Gammaproteobacteria; order Enterobacterales; family Erwiniaceae; genus Pantoea; species Pantoea sp. YU22. The sequence continues at coordinate 39,682 of NZ_RYDU01000009.1, read as the reverse complement.
CGATCCCGGCTGAGATCGGTCTGGTCTGAAATGGCATTAAGCGGCAGGGAAAACGCCCCGGTTGCCGAGGAGCAGAAGGCGTAGCCCTCGCGCACCAGTAAAATCGCACGCAGGTCGTTGGCGAAGGCAGCGCGGGAAGTCAGCTCCTGATTAATAGCATGGCAGTCGAAACGGGTTAAAGAGAGAAGGGGATTCAGGGTATTGGCGACAAGCGTATCCAGCGATTGTTGTAGATCTGCGCGGCTGTCGTGCAGCAGTTGCTGGTGCTGATGCTGCCGCTTATACCAGGTGTAAGTCAGCAGAGTCAGGGTAAAAAAAATAAAGAACAGGCTACCGAAAATCGCGCTGCTCCAGGCGATGCGGCGAGGATAGGTGGCCTGGCGCATCAGCGCCCTGGACAGTGGCATGAAGTGCTTTCCCCTTGTCTTATCTTTTATTATTGACTGTGCACGACTGCTCTCTGGCGAAGGTCATGAGAATATAACGAGATGACAGGAAATGTCTCGATATTCTTCTGATAAACAATCACTTTTTACGTTATTAATACGCCTTTATCTGGCACAGGGGCAAAAAAAAACGCTGCCGAAGCAGCGTTCTGTTTTCTCTGGCTGAGAAACGATCGAAGGTCAGGGATTAGCTGGGATTACGGCTTAATACCCGACGCCCTTCGCGGTAGCGTTTTTTCCAGTAGCTGTCGTTCAGACTGGAGATCATTACGCCGCTGCTGGTGGACGCATGGACAAAGTTATCGTTGCCCAGATAGATCCCAACGTGACGCCCCGTCGAACCGGCGTGGAACAGAACCAGATCTCCCGGACGCAGCTTGCTGCGTGAAATCTCACTGCCGGTATCCTGCTGTTCAGAGGTCGAGCGCGGCAGTTCTAAACCAAACTGATCGCGAAACGTACGTTGAACAAAAGCAGAACAGTCGATGCCGCGTTTGGTATCGCCGCCGAGGCGGTAACGCACGCCTTTCCAGTCGGCATATTGCTCCATGATGCGGGACTTAACATCCACGCTCCGCACCATCTCTTCGAACTCATCCTGAGACGCCTGAAGTAAAAAACCATTCTGGTTTTTAACGTCATGATTCTCGTTTTTTGCGTGTTGACCGGTACTGCTGCATGCCGAGAGGAGAGTTGCCAGCGCTACTGCAGGCACAATCCGCCAGATATATCTCAGTATTGGTTGAGACTTGACCATTGTTCGTATATTCCTTCGATGTCCTTACGACAGAATGTCGCCAGCCAGATGACAAAACGGATTGAGATTAATAAGCGTTGCACGCTAAGACAATTCCTTAATTACTAAAATGTGTTAACGAACACGTTTTGGTATAAAAAGAACCGCATTTTCTGCTGCCGTACCCTCAACGCATGGGAGGTTAACCGATTCCAGACGCCGTGGCGAGTGGTTTTACGTAAATTCTGATAGCTTTTTTTGATGTGAAATCAGTCTGTAACAGAGTGGTTACTTTATCGGCAATTTTAAAAAATTATCTTTAAAATAAGCGGTAAAAACAGGGCTAATTCTACGGGTAGGACGCTTTTTAAGAGCGTTGGGGCTGGACAGCCGGGGGAAAAGCGCCTTTATCAGCAGAAAACGTCATACTATTTTCTTTATATCACTATATGGTTAGCGTGCTAATAATACTGCGCTGATTTTATTAAGCGCGGAGGGATAAGAAAAAGGCTATTCTTCCATCCGCGCTTATCAGTCTATTTCGACTTGCGATACCCGAGGGTATTCAGGGCTTATATTTGCCCGGCAGTTTACGGTAGAAAAAGCTGACGATAGCGTCGCTCAGCGGCGTCAGCAGCACCCAGCTCAGTCCAGCCAGCAGTACCGAAAGCGAACCGACGGCAATATCAGTAAACCAGTGCGCACCCGCCATCACGCGCGGCAGCGCGAAAATCACCACGATAGCCGCGCCGATAAGAAAGGCGCGGAAGCCAAAATAGCGCCACATAAAACAGGCAAAAATCATCAGCATCATGCCGTGATCGCCAGGGAAGCTGTTGGCTGAGGCGTCTTTGGCCGGAATACCGGTCAGTTCGCTGACGCGATGCGCATTTTCGAAAAACAGCGTCGGGCTTTTATGCTGCACCGGCAACAGATGGCCGAGCTGATTGAGGATAACCGCGCTGAACAGCATAGTAATGCCGATCGCCAGCAGACGACGACGGCCCGGCGGCGTTTCGCGACGCCAGTAAAAGAGATAAAGCGCGCCCATCGCCAGCAGCGACACCAGATCGAACCCACGGAAGTTAGTGATCGCCACCAGCATGGCAAAGCCAGGATGATCGACCATCTGGTCGTTGAAGCTGAAAAAGATCCCTTTATCAACGCCAGCCCAGAAACCGTGGTCGGGCGGCAAATACCAGGAGAGAAACAAAACAACGCCAAGCGCGTTGAGTAGCAGAATTGTGATAAGACGAGTTGCGCGCATCGTATTCACTCAAATAAAAATTAACGGCAGAAACTAACCTGGCTAGTTTAAACGAAGCCTCAACAGCTGGGACTGCAAACGATTCCAGTCAACCGGTTGCGAATGGATCAGTTCAATACGGCTGTCGGGCGCAGCGGCAGTAAGCGTTTCGACATGTACATCGCTCTTTTGGCCATTAATGCGAAGCGAGCCGTCCGGCGTACGCAGCACGCCTTTAATGCGCTCGACCGACGCAAGACGCGCCCAGGCCAGCAGCGCTTCGCCATCGAAAAGCGTCGCACTGTCGAAGATCCAGCCGCAGGCAACGTAACCCTGGCCTTCATTTAACGCGCGGCGCCAGCGCGTTCCGCCCTCAAGGCGCAGCGCGGCGAGGCCGCTATCGCGTTTAAGGTGAGCATGATGATGTGCAGGCTGCGGCAGCGTTTGACGGTTTGTGCGCGGCAGATCGAGCAGCGCAGGATCGATCGCGCCGAAGCGGGTAGCGATAAAAGGGCGGCCGTTGAGCGTTGCGTCCTGCCACTGTTGCAGGCGCTGACGGTCATCGTCGTTCCAGCCATCGCTTTTATTGCCAATAATAATGTCGGCCGCCGCCAGCTGATCGCGGAAATTTTCATTCGCCGTTACGCGTGGGTCGGCGAGCTGACGCGCGTCAAGCAGGGTCAGCGTGGCGTTAAGCTGCAGATGCGGCTGATAAACCGGCGCGTTCAGCATCTCCAGCAGCTGGCGCGGATGACCGAGCCCGGTCGGTTCAATCAGCAGGCGATCGGGGCGGTTCTGCTTCAGCAGCATATTCAGCCCTACCTGCATTGGCAGGCCGTTGACGCAGCACATGCAGCCGCCGGGAATTTCCTTCAGCACCGCGCCGCTGTCGCGCAACAATGCGCCGTCAATGCCGATTTCGCCGAACTCATTAACCAGAACCGCCCATTTTTCCTGCTCCGGCTTGCCCGCCAGCAGATGGCGCAGCAGGGTGGTTTTACCGCTGCCGAGAAAGCCGGTAATAAGGTTTACGCGCGTCATGCTCTGCCTCCTTAAATGAGAATGGCCGCGAAGGCGGCCATAATGTTACTTTATAACATAAATCGCGGCGGTTAGTCGGCGCGACTCATATAACGGCGTTCAGCGATATGAATGCGGATGCGGTCGCCGTTACTCAGGTATTCCGGCACCTGAATGCTCAGTCCGGTACTCATGCCGGCCGGTTTGGTGCGCGCGCTGGCAGAGGCGCCTTTAATGCCCGGCGCGGTATCGACAATTTCCATATCCACGGTCTGCGGCAGTTCGAGCGCCAGCACCTGACCGTCCATCGTCAGCACCTGAATGCCCGGAATGCCGCCTTCAGGAATAAACAGCAGCTCTTCTTCGATCTGATCTTTCTTGAATGAGTAAGGCGTATAGTCCTCGTCATCCATAAAAACGTATTCGTCGCCGTCAATATAAGAGAAGGTGACGCTGCGGCGGCTGAGCTGGATGACGTCCAGAATATCGTCGCCTTTAAAACGCTCTTCTACCTTCAGGCCGGTACGAATATCAGTGAAGCGCATTTTATACAGCGTGACGGCGCCGCGCGCGCTTGGGCTCTGAATATCGATATCTTTGACCAGCAGCAGTTTGCCGTTCCAGCTTACCGCCATCCCTTTTTTGATCTCATTCGCTCTTGGCATTGCAACTCTCGCTTAAAGGAGGATTCCGATGCGCGCCACGTTACTCGCGCCGGGTTAAACAGGCAATATGGCGCCGGAAAAAATGCGCGCAATGACGCAGTCATGGCTTTCGCGCACGCGGGCTGTTATTGTCGCGGCTTCATACCCGCTGGAGCGCATCATGCAATGCCGTAGTCAGTGCGGCGCCTGCTGTACCGCGCCTTCTATCTCTTCGCCGATCCCCGGTATGCCGCATGGCAAGCCGGCGAACACGCCCTGCATCCAGCTTGATGCCGATCTGCGTTGCAAACTGTTCGGCTCCCCGCTGCGGCCCGCCGTCTGCGCCGGCTTGCAGCCGTCGCGCGATATGTGCGGCGCGACTCGCCACGATGCTATGGTCTACCTGCTGCAGCTGGAAGCGGATACCGCGCCCTGAGTCTGCTGACGGTGCTGACGGTTTCGCGCCGCGTGGTGACGTCGTTACAGCATCCCTTTCAGCTTACGCCGCCTTAATTTCGTCCGGTCCTTGTGAATTGTGCGTAACGTCAAAAATCTGCTACGCATTTTACGCATTTTCTTGCATGGCCTTGTGCGCTGTACCAGACTCCTTGAAACGTTTCAGCGTAGCAGACACGCGCCTTGCGCAACCTCGCTGCGCTTTAAACGGCCATCAGGCTGAAACGATTCAATTTCAGTAAGCGAGGAGAAATATGTTCCAGCTCGAATTGCAGGCCATCCACACCGGAGCCAGTGCACAAAATAAAGAAGAGGCTATCCGCCAGGTCGCCGCGGCGCTGACCGCGGCGGGCAACGTGGCGGAGGGCTATGTCAACGGCATGCTGGCGCGCGAGCAGCAGACCTCAACTTTCCTGGGCAACGGCATCGCCATTCCGCACGGCACCACCGATACGCGCGACCTGGTGCAGAAAACCGGCGTACAGGTGTTTCAGTTTCCGCAGGGCATCGCCTGGGGCGAAGATCAGATCGCGTATGTGGCGATCGGTATCGCCGCGAAATCTGACGAGCATCTGGCGTTGCTACGCCAGCTGACGCATGTGCTGAGCGACGACAGCATCGCCGAACAGCTGAAAACCGCCTCGGCGGAAGATCTGCGTGCGCTGCTGATGGGTGAAAAACAGCCAGCTGAATTCAGCTTCGACACCTCGCTGATTACCTTAGACGTGGCCGCAAACGATCTGATTACGCTACAGGCGCTGAATGCCGGTCGCCTGCAGGCGGCTGGCGCGGTAGACGCCAGCTTTGTTGCCGACGTCGTCGCCGCGACGCCGCTGAGCCTGGGGCAGGGCATCTGGCTGAGCGACAGCCGCCGCGGCAATCTGCGCAGCGCGGTTGCGGTCAGCCGCGCCGCCACGCCTGGTGAGCACGAAGGCGAAAAAGTGGCGCTGCTGGTGACGGTTTCCGCCGTCGACGATCGCCCGCTGGAAGTGCTGAGCTATCTCAGCACGCTGCTGCTCAACGGCAAGGCGGATCGCCTGCTGAAAGCGGACGCAGCGGGCCTCTATGCGCTGCTGACCAGCGAAGTGGACGAGCAGGCCGACGTGCTGAGCGCGGAGTTCACCATTCGTAACGAGCACGGGCTGCATGCGCGTCCCGGCACGGCGCTGGTAACCGTCATCAAACAGTTCAACAGCGATATTACCGTCACTAACCTCGACGGCAGCGGCAAACCTGCCAACGGACGTAGCCTGATGAAAGTGGTCGCACTGGGCGTGAAGAAAGGTCACCGTCTGCGTTTTACCGCCAGCGGCGACGATGCGCAGCAGGCGCTCAACGCCATTGAAGAGGCGATTAATTCCGGCCTGGGCGAGGGGGTAGCATGAGCAGACGCGTCGCAACTATTACCCTGAATCCCGCCTACGATCTGGTGGGTTTTACCCCGGAGATCGAGCGCGGCGAAGTCAACCTGGTGAAAACCACCGGGCTGCACGCGGCAGGCAAAGGCATTAACGTGGCGAAAGTGCTGAAGGATCTCGGCATCGACGTTACGGTTGGCGGCTTCCTTGGCAAAGAGAATCAGGACGGCTTTCAGCAGCTGTTCAGCGAGCTAGGGATCGCTAACCGTTTTCAGGTCGTGCCGGGCCGCACCCGCATCAACGTCAAGCTCACCGAGCAGAACAACGACGTCACCGATCTTAACTTCTCTGGTTTTGAAGTAAGCCAGCAGGACTGGGATCGCTTTACCAGCGACTCGCTCACCTGGCTGGGCCAGTTCGACATGGTGTGCGTCAGCGGCAGCCTGCCGTCGGGCGTACAGCCGGAAGCCTTTACCCGCTGGATGAGCGAGCTGCGCACCCATTGCCCCTGCATTATTTTCGACAGCAGCCGTGAAGCGCTGGTGGCGGGCCTGAAAGCCGCCCCCTGGCTGGTGAAGCCAAACCGCCGCGAGCTGGAAATCTGGGCCGGTCGCAAACTGCCGACGCTGCAGGATGTGATTGGCGCGGCGCATGAACTGCGCGAACAGGGCATCGCCCATGTGGTGATTTCTCTGGGCGCCGAGGGCGCGCTCTGGGTGAACGCCTCAGGCGAATGGATCGCCAAACCGCCGGTGTGTGAAGTAGTCAGCACCGTGGGCGCAGGCGATTCAATGGTCGGCGGGCTGATCTACGGCCTGCTGATGCGTGAATCCAGCGAGCATACGCTGCGTCTCGCGACGGCAGTGGCGGCGATGGCCGTCAGCCAGAGCAACGTCGGCGTGACCGATCGTACCCAGTTGGCCGCAATGATGGCGCGCGTCGACTTACAACCCGTTAACTGACAGCAGGAGAGCGATAATGAAAACGCTGCTGATAAAAGATCCTTCTATTGGGCTGGCCTCTGCCTATATGGCGCAACAGCGGCTGGCGGCGGCCGCCGCGCAGGCTGGCTTAACCCTGACGGAAAACCCGGCGGAAGCGGAGCTGGTGATCGTCACTGGCCGCGAGTTGCCGAACGACGCTGCGCTGAACGGCAAATCGGTCTGGCTGGGCGATGTGCAGCAGGCCGTACGCGCGCCGGAGCAGTTCCTTGCCCAGGCGAAAGCGGAAGCAAAACCCTGGCAGCCGACCGCCGTCGCTGCGGCGCCAGCCGCTGCGCAGGCAGGCGGCCAGAAACGTATCGTTGCGGTCACCGCCTGTCCGACCGGCGTGGCGCACACCTTTATGGCCGCCGAGGCTATTCAGGCTGAAGCGACCAAACGCGGCTGGTGGGTGAAAGTGGAAACCCGCGGCTCCGTTGGCGCAGGCAATGCGATTACGCCCGAAGAAGTCGCGGCGGCCGATCTGGTGATCGTCGCGGCGGATATCGAGGTCGACCTGGCGAAGTTCGCCGGTAAGCCGATGTACCGCACCTCAACCGGGCTGGCGCTGAAGAAAACCGCGCAGGAGCTGGATAAAGCCGTTGTCGAAGCCAGACCTTATAAAGCCGCTGGCGCGCAGAGCGGCGAGCCGCAGAACGAGAAAAAAGAGAAAGCAGGCGCTTACCGTCACCTGTTGACCGGCGTCTCTTATATGCTGCCGATGGTGGTGGCGGGTGGTCTGAGCATTGCGCTCTCCTTCGCCTTCGGGATTACCGCCTTTAAAGAGCCGGGCACGCTGGCAGCGGCGCTGATGCAGATCGGTGGCGGCAGCGCCTTCGCGCTGATGGTGCCGGTGCTGGCGGGCTATATCGCTTTCTCCATCGCGGATCGTCCCGGCCTGACGCCAGGTCTGATTGGCGGCATGATCGCCACCAGCATTAACGCCGGCTTCCTCGGCGGCATTATCGCCGGTTTCATTGCCGGTTACGCAGCGAAGCTGATCAGCGGCAAGGTCAAACTGCCGCAGAGTATGGAAGCGCTGAAGCCGATCCTGATTATTCCGCTGTTTGCCAGCCTGATCACCGGCCTGCTGATGATCTACGTAGTAGGCAAACCGGTCGCGGCGATCATGAGCGGCCTGACCGCATGGCTGGCGAATATGGGCACGGCGAATGCGGTACTGCTGGGCGCGATTCTGGGCGGCATGATGTGTACCGATATGGGCGGTCCGGTGAACAAAGTGGCGTACGCCTTCGGCGTCGGGCTGCTCAGTTCGCAAACCTACGCGCCGATGGCGGCGATTATGGCTGCGGGTATGGTGCCACCACTGGCGATGGGCGTAGCGACGCTGGTTGCGCGTCGTAAATTTAATAAAGGTCAGCAGGAGGGGGGTAAAGCGGCGCTGGTGTTGGGTCTCTGCTTTATCTCCGAGGGCGCGATTCCCTTCGCGGCGCGTGACCCGATGCGCGTACTGCCGTGCTGTATTGTCGGCGGCGCGATTACCGGCGCGATCTCTATGTATATCGGCGCGAAGCTGATGGCGCCGCACGGCGGGTTGTTCGTGTTGCTTATTCCTGGCGCGATTACGCCGGTGCTGGGCTACCTGGTATCGATTATCGTCGGCACTGCGGTGGCGGGACTGGGTTACGCCATTCTGAAACGTCCGGAAGAGGAGCTGGCGAAAGCCTGAACCCCGGCGTAACAGAAAAGGGAGAAGGGAGCCAGATGGCTCCCTTCTTTTTTATCGCCTCAACATTACCCGCTGCTTTGTAGCAGCAGCGCGTCTTTAACTTTTCTGCTCTGACTTCAGCCAGGCGATCTCATCCTTCCAGATATCCGGATTAATGGTTTCCAGAATCAGCGGGATGCCATCGAAGCGCGCATCCTTCATCAGCCAGCTAAAGACCGTTTTGCCGATATTGCCTTCGCCCAGGCTGTGATGGCGATCGACGCGGCTGCCAAAGGCACTTTTGGCGTCGTTAAGGTGCATGCCGCGCAGATACTGCAGGCCGACGATGCGCTCAAAGGCGGCGAAGGTCTCTTCGCACGCCGCTTCGGTACGCAGATCGTAGCCGCCGGCAAAGGCGTGGCAGGTATCGATACAGACGCCGACGCGGGATTTATCCTCGACGTGCTCGATAATCGTCGCCAGATGTTCGAAGCGGAAGCCGAGATTGCTGCCCTGACCGGCTGTGTTTTCAATTACCGCCACAACCTGCGACGTCTTATCCAGCGCAATATTCACCGACTCGGCGATGCGCTTCAGGCAGGCTTCTTCCTCGATCTGATTCAGATGGCTGCCGGGATGGAAGTTAAGCAGGGTCAGGCCCAGCTGCTCAGCGCGCTGCATCTCATCAATAAAGGCTGCCCGCGATTTTTCCAGCGCGTCCATAACCGGATGGCCGAGGTTAATCAGAAAACTGTCGTGCGGCAGGATCTGCTGCGGGCCAAAATTATATTTTTCGCACGCGGCTTTAAACGCGTCGATAGTGGCGGCAGAGAGCGGGGCCGCCTTCCACTGTCGCTGATTCTTGGTAAACAGAGCAAACGCGGTGGCTTCCAGTTCATGGGCACGAATCACTGCCTGATCTACGCCGCCAGCAGCGCTGACGTGTGCGCCGATATATTTCATGCCGCTTCTCCTGAAAAGGCTGACTAAAAGAAGCCCGCATCATACCCGATGCGCCTGATGCAAGAAATGCTGCGCCAGCAGATTGAACCTTGCTGGCGGCAATTGCGGCATTCAGGGCATCGCACAGTCTTTATATGTTATGGGAACCACGCGGCGCGCTGGCTTAAAAGTGAAATTGCTAATATATTTGCAATCAACCAGATAAACCGATAAGGCCGAAAGATGTTATTTGCCCGTTTGCGCCGCTGGGCCGCCCTGATCAAAAAAGATGTGCTGACGCTGTGGTTCGCCTGCCGCGATCCGCGTACGCCGTGGTGGTTTAAGCTGCTGGCGTTTGGGCTGGTGGCCTATGCGCTCAGCCCCATCGATCTTATTCCCGACTTTATCCCGATCGTCGGTCTGCTGGACGATGCGATTATTATTCCGCTGGGCGTGCTGATCCTGCTGCGCCTGCTGCCGCGCGACGTGCGTATCAGCAGCGCGGAGCGTGCCGAAGTGCAGCGCGCGCGCGGCAAAAAGGTCGTCAGCGGCTTTGGCCTGTTTTTAATGGTGCTGATCTGGCTGGCGGTGCTGTTTTACCTGGTGCATCGCTACGCCATGTGAGGAGAAACCATGCATATCACGCTGCGTCAGATAGAAGTGTTTACCGAGGTGCTGAAAAGCGGCTCGACGACCCAGGCCTCGCAGGTGCTGGCGCTCTCGCAGTCTGCGGTGAGCGCGGCGCTGGCGGACCTGGAGGGCCAGCTTGGCGTTCAGCTGTTCGATCGCGTCGGCAAGCGGCTGGTGCTGAACGAACACGGTCGTCTGCTCTATCCGCGCGCCATCGGCCTGCTGGAGCAGGCGAGTGAAATCGAACAGCTGTTTAAAGAGGACAACGGCGCAATCCGTATTTACGCCAGCAGCACCATCGGCAATTACCTGCTGCCGGGCATGATAGCCGCTTTTCGTCGCGACTTTCCCGGCCTGCCGCTGGAGCTGAGCGTCGGCAACAGCCAGGACGTCATTAACGCGGTGGCCGATTTCCGCGTCGATGTCGGCCTGATTGAAGGGCCGTGTCATATGACCGAACTGGTGAGCGATCCCTGGCTGGAGGATGAGCTGGTGGTGTTCGCCGCGCCCGATGCGGAGATTCTGCGCCAGCCGGTCACGCTGGAGAGCCTCGGCAACGCGCCCTGGATCCTGCGCGAACGCGGGTCCGGCACGCGCGAAATCGTCGACTATCTGCTGCTCTCGCATCTGCCAGCTTTTCAGCTGGGCATGGAGTTGGGCAACTCAGAGGCGATCAAGCATGCGGTGCGGCACAATATGGGCATCAGCTGTCTGTCGCGTCGCGTTATTGCCGATCTGCTGGAGGCGGGAACGTTAGTGGAGCTGTCGCTTCCGCTGCCGCGCCTGACGCGCACGCTGTACCGTATTCACCATCGTCAGAAGCATCTTTCCAGGGCGCTTAACCGCTTTCTCTCTTACTGCCGCGAATAGCTGCAAGAGGTTTTTGCTTATAATTCAGCGGCGATCATGAAGGTAACTAATAACACGGCCTCAATGCTATACAGGGCAGGGTGAATTGCTACAATCGCGCCTCATTTTTAGCGAGCCTAGTGTTTACACATGCATAACGACACAAATACAACACAACAACCTGCGTTACGACGCGAGTTAAAGGCGCGTCACCTGACGATGATCGCCATCGGCGGTTCGATCGGCACCGGCCTTTTTGTGGCCTCCGGCGCCACTATCTCTCAGGCGGGCCCCGGCGGCGCGCTGCTTTCCTACGCGCTGATTGGCCTGATGGTCTACTTTCTGATGACCAGCCTCGGCGAGCTGGCGGCTTTTATGCCGGTTTCCGGCTCTTTCGCCACCTACGGTTCAAAATATGTTGAAGAAGGCTTTGGTTTCGCCCTGGGCTGGAACTACTGGTACAACTGGGCGGTCACCATCGCCGTGGATCTCGTCGCCTCGCAGCTGGTAATGAACTACTGGTTCCCTGATACGCCGGGCTGGATCTGGAGCGCGATGTTCCTCTGCCTGATGTTCCTGCTTAACTTCATCTCCGTGAAAGGCTTCGGCGAAGCGGAATACTGGTTCTCACTGATTAAGGTCGTCACCGTCATTATCTTTATCGTCGTCGGCGTACTGATGATCCTTGGCATTCTGCGCGGCGGCGCACATGCCGGCTGGCATAACTGGCAGGTCGGCGACGCGCCGTTCGCGGGCGGGTTCGCCGCGATGATCGGCGTGGCGATGATTGTCGGCTTCTCTTTCCAGGGCACTGAGCTTATCGGCATCGCGGCGGGCGAGTCGGAAGATCCGGCGAAAAACATTCCGCGCGCGGTGCGTCAGGTTTTCTGGCGTATTCTGCTGTTCTATATCTTCGCTATCCTGATTATCAGCCTGATCCTGCCTTATACCGATCCGCAGCTGCTGCATAACGATGTAACCGATATCAGCGTCAGTCCTTTTACCCTGGTGTTCCAGAATGCGGGCCTGCTGTCGGCGGCGGCGGTGATGAACGCGGTAATCCTGACGTCGGTGCTGTCAGCGGGCAACTCCGGCATGTACGCCTCAACGCGCATGCTCTATAACCTGGCGAGCGAAGGCAAAGCACCGCGCATTTTCGCGCAGCTGTCGAAAGGCGGCGTGCCGCGTAACGCGCTGCTGGCGACCACCGTCGTGGCGGGTCTCTGCTTCCTGACCTCGAAGTTCGGCAACCAGGAAGTCTATCTGTGGCTGCTGAATACCTCCGGTATGACCGGCTTTATCGCCTGGCTGGGCATTGCCATCAGCCACTATCGCTTCCGTCGCGGCTATATCGCGCAGGGCCACAACCTTGACGATTTGCCGTACCGTTCAGGCTTTTTCCCGGTCGGTCCGATTTTTGCCTTCGTGCTCTGTCTGATCATCACGCTGGGCCAGAACTATCAGGCTTTCCTTAACGACAAAATCGACTGGTACGGCGTCGCCGCCACCTATATCGGACTGCCGCTGTTTTTGATTATCTGGTTCGGCTACAGGCTGACGCGAGGCACCCGTTTCGTGAAGTACAGCGACATGGAATTCCCGATCCACAAAGAGTAAAGCTCACTGCACAGGTGACGAGGCCCGAAGAGCAAAGCGTCCGACCACAGAAAAGTGGGTCGCCTTTGCGCTCGGGCCTTGTCATTTGCGTAAGCACAGGAAGCGCGGCGGGTCCGCGCTTTTTGCGTTAAGGTGCCCTTTTGTTTAGGTTGAAGAATTGATAATTATTATCATCTGCTCTATTGTGGCAGCGTTTTCGACCGAACCTTTAGAACAGGCTTTTTATGACGGACTCAACTCTGCCCGCGCAGGGCGCTATGGGCCGCTATCATCAGGTATTGCGCCGCCGCATGCTGATGATCGCCGTACTGGTGCTGGCCATTATTGCCTCGCTGGTGCTGGATTTTACGCTTGGCCCGGCTGGACTCTCGCTGCCGACGCTGTGGCAATCTCTGCTTCACCCCACAACCGTCGATGCCGGTACGCGCGTGATCGTCTGGGATATCCGTTTGCCCTATGCGCTGATGGCGGTGGTGGTGGGATTTTGTCTTGGGCTGGCGGGCGCCGAGATGCAGACCATCCTTAATAACCCGCTGGCCAGCCCCTTTACCCTTGGCGTCTCCTCGGCGGCGGCTTTTGGCGCAGCGCTGGCGATTATTCTCGGTATCGGCATTCCTGGCGTGCCGGATCAGTGGCTGATTTCCGCCAACGCCTTTGTTTTTGCTCTGTTCGCCGCGCTGATGCTCGACGGTGTGACGCGCTGGACGCGGGTCTCTACCTCAGGCGTGGTGCTGTTCGGCATTGCGCTGGTGTTTACCTTTAACGCGCTGGTGTCGATGATGCAGTTTATCGCCAGCGAAGATACCCTGCAGGGCCTGGTGTTCTGGACCATGGGCAGCCTCGCACGCGCCTCCTGGGAGAAGCTGGGCGTGCTGAGTGCCGCTTTTGCGCTGCTGCTGCCGTTCTCGCTGCTCAGCAGCTGGAAGCTGACCGCGCTGCGCCTCGGCGAAGACCGCGCGGTCAGTTTCGGCATCGACGTCCGCCGTCTGCGCCTCGCGACGCTGCTGCGCATCAGTATTCTTTCCGCGCTGGCGGTCGCCTTTGTCGGGCCGATCGGCTTTATCGGGCTGGTGGCGCCGCATATCGCCCGCATGATTTTCGGCGAAGATCATCGCTACTACCTGCCCGCCAGCGCCCTGACCGGCGCGCTGGTACTCTCAATGGCGTCGGTGGCGTCGAAAAACCTGATCCCTGGCGTGATTATTCCTGTCGGCATCGTCACCTCACTGGTTGGCGTACCTTTCTTCCTGAGCATTATTCTGCGCCACCGGGGGAATGTATGAACCAGGGACTGACGTTAAAACACTTCACGACGGGCTACCCGAAACGCAAAGTCATTGAGGATCTCAGCGTGCCGCTGCTGCCGCGCGGCAAAATCACCGTGCTGCTGGGGCCGAACGGCTGCGGTAAATCGACGCTGCTGCGTGCGCTGGCCGGGCTGAACAAAGGGCAGGGCGAACTCTGGCTGAACGGCGAGGAGCTGATGAAGCAACCTTTTGCCCGCCGCGCCCGGCGCGTGGTCTATCTGCCGCAGTCGCTGCCTGCGGGCGTGCATCTGCATGTGCTGGAGTCGATCATTGTGGCGCAGCGCGCGTCTGGCGGGCTGCACAACGCCGCCAGCGAGGCGGAAGTGATGTATCTGCTGGAACAGCTTGGCATTTCACATCTGGCGATGCGCTATCTCGATCAGCTTTCGGGCGGCCAGAAACAGCTGGTGGGCCTGGCGCAGTCGCTGATCCGTCGCCCGGAACTGCTGCTGCTGGATGAGCCGCTGAGCGCGCTGGATCTTAACTATCAGTTCCATGTGATGGATCTGGTACGGCGCGAAACCGCCCAGCGCAATATCGTCACCGTTGTGGTGGTGCATGACATTAATATCGCCTTACGCCATGCGCACCATGCACTGATGCTGAAAGAGGGCGCGTTGATAGCGGACGGCGCGCCGGATCGGGTGATTACGCCGGAAACGCTGGCGCAGGTCTATGGCGTGAAAGGACGTATTGAGCGCTGCTCGCAGGGGATGCCGCAGGTAATGATCGACGGGCTGGCAGATTCAGCGCTGGTTTAAATAGCGTGCCGCACCTCTGATATTCAGGGCCGCATTGCGGCCCTCAATGCACTACACCAGCAGATGCTGCGCATGGAAGCGCAGATGATCCTCGACGAAGGTCGCGATGAAGTAGTAGCTGTGGTCATAGCCGGGCTGCACGCGCAACGTCAGCGGGAATCCCACCTCTCTTGCCACCATATCCAGCCGCTCCGGCTGCAGCTGATCCGCCAGGAACTGATCGCTGTCCCCCTGATCGATCAGGATCGGCAGACGCGCCTGCACCTCGCGCATTAGCGCGCAACTGTCATAGTCGCGCCAGGCCGCGCGGTCCTCGCCCAGGTAGGCGCTAAACGCTTTCTGACCCCAGGGCACGTCGCTGGGATTGACGATAGGCGCAAAAGCCGACGCCGACGCGAAGCGATTGCCGAGGCGCAGCGCCAGCATCAGCGCGCCGTGGCCGCCCATCGAATGCCCCATAATCGACTGCCGCTCGCTGATACTGAAGTTGCCAGCGATCAGCGTCGGCAGCTCCTGGCTCAGGTAGTCGAACATGCGGTAGTGCGCTGACCAGGGCGCCTGGGTGGCGTTGAGATAGAACCCCGCGCCCTGACCGAGATCGTAAGCGGCGTCGTTGGCGACCGCATCACCGCGCGGGCTGGTGTCCGGCATAATTAACACCAGTCCCAGCTCCGAGGCGACGCGCTGCGCGCCGGATTTGGTGCTGAAGTTCTCATCCGTGCAGGTCAGCCCTGCCAGAAACCACACCGCGGGCGGCGGCGTGTCGTCTTTCGGACTGGGCAAAAAAATGCTGAAGGTCATCGGGCAGTTCAGCACGTCTGACTGATGTCGCCAGCGTTGTTGCCAGCCGCCGAACATCCGGTGTTCTTCCAGCAGTTCCAGCGTGGTTGCCATATCGCCTCCCGATTACTTGTTAAAGTGCACCACCGAACGAATAGATTTTCCTTCGTGCATCAGATCGAAGGCCTCATTAATCTCTTCCAGCGGCATGGTGTGGGTAATAAAGTCGTTCAGGGCGAATTTACCGTCCAGATAGTCCTGCACGATGCCCGGCAGCTGCGAGCGACCCTTCACGCCGCCGAAGGCAGAACCGCGCCAGACGCGACCGGTGACCAGCTGGAACGGACGGGTAGAGATCTCTTCGCCCGCGCCGGCCACGCCGATAATTACCGATTCGCCCCAGCCCTTATGGCAGCACTCCAGCGCGGAACGCATGACGTTGACGTTGCCGATGCACTCAAAGGAGAAATCTACGCCGCCGTCGGTCATCTCAACGATAACGTCCTGGATCGGCTTCTCATAATCTTTCGGATTCACCAGATCGGTCGCGCCCAGCTTGCGTGCCAGGTCGAACTTGCTGGTATTGATGTCGATACCGATGATGCGTCCGGCTTTCGCCATTTTTGCGCCGATAATCGCCGACAGACCGATGCCGCCAAGGCCGAAAATCGCCACGGTATCGCCTTCTTTAACTTTGGCGGTATTCATCACCGCGCCCATACCGGTAGTGACACCGCAGCCCAGCAGGCAGACTTCCTCCAGCGGCGCTTCTTTGCTGATTTTCGCCAGCGAAATTTCCGGCACGACGGTGTACTCGGAGAACGTCGAGGTGCCCATATAGTGGAAAATCGGCTTGCCGTCTTTAAAGAAGCGCGTCGTGCCGTCCGGCATCAGGCCTTTGCCCTGCGTTGAGCGGATCGCCTGGCAGAGGTTAGTTTTGCCCGACAGACAGAATTTGCACTTGCCGCACTCCGGCGTGTAAAGCGGGATCACATGATCGCCTACTTCGACGCTGGTCACGCCTTCGCCGACCGCTTCCACAATGCCGCCGCCTTCATGGCCGAGAATCGCCGGGAACACGCCTTCCGGATCTTTGCCCGACAGGGTATAGGCATCGGTATGGCAAACGCCGGTGGCAACGATGCGCACCAGCACTTCACCTTTTTGCGGCGGCATCAAATCCACTTCTTCGATTTTCAGCGGTTCGCCAGCGGCCCAGGCAACGGCGGCACGGGTTTTAAT
The DNA here is from genome assembly GCF_003970755.1 of Pantoea sp. YU22. Lineage (NCBI taxonomy): Bacteria > Pseudomonadati > Pseudomonadota > Gammaproteobacteria > Enterobacterales > Erwiniaceae > Pantoea > Pantoea sp. YU22. The sequence continues at coordinate 22,999 of NZ_RYDU01000009.1, read as the reverse complement.
CATGTTCATGCATTCCCTCTTGCGGTCAGATGGGGGCGCGCCGAAGCGGTCGCGCCCGTAGTCGTGATATCAATAAAAATAGCGCGTAACTGAGTAATTAGTCTGCGACCTGCAGCGGATGCAGCAGCCGATCGTCCTGCGGCCGGTCGTCAAACATATCAATAATCAAATACTTCAGGGCTTCGACGTTGGGCGTAAAAGCGTCGCGTCGCCACATCAGCCAGGTGGCGGTGTCGCGGTACGCCGGCGGCAGCTCATGCGCCTGCACGCGGGCGCGCTCAGGCATCTGCGCTAATACCGATTCCGGGATCATCGCCACGCCCGCGCCGCCCGCCACGCAGGCCATCATCGCGTGGTAGGACTGGATCTCCATGACGCTGCCGGGCGCGACACCGCTGTCGCGATACCAGGCTTCCAGCTTCACGCGATAGGAGCAGCTGTTACGAAAAGCGAACAGCGTATCGTTTTGCGCGTCGCGCGCGCTCTCCACCGGCGCATGATCGAGGCTGGTGATCAGCGTCAGGGTTTCCCGGAAGGCGATACAGCCGTTGAGATCGTCATAAGGCGCTGGGCCGTCAACCAGCGCGGCGGCCAGCGTGCCTTCGCGCACTTTGTCGATAATCTCGCCGGAAGTACTGGTGATCAGCGACAGCGCGACCTTCGGGAAGCGCTGATGGTAGGCCGCCAGCAGGCCCGGCAGGCGCGTCGCGGCGGTGCTCTCCATTGAGCCGAGCGCGAAGTTACCCGCCGGTTCGCCGGCGCGCGCCATGCTCAGCGCCTCGTCGCTCAGCGTCAGGATACGCTGCGCATAGTTAAGAAAGTTGTGGCCCATCGGCGACAGGCGAATGCGCTGTTTCTCGCGGATAAACAGATCGACGCCAATCTCCTCTTCCAGATGGCGCAGCCGCGTGGTGAGATTAGAGGGGACGCGATGGAGTTGTTCCGCGGCGCGCGCCAGCGAACCGGTTTCGGCCACAGAACAGAACATACGTAGCTGGACAAGATCCATGTATTCTCTTCCCGTAAACAACTTGATGTGAATTATTCAGTTTTCGTGAGTTTAATAAGCTGGCATGTTATAAGCAAGAGATAATAAAACGCAGGAGTAGGGAAATGGCTTTTCGCGTGGCGCTCAGCGCCTTTCTGGCGCTGGTAGTGGTGATGGGGATTGGACGTTTCGCCTTTACGCCGCAGGTGCCGCTGATGATACACGACGGCCAGCTGACGCTAACCAGCGCCAGCCTGGTCGCGGCGCTTAACTATCTCGGCTACCTGTGCGGCTCCTTTGACGCGATGCGCGCCAGGCGTCATGTCGAACTGCGCCTGCAGCTGGGCGTCTGGGGCGCGGTGATCCTGACGCTGCTCTCCGCCTGCGTCAGCGGCCCCTGGCTGCACGGGGCGGTGCGCTTTCTTATCGGCTGGGCGAGCGGCATGGCGCTGGTGCTGGTCGCCGCCTGGAGCAGCGAACAGCTGCATCATTACGGCCGCCCCAGCCTGTCAGCGGCGGTATTCGCCGGACCCGGCGCGGGGATTTTCATCAGCGGCCTGCTGGCGGTGCAGCTGCATACGTTTCAGGTTTCCGCCTCGCTGGCCTGGGCGGCTTACGGCCTGCTGGCGCTGCTCTTTATCGCCGCTGTCGCGCGCAATTTGCCGCGCCGCGTCGGCGATCTGCATCGACCCGATCAGGCGCCGCAGCCGCTGGTGCTGACCAGGGATCTGCGACGGCTGGTGCTGAGCTACAGCCTGGCGGGCTTCGGCTATATTCTGCCCGCGACTTTTCTGTCGCAGATGGCGGCGGCGCGCTTTCCCGATGGCGCATTCGCCCAGTTCGTCTGGCCGATTTTCGGCGGCGCGGCGATAGTCGGTATCGCGCTGGGGATCCTGACGCGCGGCCTCGCCAGCACGCACCGGCGGCTGGCGCTGGTGCTCTGGGCGCAGGCGCTGGGCGTCGTGGCGGCGGCGTGGCTGCCGGGCTTTAGCGGCCTGCTGATCGGCGCGCTGCTGGTGGGCGGCGGCTTTCTCTGTGTGGTGCAGCTTGCGCTGGCCTGCGCGCGCGAGCTGGCGCCGCAGCATACGCGCTATATGGCGGGACTGCTGACTACCGGCTACGCCATCGGGCAGCTGGTGGGGCCGGTGCTGTCGTCGCTCTCTACCGCGCTGCTGCATCGGCTGGAGCCGGCGCTGTGGATCGCCGGTCTGGGGCTGGCCGCGGGCGGTCTTCTGGTCTGGCGGCGATCATAATGAAAAGCTTTCATCGCCGATTGGATTGATTACTGGATTACCCAAACGGAAAGCTTCACAATACGCGCTCAGAATTGAACCCGTCGGTCTCTCCGACGGGCGTTACACCTGCGGAGATGAGTACGATGAGCACCCTTAGTCAGGAAGCTATCCTGGTTCACGAAGCGCTGCTGGCGCGAGGCCTGGAAACGCCGTTACGCGCGCCAACGCGTGAAATGGATGATGAAACCCGTAAGCGCCTGATCGCTGGCCACATGACTGAAGTCATGCAGCTGCTGAATCTGGATCTTGAGGATGACAGCCTGATGGAGACGCCGCATCGCATCGCCAAAATGTATGTGGATGAGGTGTTCTCCGGCCTGGATTACGCTAACTTCCCCAAAATCACCGTCATTGAAAACAAAATGAAAGTGGATGAGATGGTGACGGTGCGCGATATCACGCTGACCAGCACCTGCGAACATCACTTTGTGATCATCGACGGCAAAGCCACCGTGGCCTATATTCCAAAAGATAAGGTGATCGGCCTGTCGAAGATCAACCGTATCGTCCAGTTCTTCGCCCAGCGTCCGCAGGTGCAGGAGCGTCTGACGCAGCAGGTGCTGGTGGCGTTGCAGACGCTGCTTGGTACCAACAACGTCGCGGTTTCTATCGATGCGGTGCATTACTGCGTGAAAGCGCGCGGGGTGAAGGATGCCACCAGCGCAACCACCACCACTTCGCTGGGCGGTCTGTTTAAGTCGAGCCAGAATACCCGCCAGGAATTCCTGCGCGCGGTACGCCATATTTAAATCTCAGGGCGAGGCTGTTGGCTATGCGCCTGCGCGGGTGAGAGCGCCCGATCGTAAAGACGCAAACAGGAGATCGCGGCCCGTGCAGACAGGCACCTTATTTGAGGTGCTTTTGTTAGCGGGCCAGGGCTCTGCGTTGTGCAAAAACGCTCCCGGCGTTTTTTTCCTGATGCGGGACGTTTGCTCTTCGGTCTGTGCCATCCGCCTGCAGGCTTTGTAAGCCGCCTCTGTTTCTCACGTCAACAGGGACCGATATGCAACGTTATCATGCGCTGGATTTTATTCGCGGCTGCGCCATCCTCGGCATTTTGTTGCTTAATATCGTCGGCTTCGCTTTACCTTCCGCCGCTTATCTGAATCCTGCCTGGCATGGCGAACCCGCTACCGACGAGGTCTGGACCTGGGCGGTGCTTGATACCCTGGCACAGCTGAAATTCCTTACCCTGTTCGCGCTGTTGTTCGGCGCGGGTCTGCAGCTCCAGCTGCCGCGCGGCGGCCGCTGGCTGTCGGCGCGCCTGACGCTACTGGCGATTATCGGTCTGTTCCACGCCATTGCAATGTGGGAAGGGGATATCCTGCTTGATTATGCCATTATCGGGCTGATCGTCTGGCGTATGCTGCGCGACGTGCCCTCAACGCGCAGCCTGTTTCATACCGGCGCGCTGCTTTATCTGGTGGGCTGCGGCGTGCTGCTTATTTTCGGTTCCATCTCCGATCCTGAACCGAGCAGTTCATGGCTGCCAGGCGCGGCCGAGCTGGAGTATGAACGCTTCTGGAAGCTGGCCGGCGGATGGGAAGCGGTGCATAACCGTCTCGATCATCTCTCTTCCAGCCTGATGGCGCTGGCGGCGCAGTATGGCTGGCAGCTGGCCGGACTGATGATGATGGGCGCCGCGCTGCTGCGTTGCGGCTGGCTGACCGGCGGATTTAGCGTGCGACACTATCGCCGCTGTGCCGCGTTCTTGCTGATAACAGGCTATGCCATCGCGCTGTCCGGCGTGGTGTCGCAGTGGATGCTGCACTGGTCGTTTCGCTGGAGCGCCTTCTATCTGCAGGTGCCGCGCGATCTCGCCAGCCCCTTTATCAGCCTCGGCTATGCTGCGCTTATCCTGGCCTACTGGCCGCGGCTGGTTCGCTGGCGCTTCAGCGCGGCGATCCAGTGCGTCGGCCGTATGGCGCTGAGCAACTACCTGCTGCAGACGCTGATCTGCACCACGCTGTTTTATCGCTTTGATCTCTTTATGCGCTTCGACCGCCTGCAGCTGCTGGCGTTTGTCCCTGCTGTCTGGCTCGTCAATATCCTCTTCTCGGTAATCTGGCTGCGCTTTTTCCCGCAGGGGCCGCTTGAGTGGCTCTGGCGTCGGCTGACGCGTCTGGCGGCAGGCAAAACGCCGCATCGTCCCTCATTCAGATAATGATGTTCATCACAAAGGTTACATAATTGTATGTAACCGTTTTCATCAGTGTGACGTGATTCACGCTGCTGGTTAGCTGCGCCTGACAGAATAGCGCCGGGTTTACTTCCTGGCGTGATGCCTTTTTTTCCTCTGTGGAACAGCTGCATGATAACGATTCGTGATGTTGCCCGTCTGGCTGGCGTGTCGGTGGCGACCGTCTCACGCGTGCTGAATAACAGTAGCGCCGTCACCGCCGACACGCGCGATGCGGTGCTGCAGGCCGTGGAGTCGCTGGGCTATCGCCCTAATGCCAACGCGCAGGCGCTGGCGACGCAGGTCAGCGATACCATCGGCGTGGTGGTAATGGACGTTTCCGATCCCTTCTTCGGCGCGCTGGTAAAAGCGGTGGATACCGTGGCACAGCGCCTGCATAAACATGTATTGATCAGCAACTCCTGGCATCAGGAAGATAAAGAGCGCCATGCGATTGAGGTGCTGATCCGTCAGCGCTGCAATGCGCTGGTGGTGCACGCGAAAACGCTTTCAGACGAAGAGCTGGCCTCTTTTATGCAGCAGGTGCCGGGCATGGTGATGGTAAACCGCATCGTGCCGGGCTTCGCCCATCGCTGCGTCAGCCTGGATAACGTGGCTGGCGCGCTGATGGCGACCAGAATGCTGCTGCAGCAGGGACATAGCCGCGTTGGCTATCTCTGCTCCAGCCATCCGATCGAGGATGTGCAGCAGCGCCGCGACGGCTGGGAGCAGGCGCTGGTGGAGCAGGGCATTCGTCCGCAGGAGAGCTGGATCGCCAGCGCCGAACCCGATATGCAGGGCGGCGAAGCGGCCATGGTGGAACTGCTGGGGCGCAACGTGCATCTCAGCGCGATTTTCGCCTACAACGACGGCATGGCGGCCGGTGCGCTTACCGCGCTGAAAGATAACGGCATTCAGGTGCCGCAGCACTTCTCCATTATCGGTTTCGATGATATTCCCATGTCACGTTACACCGATCCTCAACTGACTACGGTGCGCTATCCCATTGTTTCTATGGCGAAACTGGCGACAGAGCTGGCGCTGAGCGGCGCGGCGGGCCAGCTGGACGCCAGCGCGCAGCACGTCTTTATGCCAACGCTGGTGCGTCGTCATTCAGTGGCTCAGCGACAAAATGTGGAGTCGGTCACTAATTCAGGCGATAGCCTGATGTAACCGTTTTCAATCTGTGATTGTATTCACAGTTAATTAACATGCCGCTCACTATGATGGCTGCGTCTTACCGGACTGAAACATTATGTAACGCCGCCATAACCGCAGCAGGCGTGGTTTCAGCAACCCGTTGAAAAGGTTCATCACATCTTCAGGATGCGTTGTCGCACAAGGAAGTCAGGTTTCTGGACGGCGATTCAGCGGGGTAGCGGAATACCACTCGCCTCTTTTTGACTCGCCGAATCTTATTTTACCGAAAGCTCTTACGCGTCCGACGCGTCTGAGCCAGTACTACCCTGCAAAAAACCGGAGATACCATGAATAAGAAGGTTTTCACGCTTACAGCTTTGGTTGCCAGCATGATGTTCGGCGCAACGGCACACGCAGCGGACACGCGTATCGGCGTGACCATCTATAAATATGACGACAACTTTATGTCGATGGTACGCAAGGACATCGAGAAAGAAGCCAAAAACCTCGGCGGCGTGCAGCTGCTGATGAATGACTCGCAGAACGACCAGTCCAAGCAGAATGACCAGATCGACGTGCTGATGGCGAAAGGCGTGAAGGCGCTGGCGATTAACCTGGTGGATCCGGCTGCGGCGGCCGTGGTGATCGATAAAGCACGCAGCAATGACGTGCCGGTAGTGTTCTTCAACAAGGAGCCAAACGCGAAAGTGCTGGCCAGCTACGACAAAGCTTACTATGTCGGCACCGACTCTAAAGAGTCCGGCATTATTCAGGGCCAGCTGATTGAGAAACACTGGAAAGCCTCGCCGAACTGGGACCTGAACAAAGATGGTCAGATTCAGTTCGTGCTGCTGAAAGGCGAACCGGGCCATCCGGATGCCGAAGCGCGCACCAAATATGTCATCGATACCCTGAACAAAGACGGCATCAAAACTCAGCAGCTGGCGATGGATACCGCAATGTGGGACACCGCGCAGGCTAAAGACAAGATGGACGCGTGGCTCTCTGGCCCGAACGCCAACAAAATCGAAGTGGTGATCGCTAACAACGACGCCATGGCGATGGGCGCGGTTGAAGCGCTGAAGGCGCATAACAAGACCTCGATTCCTGTGTTCGGCGTCGATGCGCTGCCGGAAGCGCTGGCGCTGGTGAAATCGGGCGCGCTGGCGGGCACCGTGCTGAACGATGCTGAAAACCAGGCGAAAGCGACGCTGGATATGGCGAAAAACCTGGCGGACGGCAAAGCGGCGACCGAAGGTACCAGCTATAAAATTACCGACAAAATCGTCCGCGTACCTTACGTTCCGGTCGATAAAGAGAATCTGTCTCAGTTCCAGAAGTAATCCTGTCCGGGCGCGGCTGAGCCGCGCCCTGTTTTCACTTGACCAACGCTTTTTTTAGCCAGGTAAATTATGGCCAGTGATAATCCGACCGCGCAGCGTGAATATCTGCTGGAAATGACGAATGTGTCAAAATCATTTCCAGGGGTTAAAGCCTTAGATAATGTGAATTTAAAAGTGCGGCCTCACTCCGTTCATGCATTGATGGGTGAAAACGGCGCCGGTAAATCGACATTATTGAAATGCCTGTTTGGTATTTATAAAAAAGATACGGGGAGCATCCTGTTTCAGGGTGAGGAAATAGATTTTAAAAGTTCAAAAGAGGCGCTGGAAAACGGCGTTTCGATGGTGCATCAGGAGCTGAACCTGGTTTTACAGCGCACCGTCATGGACAATATGTGGCTGGGTCGCTATCCGCAAAAAGGCCCGTTCGTCGATCAGGATAAAATGTATCGCGATACCAAAGCGATTTTCGACGAGCTGGATATTGATATCGATCCGCGTGACAAAGTGGCGACGCTCTCTGTCTCGCAGATGCAAATGATTGAAATTGCCAAGGCGTTCTCCTATGACGCCAAAATCGTCATTATGGACGAGCCGACCTCTTCGCTGACGGAAAAAGAGGTGAACCACCTGTTCACCATTATCCGCAAGCTGAAAGATCGCGGCTGCGGCATTGTCTATATCTCGCACAAGATGGAAGAAATTTTCCAGCTGTGCGACGAAATTACTATTCTGCGTGACGGGCAGTGGATCGCCACCCAGCCGCTGGAAGGGCTGGATATGGATAAGATCATCGCCATGATGGTCGGCCGCTCCCTTAACCAGCGCTTTCCCAGCAAAACTAACGTGCCGGGCGAAACCATTCTTGAGGTGCGTAATTTAACGTCGCTGCGTCAGCCGTCGATTCGCGACGTTTCGTTCGATCTGCGTAAAGGGGAGATTCTGGGCATTGCCGGGCTGGTAGGCGCCAAGCGTACCGATATCGTCGAAACTCTGTTTGGTATTCGCGAGAAAGTCAGCGGCACTATTAAGCTGCACGGCAAAGCGATTAATAACCACAGCGCCAACGAAGCCATTAATCACGGGTTTGCGCTGGTGACGGAGGAGCGTCGTTCTACCGGTATTTATGCCTTTCTGGATATCGGGTTTAACTCGTTAATCTCGAATATTAAGAAGTATAAAAACAATATCGGGCTACTGGACAATAAACGCATGAAGAGCGATACCCAGTGGGTTATCGACGCCATGCGCGTAAAAACGCCGGGGCACCATACGCAAATTGGATCGCTTTCGGGCGGCAACCAGCAAAAGGTTATTATCGGCCGCTGGCTGCTGACCCAGCCTGAAATACTGATGCTTGACGAACCGACGCGCGGTATTGACGTCGGCGCGAAATTCGAAATCTACCAGCTGATTGCTGAGCTGGCGAAGAAAGAGAAGGGCATCATTATTATCTCTTCCGAAATGCCGGAGCTGTTGGGCATTACCGATCGTATTCTGGTGATGAGCAACGGTCAGGTAGCGGGCATTGTAGATACCAAGACAACCACGCAGAACGAAATATTGCGTTTAGCGTCATTACACCTTTAATGAAGCAAGGGCTGTTAACATGAAAGCGACTACTAAAAAGAATGCGCTAACCTGGCTGAAAGAGGGCGGCATTTATGTCGTTCTGCTGGTTTTACTGGCTATTATTATTTTCCAGGATCCGACATTTTTAAGCCTGATGAACCTGAGTAATATCCTCACCCAGTCTTCGGTGCGTATTATTATCGCGCTGGGCGTGGCGGGGCTGATCGTTACCCAGGGTACCGACCTCTCGGCCGGGCGTCAGGTGGGGCTGGCGGCGGTAGTGGCGGCAACGCTGCTGCAGTCGATGGAAAACGCCAACAAGGTCTTCCCGACGCTGGAAACCGTACCGATTCCGCTGGTTATTCTGGTGGTGTGCGTTATTGGCGGCCTGATCGGTCTGCTGAACGGCGTCATTATCGCCTATCTCAAGGTAACGCCGTTTATTACCACGCTTGGCACCATGATTATCGTGTACGGCATCAACTCGCTCTATTACGATTTTGTCGGCGCGTCGCCGATTGCCGGGTTTGATACGGGCTTCTCAAAGTTCACGCAGGGCTTCTTCCGCTTTGGCGACTTTAAGCTCTCCTATATTACCTTCTACGCCATTATCGCTATCGTTTTCGTCTGGATCCTGTGGAACAAAACCCGCTTCGGCAAAAACATTTTTGCTATCGGCGGCAACCCGGAAGCGGCGAAGGTTTCTGGCGTTAACGTGAACTTTAACCTGATCCTTATCTATGCCCTTTCCGGCGTGTTTTACGCCTTCGGCGGGATGCTGGAAGCGGGCCGTATCGGCAGTGCCACCAACAACCTCGGCTTTATGTATGAGCTGGACGCTATCGCGGCGTGCGTGGTGGGCGGCGTCTCCTTTGCGGGCGGCGTAGGTACGGTAGCGGGCGTGGTGACCGGTGTGATCATCTTTACCGTGATCAACTACGGTCTGACCTATATCGGCGTGAACCCTTACTGGCAGTACATTATCAAGGGCGGCATCATTATCTTCGCCGTGGCGCTGGACTCGCTGAAGTACTCGCGTAAGAAGTAATAAGGGCAGCGCTCAGGCTTCTTGCAAACGGCCTGGGCGTCAAAGCGTGGGTGGCATGGATCGAAGAGCAAAGCGTCCCGCGACAGGGATGTCGCGGGCCGAGCGAGCATGGATGCCTTGAGCGACTTTGCGATCGAGCCATGCCATCCGCGCGAGTACAATTCTGTTTTTCATGAGCGGCCCTCGGGCCGCTCTTTCTATTTCTGCGCTTTCTGCTCGCTTTCCAGCAGCTGCTCCGGCGTCACCGCCGGATAGCTCTGCGCATCTTCCGGCACCTCATGCACCGCCGGTATCGGCACCAGCGGGCCAAGGAAGCGCGGCTCGCGCTTCATTACATAGAGATCGGCCAGCGCACCGAGACGTGCGCCCACCTCGCGGAAACGGACGCTGAGCATATTTTTCGGTGAGGGCACCGCATAGCACTGCGCCTGAATACCCATATGCAGGGCGATGAACAGGGCGCGCTCGCAGTGGAACCGCTGGGTGATAATAATAAAATCGTTGGTGTCGAACACCTTGCGCGTGCGCACGATCGAGTCAAGCGTACGGAAACCCGCATAGTCCAGCACGATATCCTGTGGATCGACGCCAGCTTTGATCAGATCGCGACGCATGGTCATGGGTTCGTTATAGCTGCTCATGGCGTTGTCGCCGCTCAGCAGCAGATAGTTGACCTTGCCGCTGTTGTAGGCGTTCAGCGCGCCCTGAATGCGATAAAGGTAATACTGGTTATAGACGCCGGTGCGGTAATACTTCGCGGTGCCTAGTACCACGCCAACCTGACGATGCGGCAGCGAGGCGACGTCTTCATAAATATAGGGGGCGGTTTTCCAGCTGATCCAGCGATCCAGGCCGAGCGCGGTCGCCACCACCAGTAAGATGATGAACAGAAGACCAATAAAAACGCGTTTCAACATACGCGTGGGCGCTCGAGGTCAGGAAAATTCGGTGCATCAAGGCTACTTGAGGACCTGCTACGAAGCAAGTTACCGCCGGCTGGCTGATGGATTTTTGCGCGACTGCCGGGCCTGAGACGGCCCGGCGTTGGTCTGTCAGATAGAGGTACGACGATAGTGGCGATACTGCGGCAGCCAGAAGTTATTAGCCACCGCCTGCGACAGCACATCTTCCGACGTGACTACCGCGACGCCAGCCAGCTGCGCGGCTTTGCCGACTTCCATGGCGATAATTTTCGATACGCCCTGAATATCTTTAATCTCCGGCAGTACCGGACCTTCGCCTTCGTTCACCAGCGGCGAACAGTCGGCCAGCGCGCGGCTTGCCGTCATCAGCATTGAGTCGGTAACGCGCGTCGCGCCTGAGGCGATAACGCCCAGACCGATGCCAGGGAAGATATAGGAGTTGTTACACTGCGCGATCGGATAGGTTTTGCCTTTCCAGCTCACCGGCGAGAAGGGACTGCCGGTCGCTACCAGCGCCGCGCCGTCTGTCCAGGCGATAATATCCGCTGGCGTCGCTTCCACGCGTGATGTCGGGTTGGAGAGCGGCATCACGATGGGTCGCGCGCAGTGTTTGTGCATCTCGCGGATGATCTCTTCGGTAAAGAGCCCCGGCTGGCCGGATACCCCGATGAGAATATCGGGACGGGCGTTGCGCACCACGTCAAGCAGCGAGATTGAATCGCTTACGGTATCCCACTCTTTCAGGTTTTCGCTCTTCTGCACCAGCTTGCTCTGGAAGTCGAGCAGGTTAGGCAGTTTGTCGGTCAGCAGGCCGAAGCGATCGACCATCAGCACGCGCGCGCGCGCCTCTTCATCGCTTAATCCTTCAGATTTCATCTGGGCAATGATCTGCTCGGCGATGCCGCAACCGGCGGAACCCGCGCCGAGGAAGACCACTTTCTGCTCGCACAGGCGGCTGCCCGCGGCGCGGCTGGCAGCGATCAGCGTGCCGACGGTCACGGCGGCGGTGCCCTGAATATCGTCATTGAAGCAGCAAATTTCATCGCGATAGCGCTGCAGCAGCGGCATGGCATTTTTCTGCGCAAAGTCTTCAAACTGCAGCAGCACGTTCGGCCAGCGGCGTTTTACCGCCTGGATAAAGTCATTAACGAACGCGTCATACTCTTCGCCGGTAATGCGCGGATGACGCCAGCCCATATAGAGCGGATCGTTAAGCAGCTGCTGGTTGTTCGTACCGGCGTCCAGCACCACCGGCAGCGTATAGGCAGGTGAAATACCGCCGCAGGCGGTATAGAGCGACAGCTTGCCGATAGGAATGCCCATGCCGCCGATGCCCAAATCGCCGAGGCCGAGAATGCGCTCGCCGTCGGTCACCACAATCACCTTTACGTTCTGCTTGGTGGCGTTTTGCAGCATATCTTCAATATGGGCGCGGTTCGGATAGGAGATAAAGACGCCACGTGCGCGGCGGTAGATCTCGGAGAAGTGTTCGCAGGCCGCGCCGACGGTCGGGGTATAGATAATCGGCATCATCTCTTCGAGATGATTGTCGAGCAGGCGATAGAAAAGGGTTTCGTTGGTGTCCTGAATATTGCGCAGGTAGACGTGTTTATCGTTATTGTTTTTGAAATCCTGGAACTGACGCCAGGCGCGCTCAGCCTGCTCTTCGATACTCTCGACCGCTTCAGGCAGCAGGCCGTTGAGGTTAAATTCGTTGCGCTCTTCAAGCGAGAAGGCGCTGCCTTTATTCAGCAGGGGAAATTCCAGCAGGATCGGGCCAGCGTAGGGGATGTACAGCGGACGCTTACTTTCGTACTCATGTTCCATGAATTGATGCTCCGGTTGCGGTGTTGTCTGGCAAAGCTCAGACGCCAGTCGTTCTTTTTTTGTGTTGCTGGCGCACGATCCTATGAAATTTCTCGCCGATGTACAGCTTTTGTAAATAAAAGATATTGCAATTGTTGAAAAGCGTGTTGCGCGCCTCAGGCTTTGCGCAGCGTGACGCGTGCGAGCTGGGTGCAGCCCAGCGCGGCCAGGGTCGCCTGAGTGGCGGCGAACTGGTTCAGCGTGGCGTTTTCCACTTCAGCCAGCGCTGCCGCCTCGATATTTTCACAGGCTTCACCCTGCATATTCAGCAGGATCAGCGCGGCCTGTAGCGGCGGCAGGCTCGGGTTATAGGCGGCATTCTCGGCGTAGCGTCCTGTGACTATCGCGCCGCCCGAGGTGCGTAGCGCAATGCCGCTGTGGGAGCCGCTGTAGGGCGCATGGCTCTCGTTAGCGGCCGCGATTGCCGCCTGCGCCAGCGCATCGCCTTCCGCCAGATAGCCGTGGTCCACCTTATCCAGCAGCAGCGTGGTGATGTTCAGGTCGCGTGGGCCGAACGCGTCCGGCAGATAGTCGCCCAGCGTGCTGACGTTACGGCCAGGCAGGCTGATGCGCAGATCGGTGCCGCTGTTGAGTTCGTTCATAAACTGGCGACAGTGGCCGCACGGCGTGTAGTTGACGGTAACGGCTTCCAGACGGCGCTCGCCGCGTAGCCAGGCGTGCGCGATTGCGCTCTGCTCGCCATGTACCGTTTGCTGCAGCGCCACGCCTGTAAACTCCATATTGGCGCCGAAATACCAGTGGCCGCTGACGCCGCGTGCCACGGCGCCCACGTTGAAGCGCGAGACCGGCACAACTGCACAGGCTGCCGCCAGCGGCAGCAGCGCCAGGGCGAGCGCATCGGCGTCCAGCTGGGTCTGCTGCATCAGCGATGCAACCTGCTCCGGCGTCAGCATCGCCTGAAACTGCGCGTCGTCAAGGATCGGACGCAGCGCGCTTTGCAGAGCCGCGGGCAGCGCGTCGAAGGCGGAGGTGAAACGTGGATGCATGATAGCCTCGTCAATATCAGGCGGCCCATTGCCGCCTGAAGGGTTATATGTGATCTGTATCGCTCTGACAATGCAACAGATTTGCATCGTTTCAACTTTGCGAGATCTATCGCAAAGTTTTAGCCAAAGGCGTGCAGCAGCAGCGGAAAAATAAAGGGCGCCAGCAGTGAGGTAATAATGCCGCACAGCACCAGCGCCAGCGAGCTGAACGCGCCTTCCTGGTAGTCCACCTCCGCTGCGCGCGCCGTGCCGAGCGCGTGAGATGCATTGCCGATCGCCAGTCCGCGCGCCGCGCGGGTTTTTATCCCCAGCAGGTTCAGCACCATATGGCCGAATACCGCGCCGAGCACGCCGGCAATCAGCACGCAGATGGCGCTGATAGCGGGTATGCCGTGCAGCGAGGCGGAGACGGCCATCGCAATCGGCGTGGTCACGGATTTAGGCAGAATAGTGGCGGCGATTTCCGGCGTCGCCCCCATCCACAGCGCAATAGCGGTGCCGGAAACCATGGCGGTCAGGCTGCCGATAAAGCAGACGCCGATAAGCGACTTCCAGCGCGCGCGAATTTGATGCATCTGCTCGTAGAGCGGCAGCGCCAGCGCAACGACTGCCGGCTGCAGCAGCTGATTAAGGATCTGGCTGCCGGCGAAATAGCGCGTGTAGGGGATGTGCAGCAGCAGCAGCAGCGGGATGATGATCGCCATCGCCACCAGCAGCGGATTGAGTAACGAGATTTTCAGCTTTGCCGCCAGGCGGCGCGCCAGCATAAAGGCGCCGACGCTGAGCGGCAGCGACCACCAGATGTCACTCACCGGGCTTCTCCTGCACGCTTCGCGTATGAATTTTATGGGCGCTCCAGCCGACAATGGTCAGGACAAGAAAGGTGCTGACCACGATAGAGACCACAATTGGACCGAACTGGGCGCTCAGCACGTCGGTGTAGTTCATGATGCCGACGCTGATGGGCACAAACAGCAGCGCCATATAGCGGATCAGCAGATGGCAGCCTGGCTTAACCCAGTCCACGGGGAGGATCTGCGTCGCCAGCAGGGCGAACAGCGTCAGCATGCCAAGGATGCTGCCAGGAATAGTAATCGGCAGCAGTACGGCGATGGCGTTACCCGCATAGAGACAGAGATAGATGATGACGAAGGCGCGTACGTAGCGCCAGCAAAGAGACAGCACGGTGGGCATAGCAGGCTCCTGTTTTCACTGCACAACATAATACGCACTAAGCGTTAAGCGTGCTAGCGATCACACTTACCTTGAGGACGACACTTTTCCTGGCTAATGGCCGCAAACAAGCCAGCAAGCGGGGGAGATGGACCAAAGAGCAAAGCGTCCTGCGGCAGGAACAAAAACGCAGCGCGTTAGCCCGTTTACGGGCGCACCTCAGGGATAGGCGCGTAGCCGCGCAGGCCGAGATGCCGTTTTTGGCGTCTGTGCGATCGGGCCATGTCCCCCGCGACGGGCACGTTAGCGAAAGCCTAAGGGCGACAATGCTGTCGCCCTTATCCAGCCTGTAACCCTTACTTAACTGGCATACCCGGCTGCGCGCCGCTGTCGACGGAGAGCACAAACAGATCTTTTCCGCCCGGACCGGCTGACAGCACCATGCCTTCCGAAACGCCGAAGCGCATTTTACGCGGCGCGAGGTTGGCGACGATAATCGTCATCTTGCCGATCAAGACCGAAGGATCCGGATAGGCGGCGCGAATGCCGGAGAAAATCTGACGCTTCTCGCCGCCCAGATCGAGCTGCAGACGCAGCAGCTTATCAGAGCCTTCCACCAGTTCGGCGTTTTCAATCAGCGCCACGCGCATATCGACTTTCGCGAAGTCGTCAATAGTAATGGTGTCGCCAATCGGCGCATCCGCCAGCGGGCCAGTGGCCGGTTTGCTGGCCGCTGCGGCATCCTCTTTCGACGCTTCAATCAGCGCGTTAACTTTGGTCATTTCGATACGTCCATAAAGTGCTTTAAACGGCGCTACCTGATGGCTGAGCAGCGGCTGCGGGATAGCGTCCCAGCTTAATTCGCTGTTGAGGAACGCTTCGGCGCGCTCGCTCAGGCTCGGCAGCACCGGCTTCAGCCAGGTCATCAGCACGCGGAACAGGTTGATGCCCATCGAGCAGATCGCCTGCAGATCGGCGTCGCGACCCTCTTCTTTCGCTACCACCCAGGGCGCCTGTTCGTCTACGTAGCGGTTCGCCAGATCGGCCAGCGCCATAATTTCGCGAATGGCGCGGCTGAACTCGCGGCTCGCCCAGGCTTCGCCAATCTTCTCAGAGGCGTCGACAAAGGTCTGGTAGAGCGCCGGATCCGCCAGCTCGGCCGACAGCTGGCCGTCAAAGCGTTTGGTCAGGAAGCCGGCGTTGCGCGACGCCAGGTTGACCACCTTGTTAACGATGTCAGCATTTACGCGCTGTACGAAATCTTCCAGGTTGAGGTCGATATCGTCGATGCGCGAGGAGAGCTTGGCGGCATAGTAGTAGCGCAGGCTGTCAGCATCCAGGTGCTGCAGCCAGGTGCTGGCCTTGATAAAGGTGCCGCGCGATTTGGACATTTTGGCGCCGTTTACCGTCACATAGCCATGCACGAACAGATTGTTGGGCTTGCGGAAATCGCTGCCTTCCAGCATTGCCGGCCAGAACAGGCTGTGGAAGTAGACGATATCTTTGCCGATAAAGTGATAAAGCTCAGTGGTGGAATCTTTCTTCCAGAACTCGTCGAAATCGATATCGCCGCGTTTGTCGCACAGGTTTTTAAACGCGCCCATATAGCCGATCGGCGCATCCAGCCAGACGTAAAAATATTTGCCCGGCGCGTCCGGGATCTCAAAGCCGAAGTAGGGCGCGTCGCGTGAGATATCCCACTGCTGCAGGCCGGACTCAAACCACTCCTGCATTTTGTTCGCGACCTGCTCCTGCAGCGCGCCGGAGCGCGTCCAGGCCTGCAGCATGGCGCTGAATGAAGGCAGATCGAAGAAGAAATGCTCAGAGTCGCGCATTTCCGGCGTCGCGCCGGAGACTACCGATTTCGGCTCAATCAGCTCGGTCGGGCTATAGGTCGCGCCGCACACTTCGCAGTTGTCGCCATACTGATCCGGCGATTTACATTTCGGGCAGGTGCCCTTAACGAAACGGTCCGGCAGGAACATGCCTTTCTCCGGATCGTACAGCTGAGAGATGGTGCGGTTTTTAATAAAACCGTTCTCTTTCAGACGGGTGTAAATCAGCTCGGACAGCACGCGATTCTCGTCGCTGTGCGTCGAGTGGTAGTTGTCGTAGCTGATGTTGAAACCGGCGAAATCGACCTGATGTTCCTGACTCATTTCGGCGATCATCTGCTCCGGCGAGATGCCTAACTGCTGCGCTTTCAGCATGATCGGCGTACCGTGCGCGTCGTCAGCGCAGATGAAATAGACCTGATTGCCACGCATTCGCTGGTAACGCACCCAAATGTCTGCCTGGATATGCTCGAGCATGTGGCCGAGATGGATCGATCCGTTCGCGTACGGCAGGGCGCACGTTACCATTATTTTTTTAGCGACTTGAGTCATAGTTTGCGTAGCTTTCTGTTGATTGAAAAAACGGGCTTAGATGGTAACTCATGCCCTGGCGGGCGTAAACACAAGGGCGGCCTGGCGTCGACTGTGCCGACATCTGATATGATTGTTGTGTTACCGCTGAACCCAGCGACAGAAAAAATAACAAGGAGTGGGGATGACAGCACAATCCCGGACATCACATTCACCTGAAGCCCTGCGCGCCGTGGTTATGGGCGTGTTAAGCGGCTTCCGGCATCCAACCCTCGATCACAATCTCACCACGCTGAAAGCGCTGCATCATGTGGCGCTGCTGGACGGCAAGCTGCATATCGAACTCGTTATGCCGTTCGCCTGGGCGAGCGCCTTTGAAGAGCTGAAAGCGCAGGCCAGCGCTGAGCTGCTGCGCCTGACCGGTGCGCAGGCGATCGACTGGCGGCTGCGCCACGATATCGCCACGCTGAAGCGCGTCAAAGGCCAGCCCGGCGTTAACGGCGTGAAGAACATTATCGCCGTCAGCTCCGGCAAGGGCGGCGTTGGCAAATCGAGCACCGCCGTCAATATGGCGCTGGCGCTGGCGGCGGAAGGGGCGCGCGTCGGCATTCTTGATGCGGATATCTACGGTCCGTCAGTGCCGAATATGCTGGGCACTGAGCACGAGCGTCCTACCTCGCCGGACGGCACCCATATGGCGCCGATTATGGCGCACGGTCTCGCCACCAACTCTATCGGCTATCTGGTGACGGACGATAACGCGATGGTATGGCGCGGTCCGATGGCGAGTAAGGCGCTGATGCAGCTGCTCAATGAGACGCTGTGGCCAGACCTTGACTATCTGGTGCTTGATATGCCGCCAGGCACCGGCGATATTCAGCTGACGCTGGCGCAAAACGTGCCGGTGACGGGCGCCATTGTCGTCACCACGCCGCAGGATATTGCGCTGATCGACGCGCGAAAAGGCATGGTGATGTTTGAGAAGGTAAACGTGCCGGTGCTGGGCGTCGTGGAGAACATGAGCCTGCATATCTGCAGCCACTGCGGCTTCCATGAGCCGATTTTCGGCACGGGCGGCGCGGAAAAGCTGGTGGCGGATTATCAGACGCAGCTGCTGGCGCAGCTGCCGCTGCATATCAACCTGCGTGAAGATCTGGATGACGGCGAACCGACGGTGATCCGTCGCCCGGAGAGCGAGTTTACCGCGCTCTATCGCCAGCTGGCGGGTCGCGTCGCGGCGCGTCTCTACTGGCAGGGCGAAGTGATCCCCGGCGATATCGCCTTCCGCGCGCTGTAGGCCAGCGTACCGCTGGCGTCGCGTCAGGACGCCAGCGGAAAGTGCATCAGCACATATTTTCCCTGCTCGCTCTCGCCTTGCGCGATCATCTTCCAGCCGTGCTTAAGATAGAACGCCTGCGCCGCCTTGTTCATCAGCAGACACTTCAGCGCACCGGTGCTGGTAAAGCGCGCCTGCACTTTCTCCAGCAGCGCGGCGCCGACGCCGCGGCCCTGATAAGCGGGATCGACATACAGGCTATGGAGAAAATTATCATTCTCCAGCACGCCGGCAAAACCGACGCGATGCCCCTCAAGCTCGGCGACCCAGACGGTCTCTCCCAGGATCACACTGTCAAAATCTTCCAGCTGCCAGTGGCTGTCGTCAAGCCAGCGCCAGTTATGGCGGCGCGCAGCCAGAAACAGGGTTCTCAGAAACGGACGATCGGCTTCGGTATAAGAACGGATCAGCACGGATAAACTCCCTTAACGCCTTTTCTACAAAACTAGCAGTTCTGCCATGAAAAGATAAACGACGTTAAATCAATGTGCTTTGCGTGTAGAATGCCGGGGCGGCGTCAATAGCGGTGCGGCTTGCCGCGTTTGATAGCTTTCGTTTATCTGATTGATAACGACTGCATATTAGAAGTTGGCCCGAAAATTTTGTAACGTACATCACATCTTTTAGCGGAGGACTTCAGATGTCTATCATCAATACCAAAATTAAACCGTTCAAAAACGCTGCGTTTAAAAACGGCGAATTCATCGACGTAACTGAGAAAGACGTTGAAGGTAAATGGAGTGTATTCTTCTTTTATCCAGCTGACTTCACCTTCGTTTGCCCGACTGAACTGGGTGATGTGGCTGACCACTACGAAGAATTCCAGAAACTGGGCGTAGATATCTACTCTGTTTCTACCGACACCCACTTTACCCACAAAGCCTGGCACGGTTCTTCTGAAACCATCGCGAAAATCAAGTATGCCATGATCGGCGACCCGACTGGCGCGCTGACCCGCAACTTCGAAATCATGCGCGAAGCTGAAGGTCTGGCTGACCGCGGTACTTTCATCGTTGACCCGGAAGGCATCATCCAGGCAATCGAAATCACTGCTGAAGGTATCGGCCGCGACGCGTCTGACCTGCTGCGTAAAGTGAAAGCTGCTCAGTATGTCGCTTCTCACCCAGGCGAAGTTTGCCCGGCTAAATGGAAAGAAGGCGACGCAACTCTGGCTCCGTCTCTGGACCTGGTTGGCAAAATCTAATTTCTGTACCGGCTTTTCGATCTTCTCTATCGGGTGCTACGGCACCCGATTTCTTCTGACAGGAACTCACTATGCTCGACACCAACTTAAAAACCCAGCTCAAGGCCTACCTTGAGAAATTAACCAGGCCTGTTGAGTTGATCGCCACCCTGGACGATGGCGCCAAATCAGCGGAAATTCGCGATTTGCTGGCGGATATCGCGAGCCTGTCTGAAAAAGTCAGCTTCCGCGAAGAGAACGATCGTCCGGTGCGTAAACCCTCTTTTCTGATCACCAACCCTGGCTCGCACAGCGGCCCGCGCTTTGCCGGTTCGCCAATGGGTCACGAATTTACCTCGCTGGTGCTGGCGCTGCTGCAGACCGGCGGTCATCCGTCGAAAGAGACGCAGAGCCTGCTCGACCAGGTTGCGTCGCTGGATAGCGACCTGCATTTCGAAACTTACTACTCGCTCTCATGCCACAACTGCCCTGACGTAGTACAGGCGCTGAACCTGATGGCGATTATCAATCCGCGCGTCTCGCACACGGCGATTGACGGCGGCATGTTCCAGAATGAAATTACCGAGCGCAACGTGATGGGCGTTCCGGCAGTCTACCTGAACGGCAAAGAGTTCGGTCAGGGGCGTATGAGCCTCGCCGAAATCGTCGGTAAGGTCGACACCAACGCGGACAAACGCGCAGCGGAAGAGCTGAACAAGCGCGACGCCTATGAAGTGCTGATCGTCGGCAGCGGCCCGGCGGGCGCGGCAGCGGCGATTTACTCAGCGCGTAAAGGTATCCGCACCGGCCTGATGGGTGAGCGTTTCGGTGGCCAGGTGCTCGACACCGTGGATATCGAAAACTATATCTCCGTACAGAAAACCGAAGGCGCTAAGCTGGCTGGTTCGCTGCGCGCCCACGTTGACGACTACGACGTTGATGTGATCGACACCCAGAGCGCGATCAAGCTGATCCCGGCGGCGAAAGAGGGCGGCCTGCATGCGATTGAAACCGCGTCAGGCGCGGTGCTGAAATCACGCAGCATCATCATCGCCACCGGCGCGCGCTGGCGTAACATGGGCGTACCGGGCGAAGAGCAGTACCGCACCAAAGGCGTTACCTACTGCCCGCACTGCGACGGTCCGCTGTTTAAAGGCAAACGCGTTGCGGTTATCGGCGGCGGCAACTCCGGCGTTGAAGCGGCTATCGATCTGGCGGGTATCGTCGAGCACGTTACGCTGCTGGAATTCGCTGGCGAAATGCGCGCCGACCAGGTGCTGCAGAACAAACTGCGCAGCCTGAAAAACGTCGACGTGATCCTTAACGCGCAGACCACGGAAGTGAAAGGCGACGGCAGCAAAGTGACCGGTCTTGCCTATATCGATCGCAACAGCCAGACGGCGCACGATATCGCGCTGAGCGGCATCTTCGTGCAGATTGGCCTGCTGCCGAACACCACCTGGCTGGAAGGCGCGGTAGAGCGCAATAAAATGGGCGAGATCCTGATCGATGCTAAATGCGAAACCAGCCTGAAAGGCGTATTCGCGGCGGGCGACTGCACCACGGTGCCCTACAAGCAGATTATCATCGCCAGCGGCGAAGGCGCTAAAGCCTCACTGAGCGCTTTTGACTACCTGATCCGCACCAAACCGGCTGAATAAGTTTAATTTTTTGCGATAGCCACGCAACGGCCCCGTGATTTCTGTCTCGGGGCCTTTTTTTAATAGCCCGCCATCGACATCAGCATCATCCACACCGGTGTTGTCACCGCCGCAAACAGGGTAGAAAAGAGCATGCTGGCCGCCGCGGGACCTGTCAGCACGTTAAACTTCTGCGACATCAGGTAGACATTCACGCCCACCGCCATCGATCCCAGCAGGACCACGACCCGGCTTTCCAGCGGCGGAAGGTGCACCAGCCAGGCGATCGCCCAGATCGTCATCGGCTGTAAAATCAGCTTGAACAAACAGATGGTATAGCTTTCACGCAGACCGTCGCGCACGCGGTAGTGCGCCAGACTCATGCCGAGCGTTACCAGCGACAGCGGCGCGGCAATGGAGCCGAGCATACGCAGCGGTTCGGCGGCGATAGTTGGCAGCGGCTGTTTTAAAAAGCTCCACGCGGTGCCGCTGAGGATGCCGATAATGAGCGGATTTTTCGCCACGCTGAGCAGCGTATGACCGATGCCTTTTAGCGAGAAGCTACCCTGTTTCGCCCACTCCACGGAGAGCGTCAGCAGCGTCCAGAGGATAAGGCTGTTGAACACCAGCACCAGCGCTACCGAAGGCAGCGCCTGCGGGCCGAGCAGCACCGTCGCCACCGGAATACCCAGCATCACGTTGTTGGAGAAGATGCCGCCGAGCGCGAAAACCGTACCTGCGACGCCGTCGAGCTTAAACAGACGCGCGCCCACGATACGCCCGAGGATAAAAATCAGCAGGCAGCTGCCGAAAAAGGCCAGCAGCAGCCGCACATCCACCGGCGGGCTTTTATAGAAGTCGCTCATAACGCGGAACAGCATGCAGGGCAGGGCAACGTTAAACACGAAGCGGTTCATGCCTTCGCTGATGGTTATCGGCCATTTGCCGATGCGCGTCAGGGCATAGCCAAGGAGAATCAAAATAAACAGCGGAGCGGAAAGGTAAATCTGATGGGTAAGCGTATCAAGCAAGCTGGGCATGGCACGTCTGTTTTCTGCATCGGGTAACATCAGCGTAACATGACGTTGCCAAAAGCGTCACCTTGCAGCAGGCTTTTTAACCCAGCCAGCGTCGCGCCTGCGCATCGCTGATATCACGGTAATAAATGCGATGAATAATTTCATCGCAACGTCGACAGCGGGCGGAAATAAAAGTAGAGAAAAAGGATCGGCCGTTGGGCGCAACGGCGTAAGCGCGAGAAATATGAATATCCTGCCAGCGGTGGCAATGCGGAATAAACGGGAAAAACGTCATTTTGCTTTCCTGAGCCTGGCGGCGATTGAATGAATATATTTAACTAATTGATAATTATAATTATTATTCACTGTCTCAGGCAGGTGGGGTTTATGCGGCAGACAGGGCAGCCTGGCGAAAGCAGAGGTTTCGCTCGCGGTTTCCTGATCTCTATTCCCGGCTCGCTAATATTTAATAAAATATTTTGCTGGCAGCCGCTTAATTTAAAACCCGCAGCATTAAGCCCTTTTTTTCTTCCCGGCTGGTTGATCGAGATCATGCTGAACTACGCTAACTGGTAATACCTCTTTAGAGGTAGCTATATTGCTTTCGCTGGCCGCCTCTCTTATGCTGCTGGCGTACCATTCGACTCGGGGTGCCCTTCTGCGTGAAGGCTGAGAAATACCCGTATTACCTGATCTGGATAATGCCAGCGTAGGGCCACCGTCAAAGAAGGAATCGTAACCCGTTTTAAGTAAAAACAACGGGTTACTAGTCTCTCATTGCTCTCTGATTTTCACTGAGGTCAATAGAGGGTGACATTGTGGGGTATAAATCTCTTCGCTATACTGAATCGCCACGGGTTTAACAGACACCTCAGAGTCATTTAAGATGGCTTAAAGAGAGGTGCCCATGAGCGGTAAGCG
>NZ_RYDU01000055.1:0-388 GCF_003970755.1 Pantoea sp. YU22 | reverse complement strand
TTCAGGCGGGATTCATACAGCGGCCAGCCATCCGTCATCCATATCACCACGTCAAAGGGTGACAGCAGGCTCATAAGACGCCCCAGCGTCGCCATAGTGCGTTCACCGAATACGTGCGCAACAACCGTCTTCCGGAGCCTGTCATACGCGTAAAACAGCCAGCGCTGGCGCGATTTAGCCCCGACGTAGCCCCACTGTTCGTCCATTTCCGCGCAGACGATGACGTCACTGCCCGGCTGTATGCGCGAGGTTACCGACTGCGGCCTGAGTTTTTTAAGTGACGTAAAATCGTGTTGAGGCCAACGCCCATAATGCGGGCGGTTGCCCGGCATCCAACGCCATTCATGGCCATATCAATGATTTTCTGGTGCGTACCGGGTTGAGAGGC
>NZ_RYDU01000008.1:0-211729 GCF_003970755.1 Pantoea sp. YU22 | reverse complement strand
AACAGATGTCACCGACAGAATATGAAAACCAGTATTATCAACGGCTCGGAAGTGTCTAGATTATCCGTGGCGATTCACTGGATTGAAGCCAGGTCAGAATCAGAGTTGGTGCCGTTCTGAGCTTGAACAGTTAGTTCACGAACGCGCTGTAAATTGTTGTTGATTTCTGATAGTGCGCCTTCAGTGGTCTGCGCCAGTGAAATACCGTCATTGGCGTTACGAGCAGCCTGAGTCAGGCCATTAATGTTTGAGGTGAAACGGTTTGCAATTGCCTGACCAGCAGCGTCATCTTTAGCGCTGTTGATACGAAGACCAGAAGACAGACGCTCAATAGAAGAAGACAGAGCAGACTGATTCTTGTTGATGTTGTTCTGAGTGATCAGCGAGAGGCTGTTGGTGTTAATTACTTGAGCCATGGTAAAAGTTCCTATTAATCAAGTCATTTGGTTAAGGTTTGGGCTTAAACCCCTTCGGCTTCAGCGCCGTCATACCTACTATCGTCACCCCCCAGAAAAACTTTAACTTCCTTTTTATTTCTTTTTCCAAACTCAAGTTTGGCGGGGGGATTGCATCAGGCAGCCTGTCAACCAGGCATCTTTGTTAATCGGCACGTTGAGTTATTTATTTAATCATTTTGGATAATGCCTAGGTGGGGTCAAAGGTGGGGTAGAACGTGAGGTTAAGGGTGAGGTAATCAGGCTTTATCCGTTTCCGGCGATCAAGAAGGCGAATGTGGATAGGCCAGCTTGCTTTGCAAGCGACACTTCCCGTATGCTGGTGAAAAGTAATGAGAGATTTACTTTAATGACTCGGGGTGCCCCTTTAATACAGGGCTGAGATACACCCGCTGACCTGATCTGGATAATGCCAGCGTAGGGAAGTCAGATGCCTGACCGCATTCGCCTTCTTGTTCGCCGGTTGGGAGTAATGATGATCCACCAACCTCAACGCTTTTCCGACGCGCATTTCGCGCCCGTTCTCGCCCGTTTCGTTCAGCAGCAGCCGCTGGTGCACTGTATGACCAACGATGTCGTGCAGAACTTCACCGCCAACGTATTGCTGGCGCTTCACGCTTCGCCCGCGATGGTTATCGACCCTGATGAGGCCGCGCAGTTTGCCGCGATAGCCGATGCGTTGCTGATCAATGTCGGCACGCTGACCCGTGACCGTCGCGATGCGATGCTGGCGGCGGTACAGGCCGCTGAGGCGTCACAGACGCCCTGGGTGCTCGATCCGGTCGCGGTCGGCGCGCTGCGGCTGCGCACTGAATTCAGCCAGCAACTCCTTGCGCGGCGACCTGCCGCGGTGCGTGGCAACGCTTCTGAAATCCTCGCGCTGGCGCAGCAGAGCGTCGGCGGGCGTGGGGTAGATACGCAGCATCAGGCGGAAGCGGCGCTGGAGGCGGCGCGCAGCCTGGCGAAGCGCGCGCAAACGCTGGTCGTCGTCAGCGGCGAGGTCGATTACGTCACAGACGGGGATACGACCTTGAGCGTACCCGGCGGCAGCGCGCTGATGACCCGTGTGGTGGGCACCGGCTGCGCGCTTTCCGCCGTAGTGGCGGCCTTTTGCAGTTTGCCCGGCGAACGGCTGCACAACGTCGCCAGCGCCTGCCGCGTGATGGCGTGCGCAGGTGAACGCGCCGCTGCACAGACAGGCGCGCCGGGCAGCTTCGCCACGCTGTTTATTGATGCCTTATGGCAGCTGGCACAGGAGGCGCGCGCATGAAGCGTATCAACGCCCTGACTATTGCCGGAACCGACCCCAGCGGCGGCGCAGGCATCCAGGCCGATCTCAAGGCTTTTTCAGCGCTCGGCGCCTATGGAACCAGCGTCATTACCGCGCTGGTGGCGCAGAATACCTGCGGCGTGCAGTCGGTCTATCGTATCGATCCGGACTTTGTGGCGGCACAGCTCGACTCGGTGCTGAGCGACGTACGCATCGATACGGCGAAAATCGGCATGCTCTCGGAAACCGCCATCGTGCAAAAAGTGGCGGAAAAGCTGAAACGAGCCGACATCCCCTTTGTGGTGCTGGATACGGTGATGGTGGCGAAAAGCGGCGATCCCTTACTCTCGCCAGATGCGATCGCCAGCGTACGCGAGCTGCTGCTGCCGCAGGTGTCGTTAATTACGCCGAACCTGCCGGAAGCGGCCGCACTGCTTGAGTGCGCGCCAGCGCGCAGCGAAGAGGCGATGCTGGAGCAGGGCAACGCGCTGCTGGCGCTCGGCTGCCAGGCGGTGCTGATGAAAGGGGGGCATCTTGGCGACAGCGAAAGCCCGGACTGGCTGATCACGCGCGAGGGCGCGGAGCGCTTTACCGCGCCGCGCGTCAACACGCGCCATACGCACGGCACCGGTTGTTCGCTCTCTGCCGCGCTGGCGGCGCTGCGCCCGCGTCATGACAGCTGGGCGCAAACGCTGCGCGAGGCGAAAGCGTGGCTGCAACAGGCGCTGATGCAGGCCGATACGCTGGAAGTAGGCAAAGGCATCGGGCCGGTGCACCATTTTCATCGCTGGTGGTAGGGCAGAACGCCCTGGAATGAGAAATCTTGCTACGGATCCGTCTGAAAAATGGAGTCAGCAATTTGCGTCGTGATGCTGCGACGTTCAGGCTGTGGTGGCTCGCGCCGGTCTGCGCCGGCGCATCACCTCTTTTCTGACAGGAGTTAACATGACGGACATCGTACAGTTACTGGGCCAGGACGCGGATTCTCTTCTTCAGCATCGCTGTCTGGCCCTGCCCGCGGAAAACCTCTATTTGCCCGGCCCCGATTATGTCGATCGCGTGATGATCGACAATAACCGTTCGCCTGCGGTGCTGCGTAATATGCAGACGCTATACAACACCGGCCGCCTTGCGGGCACCGGCTATCTGTCAATCCTGCCGGTCGATCAGGGCGTGGAGCATTCGGCGGGCGCCTCCTTTGCCGCCAACCCGCACTATTTCGATCCCAAACATATCGTTGAGCTGGCGATTGAAGCGGGCTGTAACTGCGTGGCGTCAACCTATGGCGTGCTGGCCTCGGTGGCGCGCCGTTACGCGCACCGCATTCCCTTTATGGTGAAGCTGAACCACAACGAAACCCTGAGCTATCCGACGCAGTATGACCAGACGCTCTATGCCAGCGTCGAGCAGGCGTTCAATATGGGGGCAGTCGCCGTCGGTGCCACGATCTATTTTGGTTCCGAACAGTCGCGCCGCCAGATTGAAGAGATCGCCGCCGCTTTCGAGCGCGCGCACGAACTGGGCATGGTCACGGTACTCTGGGCTTATCTGCGCAATAACGATTTCAAAAAAGATGGCGTGGACTATCATGCCAGCGCCGATCTCACCGGCCAGGCTAACCATCTGGCGGCGACCATCGGCGCGGATATCGTCAAGCAGAAGCTGGCAGAAAATAACGGCGGCTACAAGGCGGTGAAGTTCGGACATACCGACGAACGCGTTTACAGTACCCTGACCACAGACAACCCGATTGATCTGGTGCGCTACCAGCTGGCGAACTGCTATATGGGCCGCGCCGGGCTGATTAATTCCGGCGGCGCGTCGGCGGGCGAAACCGATATCGCAGAATCGGTGCGCACCGCGGTAATCAACAAGCGCGCGGGCGGCATGGGGCTAATCCTGGGGCGCAAGGCGTTTAAAAAGTCGCTTAAGGATGGCGTGGCGCTGATTAATGCGGTGCAGGATGTTTATCTCTCTAAAGAGGTCACCATCGCCTGATTAAACCCGGCTTCGCCAGGGGTTTAAGGGGTCTGGATAAGGTGTTTACGGATCCTGCGACGAAGAGATGAAAAAGGCCAGCGGACGCTGGCCTTCTTTATTATGAGATTACAGCGACTCAAACCACTCGCTGTTGCGCTCGGCAATGGGCGTAATGGAGAAAATCATCTCCTGCAGATGACGGCGCATTGCTGCTTCGGCAGCGTCGGCATCATGATTTTTTAACGCCGACAGAATCTCCTCGTGCTGCTCTATCAGGCTGTCCGGCGGCGAGACTTCGCTCAGCGTCAGGAAGCGCACGCGGTCCATCGCCGCTTTGATATTTTCTACCGTCTCCCACGCCAGCGCGCAGTTAATGCTCTCGGCAATCAGCCGATGGAACTCATCGTCGAGGCCCAGAAACGCCTGGCTGTCCTGACGGCTGGCCGCCATTTTCTGCAGCTGAAGATTGTGCTCCAGCGTCATCAGCGCCGCAGGTTCAATCTCCAGCGCCGCACGCCGCACGACCGAAACCTCTACCGCTTCGCGAATAAACCGGCCATCCGCTACGCGGCGCGCAGAGATTTTCCGTACGAAGGTGCCGCGCTGCGGCAGTACCTGCACCAGACCCGCCTCTGCCAGCTTGATAAAGGCTTCACGCACCGGCTGGCGCGACACGTTAAACCGGGCTGAAACTTCTTTTTCTGACAGCAGCGAACCCGGCTGGATGACGCAGGTCACGATATCCTTCCGCAGATAACGATAGATCTGCTGGTTAACCGGTTCGCTGGTGGTAATGGTATAGGCGATTGACATGCGGCATATCCGTATTACGGCTGGCCGTAGCCAGCCCGTTGGGAAAGTGTCAGTCTAATCAGCGCGCTGCGACTGCGCCAGCGCTTTTGATACTGAACAATTACAGCGAATGGACAATCTGCGCCACGGTGGCGCGTGCGCCATGCTCGCGCAGCTGCAGCCAGAAGCGCGTCAGCGTGGCGACGACTTCCGCATTCTGCGCCAGATCTTCGCCAAATACCGCTTTCATCCCCAGCAGCGCTTTCACGCGCGCTTCGCCTTCGGCGCTGGCAGCTACGCGCTCCGCCAGCTCCGCTTTCAGCGGATCGCGGATCTCGATTGGCGCGCCTTGCTCATCCACGCCGCCGACATAGCGCATCCAGCCCGCTACGCCCAGCAGCAGCAGGTCGCAGTTGCTGCCGTTGCGCAGGTGCCAGCGCACGCTGTCGAGCAGGCGCTGCGGCAGCTTCTGCGTGCCGTCGGTTGCGATCTGCCAGGTGCGATGCTTAATCGCGCGGTTTTCGTAACGCGCGATCAGCGAGTCGGCGTAGGCGGTGAGATCGACGCCCGGCGTGCGCAGCGTCGGCGCCTGCTGCTCAAGCATCAGCCTGCGGGCGGCGGTGCGCAGGCTGGTATCGGCCATACAGTCGCTGATGTATTCATAGCCGGACAGGAAGCCGAGATAAGCCAGAAAGGAGTGGCTGCCGTTAAGCATCCGCAGCTTCATCTCTTCAAACGGCAGCACGTCTTTAACCAGTTCCGCACCCGCCTGCTCCCAGGCTGGCCGTCCGCTGACGAAATTATCCTCGATGACCCACTGGAAAAAGGGTTCCGCTTCGACCGCGACCGGATCGCTACAGCCGAGGCGTTCGGCAAGCTGAGCAAAGGCGCTGTCGGTCATCGCCGGAACGATGCGATCGACCATGGTGGAAGGGAAGGTGACATGCTGCTGAATATAGTCCGCCAGCGCGCCATCCTGCCGCTGCGCCAGCTGTACAATCACATTGCGCGTGACGTGGCCATTTTCCGGCATATTGTCGCAGGACATCACGCTGAACGGCGGCAATCCCGCGTCGCGGCGTCGGCGGATCGCCGCCAGAATCAGGCCCGGCAGCGAACGCGGCGCATCGGGATGGGCCAGATCGTGCTGGATATCGGGATGTTCATGGTTGAGGTCGCCGCTGGCGGGATGATGGCAGTAGCCTTTCTCTGTTACCGTCATAGAGACAATCGCCACGTCCGGCTGGCTCATGGCGGCGATGACCGCCTCAATGCCGTCGCCTTTGCCGTGCAGCGCTGAAGTGATGACGCCGATGACCCGCGTATTTAGCGAGTCGTCAGCCATTTCCGTGAGGGTATACAGGTGATCCTGCTGACGCAGCGCCTGAATCAGCTCGCCGCTGTTGAGGTTGACTTCACAATAGCCCCAGTCACTGCCCTGTTCCGCCAGCTTGTCGCTGCACAGCGCCTGGTGCGCGCGGTGAAAAGCGCCGAAGCCAATATGCACCATGCGGGTTTTCAGTTTGCTGCGATCGTAGCGCGGGCGCTGCACGTCGGCGGGAAGGCGATCAATCTCTAACATAGTCCGTCCTTATGGCAAACGGGGCGTCCTGCGCCCCGTGATTCAGTCATGTAAAACGTTCTGCTTATACCGAAACCGGCTTCTTGCTCGCTTTCGGGCTGCGGATAACGAACAGCACCAGGAAGGCGCCAACGGCGGCGACGCAGCCGGCCAGTACAAAGGCGCTGTCAAACTTGCCGGTATGCTGCACGATAAAGCCGGTGACGATCGGGCCGATGATGCCCGAGAGGCTGCCTACCAGATGAATAAAGCCGCTGATGCTGCCGACGCGGCTCTTGTGCACCACGTCCTGAATAATCGCCCAGTAGATGGCCCCGGTGATATAGAGGAAGAAGATCGATATCGACATCATCATCACTGCAGAGTTGACCTCTTTTACCGTACCCGCCAGTGCCACACAAACGGCGGCGGCGAACAGTGAGACCACCAGCACAATTTTACGGGACAACAGTAACTTGCCGGTAATATTGAAGATCTTGTCTGAGATCCAGCCGCCCAGCGCCAGACCGACGAAGCCGACAATCCACGGGATCATGGTGGTGATCGACATCGATTTAATATCGAGGCCGTGCGCCTGCACCAGATAGGCCGGGAACCAGCTCAGGAAGAAGAACAGAATATAGTTGTAGCAGAAGAAGGCGAAGGCGGTGACCAGAATAATCGGCTGACGCAGATAGTAGCCGAAGCCGTGGGACGCCTGTGCCAGATCCGCTTCTTCGCCCGGCTGCTCGGCTTTCAGTTTATCAACCAGCGCGCGCTCTTCATCCGAGACATGCTTGCTCTTTGCCGGGTTGTCTGCTGAAACGAACAGCCAGATCCCCATCCATACCAGACCAATCAGGCAGATAATAACGAAAGCCGGACGCCAGCCGAAGGCGAGAGCGAGGTAGCCGATAATGGGGCCCGCTACCGCGCCGCCCAGCGGCGAACCGGCGCTCAACAGGCCCATCGCGGTGGCGGCCTGTTTTTTCGGGAACCAGCCGTTAATCGCTTTGTTGGCTGAGGCGCAAATAGGGCCTTCCGCCATGCCGAACAGTACGCGCAGGATCAGCATCGACCAGAAGCCGGTCGCCAGCGCGGTCATGCCGCAGAACAGCGACCACATGCCAACCGCCAGGCCAAGCACGATTTTCGGGCCAAAGCGGTCAGTGGCGACGCCGCCGATGAAGTTGAACAAGGCATAGCCGAAGAAGAAGCTGCCGAAGATCATGCCGAACTGTTCGGCGTTGATCGCCAGATCTTTTTCTACCAGCGGCAGAGTAAGGGAGAGGGCGACACGATCGAGGTAGTTGATCATGTAAACAAGAAACAACAGCAGTACAATTGTCCAGCGCAGATTTTTAAACATAGTGGCTCCAACGCTTTTTTATAGTGATAGTAGGCCGGCAGCGCGCTGCCGGCTGAATCCCCGGTGAGGCAAGGCGGCTACATCTCTAAAACGACCTTACAGCAGGTGCGGGGGTCTTTTTCGAACAGCGTCATCGCGCGTTCGATTTCGTCGAGCGAAAAGTAGTGCGTAACCAGTTTTTCTGGCTGGATCAGCCCCTGTTCCATCCACTCAATGACCTGTGGAAAGCGATGGCTGTTAAGGCGAGAGGTAAACAGCGACAGCTCTTTGCTGGTGAGACTTTGTTGCGTGATGCTACACGGCTCGCCGGAGAAGCCGAGCAGTCCGATACGCGCGGCGGGCGAGGCGATCGCCGCTGCTTCTGCCAGAATCGACGGATGGCAGGCGGCATCAATAATCAACGTCGGCTGCACCCCTTCCAGCTGCGCCGCCAGCGCCACTTCGGCGTTGTTGAAGACGCGATCCGCGCCGCTGGCCTGCGCCAGCTCAAGACGCTCCGGCAGACGATCCACCACCAGCACCTGCGCTACCTTATAGACTCCTTTCAGCACCTGAATCGCCGTCAGGCCCATCGGACCCGCGCCGTAAATCAGCGCCACATCCTGCGGCTGCGGCTTAAGGAACGCGGTAATATTGGCCGCGATAGTGAAAGGTTCCACCATACTGGCCAGCCTGTCAGGGATGGTCGTCGGCAGGGTATAAGCGTTGCTGGCGGGCGCGACGCTATACTCGCTGAAGCCGCCGTCGCGATGTACGCCGATCACGCTCAGCGTGGTGCAAACGTTAGGGCGGCCTACCGAGCAGGGATAGCAGTGGCCGCAGCTGACGACGGGATCGACCGCCACGCGTTCGCCGATGCGGCTGGCGTCAACACCGTCGCCGACGGCATCAATCACGCCGAAAAATTCATGGCCGATGACGCGCGGATATTTAGCGAAAGGGTTATGGCCATGCCAGATATGCACGTCGGAGCCGCAGATGCTGGCGTATTTCACCTTTACGCGTACTTCGCCCGCAGCGGGTGCAGGTAACGGACGCTCCGCCAGAACCAGCGTGCCGGGTTGTTCTATAACAACGCTTTTCATGATGCGCTCCTTACCAGTTCCACAGTGTGCCGTCTTCCAGACGGGCCACTGGCAGATAAGCGGGTTCATAGGGATATTTCGCCGCCAGCTTTTCATTAAATTCGATACCCAGCCCCGGCTTGTCGCCCGGATGCATAAAGCCATCTTCGAAGCGCCAGTTGGCGTCAAACAGCTCCATCATCTGCTCGGAGAAGCCCATATACTCTTGCACGCCGAAATTCGGCACCCACAGGTCAAAGTGGAGCGCCGCCGCCATGCAGACCGGCGAGAGATCCGAGGGGCCGTGCGAGCCGGTGCGTACCTGGTAGAGCGAGGCGAAATCGGCGATGCGGCGCATGCCGGTGATGCCGCCTGCGTGGGTGATGGTGGTGCGGATATAGTCGATCAGCTGCTCTTCAATCAGCTGCTTGCAGTCCCAGATACTGTTGAACACTTCGCCGACCGCAATCGGCGTGACGGTATGCTGGCGGATCAGGCGGAAGCACGCCTGGTTTTCAGCGGGCGTCGGGTCTTCCATCCAGAACAGGCGGTAATCTTCGACGCTTTTGCCGAAGCGCGCCGCTTCGATCGGCGTCAGGCGGTGATGCATATCGTGCAGCAGGTGTTCGTTGAAGCCGAATTTATCGCGGATGGCTTCAAACAGCTTCGGCGTAAAGTCGAGGTACTTCTCCGTTGACCACAGCTGCTCTTCCGGCCAGTTCCCTTTGGTTGCTGGCTCATAGGCCAGCCCTTTGCCTTTCGCCATGCCGTAAGTGGTTTTCATGCCCGGCACGCCGCACTGGGCGCGAATCGCTTTGAAGCCCATCTCCTTGTGCTTTGCGTAGTCATCCATCACTTCATCGATGGTATGGCCGGTGGTGTGGCAATAGACCATAACGCCGGTGCGCGAGGCGCCGCCCAGCAGCTGGTAGAGCGGCATATTGGCGGCTTTGCCTTTGATATCCCACAGCGCCGTATCGACCGCAGAGATAGCTGACATGGTGACCGGCCCGCGACGCCAGTAGGCGCCTTTATAGAAATATTGCCAGATATCCTCGATCTGATGCGCGTCGCGGCCAATCAGCTGCGGACACACATGATCTTTCAGGTAGGAGGCGACCGGCAGTTCGCGGCCGTTAAGGGTCGCGTCGCCGATGCCGGTAATGCCTTCATCGGTGGTGATTTTCAGCGTAACGAAGTTTCTGCCTGCGCAGGTAACAAAGACTTCAGCGTTAACAATTTTCATTTTTCCGTGGCCTTCATTCAGCAATCAATGCTGAAAAAGTACGCGCATTTATACTACCATACAAGTTGAGGTTGCAGAGTTGTGAAGACAATCACAGAGAGAATGTCAGGGCTGGCGCGCAGCTCTTAAGCCCGCGCCAGCGGCAGAAAAGCTAACAAGCAGGCAGCACGCCCCGAAAAGCAAAACGTCCCGCGCCGTGAATGACGCGGGACGAGCAGACAGGGATAGTCTCTTTTGCCTTTATGTCACTGGGTGATGCTGCGCACGTCAGCGCAGCCGGTTTAGCCAGAGCGGCGCTTGACTCAGCGCCCGGGAGGCTAACGTCAGGCCAGCAACGCGCACTGCGGCGGCAGACGGCAGCTAAGCGCGCCGGGTAGTACCTCAATGTCGAACTCGCGGCCGGAGAGCGGTTCGCCATCCAGGTTAAAGGTCATCTCATTTGGCGAAACGATGCGCAGCGAAGTGAGTTTAGCGGTCACAATATTCGGATTGTCGTCGTTGCTGGTCAGCGAGTGCAGCAGGGTGGGCAGCAGCTCCTGCGCGGTGACGATGCTGACGTCCAGCAGGCCGTCATTGATCAGCGCCGATGGACACAAACGCTGGCCGCCGCCCGCCTGACGCCCGTTGCCGACGCCAATCGCCAGCGCGTCGCCCTGCCAGTGAAACTCAGGGCCGGTAATCTCGCAGCTATCGGGTTTCAGCGTGTCCATCCGCATCAGTCCGTGAATAAAATAGGAGACGCCGCCCAGCGCAGACTTCAGCTTCTCCGGCGTTTCGGTCGTGATGCGGGTGCCGAAACCGCCGGTCGCCATATTAATGAAAAAGCGATCCTGATTAACCCGCGCCAGGTCGATAACGTGAGCCTTGCCCTGAACCGCCAGGCGCAGCGCGGGCTCCATTTCGGCAGGAATGCCGACGCTGGTGGCAAAATCGTTGGCGGTGCCAAGAGGAAGAATGCCCAGCACCGGCCGTCGGGCGGCATCAACGGCGGTCAGCGCGGTGGCGATTTCGTTAATAGTGCCGTCGCCGCCGCCAGCAACGATGGTCTCTGCGCCCAGTCGCAGCGCTTCCTCGACGTAACGTTCGCCGTCGCCTTTCTCCCAGGTAACGCGCACGGCGATGGCAAAGCCCTCATCGCGCAGCGTCGTGACAGCCGCGCGCAACTCCTCGTTACCTGCGCCTTTGCCGTTAAGAATTATTAGAGTAAGCGATTGTTTTTCCATTATCCATTCCTTGAAAACCCACAAAGATTTCTGCTTATAGCATAGTCAGGAGGGAAAATTTACGGGAGAAAAGCGGAAAAAAGAAAACCCGCACGGGGGAGCCGGGCGGGTGAATGAGGTGGTTCCTGATACAACAGCTATTAGTTGTTACTCGTTCGCAGCAGGCGCGACTATAAAGGAGCGCGCAGCGGCGGTCTGTGATCCTGTTCTAACTTCGTCTGTTTACTTGCGCGACGTGAGTAATTTGCTATGGGGATCCCGCGTGCTGCTGCCGTCGGTGAAATTGCGCAGCAGCAGGCCAAACGCCAGCCCGACATCCGCAGGCACCGGTATCCAGACGCGATGGCCGTCGCCAGGCGCGACGTCAATGGCCGCGCCGCGCGCATCCTGCATCGCTTCCAGCCTGCAGTTCAGATTGCCGTTGGGCGTCATGATCTCCAGGCTGTCGCCGAGCAGAAACTTATTTTTTACCGCCACTTCCGCCCAGTCGCCGCGACGCTCGCCGGTAAATTCGCCGACAAACTGCTGGCGTTCCGAGATCGAATAGCCCTGCGCGTAGTTCTGGTAGCTGTCGTGCGTATGGCGGCGCAAAAAGCCCTCGGTATAGCCGCGATGCGCCAGCCCCTCCAGCGTGGTCAGCAGCTCGGGATCGAAGGGTTTCCCGGCCGCGGCGTCGTCGATAGCGCGGCGGTAAACCTGCGCCGTACGCGCGCAATAGTAGAAGGATTTGGTACGGCCTTCGATTTTCAGCGAATGAACTCCCATTGCGCTCAGGCGCTCGACGTGCGCTACCGCGCGCAGATCCTTAGAGTTCATAATGTAGGTGCCGTGCTCATCTTCAAAGGCGCTCATGACCTCGCCCGGCTTCATCTTCTCTTCCAGCAGGAACACCTTATCGGTGGGCTGGCCAAGACCCAGCGTCGGCGTCACCTCCTGCACCTCGACGATATTGCCTGCCTCGTCCTGCTTCCCTTCCTCAACCTTATATTCCCAGCGGCAGGCGTTGGTGCAGGTGCCCTGATTCGGGTCGCGCTTGTTCATATAGCCTGAAAGCAGACAGCGACCGGAGTAGGCCATACAGAGCGCTCCGTGTACGAAGATCTCAATTTCCATCTCCGGCACCTGCTGGCGGATCTCGGCGATCTCCTCCAGCGACAGCTCGCGCGACAGGATCACGCGCGTCAGCCCCATCTGCTGCCAGAATTTCACCGTCGCCCAGTTGACCGCATTGGCCTGCACGGAAAGGTGGATCGGCATCTGCGGAAAAGCTTCGCGCACCAGCATAATTAAACCGGGATCGGACATGATCAGCGCATCGGGCTGCATCTCTACGACCGGCGTCAGGTCGCGAATAAAGGTTTTCAGCTTAGCGTTATGCGGCGCGATATTGACCACGACATAGAATTTCTTGCCCAGCGCGTGCGCTTCGGCAATCCCTTTGGCAAGGTTGTCATGGGTAAATTCATTATTGCGCACGCGCAGGCTGTAGCGCGGCTGTCCGGCATAGACCGCGTCTGCGCCATAGGCAAAGGCGTAACGCATATTCTTCAGCGTTCCCGCTGGAGAAAGCAGTTCTGGTTTCATGGTGTTCTCACTGATGTCAGGTCAGCATGCCGCCTGGCGCGGCACGTGCAGCGGTCGTCACCTTAACGGCCCTGCAAAAGGTGCGGAATTGTAGGCGGCGGAGAGAGCAAATCAATTGATCTAGATCAACTGACACAGATCCGCTTCCCAGCGATAGCCCATGCCGTACACGGCGCGGATAAACGGCTGGTCGGCGTCGAGGCTTTCCAGCTTGCGCCGCAGATTTTTAATATGGCTGTCGATGGTGCGATCGGTGACGACGCGGTAGTCGTCGTAAAGATGATTCAGCAACTGCTCACGCGAAAAGACTTTTCCCGGCTCCAGCGCCAGGGTTTTCAGCAGGCGGAACTCGGCGGGCGTTAGCTCCAGCGGCTGGTCGTGCCAGCTCGCCTGGAAACGGTTCTCGTCAATTTTCAGCAGCGACGCTTTGCCCGCTTCTTCCGGCGCGCGCCTGACGCGGCGCAGAATGGTTTTCACCCGCGCCACCACTTCGCGCGGGCTGAAAGGCTTACAGATATAATCATCCGCGCCAATCTCCAGGCCAAGCAGGCGATCGATCTCCTCGGTGCGCGCCGTCACCATAATGATCGGCAGCTCAGAGAAGCGGCGGATTTCGCGGCATAGCGTCAGGCCGTCGCTGCCGGGCAGCATCAGGTCCAGCAGCATCAAATCGGGCGGCGTCTGCTGGACGAAAGGCAGCACGTCGCTGCCGTGGGCAATATGATGGGTGCGGTAGTTAGAAGCTTCCAGATAGTCGATCATCAGCTGCGCCAGCTTCGGCTCGTCTTCCACTACCAGAATCAGCGGGTCGGTTTTTTCGGGGTTCATCATCAGTTACGGCTGGGGGACATAGCGCAATTGTAGCGTGATTTTCAGTCCACCTAAATCAGAGTGCTCCGCAGCGATATGGCCGCCGTGCGCGTCGACGATGTTTTTGCAGATAGCCAGCCCCAGCCCTGAGCCGCCGCTGGCGCGATTGCGCGACCCTTCGGTGCGGTAAAAACGCTCGAATATTTTCGCCTGCTGCTGCGCGTCCACGCCCGGCGCGCTGTCGGCAAAACTCATCCGCCAGCAGGGCGCTTCATACCAGAGCCGCACCTCAACCTGGCCCGGCGCGTCGGTATAGCGCAGGCTGTTCTCCAGCAGGTTGGTGAACAGCTGCATCAGGCGGTCGGGATCGCCGAAAAAGGGGGCTTCGTCCGGCATTTGCAGCGCCAGCGTCAGGCCGTGGCTGCGATAGCGCTCGTTAAAGCTGCCCGCGCTCACTTCCAGCAGCTGCACCAGATCGGTGGCCTGCTTGCGATAGGCGAGGGCACCCTCGTCTGAAAGCGAAAGCTGATGCAGATCGTCCACCAGCTTGCTGAGCACGCCGACTTCGCTCAGCAGCGAGCCAATCGCCTCCGGCGTCAGCTGGCGTACGCCATCCTGCATCGCCTCCAGTTCGCCGCGCAGGATCGCCAGCGGCGTGCGCAGCTCGTGAGAAATATCGGCCATAAAGGCGCGACGCATGCTCTCGTTCTTCTCCAGCGAGCTGGCGAGGCGGTTAAAATCCTGCGCCAGCTGGCCCAGTTCGTCGCGGCTGCCGACTTCGACGCGCGTGGCGAAGTTGCCCGCCGCCAGATGGTGCGTGCCCGCCACCAGCCGTTTGACCGGTGCCAGCAGGCCGCGCGACATCAGCCAGGTCACCAGCGCCGCCAGCAACGTCGACAGGCCGACGATCAGCCAGCTGGTGCGCCTTTGTTGATGATCGAAGTTAATATCGGTGCTGCGCGTCAGGCGCTCCGGCGGCGAACCGACCACCCAGCCAACTATTTTGCCGTTGCTGGTGGTGATATTGCGCCGTGAGCCTTCCGGCGGCACCGGCGCGCGCGGCCCCGCCAGCACCTTATACTGCTGGTCGATAATCCAGAACTGGGTACGCCAGCCGTGCGGCGGCAGCTGGTTGCTGCTGTCGGGATTCTGCTCCAGCGAGCGCAGCATGGTGTACACCAGTCGATCGTTATGGCGCAGAAAATCCCAGCTGCCGTGCTGTTCATATTGATCGGCCAGCGCGTCGCCGAGCATGGCGAGCCGCTGCTCGTTGCCGCGCTTGATATAGTCGACGAAGCCGTGCTCGAAACTCAGACGCACGCCCCAGTGCATGGTGATCAGCACCAGCATGCAGGTAGAAAAAATCGCTAAAAAAAGTTTGGCGCTGATGCCCAGGCGCAAAGGGGACTTCATGGTTTTCTCCGGCGTCGCAGATCGACGTTTTTACTGGTTTCCTTCGGCACGCGCCAGAACACCAGCGCGGGCAGGGCGATAATCAGCGCCATGCAGGCGTAAGCGGTCATAAACAGCGTATGGGTATTGTCGCTGCTGCCCAGCGCGTCCTGGCCGAAAGCGCCCAGCAGCAGACCGGCGATGGTGACGCCAATACTCATCGACAGCTGCATAATCATCGACAGCAGGCTGTTGCCGCTGGAGGCGAGCTCGTCCGGCAGATCTTTCAGCGTCAGCGTGTTCATGGAGGAGAAGCGCAGCGCGTTCACCATGCCCTGCATCAGCAGCACCAGCGGCAGCAGCCATATCCAGCCGAGCAGCGCCACTACCGGGAAAAGCAGCACCACTACGGCGAGCGCCAGGGTGGTGCCGACCAGCGTATTGCGGTAGCCGAACAGGTTAACGATGCGCACCACCACGCGTTTAATGCCCATATTGCCAAGCACCATCGGGATCATCATCAGCCCGGCGTGAAACGGCGTATAGCCCATGCCAACCTGCAAAAAAATCGGCGTCATAAAAGGCAGCATGCCGCTGCCGATGCGGCCGAGGAAGCTGCCGAGAAGACCAATCGAGTAGACAGGGCTGTCGAACAGTTTCAGGCTGAACAGCGCGTTGTCGTTGCTGCGCGCATGCATCAGATAAAACAGCAGCGAGAAAACGCCGATCAGGATCATCGCGCCCAGCAGCAGCGGCGAACCACCGCTGCTGCGCTGGCCGTCGAGCGCCATCGTCAGCGTCGCCATACCGGCAGCCAGCAGCAGAAAGCCGAGAAAGTCGAAGCGCCGCGTCTTCATTGAGTAGTTCGGCATCAGCGTGATAGTGGCGATAGCGCCAACAATGCCGACGGGAATATTAATCAGAAAGATCCAGTGCCAGCTGGCATACTCCACCAGCACGCCGCCGAGCGCCGGGCCGACCAGCGGGCCGATCTGTCCCGGCAGGGTCACAAAGGTCATCGCTGACATATACTGCTCGCGCGGCACGATTTTCATAACGGTTAAGCGACCGACCGGCACCATCATCGCGCCGCCGATGCCCTGCACCACGCGCGCCATCACCAGCTGGTCCAGCGTTGAGGAGAAGGCGCAGAGCAGCGAACCGACGCTGAACAGCACGATAGCGCTGAAGAAGATGTTACGCACGCCGAAGCGGTCCGCCAGCCAGCCGCTCATCGGCAGCGTCACCGCTACCGTCAGCAGATAGGAGACGATCACCGAATGCATATGCAGCGGACTGACGCCCAGATCATGCGCCATCGACGGAATGGCGGTGTTGACGATGGTGGTGTCCAGCGTTTGCATAAAGAAACCGAAAGCGACAATCCATAGCTGCCAGCGAACCGTGGCTTTTTGGGCATTCATTCTTCTTTTCTCTCCTCTCCTTAACTCTCCACCGGGCAGGCTACTTTGCCGCGCCTGCGCCGCAGCTTATCCATATAGAGATAGACCACCGGCGTGGTGTAGAGCGTCAGCAACTGGCTCATAATCAGCCCGCCAGCGATGGTGATGCCGAGCGGCTGACGCAGCTCTGCGCCGTCGCCGCTGGTGAGCACCAGCGGCAGCGCGCCGAACAACGCGGCAAGCGTGGTCATCAGAATAGGGCGGAAACGCAGCATGCACGCCTGAAAAATAGCGTCGCGCGCGCTCAGATTGCCGCTGCGCTGCGCATCCAGTGCAAAATCCACCATCATAATGGCGTTCTTCTTGACGATGCCGATCAGCAGCAAAATACCGATAAGGGCGATGAGGCTGAAAGGCGTATTGAACAGCGTCAGCGCCAGCAGCGCGCCGACGCCCGCCGAGGGCAGCGTCGAAAGGATCGTCAGCGGATGAACGTAGCTCTCATACAGGATCCCCAGCACGATATAGACGGCGGCGATAGCGGCGAGCATCAGCCAGAGCTGGCTGCTCTGCGACTGCTCAAACACCTGCGCAGTACCGGCAAAGCTGCCGCGTACGCTGGAGGGCACGCCGAGCGCAATCATCGTGCGGTCGATCGCCGCAGAGGCTTCTGACAGCGAAACGCCCTCTGGCAGGTTGAAGGAGATGGTCGAGGCGGCGGAGAGCCCTTCATGGTTTACCGACAGCGGCGCGTTGGCGGGCTGCCATCGGGCGAACCACGACAGCGGAACCGCCTTGCCGTCACCATTAATCACAAACATCTGATTCAGCGCGCTGATATCCTGGGTGTAGCGCGGATCGACCTCCATCACCACTTTGTACTGATTCAGCGGCTGATAGATGGTGGAGATCTGCCGCTGGCCGAAGGCGTTGTTTAGCAGCGCGTTCGCCTGGGAGACGTCTATGCCGAGACGCGACATGCTTTCACGATCGTAGAGCAACGCCATTTCGCTGCCTTTATCCTGCTGATCCGAGTTTACGTCCGCCAGCTGCGGCAGCGCGGAGAAGGCCTGGCGGATTTTCGGCTCCCATTCGCGCAGCGCGGCGAGATCGTCGGAGAGCAGCGAATACTGATAGCTGGCATTCGATTCGCGGCCGCCGGCGCGCAGATCCTGCACCGCATTGAGATAGAGATTCGCGCCAGGCTCTTTCGCCAGCTTCGCGCGCAGTCGGGCAATAACCGCCTGGGCGTTTTCGCTGCGCTCCGAAAGCGGCTTCAGCGAAATAAACATCGAACCGCTGTTGGTGCGCATCCCGCCGGTAAAGCCCACCACGCTCTCCACTGCCGGGTCAGCTTTCACGATCACCATAAAATCCTGTAGCTTCTGGCGCATCGCCTGAAAGGAGATGCTCTGATCGGCGGAAATAGAGCCGGAGAGCCGGCCGGTATCCTGCTCCGGCATAAAGGTTTTCGGCACCTGAATAAACAGCCAGACGGTGAGGGCGATCGTGCCGAAAAGCAGCAGCAGCACCCAGCGCGCATGGTTCAGCACCCAGCCCAGCGAGCGGCCGTAACCCTGCTGGATCGCCAGCAGCATGCGGCCCGCGCCGCGCCGACGCGGCTGGCTGCGCGCCCTGTGCGGTTTCAACAGGTAAGCGCACATCATCGGCGTCAGGGTAAGCGAGACCACCATAGAGATGGCGATCGCGACCGACAGCGTAATGGCGAACTCCGAGAAAAAGCGGCCTATCAGCCCGCCGATCATCAGCAGCGGCAAAAAGACGGCGATCAGCGACAGGCTCATCGACAGCACGGTAAAGCCTACCTCACGCACGCCGGTCAGTGCCGCCTGCAAAGGCTTCATGCCCGCCTCGACGTGGCGCGCGATATTCTCCAGCACCACAATGGCGTCATCCACCACGAAACCGGTAGCGATGGTCAGCGCCATCAGCGACAGGTTATTCAGGCTAAAGCCGCAGAGGTACATCGCGGCAAAGGTGCCGATCAGCGATACCGGCACGGCGGCGGCGGGGATGAGCGTAGCGCGCCCGGATCGCAGAAAAACGAATACCACCATAATGACCAGCACCACGGCGATGGTCAGGGACTGCTCGACCTCATGCAGCGAGGCGCGGATGGTGGGCGAGCGGTCCTGTGCGATCTGCAGATCAATGGCGGCGGGAATGGTTTCGTGTAGTGTCGGCAGCTCGGCGCGAATGCGGTCGACGGTATCGATCACGTTCGCCTCTGGCGTTTTACGCACCAGTAGCAGCACGGCGGGCTTGCCGTCCGCCATCCCTGCGTTGCGCACGTCCTGCACTGAGTCCCGCACGCTGGCGACGTCGGCGAGCTTAACCGCCGCGCCGTTGCTGTAGTGCACCACCAGCGGCGCATAGTCGCTGGCGGTTTTCAGTTCGTCATTGGTGCGCAGCTGCCAGCGCTGCTGGCGATCCTCCAGCGCGCCCTGCGGACGACGCTGGTTGGCGTTGGCGATCGCCTCACGCACCGCGTCCAGCGAAACGCCCTGGTTAAACAGCGCCTGCGGATTCAGCGCAACGCGCACCGCAGGCAGCGAGCTGCCGCCGACCGTCACGTCGCCGACCCCTTCAATTTGCGACAGTTTCTGCGCCAACTGGGTGGAGGCATAGTCGTAAAGCTGGCCGGGATTATAGATATCCGACGTCAGCGTCAGGATCATAATCGGCGCGTCCGACGGGTTAACCTTGCGGTAGGTCGGGCGGCTCGGCATCCCGGTCGGCAGCAGGCTTTGCGCCGCGTTGATGGCCGCCTGCACGTCGCGCGCCGCCCCGTTGATATCGCGGTCAAAGTCGAATACCAGAATAATGCGCGTGCTGCCGAGCGAGCTGGTGGAGGTCATTTCGCTGACGCCGGCGATGCGTCCCAGCGAGCGCTCCAGCGGCGTCGCCACTGACGAAGCCATAATTTCCGGCGACGCGCCCGGCAGCGAGGCGGAGATGACAATCACCGGAAAATCGACCTGCGGCAGCGGCGCCACCGGCAGCAGCCGAAAACCGAGCGCACCCGCCAGCGCAATGGCGATAGTCAGCAGCGTGGTGGCGACCGGGCGATGAATAAAGAGCGCAAAGAGCCTCACTGCTCCGCCTCCCGGCCGCTAAAGCGGCGGCGCGCGGCCTGACCCAGTCGATCAAACAGCAGATAGATCACCGGCGTGGTAAACAGCGTCAGCACCTGGCTCAGGATCAACCCGCCCACCATCGCGATGCCGAGCGGATGGCGCAGCTCCGCGCCGACGCCGGTGCTGAGCATCAGCGGCAGGGCGCCCAGCAGCGCCGCCAGCGTGGTCATCAGAATCGGACGAAAACGCAGCAGGCACGCCTGATAGATAGCGTCAAAGGGTGCCATGCCCTGTTCGCGCTCGGCGGCCAGCGCGAAGTCGATCATCATGATGGCATTCTTCTTCACGATGCCGATCAGCAAAATAATGCCGATAATGGCGATGATATCCAGCTCGCCGCCGCTCAGCATCAGCGCCAGCAGCGCGCCAACGCCAGCGGTGGGCAGCGTCGACAAAATGGTGATGGGGTGGATAAAGCTCTCATAGAGCACGCCGAGCACGATATACATCGCGACGATGGCCGCAACGATCAGCCAGACAGTGCTGGTCAGCGCCGCCTCGAACGCCAGCGTGCTGCCCTGGAACTGAGTCATCAGCTCCGCAGGCATGCCGAGGCGCTCTTCCGCCGCGCTGACCGCTTTCACCGCGTCGCCCAGCGAGTAGCCATCGGCGACGTTAAAGGAGAAGGTCGCCGACGGGAACTGGTCGAGATGGTTGACGCTGAGCGCGCTGTGGCGCTGCTCAATCTTCGCAATGGCGCTGAGCGGCACGCTGCCGCCGTCGGCACTGGCCAGGCGGATGCCTTCCAGACCCGCCAGGCCCGGCGTGGCGCGGTTATCCTGTTCCAGCACCACGCGGTACTGGTTCGCCTGAGTATAAATGGTCGAAATCAGGCGCTGGCCGAAGGCGTTATAGAGCGCGTTATCAATATCGGCCATGCTGATGCCGAGGCGGCTGGCGCTGTCGCGATCGACGTTAACGTACGCCTCCAGCCCCTGATCCTGCCAGTCGCTGCTGATATCGCGCAGTTCAGGGGACTGACGCAGCGCGTCCAGCAGCTTCGGCACCCAGCTACTGAGCGACGCCAGCGAGCCGGACTGGAGCGTAAACTGATAGGGCGTGCGGC
The DNA here is from genome assembly GCF_003970755.1 of Pantoea sp. YU22. Taxonomy (NCBI): domain Bacteria; kingdom Pseudomonadati; phylum Pseudomonadota; class Gammaproteobacteria; order Enterobacterales; family Erwiniaceae; genus Pantoea; species Pantoea sp. YU22. Next base: position 191,356 of record NZ_RYDU01000008.1, on the reverse strand, counting down.
TCGACTGGGTTTCAATCGTGAGATCCTGCACCGGCTGCAGCCACAGCGTTACGCCGGGCAGGTGGCTTACCTGCTGCTGCAGCCGATGCTGCACCTGTGGGATGCGGTCATCGCGTTCGCTTAGCGGCTTCAGGTTAATCTGCAGGCGCGCGCTGTTAAGCGCCGCATTGGTGCCGTCCACGCCGACGAAAGAGGTCATGCTCTGCACCGCCGGATCTTTCATAACCAGCGAGGCGACGTCGCGCGTGCGCTCCGCCATGCTGGCGTAAGAGGCGCTCTGTGGCGCCTGCAGCGTGCCCTGAATAATCGAATTATCCTGCTGCGGGAAAAAGCCTTTCGGAATAAGGATCCACAGCAGTACGGTAAGCAGCAGCGTGCCGAGCGCGACCGACAGCGTCAGCCAGGGGTGCGCCAGCACCTTGCGCAGCCAGCGGCCATAGCCAGCGATCACCCGTTCGAAAAAGGCTTCGCTGGCGCGCGAAAAGCGGTTCTGCTTGCGCAACGATTCGGCGCTCAGCATACGCGCGCACATCATCGGCGTCAGCGTCAGAGAGACCACGGCGGAGATAAGGATCGCCACCGCCAGCGTGACGGCGAACTCGCGGAACAGACGGCCAATCACATCGCCCATAAACAGCAGCGGGATCAATACCGCGATAAGCGAAAAGGTGAGGGAGATAATGGTAAAGCCGATTTCGCCTGCGCCCTTGAGCGCGGCAACAAGAGGCGTTTCGCCTTTCTCCAGGTAGCGCGTAATGTTCTCAATCACCACGATAGCGTCGTCCACCACGAAGCCGGTGGCGATAGTCAGCGCCATCAGCGTCAGGTTATTGATGGAGAAGCCAAGGAAGTACATCGCGGCGAAGGTGCCGACCAGCGATAGCGGCACGGCGACCGCGGGGATAAGGGTCGCAGGCACGTTGCGCAGAAACAGATAAATAATCATCACCACCAGGCCAATCGCCAGCATCAGCTCGTGCTGGGTATCGGTGACCGAGGCGCGGATATTGGTCGTGCGGTCGCTCAGCAACTGCACCTTCACCGACTTCGGCAGCGTAGCGGTGAGCGATGGCAGCAGCGCGCGGATATTATCGGCGGTGGCGATAATATTGGCGCCCGGCTGCCGCTGTACGTTAAGCACAATGGCGGCCTCGCGGTTCGCCCAGGCACCGAGCCAGCGGTTCTCCGCCCCCTGTTCGATCGTCGCGACATCACCCAGCCGCACCGGCGCGCCATTTTTATAGCTGATAATCAGCTGGCGATAATCCTCCGCCGACTTCATCTGATCATTGGCGGAAAGAGTAATGGCGCGTTCCGGGCCGTCGAGGCTGCCTTTCGCCGAGTTGACGTTGGCGCTGCTGATGGCGGTACGTACCTGTTCGCTGGTGAGGCCCAGCGACGCCAGCGCCTGGGCGTTCATCTGCACGCGAACCGCCGGGCGCTGACCGCCGGAGAGCGTCACCAGACCAACGCCGGAGACCTGAGAGATCTTCTGCGCGACGCGCGTCTCCACCATATCCTGCACCTGAGTCAGCGGCATGCTGCTGGTGGTGACCGCCAGCGTCATGATCGGTGGGTCGGCGGGGTTGACCTTGCTGTAGACCGGCGGATTGGGCAGGTCATTGGGCAGCAGGCTGGTGGCGGAGTTGATGGCAGCCTGCACTTCCTGCTCGGCGACGTCGAGCGGCAGCGTGAGCTGGAACTGCAGGGTGATAACCGATGCGCCGCCGGAGCTTTGCGACGCCATCTGTTTCAGTCCCGACATCTGGCCGAACTGGCGTTCGAGCGGCGCGGTTATGGAGGAGGTCGTGACATCCGGGCTGGCGCCGGGGTAGAGCGTCACTACCTGTATGGTGGGGTAGTCCACTTCCGGCAGCGCCGAAACCGGCAGAAAACGGTAGCCGAGGATGCCCGCCAGCAGAATCGCGATCATCAGCAGCGTGGTGGCGACCGGACGTAAAATAAACTGACGCGACGGCCCGCCGTTGGCGTCAGGAGGCATAACCTGCATTACTCGCGCGCTCCTTTCGCCGGTTGCGCCGCGCGACTGCTTTTCAGCGCGGTGCTTTGCGGCGCAACCACTTCAACCTGCGCCCCTTCCGTCAGGCGATCCAGACCGTCGGTGACCACGCGTTCGCCCGCGCTGAGCCCGGCGGTGATCACCACCTGGCGGCTGTCCTGCAGTCCGGCAGTGACGCTTTTCTTGCTCACCTTGTTGTCGCTGTTGACCACCCAGACAAAGTGGCCCTCATTGCCCATCTGCAGCGCGGCGGTAGGGATCACAATCGCATCCTGCAGGGTATTGACCTTCAGCCGCGCGTTAACGAACTGGTTAGGAAAGAGCTTGTCGTCCTGATTGTCAAAGCGCGCCTTCATCTTGATGGTGCCGGTTGTGGCGTCAATCTGGTTGTCGATGCTGAGCAGCGTGCCCTGCGTCAGCAGCGTCTGGTTGCTGCGGTCCCAGGCTTCGACCACCAGCGGCTGGCCGCTTTTTTGCGCCTGCATAATGTCGGACAGGTCATTTTCCGGGAGGCTAAATAAAAGGTCGATGGGATGGGTCTGGGTGATGACCACCAGCCCGTTAGTGTCGCCGCTGGTGATGTAGTTGCCTGCATCGACCTGTTTCAGGCCGACGCGGCCCGCAATCGGTGAGGTAATGCGGCTGTAGGTAAGATTAAGCTGCGCGCTGGCGACGCTGCCTTCGTCCGCCTTGATAGTACCCAGGGTTTCGCTCACCAGTGAACGCTGGGTATCCAGTTCCTGCTGCGACACCAGCGAGGTTTTCGCCAGCTTCTCAAAGCGCGCGAGATCGCGGCGAGCGTTGGCCAGCGTCGCCTGGTCTTTCGCCAGCTGGCCCTGCGCCTGAGTTAAGGCGACCTGATAAGGTCGCGGATCGATCTCCGCCAGCAGTTGACCCGCTTTGACCTGCTCTCCTTCCTGAAAGTGAATCGCCATCAGCTCGCCGTCGACGCGGCTGCGTACCGTAACGGTGCTGGCGGCGGTCACGGTGCCGAGCCCGCTGAGAAAGTGCGGCACGCTCTGGCTAACGGCGGTGGCAGCCTGAACCGGCGCTGGCGCGCTCCCTGCACCCCCTTTGCCGCGGTGCGGTCGGGCGGCGGCCTGAGGATCGGCGTCGGGCTGCGCCGGATGATGCCACCAGTAGTATCCGCCTGCGGCGGCAGCAATGACCGCCAGCACCAGCAGGCTCTTTTTCAACAAGGAAGGTCGGTTCATCTTATCGTTTGCTCTCCAGCAGTAGCGAAATCCCCAAAACGCAGGCTGAAACGCGGCAGCCTGCAAATAGCAGAGTGTAGACCCGCAAAGCGGGCAGAAGTTGAAGGAATTAAGGATATCTGTCAGTACGGCCTGAGTATCCCTCCTGGAACAAACTTATGGAGGAATTACGTATAAAGGGATGTTTTGGCTTTTGCTATGCTTTTGGACAGGTCATTTATTGCAAAAGGAGAAAAGGATGAGTCAGGTTGAAACCCGTCAGCTCGGCGATACGGGCATTCAGGTGCCGCTGCTGACGTTCGGCGGCAACGTTTTCGGCTGGACCCTGGATCAGGAGCAGTCGTTTTCGTTGCTGGATGCGCTGGTGGAAAAAGGGCTGTGGTTTATTGATACCGCCGACGTCTATTCGCGCTGGGCGCCGGGCAATAAAGGCGGCGAGTCAGAGACCATTATCGGCAACTGGCTGAAAAAGAGCGGCAAACGCGACCGCATCGTGCTGGCGACCAAGGTAGGCATGGAGCTGTCGCCGGAGAAAACTGGCCTGAAACCGCAGTATATCCGTCAGGCGGTGGAAGATTCGCTGCGCCGTCTGCAAACCGACTATATTGATCTCTATCAGGCGCATCGCGACGATGAAGATACGCCGCTGGCGGAAACCCTGGCCGCGTTCGATTCGCTGATCAAAGAGGGCAAAGTACGCGCCATCGGCGCCTCTAACTACAGCGCGCCGCGTCTGCAGGAGGCGCTGAAGATCAGTGAAGAGCAGGGCCTCGCCCACTACGCGACCCTGCAGCCTGAATATAATCTCTACGATCGCGAAGGCTATGAGTCGGCGCTGGAGGCGGTGGCGACGCAGCACGGTCTCGGCGTGATTAACTATTATTCGCTGGCAAGCGGCTTTCTGAGCGGCAAATACCGCAGCGCCGCGGACGCGAGCAAAAGCGCGCGCGGCCAGGGCGTGGTGGAGAAGTATCTCAACCCGCGCGGTCTGAAGATCCTTGCCTCCCTTGATGAGATCAGCCAGGCGCATAACGTGACGCCGACCCAGGTAGCGCTGGCGTGGCAGATTGCGCGACCGAGTATTACCGCACCGATCGTCAGCGCCACCTCGCTGGCGCAGCTGGACGATCTGATCGGCGCGACGCAGCTGCGTCTAACGCCGGAAGAGATCGAAAAACTGGCGCAGGCCAGCAGCTAATCGCGTTAGACGGGGCGTTTACGCCTCGTCTTTAATTTGCGTGCCATATAATGCGTTCGTCTTAACCGCGTTTCCGTTCAGCGATCCCCTTCACATTTGTTTGAAGAAACTGTCTCTTTGCTTATTCGTGCGCACTTTTTTACAAAAGTTGAACTTTTCGCAGCACTATCCTCTGCGTGGAAATAACCTTCATTCAGATAAGAAGAACGATTATGAACAGAAAAAAAGCAGTGCAACATTTCCCGCTGCGCCGTGTTGCGGCCGGCTCCCTGATGTTCGCCATGCTTAGCGCATCTGCTGTGGCCGCAGACGCGTTCAGCTACGACTCGCCTTACATGTTCGGCGACTGGGGCGGCACGCGAACGCAGCTGGAAAACGACGGTATTAAATTTGACGTTAATTACACCATGGAAAGCGCATCGAACCTCGGCGGCGGCGCCGATACCAACACGTCAATGCGCTACAGCGATCAGTGGGCGTTCGGCGCCAATTTCGATCTGCAGAAGCTGCTCGACTGGCAGGATGCACAGTTCCAGATGACCATCACCAACCGCGACGGCCAAAATATTTCCGATCAGGTGGCCGATCGCCGCACCGGCATGCTCTCTTCAGTGCAGGAAGTGTATGGACGCGGACAAACCTGGCGTCTGACACAGTTCTGGCTGAGCAAAGGACTGTTTGACAACGTGGTGAACCTGAAAGCGGGTCGCGTCACCGTCGGTGAAGATTTCGATAACTTTGACAGCAAGTTCCAGAACCTGGCGTTCGGCAGCGGGCAGGCGGGCAACTGGCGCGGCGACCGCTGGTTTAACTGGCCGGTATCGCAGTGGGGCGGCCGCGTAAAAGTTAACATCACGCCGGAAGTCTTCTTCCAGGTCGGTTTCTATAACCAGAACAGCGCCAACTACGATCGCGGCGACGGTTTCCGTCTGGATACCAGCAACTCCGAAGGCAATATGGTGCCGGTGGAACTGGGCTGGAAACCGACGCTGGGTCCGGACAAGCTGCCGGGTAACTACCGCATCGGCTACTACTACTCGTCGGTTAACGGCGACGTTTACGGCAGCTGGCGCGACGGCGGCTATCAGGATAAAGATCACGCCTATGGCGGCTATGTGCTGTTACAACAGCAGCTGACCGCGCAGGGCGGCGACGTTAGCCGCGGTATCGGCGTGACCGTTCAGGCAGTAATGAACGATCACAAAACCTCGAAGACCGATAACTATCAGTCGATCGCCTTTACCTGGGCAGGTCCGTTTGACGCGCGTCCGGAAGATGAGATCGGCATTGCCGCGGGTCGTATTCACGTCAACAGTGATTACACGCGTGCGCAGCGTCAGCAGAACGCCGCCAACGGCGAGACGGACTTCAACAGCCCGACCTATCTGCCGATTCAGGATGGTTCGGAATATAACTACGAGCTTTACTACAACGTGAAGCTGGCGAAATGGCTGCAGGTGCGGCCGAACCTGCAATATATCGTTGCGCCGGGTGCGGTGAGCGAAGTGAAAGATGCTTTTGTTGGCGGCATCAGCGCCAATATCAACTTCTGATAAAACTACAAGCGGCCCGCGATGGGCCGCTTAATTTTGTCCCTGTCGCGGGCTGTTTTGCTCTTCGAACTGCGTCTTCCGCTTCCTGAACGACTCCGCTCTCTGTAACCCCCATCCAGGCTGGCACATTAACGAAACATTACCTCTGCCCAGCGCGCCAGACCGGCCGTTACCGAACCGAAATCATCGCCGCTGGCGACGGGCGTATCCGGCAGCGCCTGCTGCAGCGCGGCGCGCAGCACCGGCGAACGCGCGCTGCCGCCCGTCAGATAAATTACCTCTGGTTTTGCGTCGCAGCTGGCGAGCGCCAGATGCACCTGCTCCAGAATCCGCTCCAGCGGCTGGTTGATCGCCTCCTGCAACATTCCGTCGCTGATGACGGCGTGCAGCTGCGGGGCGATAAAGTCGAGGCTGGCGTCGAAGGAGGCGCGATCGGAAAGGGCGATTTTGCTCTCCTCCGCGGCGCGCACCAGACGATAGCCGAGCTTCTGCTGCCACACCTTCAGCAGATGCGCCACTGGCTCGCCCTGTTCCGCGTCGCGCACCAGATCGCGCAGCAGTTTGCCGCAGGCGGCGGAATAGAATTCGCTTTGCGCTGGCACGTCGTTAATCGCCACCGCGTTCCACCACGGCAGGGCGGGCAGGGCAGTGCCTTTTTGCGTCTTGCCGCCCAGCCCGAGCAGCGGCATCAGGGTTTTAAACGCCAGCATAATGTCGAGATCGTTGCCGCCGACGCGGCAGCCGCTGTGGCCGAGCAGGCTTTGACGACGGTCCGACAGCTTGCGCCACTCCGGCCCCATCAGCAGCATCGAGCAGTCGGTGGTGCCGCCGCCGATATCCACCACCAGCACGCGCGTCTCTTTATCCAGCGTCGCTTCGAAATCGAGCCCTGCCGCGACCGGCTCAAACTGAAACTCCACGTCGCGGAAACCGGCGCGCTTCGCGGCGCGCAGCAGAATGCCCTGCGCCTGTGCGTTGGCTTCGTCGCCGCCCAGTCCCTGAAAGTTGATGGGACGGCCGATGACCGCCTGGTCGATAGTGCCGTCAAGCTGCGCTTCGCCCTGCTCGCGGATATGGCGCATCATGGCGCAGACCAGATCTTCAAACAGCGCGATCTGCTGCGGTTTCAGCCCGCTGGCGCCGAGAAAGGATTTTGGGGATTTAACGAACCAGGTCTCTTCCGGGTCGACCATATAGTGCTGCAGCGCGTTCAGTCCGAACTGCACGCTGCCGGCCGATACTTCGATGTCCTCTTCGCGGTTATAGCGCAGCGCGCGCTGCAGCAGCGCGGTGGTTTCCGCATCCGGCGTCGCGACCTGATGGTGGCGGTAGAGCCATTCGCTCACCGCTTCGCGCGTGGGTGCGGCAATCATCGACGGCAGCAGGCGCTGGCCCTTCTCCAGCGCCAGCAGGCGCGGCATGCCGTTTTCGCACACCGCAATGGAACAGTTCGCCGTACCATAATCGAAACCAATGAACATCTGATGCCCCTCCCGGAAAAAAGGGGGCGACTTTAGCGCAGCTGAGCGGGGCTGGCAAGCGGCTCAGTGCGCTTCTGGTGCATAGATCGTCAGCCGCCCGCGTCCCGCTTTTTTGGCGTTATAACAGGCGATATCCGCCTGCGACAATACCTCTGCGCCGACGCCGTTGGTGGCGGAGAACTGCGTCAGACCGGCGCTGGCGCCGACCTGAAAAATGTCGTTCTGCCAGTTAAAGGTGTAGCCATTGACTGCCGAGACGATGCGCTGCACCACCTCGCACCCCTGCGCTATCGGGCACTCCGGCAACAGCAGGGCGAACTCGTCGCCGCCGAGGCGCGCCAGAAAATCGGTGCCGCGCAGGTGCCGCTGCATCAGCCCAGAAAGTTCGCGCAGCAGCGCATCGCCTGCCGCGTGCCCGGCGCTGTCGTTGACCGCTTTAAATTTATCAAGATCGATAAAAGCCAGCACATGCTGATGCTGATGCTCAACGGCGTCGTTCAGCAGGCGCTGAAGCTGACGTTCGAAGCTGGCGCGGTTCGGCAGGCCGGTCAGGGTATCATGCAGCGCGCTATAGCTGAGATGCTTCATCATTTTGCGCGATTCGCTGACGTCCTGAATGACCATTACCGCGCCGATCTCCTCGCCTTCCAGGGTGCGCAGCGGCGTTATGCTGTAGTGAATCTCTACGACACCGCCGTCAGCGGCGTGCAGCACCAGCTCGTCATCCAGCTCGGGCGTCGTTTTTTCCGTTGGCAGGCGGCGGAGCAGCAGGTTCTCAACCGGCGGGCCGTGACGTCCCTGGGTGATATGCAGCAGTTCGCTCAAGGGTTTTCCCGCCGCCTCTTCCTGACGCCAGCCGCTCATCTTTTCCGCAACCGGGTTCATAAAGGTCACGCGCATTTCGCTGTCGGTGCTGATGACCGCTTCGCCGATGGAGTCCAGCGTGATCGCCATCCGCTCTTTTTCCTGAAACAGCGCGTCGGTAAGATTACGCAGGTGGGTCACGTCCTGACAGATGCCCAGCATACGTTCAAGGCGTCCGTCCTGACTGAAGAAGCGGCGCGCCTGCGTGCGCAGTGTGTGTACGCCGTCGGCGCGCTGAATGCGGTACTCAATATCGAAAACGTCGGCGCTTTCCTTTGACGTCATCAGCGCCAGATCGAGCCGCTCGCGATCTGCCGGATGCACCTGGCTGCGCCACAGCTCGCGGCTGGGCTGCTGGTGCGCGGGCAGGCCGAACAGCGCGTACATATGGCGATCCCACATCATCTCATTGCGCACAAGGTTCCACTCATAGACGCCGATTTCGCCCGCTTCGTTCGCCAGCGTAATGCGCTCCATCAGATGACGATTGACCTGCTCGCTCTGCTTCAGCTCTGAGATATCGATAATCTGGGAAATAAAGTAGAGCGGTTTACGCGCGGCGTCACGCACCAGCGATACCGTCAGGCGCGCCCAGACAATTTCGCCGCTTTTGCGGAAGTAGCGTTTTTCGATGGTATAAGCGTCAATATCGCCGCGTAGCAGCCTGTCCGCATGTTGCAGATCGTTCTCCAGATCGTCGGGATGAGAGATCTGCTGGAAGGTGCGCTTTTTCAGCTCGGCGGCGGGAAAGCCCAGCGTCTGGCACAGGGAATTATTGACCTGTAGCCAGACCCCTTGCGGCGATACCAGCGCCATGCCGATAGCGGAATACTCCATCGCGTGGCGAAACCGGGTTTCGCTTTCGCTGATATGGTGCTTCTCGCGCTGAAAGGCATCCATGACCAGCGACATCACATGGCTCGGCATCAGCACCAGTAGAAAGGGGAGCCAGTTAGCTATCTGACCGGGCGCATTGCCGGGCGTTTCAATGCTTACCAGGCCGAGCGCCAGAACCAGCGAAATAGTACAGGCGTTAAGCAGAAACAGCAGAAACGCCTCCCGCTTCGGCAGGCGTACGGCGCACCAGAACAAAATCACCACGATAAAGGTGAATGGCCAGGGCATAAAGCGCAGCGCCAGCCAGCTCGCGCCAGCGGTCAGCAGCAGGTTAAAAAGGAACTCTGCCAGGCGTCGCACGCTAATTGAGCCGATCCTGAGCGGCCAGGGCATCAGTAACAGCACCGGACCCAGCGCCAGCATGCCGATGACTTCAGAAATCACCCAGGTTAAGAGAAAGGGCAACGTGCCGCTGCCGTGGATGTTCAGCATCCACAGCGCCAGCAGCCCGCCCAGAAGAGGAGTGAGAACGCCTACCGACAGGACAAAACGCAGCCAGTCGAGCAGGGAGTTAAGCGGCGCCTGACGACTGAGCAGCCCGCGCAGTAAAACGCCGCCGAGGATCGCCTGCAGCACATTCAGCAGCGTGAATTTCAGATTCGCCAGTTCAGGTCCGATTATCAGCGCATTCGCCAGGCCGGTGCCCGCCACGCAGCCCAGCAGCAGCAACGGCGCATGGCGGGAAGGCGCGCGAAATGCCACGATAGTCATCAGCGCGGTCGCGAACCAGAGTGGCGAAATGCGCCCGCTGAACACGATCAGCTCCAGACAAAAAAGCGTCAGCACAAAAGCGAGCACGGCCAGAATCAGGGCGCTCAGCAGGCGGTTTTGCGGTTTGTCCAGCGAGGACAACAGTTCAACACTCATTTACTAACCCGGCAACGCGCACGGCGTCAAAATGACGAAAAATGCGCCAGTCATACTCTTCCGCGCATGCTAGCACATCACCGTCGCTGTGGGTTTGTTAAATCAAATTTCTGCGATATTCAACGAATTGACTGGCTCTGTCGCCGCAAAAAAAAGCGGCGAAAAGGTTACTGGCGGAACAGATCGGCGCGGGTAAAAGGCTTTTCCAGTCCGGCCAGATCCGCAGAGAAACGTTCAAGAAACTGCTGCGTGGTGGCAACGCGGCCATGGCCCATCAACAGCAACGGCACTAAAAAGGCCGCGCCGACCTGCGGCCAGCTAAAGCCCTTCAGCGCGGTGCGGCGCTGGCTGAGCAGAAAGGCGGAACTGAGGGTAAAGCCCAGCAGCAGCCCGGTCGCCACTTCACTGGCGGAGTGCGCATGCATCACCAGGCGCGAGAAGCCCACCATAAGCGGTATAAGGTAGCCGACGCCGATGGCGAGCAGACGCAGCAGGGTCGGCCAGCGGCCGGAAACCAGCCACAACATAACCGGCCAGAGCGTCGCCGACATCGCGCTGTGGCCGCTAAAGCCGGTAAAATTAAAGCGGGCGCTGCCGATGCCGAAACCGAGAAAGAGAATCTTCGACAGGCTTACCAGCAGACCGGCAAGGCCAAAGGCGAGCAGCCAGTACCAGACCGTGCGGCGATTATCGCTCTTCCACGGCAGGATCAGCGCGATGATCACCGCAGTCGGGATCAACAGCATGCTGTCGCCAAAATAGGTCAGTGTTCTCCAGTGCATAATCTTCCTTTAGTGTGGGCTGGCATGAATTTTCCCGCGCCATTAGCGGGCGGGAACGCGCTTCCGCTGCCTGATGCGCCAGCCGCATAAATAAAAACAGAACTGCCTGTTAGTTTATCGGGTTATGGTTTCGGTTTGAAAAGGGGAAATTCTGAAATCCCAACAGCGGCTTTTCTCTGGCGTCAAAAGAATGAAATCCCTATACTTAGCGCCTACTAAACCCTCTCCATCCCGTCCTGCGTCAAAACGCTTAATCCGCGTACAGCGCAGGCTCCAGTATCAGGTCGTTAAAAAGTATGACTGACAAGTCTCATCAGTGCGTGATTGTGGGCATTGCCGGTGCCTCCGCATCCGGAAAAAGTTTAATCGCCAGCACGCTCTATCGTGAAATCCGTGATCAGGTCGGTGACGAGCATATCGGTGTCATCCCCGAAGATGCCTATTATAAGGACCAGACCCACCTCACCATGGAAGAGAGGGTAAAAACCAACTACGACCATCCCAGCGCAATGGATCACGACCTGCTGCTGCAGCATCTGCAGGCGCTGAAAGCGGGCCAGGATATCGATTTACCGGTTTACAGCTACGTCGAGCACACCCGCACGCGCGACAGTATCCACCTGAAGCCGAAGAAAGTAATTATCCTTGAAGGCATTCTGCTCTTAACCGACGCGCGCCTGCGTCAGGAGCTGAACTTCTCGATTTTCGTTGATACCCCGCTGGATATCTGCCTGATGCGCCGCATGAAGCGCGACGTTAACGAACGCGGCCGCTCTATGGATTCGGTGATGAGTCAGTATCAGAAAACCGTGCGTCCGATGTTCCTGCAGTTTATCGAACCCTCAAAGCAGTACGCCGACATTATCGTGCCGCGCGGCGGGAAAAACCGCATCGCCATTGATATCCTCAAGGCTAAAATAAACCAGTTTTTTGAATAGGCGCGTCGGGTCTGACGCGCGGCGAACCGCCTGGCAGGCGAGTTTCAGGCAGTTCGCTACACTTATATCATGGAGACAGGTTAATGAGATTATGTGACCGCGATATTGAAGCCTGGCTGGATGATGGCCGCTTAGCCATCGATCCGCGTCCGCCGGTAGAGCGCATTAACGGCGCAACCGTCGATGTCCGCCTGGGCAACCAGTTCCGGACTTTCCGGGGCCACACGGCGGCGTTTATTGATTTAAGCGGTCCAAAAGATGAAGTGAGCGCTGCGCTGGATCGCGTCATGAGCGATGAAATTGTGCTGCCGGAAGGCGAAGCCTTTTTCCTCCATCCTGGTGAACTGGCGCTGGCGGTGACCTTCGAATCGGTCACTATTCCGGACGATCTGGTGGGCTGGCTGGATGGACGCTCTTCACTGGCGCGTCTGGGGCTGATGGTGCACGTCACCGCGCACCGCATCGATCCGGGCTGGCAGGGTCGCATCGTACTGGAGTTTTATAATTCCGGTAAGCTGCCGCTGGCGCTGCGCCCGGGCATGCTGATTGGCGCGCTGAGCTTTGAGCCGCTTTCCGGCCCGGCGGCGCGTCCTTATAACCGTCGCGAAGACGCTAAATATCGCGGACAGCAGGGTGCTGTCGCCAGTCGTATCGACAAAGATTAAACCGCGAATATGGGGATGTAATGAAGAGAGTGATAACCACGCTGGCCATTTTACTGGTGGTCATCGTTGCAGGCATGACCGCGCTGGTGCTGTTGGTCAATCCAAACGATTTTCGATCCTATATGGTGAAGCAGGTCGAGCAACGCAGTGGTTATCGGCTGGAAGTGAGCGACGATTTGCGCTGGCACGTCTGGCCTAAGCTCAGCATTCTGGCCGGGCGCATGAGCCTGACCGCGCCCGGCGCTTCGCAGCCGCTGGTTACGGCGGAAAATATGCGGCTCGACGTTAACCTCTGGCCGCTGCTGTCGCACCAGCTTAGCGTCAGCCAGGTCATGCTGAGCAACGCCGTAGTGCGCGCCACGCCGGAGAGCGAGCCGCAGCAGCCGCAAAACGCCCCGATCGCTCCCGGACGCAGCGATGCCGCCGCGCCAGCCAGCGGCTGGTCGTTCGACATCAGCCAGCTCCGCGTTGCCAACAGTCTGCTGATCTGGCGCCAGCCGGGCGGCGAAGAATATAATTTCCGCAACCTCAATCTCAACCTGAATCAGGACGAGCGCCATCTGGCGAACATTGAGCTCAGCACCAGCCTGACGCGCAATCAGCGCAACGCCACGCTGTCGCTGAAAGGCCAGCTCGACGCCGCGCAATATCCGCAGCGCCTGAGCGGTAAAATCGACGAGCTTACCTATGCGTTAAGCGGCGCCAATATACCGCCACAGGGCATTAAGGGCACGCTGAGCGCGCAGGGTAGCTGGCGTGCCGATACGCAGCAGTTCACCTTAAGCCAGATGCAGCTCAGCGCCAATGACAGCGCGTTAACGGGCGAGGCGACCGGTTCCCTGACGCCGCCGCAGCAGCTGGCGCTTCAGCTGCACGCAACGCAGCTTAACTTCGACAACCTGATGGCCAACGCGCCGCAGATCCGCAACAGCGGGGAGCAGCACGCGACGGTGGCGCGCGCGCCGGTCATTGCGACGCCGCGTGTGCAAAACAATGTTGATTCGCCGCTTAACGACATGAATCTGGCGGTGAATTTAAAAGCGGACAGTGCCGTGTGGCGCGGCCTGTCGCTGCGCGACTTTGCCCTTGACGTGACCAGTCAACAGGGGCTGATAACGCTGCGCGTGCTAAACGGCAAGCTGGGCGACGGCGATTTCTCTGCGCCGGGCACGGTCGATATTCGTCAGCCTGAAACTCGCGTCGCGCTGCAGCCGGTGCTGAATCATGTCGCTATTCAGCCGCTGCTCGCCGCTTTCGATATGCCGCAGACGATGCAGGGCGCGGTTTCGCTTAACGGCGATCTGAGCGGCGAAGGCCTGACGCTGGAGGCGGCTAAGCGCCACTGGCGCGGCGAGGCGCAGCTGAACGCCAGCGACGTCAGACTGGCGCAGATCAACCTGCAGCAGATGGTGCGCCGCGCCGTTGAGCGCGCCAGCGATCGGGTCAGCAGTGACGAGAGCAGCGAACAGGGCATCCGCCAGCTTGGTGGCACGCTGGCGCTGAACAATGGCGAGCTGCGCTTTACCGATCTGAAAGGGGAGGGCGATCGCCTGAAACTACAGGGCGGTGGCGAGGTGAATATACCGACACAGCAGCTGGATGTGACTTTCGGCCTGACGCTTACCGGCTGGAAAGGCGACGACCGGCTGGTTACGCTGCTGTCGCAGCAGGCGATTCCGCTGCGCATGTACGGTAGCTGGAATAACGTTCAGTATTCGCTGCCGGTCGATGAAGTGTTGCGCCAGCAGCTACAGAGCGAGGCGAAGTCGCGTCTGAACGAGTGGCTGGATCGCCAGCCGAAAAACAGCGACAAAGAGAGCCTGCGCAAGCTGCTGCGTCCTTAATTCACACCTCATAATCGAGATCCTGCGGCTGTTGCAGGATCTCGACTTTCTGTACGCGATGGTTTTCCACCTGCAACGTGCGCAGCAGATAGCTGCCGACCTGCAGGGGTTCGCCTTCTTCAGGAATATGCTGCAACGTGTCCATCAGCAGGCCCGCCAGCGTATGGTAGCTCCGCCGCTCATCCAGCGGCAGCCTGACGTAGAGCGCCAGGTCTTCCAGCGGAATATTGCCGTTAACGATCCAGCGCCCTTCGCCCTGCGGTTGCACATCATAGCGGGCGTCGATCTCTTCGCCTTCAAGCGGTAAATTGCCGGCGATGGTTTCCATCAGATCGCTGAGCGTGACCACCCCTTCCACCGAGCCGAACTCATCCACGACAAAAGCAAAATGGGTGCGCGCCTGACGAAACTGCTCCAGCGCCTGCAGCAACGTTAAACGCTCCGGAAAGATCAGCGGCTGACGGATCAGCGCGCGTAAATCCAGCGACTGGTGATGCAGCGACTGGTGCAGCAGATCGATAGCGTGCACCACGCCCAGCAATTCATTGCCCTGATCGGTGATCAGCAGACGGGTATGCTGGTTGCGGTCGAGGCGCGCCATAATCTCCGCCGGATCGTCATCCAGGTTAATATGCTCAATATCGTGACGCGACGTCATAATGGTGTTGACGTGACGCTGGGCGAAGTTGAGTACGCGGGCGATCATCACGCGTTCCTGACGGTTGAACAGCGCGTGTTGATCGCTGTCGGCAATCAGTAACGCGCTCTGCGGATCCAGTTCGGCGTGGTCCGCTTCGCCGCGCAGCAGCCGGAGCACGGTTTCCGCGGTACGCTGGCGCAGCGGGCGCCCGGCCGACAGCGCGCGGCGGCGGTTACGCTGCGCCAGCTGGTTGAACGCCTCAATCACAATTGAGAAACCGATCGCCGCATAGAGATAGCCTTTAGGAATGACAAAACCGAGTCCCTCCGCCACCAGACTAAAGCCGATCATCAGCAGAAAGCTCAGGCAGAGGATGACGATGGTGGGATGGCGGTTGACGAAGCGCGTCAGCGGCTTGCTGGCCAGCAGCATCAGCAGAATGGCGATGGTAACCGCCGTCATCATAACCGGCAGCTGGTTCACCATGCCCACGGCGGTAATGACCGCGTCCAGCGAAAAAATAGCGTCCAGCACCACGATTTGCGCCACGACTGGCCAGAATTTAGCGCCGCGATTATGTTGATTCTCCGCGTGATCCTGCCCCTCCAGCCGCGTATTAAGCTCGGTTGTCGCCTTAAATAACAGGAACAGACCGCCGAGCAGCAGCAGCAAATCGCGCGCGCTGAAGGGGTGGCTGTACAGGGTAAACAGCGGCTGCGTCAGCGTGACCAGCCAGGAGAGCGACGCCAGCAGCAGCAGACGACACAGCAACGCCAGCAGTAAACCGATAACGCGCGCCCGATCGCGATCTTTACCTGGCAGCTTTTCCACCAGAATAGCGATAAACACCAGGTTATCGATCCCCAACACCAGTTCAAGAACGATAAGCGTAATTAACCCCGCCCACAGCGAGGGATCCGCAAACACCTCCAACATGCCTTAGCCGCCTGAATATATCGAAGTCAGTAAAATCTGAGGATAGTGGAGTGAAGGGCAGGGCACAACTTGTCGCCGCGCCTGACGTTCTGCGCAACGCGGGATAATAATGGAAAGATGCTGCGCGTTTTCTTTCACCATTATGACAGCATGATGTAAAGGAGAAGATTGCGATGCGGTGAATAACTGATGAATCGATTTGAAATGCATCGCAGCAGCGAGGCAATTTATTAGCAGGGTGAATATGGAATTAATCTGATTTTTGCGCAGGGTATTGCACTTTCAAATTTGCCGAATGGCGGGCCTCAATACTAATGACTGGTAGTCTTTTTCCTAAAATAGTCAGGGGACGGCGGGGCCTACTTGTAAAGAAGCCAGTAATAACTAGTATAGCAACGTGCTGTTAAAAGTCTGCGCTTATGTTGATATTCGCCCACAGATTTGGCACCCAATGTTGTGAATTGTGATCTGTCCCGTGGGTATGCATCAGGCAGCCGGTCCGGGAATGACAGGCCGGAAACAGGATATCAAAAGCGGTATTGGCAGCGACAGCCAAGGGCGGTAGCGTGCCTGAAGCGCCTTTTACGTTTAGAAAATAATCAGTGCGTCACGGCAGGTTAAGTCAGAGTAATCTGTTGGTATTTATAAAAATTTTCTTGTTTGCTTGATAAGGAAATTGGCGTGAACGCACCCTGGAACTCCCCTCAGTTACGCATATGTCGACGAGAAACTGATTCGCTCAATTATTACACAGCTCAGGGCGTCATGGGTTAAAGGAAATAAAATAAAGAGTTAAATATGCGCGATACTGAAATTACGTTTAAAAGTCTTTTCACTAAATTGTTGTTGGCCGGTTCGGATTTAATTTGTTTTAACGCCGCTTTATTCATAGCGCTGGCGTTAATTAATATGATGTCTGATTCGCCACTGGCAGATATTTCTGAAAAAGATCTGCATTTGAAAATTGCTACGCATATTTTCCTGTCGGTAATTTGCGTCGGATGGTTCTGGGTCAGGCTGCGTCACTTTACCTACCGCAAGCCATTCTGGTTCGAGCTGAAAGAAGTTTTTCGTACCATTCTTATTTTTTCCATTATCGACCTGTCGATTACCGCGCTGTCGCAGTGGCAAATGTCGCGTTTCGTCTGGTTCCTGACCTGGCTGCTGGCGCTGGTGTTAATTCCGCTGTCACGCGCTGTGGTTAAACACATGCTGAATCATTATGGCCTGTGGAAAAAGCAGACCATTATTATCGGCAGCAGTAAAAACGCGCAGGAAGCCTGGCAGGCGTTACAGAGCGAAGAGGTGATGGGCTTCGACGTTATCGCCTTCTACGATGTAGACGGCTCCTGCCCGCAGGCGAGCATCACCGGCGTGCCGGTGCTGCGCGAAGAGGCCGAACTGTGGAACCTGACCCACAGCGAAACGCAGTTTATCGTGGCGGTAGAGTATGAACAGAGTCAGTACCGCGACGTGTGGCTAAAAAACCTGGCGATGCATAACTGCCGCTCGGTCTCCGTTATCCCGACGCTGCGCGGCGTGCCGCTTTACGGCACCGACATGGCCTACATCTTCAGCCATGAAGTGATGATCCTGCGCGTCAACAACAACCTGGCGAAACGCACCTCGCGCTTCCTGAAGCGGGCATTCGATATCGTCGGCGCGCTGTCGATCATTATCATGCTGCTGCCTGCGCTGCTGGTGCTTGGCTTCCTGGTTGGACGCGACGGCGGACCGCCGATTTACGGTCACGAACGCGTCGGCATGAACGGCCGCAAGTTCAAATGCCTGAAGTTCCGCTCAATGGTGATTAACTCCAAAGAGGTGCTGGAAGAGGTGCTTCGCACCGATCCGGTAGCGCGCGCCGAGTGGGACAAAGATTTCAAACTGAAAAACGATCCACGCATCACCAAAGTCGGTCACTTCATCCGTAAAACCAGTCTGGATGAGCTGCCGCAGCTGTGGAACGTCGTGCGCGGCGACATGAGTCTCGTCGGTCCGCGCCCGGTAATTGAAGATGAACTTTGCCGTTATGCCGGGGATGTCGACTACTACCTGATGGCGAAGCCAGGCATGACGGGATTGTGGCAGGTCAGCGGTCGTAACGACGTTGATTACGAAACGCGTGTCTATTTCGATTCGTGGTACGTAAAAAACTGGTCGCTGTGGAACGATATCGCCATTTTGTTCAAAACGGTCGGTGTCGTACTGAAGCGCGATGGGGCGTATTGATAGCAGGCGAGTGCGGGGAGCGAAGTACGGGCGCTCCCTGATTTCTGGCGCCGCCGCTGGCAACGTCATTGGTGATAGCTGCCATTATCGTGGCTGAAGGAAGCCGTTAATTGATGCAGAAGGTAATAATACGCATTTGCTTATTCCATCCTGTTAAACGGCAGCAACAAAAAGAGTTAGGGAGCAAGTGATAATGACAGACATTTTCAGTGCTTAGGCTGGCGAGTTTATTTTTTTTCAGCGCTTACACAGCGGCGTTTTCGCCTCTATCAATCAATAACTGATAGCGAAGATCTAGATGATTACAATCAAAACGAAATTGATACCCATGCTGGTATCCGCCACATTTCTCTCAGGGTGTACGGTTGTTCCTGGCCAGCACCTTTCCACTAGCGGAAAAGATGTCGTTGAGCAGCAGGACAGCAACTATGACATCGACAAATATGTCAACGTTTTCCCGTTAACGCCGCGCCTGGTCGAACAGATGCGTCCTAAGCCGCTGGTGGCGCAGGCCAACCCAGGGCTGCAGAACGAAATCCAGAACTATGAATACCGCATCGGCATCGGCGACGTGATTAACGTGACCGTATGGGATCACCCCGAGCTGACGACGCCTGCCGGTCAGTACCGCAGCGCCAGCGATACCGGCAACTGGGTGCACTCCGACGGCACCATCTTCTATCCCTATATCGGCAAGGTTCGCGTAGTCGGCCGTACGGTTACCGAAGTGCGCAGCGAGATCGCGCGCCGCCTCGCGCAGTATATCGAGAGCCCACAGGTCGATGTCAGCATCGCCTCCTTTAAGTCGCAGAAAACTTACGTGACCGGCGCCGTGACCACCTCCGGTCAGCAGCCGATCACCAACGTGCCGCTGACGGTGCTGGACGCCATCAACGCCGCGGGCGGTCTGGCGGCGGACGCTGACTGGCGCAACGTGGTGCTGACGCACAACGGTACTGAGCAGCGCGTCTCTCTGCAGGCGCTGATGCAGAACGGCGACCTGAGCCAGAACCATCTGCTCTATCCTGGCGATATCCTCTATGTGCCGCGCAACGACGACCTCAAAGTCTTCGTGATGGGCGAGGTACGCCAGCAGTCGACGCTGAAGATGGACCGCAGCGGCATGACGCTGGCGGAAGCGCTGGGCAACGCGCAGGGCATGGATCAGACGGCCGCAGACGCTACCGGCGTCTTCGTTATCCGTCCGATTCGCGGTACCAACCGCACCAAGATCGCCAACATCTATCAGCTGAACACCAAAGATGCGGCGGCCATGGTAATGGGTACCGAATTCCAACTTGAGCCTTACGACATCGTATATGTCACCTCCACGCCGCTGACGCGCTGGAACCGCGTGATTTCGCAGCTGCTGCCGACCATTGCCGGCATCAACGATGCGAGCGAAGCGGCGCTGCGTTTCCGCAACTGGTCGAACTAGGTTTAGCCATGATTACGTCCGTGTTAGTGGTCTGCGTCGGCAACATCTGCCGCTCCCCAACCGGGGAGCGCTTACTGAAGCGCGCGTTGCCGGAAAAACGAGTCGCTTCGGCGGGTCTGGGCGCCCTGAAGGGCTATCCGGCGGATCAAACCGCCAGCGAGGTGGCTGCACGTCATGGCCTCTCGCTGGAGGGGCATCATGCGCAGCAGTTAACCGCCAGTATGTGCCGCGATTTCGATCTGATTCTGGTGATGGAGAAACGCCACATCGAACAGGTCAGTCGCATCGATCCAGCCGCGCGCGGAAAAACCATGCTGCTTGGGCACTGGCTCAACCAACAGGAAATCGCGGATCCGTACAGAAAGAGTCGTGAGGCCTTTGAAGAGGTTTACGGGTTACTGGAAAACGCTACCCAGAAATGGGTCAACGTACTAAGCCGATAGTTGGGATTATCCATGAATATTAAAAATAAGGTTATGACCGCGCCAAGAGAGGAGTCGACGGGATTCGATCTTGGCCACCTTTTGGGCCAGTTGATCGATCATCGCTGGATCATTGTCGCCGTAACCGCCTTCTTTATGCTGGTGGGAACGCTCTACACACTGTTTGCCACACCGATTTACAGCGCCGACGCGATGGTACAGGTGGAGCAGAAAAACGCCAGCACCGTGCTCTCCGATCTGCAAAGTATCATGCCGGCGACGCCGGAGTCCGATACGGAGATTCAGATCCTGGAATCGCGTATGGTGATCGGCAAGACCGTGAGCGATCTCGGTCTGGACACCGTCGTCGAGCAGAAATATTTCCCGATTATCGGGAAAGGGCTGTCGCGCCTGATGGGCAACAAACCGGCGCAGATCGCTATCTCGCGTCTGGAAATCCCGCGCACCGTCGACAAGCGCAGCGTCGAGCTGGAAGTGAACAGCCCGACCACCTATACCGTGAGCAAAGATGGCGACGAGCTGTTTAAAGGTCAGGTAGGACGCCTTGAGCAACACGGCGAAATCACCATGCTGGTCAGCGACATTCAGGCGGACAAAGGCACCAGCTTTACCGTCACCAAACTGAACGAGCTGCAGGCGATCAACTCGGTGCTGGCGAACCTCACCGTGGCTGACAAAGGCAAAGACACCGGCGTGCTGGGTCTGGAATACCTGGGTGAAGATCCTGACCACATCAGCAAGGTGCTGAACCAGATCGTCAACAACTATCTGCTGCAAAACGTTGAGCGCAAATCTGAGCAGGCTGAGAAGAGCCTCGAATTTCTGCGCAATCAGCTGCCGCAGGTGCGCGCCAAGCTGGACGACGCTGAGAACAAGCTGAACGCGTTCCGCCGTCAGAACGAATCGGTGGATATGTCGCTGGAAGCGAAATCGGCGCTCGACTCCTCCGTTAGCGTGCAGAGCCAGCTGAACGAGCTGACCTTCCGTGAAGCGGAAGTATCGCAGCTGTTCACCAAAGATCACCCGACCTACCGCGCGCTGCTGGAAAAACGCAAAACGCTGGAAGGCGAGCAGGCGCAGCTGAACAAGAAAATCTCCCAGATGCCGCAAACGCAGCAAGAGATCCTGCGTCTGACGCGCGACGTGCAGTCGGGTCAGGAGATCTACATGCAGCTGCTGAACCGTCAGCAGGAGCTGGGCATCAGTAAAGCCAGCACCGTCGGCGACGTGCGCATCATCGATAACGCGGAAACGGCCAACTCACCGGTCGCGCCGAAGAAAGCGTTGATTATCGTTGCCAGCCTGATGCTGGGCCTGATCGTCTCCGTGGGTCTGGTACTGCTGAAAGCGCTGCTGCATCACGGCATCGAGAACCCGGAACAGCTGGAAGAGCTGGGCATGAACGTCTATGCCAGCGTGCCGCTGTCCGAGTGGCAGCGTAAAAAGGATACCGAAGCGCTGGCGCGTCGCGGTCATAAAGTGAAAACCGATCCGCACGAAACGCTGCTGGCATTGGGCAACCCGACTGACCTCTCTATCGAAGCGATCCGTAGCCTGCGTACCAGCCTGCACTTCGCGATGATGGAAGCGAAGAACAATATCCTGATGATCACCGGCGCGAGCCCCGGCATTGGTAAAACCTTTATCTGTGCCAACCTGGCGACGCTGGTAGCGAAAGCGGGTCAGCGCGTGCTGTTCATCGATGGCGATATGCGTCGTGGCTATACCCACGAGCTGATCGGCGCGGAGAACAAGTCTGGTCTCTCTAACCTGCTGTCGGGTAAAACCGAGTTCAGCCCGGCGCTGATTCAGCGTGGCCCTTATGGCTTTGACTTCCTGCCGCGCGGCCAGGTGCCGCCGAACCCGTCGGAGCTGCTGATGCACCGCCGCATGGGTGAGCTGCTGGACTGGGCGAGCAAGAACTACGACCTGGTGCTGATCGATACGCCGCCGATTCTGGCCGTAACCGATGCTTCGATTATCGGCAAACTGGCTGGCACCTCGCTGATGGTGGCGCGCTTCGAAACCAACACCACGAAAGAGATCGACGTCAGCTTCAAGCGCTTCGCGCAGAACGGCATCGAGATTAAAGGCGTGATCCTCAACGCCGTGGTGCGTAAGGCCGCCAACTCGTACGGTTATGGCTACGACTATTACGACTACGAATATGGCAAGCCGACCAAAAGCTAAACTTTGACGATTAACGGGGCGGTGAAACCGCCCCTTTTTATCGTCGCTTAAAGACGACACGCAACGATGTACACAGGTGATTCTGTGTTTCGCGCCAGACGCCACGCATAACACGCATAACCGGGCGGGCGCCCATAACAGAATGGTTCAGCAACAGGCAGACGCTTTCGGGCGCAGCTTCGCGCCAGTGGCGCAAAAGCCTGTCGGGCTGGCAACGTGTGGAATTAAGGAATCACACCATGGCTCCATATTGGTATATATCAGGGTTTCTACTGCTGATTTCGATCGTGGAAATCCTGCTGAAAAAAGACGAACGCACTACGCACGTCCTGACTTATCTGCTCTGCATCGCCGCAGCGACGCTGGTGGTGTTCGGCGGTATCCGCGGTCTTGGCACCGGCATGGATGATTATCAGTACCGCAGCTTTTTCGCCGATTTTATCAACCGTATTCAGGTCAACGGCTTTGCCAATACGGTGGCGTTTTTCCGCTATGAACCGCTGATTTTCGTTCTGGCGTATCTGACGACGCTGTTTTCGCACAACGCCGATATTTTCCTGTTTATCTTCTGCCTGCTGGCGGTGACGATAAACGCGGTCTTCTTTAAGAAGATGTCGCCCTATCCGGTGCTGGCGCTGGCGCTCTACTCGGCGCATATCTTTATCAACAAAGATATGAACCAGATCCGCTTCGGTCTGAGCTCGGCGCTGTTTCTCGGCGTCATCTGGTATATCTACCAGAAGCGCTATCTGCTGGCACTGGCCTTTACGCTGCTGTCGTTTTTCAGCCATAACACGGCGGTAATGGTCGTCACTATCGTGCCGTTCCTGTTTATCCGCGACTCGCGCTGGTGGCCGGTGGCGATTATCCTGCTGAGCATCCCCGCCTCTAAGGTCGGCGGCACCAGCTTTATCGCGCTGATTTCATCCCATCTGGGTTCGATGGGGGAGAGGGCTGAAGGCTACAGCAATGAAACCTCCAATACGGGCGAGGGCAGTATCTTCTCGGTGTCGAACCTGAAGAACATTATGCTGGTGTTTATCTTCGTCTACTTCCTGCTGAGCAACGAGATTAAAAAGTATAACTACCAGCAGTATCGCCTTAACTATCTGCTGGTGCTGACCTTTGCCATCGGCGGCGGGGTCCGTATCTTCTTCTATAACTATTCGTCGGGTGCGCGCCTCTCCAACTACCTGTTGCAGGTCGAACCGATTATTTTAGCCTCGCTGGTGTATCAGGTGCGACCGATGCTCAAGCCGGCGATGTTCGCGATGTTCGCTTTCTTCCTTGTCTACTACCTCTACTACAACACGATTTCCCTTAAGCAAGCCGTTGTCGGCTATGAAGTGGCTAAGGAATTCAGGCTGTTCCATTAACCAGAGAGGTAACATGACTAAATCAATTATTGCCGCTGTGATCCTGTCCGCCTCCTGCCTCGCGCAGGCCGCCGACGATCGAGGCGCATTCATTATCGACGCCTACGGCGACTCCACCACCGCAGGCGTGATGTCTTCGGGCGGTAAAAATATCATCACGCCGGGCAACGAGATGGCTAATCTGCAAAAAATGCTGCAAAGCAAATATGGCAGCGCCATCGAAGTGAAAAACCACGGCGTGCCTGGCGCCCAGGCGGCGGAGCTGCTCTATAACAAGGGCAAAGACGATCCCAGCGGCTGGAGCGAGCGTATGGCTCACTCCGATGCGAAGCTGATCCTGCTCAACTACGCCATCAACGATGCGCGTCACTTCTACTTTAAAGACAAAAACACGCATCTGGAAAGCCCGGAAGAGTACGGCCGCATCATGACGACGCTGGTCAGGGAGGCGAAAGCGCACAACAAGCTGGTGGTGCTGCAGGAGCCGAACCCGATTTGCGGCAAAGTCGAGCGCTGGAACGTCTGGCCCTACGTTTATCAGCTCAATGAGGTGGCGAAAGCGGAAGGCGTGCCCATTGTGAAGCAGTGGACGGCGATTAAAGCGCGGCGCGACTGGCAGAGCGGCATGTCGGCGGATTGCATTCATCCTTCCGAATCGCTCTATCAGCAAAAAGCGCAGCAGACCTTTGATGTGATCAGTGCCAACTTCGGTAAGGAACTGTCGCAGTCCGGCAGCTAAACCCAACCCGTATCTGTGGCTTCAGGAGTTGTCATGTATGTATTAATCATGGTGGTGTCGTTCTGTCTGGCGCTGCTTATTCTGCGCGCGACCTCGTACCATAAAGGCATTTATAACGGCAGCGGCATTAAAAGCATCTCCGGGCTGCGCGCGCTGCTGGCCAGCATCGTCGCCTTTTCCCATCTGGTGCACTATCTCTATTCTCTCGACGGCACCTGGGTCTTCGATAAGGACTACTTTGCCTGGTTCTCCGAAGGCAACTTTTTCGTCAACTCTGGCAAGTTCGGCGTGCTGCTGTTCTTTATGATTTCGGCGTTCCTGTTCTATCGCTGGCTGGATAACGACGGCATGCCGGCGAGCCAGCTTACCTGGAAGCTTCTGAAATCGCGCGTGCGCCGTATTGTGCCGATGTTCTGGTTCTCCGGGCTGGTGATCATTCTGGTGGGCCTGATGCAGGGCGGGTTGCATATTAATGCCCGCAGCATTACTGACGCCGTGCTCTGGCTGCTGTTCGTCGGCAGTTATCATATGGGCGATTTTCTGACGGCTGACGTTAACGCCGGCGTGGAGTGGACGCTGCGTCTGGAGTGGCTGCTCTATCTGTCGATTCCGCTGATTTTCGTGGTGAATCGCGCGACAAAGGGCAAATACAAAACCCTGCTGATACTTGGCTCAATCGGCCTTATTTTCTGTGTCGCCGTGGGGCTGCGTCTGTGGGGCAAAACCTACACCGACCCGCGTCCGGTGCTGGGCTTCGCCATGGGCTACTTCGCTTACACCTGGCGCGATCGGCTGGCGCGCTTTAAAAACTCGCGCAGCGCAGGCGTGCTCTGCATCCTGCTGGCGGTTTTCGCGCTCGCCTTCACCAGCAACGCGTTCTGGTATCTGGTGTTCCTCTGCTGCCTGACGGCGATCTTCTTTGTGGTGAGCAGCGGCAACAACCTGCTGGGCATGCTGGAGAACAAAACCCTGATGTCGATCGGCGAGGTGAGCTACAGCCTCTACCTGATCCACGGCGTGGTGCTCTACTTCATTAAAGATATTCCGCTCAGCATGGTGCCGCACAATATCGTGGTTTACACCCTGATCTCCACGCTGTTCTTCGTCGTCTCATTCTACGTGGCGAAGATAACCTATCTCTTTGTCGAAAAGCCCTTTATCGGCAGCAACAACAAGAAGAAGGTGGCGGCCGAAGTGTCGCCAACAAAGCAGAATCGCTCCGGTAACCCTTACTGATTGACGGGACTGCGTCCGCCGCCGCCGCGCGGTACGCGGTCCGTTTTTTATAGATTTCAGCCCTGTTTTTAAGAGGTACTGGCATGAAGGACATTCGTTTCTCCATTGTAATACCCGCGTATAACGCGTCGCAGTCGATTGTCGCGACGCTGGATTGCGTCAAGGCGCAGAGCTACCGCAATTTCGAAGTGATTATCGTTGACGACAAATCCGCCGATGCGGCGGCGCTGGCGGAGGTAGTCAACAGCGAGCGCTATCAGGATTTGGGCATCAATCTGGTGCTCTCTGAGGTGAAACTGAACGGCGCAGGCGCGCGCAACAAGGGGATCGAGCTGGCGACGGGCGACTATATCAGCTTTCTCGACGCCGACGATGAATGGCACGCCGACAAGCTGCTGGAGACCAGCCGCAAAATCGAGGAGCTGGAAGCGCAGGGCAAAAGCAAATTCGTTATCTACAGCCAGGTTAACATCTATCAGGACGGCACTTTCCTGAAGGTCATGCCGATGCAGACGCCGGGTAAAAACGAAACCGTGGCGGAGTATCTGTTCGGCTGTTACGGCTTTATCCAGACCAGCACCATCGTGCTGAAGCGCGAAGACGCCGCGCGCATCCAGTTCGATACGCGCTATATCCGCCATCAGGATTATGACTTCTGCATTCGTGCCGATCGTCTCGGTTATGAATTTGTTATGATTGCGCGTCCGCTCGCCACCTACCATCTGGTCACGAAATTTGGATCCAAGCATAAAGGCGAATCGGTGAAATATTCGCTTTTCTGGCTGGATGCCATGAAACCGCACCTGACCTCGCGCGATATCGATACCTACAAGGCTTTCAAGCTGCCGCTGCGTTACAAAATGGACGGCAAGTCGCTGATGGCGAGCCTGACCTTCGCGCGCTACTTCTTTCTCACCAATAAAGACAACCGGGCCTATTTCCTTAACCGCGTGAAAGACAAGTTAAGGGCGCGGCTGGGCGGTGAAAAAGCGGTTTCCTGACGCCTTCTTGCTCCCCGACGCGGGAGCGTTTTCCCGGAACGATACTTTTTTATTCAGGTATGAATATGACGAATCATGTTGGCACCGTAGGCATTGTGATGCCGATGTATAACGCACGTCAGACGGTTTTACGCGCCGTGCAGTCGGTGATGAACCAGACCTGGCCGGACTGGCATCTTTACTTGATCAACGACAAATCTACCGATGATTCGCTGGCGCTGGTGCGCGAGCACTGTAACGATCCGCGCATTACCATTCTCGACAACGAGGTGAACCTCGGCGCGGCGGAGACCCGCAACGTCGGGCTGCGCGCGGCGAAAGAGGAGATTATCGCCTTCCTCGACAGCGACGATGAATGGCACGTCGACAAACTGGCGCAGCAGGCCGCCGCTATCGCTGCGGGCGATGATTTCGTGATCACCGAATATCACTATAAAACTAAAAACGCCGATCACGACATCACCTACAGCAAACCCTTTCTGCAACAGGAGAGCTTTGTGAAGAAGCAGTATCGCGTCTGCTTCTCCTCCGTCTGCTTCCGCCGTCCGCCGCAGGGTATTTTCTTCCAGCGCAAAGGGCACGAAGACTTCTTGTTTCTTTATGAACTCTTCACCCGTTACAAACAGGCGCGCGTGATCCAGAGCATTCTCGTCAACTATTACGAACTGGGCGATTCCCTGTCGCGCAACAAGAACAAAGCGGCTAAGTGGCACCTGGAATTATTAAGAATTATCTATAAAAACAATCCTTTAAAAATCTATTACTATTACGGCTGGTATATGGTGAACGGCGTGCTGTTTACCCTCAAGCATCGATAACCGGATTGTCTTTTTACTCTTTTGAGGTGGGTAGCGTTAAATGAAAAAAATCGTCCTGGTGATCAAAGATGCCTATTCGTACGCCGGCACTGAGAACATCTGTAACTTTATGTCCGAGTGTCTGGGCGAAACGCATGACGTCACCATCTACTCGCTGGAAGGCAGCGGTAAAACCTTCTATCCCTTTGAGCATGTCAAAAATATCGTCAGCTTCGAGGGACACAGCAACCCGATCAAAAGCATTGTGAAGCGTATTCACAGCGAAGAGGTCGACAGCGTATTTCTCATCAGCATGGGGCGTCTGAGCGTGATGTTCGCTTTCTGGAGCCTGCTCTCCGGCAAGAAGAAACGCTTTAAAGCCTATGCCTGCGAACATATTGCCATTAACTCCTTCAGCAAGCCGATCAAACTCCTCAAGTACCTGCTGCTGCGCTACTACGATCAGGTCATCGTCCTGACCGATAAAGACCATCAGGTCTTTTCCCGCTGGCGCATTCCAAGCAAGCAAATCCCTAACCCGGTGGTCTTTAAATCTTTTGAACGCAAGACGCGCAGCCGTCAGGCGCTGGCGGTCGGCCGCCTCGATCACCAGAAAGGGTTCGATCTGCTGCTGGATATCTGGCGCGACTTCGCGCAAACCCATCCGGACTGGACGCTGGTCATCGCCGGCGACGGCGAGCTGCGCCAGCAGCTGGAAGATCAGGCGGCGGCGCTCGGCATCAGCGGCAGCGTTAACTTCGTCGGCCGCGTCAGCAATATCAACGACTACTACCGCGACAGCGATATGGCGCTGATGACCTCGCGCTACGAAGGGCTGCCGCTGGTATTGCTGGAAGCTAAATCCTGGTCGCTGCCGGTAGTGGCCTATGACTGCCCGACCGGTCCGCAGGAGATTATCAACCAGGGCGAAGATGGTTTCCTGGTGCCGATGAACGACAAAGCGACCTTCCTGGCGCGTATGGATCAGCTCGCCAGCGACGACGCGCTTTTCTACGCCATGAGTCAAAAAACAAAAATTACCGCGCTGAAATTTGACGGTAAGCAGATCAAGCAGAGCTGGCTGGCGCTGGTTTAACGGCGGCAAGGGAAGGGCCTGATTGCAACGTGCCTCAGGGAACACTGTTATGGCCCATTGCGCGGCCCCATCGACTACGGGATTAGATGCATGAAAAGAAGAGAAGTCTTGCAGACCGCAGCCTCCTCCATTGTTGCCGCACTCTCCGTCAGTGCGTTTTCCAGCCATGCTGCGAAAAACAGCGGCGTCGCCCTGAAAACGGTAGACCCGTCGGCAGTGCCGAAGGGCGACGTGCCGATTCTGACGCCGGAGAACCTTTATGCCATGCCGCCGCAGTTCTGGCAGAGCTTCGAAGGACAGCTCTGGATCGGCAAAGCGGGCAGCGACGCCAGTCAGGCCGGTAATCAGATCCCGGTCTTTCTGCGCGACGACAGCGGCAAGCTGGCGCAAATCACCCAGCCCATCGCACTCAATAAAGGCAGTTTCGCGCGTTTCGTTCAGGGTAACGCCGCGCTGATCGCCGATCCGACGCACTCAATGACGGTGAAGGATAAAGACGGTAATACGCTGTTTAACATTCCCGACGTCAGCCGACCGGGCCAGGCCGCGTTCAGCCAGCGCCTGGCGCAGCCGGACGGCTATCAGCTGATTGGCGAAATTGCCTCGGTTGAGGAGCTGCGCAAAACCCGCCCGCTGTTTGAAGGGGCGAAGATCAAGCTGAAAAGCTGGCATGAAGGACTGGAAGTAGGCGGCGGCGAGTTTATCGGCAGTTTCCAGACGGGCCGCGACGACGGCGGCGTCAACTTTGCCGGTGAAGGCTTTTCCTGGCGACGCGTCGTGGACGACTTTAACCGGCTTTCGCTGTTTGACTTCGGCGCCATCGCCGATGGCAAAACCGACGCCGCGCCCGCCATCAAGGCGATGTATCAGTGGTCCGAACAGGCGCAGCAGCCCATCTGCGTGCAGTTTCCTGCGGGCACCTTCTTTGTCTCCGCCTGCGATTTAGGCAGCGAAGGCCGCCGCTTCTTCCGCCTCTCCGGCGCAATGGTCAATTTCGGCTACTTCCCAGCCACGACCATTGTCTCCGACGGCCAGTCAGACTTTATTTTTGACGTTAATGCGCGCTGGGTAGAACTCTCCAACCTGATCTTTAACGGCAACAGCGACAAGCATCCCAACAAGCAGGGCTTGTTCCGCAACACCTGCGAAGGCGGACAGTTCTTCCGCGGCGCCTGCCTGCGTTTTAACGCGGTCGGCGGCACCGCGCTCAGCCTGCTCGATACGCTGGACTGTAAAATCGACCAGTGGTACGCCTCGCGCTGCACCGGCGACGTCATTAAAGCGGGCTGGTCAGGCCGGAAAGCGGGCGCCTGGGATCACAGCACCGCTATCGAGCTCTCTAACTTTAACGCGCAGAACTGCCGCGGCGGCATGGTGCTGAACCTGCCGCGCTGCAGCCAGTCGCTCATTCACAACGGCTGGATCGAGCACTGCGACCATCCGGGCGACATCTCTAACGGACAGTGGATCATCGATGCGCTGAGTCTGGAAGACTGCAAAAACCCGCTGATCGCGCACAACTCGCGCCTCAATATGCGCCAGACTAATCTGCAGTCCGGCAGCTGGATCGATAACTCCGAGCAGGGCGAGCGCTGGCTTAACGTCTGGGAGATGGGATCGACGCGCGTTGAATCTTACGGCGTCGCCATCGACGGCAGCCTGAAGTACAACTACATCACTTCGCGCTGGCGGCTGGAGAACAACAGCGATCAGCAGACGTGGTTTGAGCTGGGCACGCTCTATTCGCCGTCGGTTGGCGACGCCTGGGAGATCGAAATCTTCGGCCAGTCGGAGTTCAGCAACGGCAGCACCAGCCAGCCGCTGATGAACCCGATCGCCGATCGCTCGACCGGCGGTCGCGCGGTGATCCATGTCCAGCGCAAGAAGAGCAAGGCGGAAGCGAGCTGGTCTGCTGAAGGCAGCAGCCCGGTGGTCGAGGTGCGCTACGTCGCCGCCAACGACAACGACGTGCGCCTCTTCGTTAAGCTGGCAGGCTGGACGCCGTCGGCGGTGGTGCTGATGAAAACCACCAGCAAGGACCGTTTCGCCACCGGCCGCTGCGCGCGCGTCAGCGCCATCATGGAAAAAGGCGCGCCGCCGTCCGGCAACGTGGCGGCGCCGCAGCGCTTCAGCCTGCATAACGGCAAGGCGGGCATCGGCGGCAACGAGCAGGGCGACCTGCTGCTGGCGTCGCGCGCGCTTAACGCCGGGCAGGTCGATACCAGCAAGCCGAAAGGGTTTATCTCTATGGTGATTAACGGCGAACAGTGCGCCGTGCCCTATTTCGCCTTGAAAGGCTAGTTCGATATACCGCGCCCAGGGAAGGGCGCGAGCAGCATCCTCTGGAGCATTTTTTACATTGCATATTGGTTATTTTTTTAAACACAGAGTTTACTTTTGCCCGTCAGGACAGGGCGGCTTGTTTACCCGGCGCATCGCAGACGTCCAGGTCGGGTAAAAATTAAATAAGAAATTTTTCGGAGTTTTTAATGAAAATTTTACTGGTGGGTAACCATACGTGTGGGAATCGCGGGGATGGCGCGATTCTCCGCGGGCTGATCGATTCGATACATGCCGCCCGCAGTGACATAGATATTGATGTGATCAGCCGTTACCCAACGAGCTCTGGTTATTTGCTCCAGCAAGACATTCAGCAGGATTCGCTGTTTTTGCACAACAGTAAGTCAGCTAAGGGATTGATTGGAACGGTAAAGCGCAAGGTCGCTAACCGGCTGATGCCGAACATTATGATGGCGCATCTGGGAAAAGGCGGTCTGTTTAAATCTTTCGCCGTGCCGGCGCATCTGGAAGCCTTTACCGACAGCCTGAAGCAGTACGACGCCATTATTCAGGTCGGCGGCTCGTTCTTCGTCGATCTCTATGGCGTGACGCAGTTCGATCATGCGCTCTGCGCCCTGATGGCGAAGAAGCCTCTCTATTTGATCGGCCACTCGGTCGGTCCCTTTCAGAACCCGCGCGTAAATGCACTGGCGAACTTCGTCTTTGACCGTGTTGACAGCCTGGTGCTGCGCGAATCGGTCAGCCTCGATCTGATGAAAAAAGATGGCGTCACCACGCGCAAAGTCGCGCCGGGCGTCGATACCGCTTTCCTGGTCCGCGCGCGCAGCGTCGAACAGCCGAGCCACAACCTGCTGCACTGGCAAAATATTATCAGCAGTCGCAAAACTATCGCGATTACCGTGCGTGAGCTGGCGCCGTTCGACAAACGCCTTGGCGTGACGCAGAAAGAGTATGAAGCCGCTTTTGGCCGCGTAATCAATGCGATGATCGCCGAAGGCTATCAGGTGGTCGCCTTCTCGACCTGCACCGGCATTGACAGTTATGCCAAAGATGATCGTATGGTGGCGCTGACGCTGCGCGACAGCATCGAGCGCCCGGAGCATTACCATGTCATCATGGATGAGTTTAACGACCTTGAGCTGGGCATCCTGCTGAGCCACTGCCATCTCACCATCGGTACGCGCCTGCACTCTGCCATTATCTCGATGAACTTCGGCACGCCGGCCGTCGCTATCAACTACGAACACAAGTCGATGGGTGTGATGAATCAGCTCGGCCTGCCGCAGATGGCGACCGACGTGAAGAGCCTGATGGACGGCTCGCTGATCGACAAAGTCAAAGACGTGCTGGCGAATTATGACGCGATTAAACAGCAGGTCGATACGGCGGTTGCGCACGAGCGCGAAGTCGGTAACCGGATCACAGAAGAGATCCTCAACGTATTGGGGTAATGCTATGAAACTCACTTTTTTCACCATGCGTTTCCCGGTCGCCTCTGAGACCTTCGTGCTGAACCAGGTGACTCATTTTATCGACGCTGGCTACGACGTAGAGATCATCTCGGTATTTCCCGGCGATCTGGTGAACCGTCACGCAGCCTTCGACGAATATCAGCTGGCGTCGCGCACGCACTATCTGCTGCCGGAAGAGAAAGTCTCAAATATCGACAAGCTTAACCAGCGGCTGAAGCTGGTGCTGCCGAAAGTAGCGAAGCCCGCGCTGATCCGCTCGCTTAACGTACGCCGCTACGGCGCGCAGTCCAGCAAGCTGCTGCTGCCCTCTATCGTGGCGAATACCCGCCAGCCCTATACCGCCGACGTGTTCCTTGTTCACTTCGGCTACGCGGGCGCGCTGGCGAATAAGCTGCGTGAGCTGGGCGTGCTGATCGGCAAGCAGGCAACGGTGTTTCACGGCGCGGATATTTCACGCCGCCATATTCTGGAAGAGCACAAGCAGGATTACGTCAATCTGTTCGAACAGAGCGAGCTGTTGCTGCCGATCAGCCATCTCTGGGAGCGCAAGCTGATCGAAATGGGCTGCCCGCCGGAGAAGATCCACGTCACGCGCATGGGCATCGAGCCGGAGAAGTTTAACTTCAAGCCGCGCAAGGCGTTTCACTCGCCGCTGCGCATCGTCTCCGTGGCGCGTCTCACTGAGAAGAAGGGACTCGACGTCGCGGTGAAGGCCAGCGAGCTGCTGAAACAGCGCGGCGGTCAGTTTGAGTTCACCATTATCGGCAACGGCGACCAGGATGCGATGATGCGCGAGCATATCGCCAACGCCGGGCTGGAAGATTGTGTCAGCATGCCGGGCTTCAAGCCGCAGGAGGAGATTCGCGCCGCCCTGAGCGAGGCGGATATCTTCCTGCTGCCCTCCAAAACCGCCGCCGATGGCGATATGGAGGGGATACCGGTGGCGCTGATGGAAGCGATGGCGGTGGGCTTGCCGGTGGTCTCCACCTTCCACAGCGGCATTCCCGAGCTGATTGAAAACAACGTTTCAGGCTGGCTGGTGCCGGAAGATGACGCCGAGGCGCTGGCCGATACGCTGTTCAGGCTGTCGCAGGGCGATATCGATGTGGCACCAGTGGTCGCGGCGGCGCGGCATAAGGTCGAAACGGAATTCAATCAGCATATCGCCTATGGAGAACTGGCGCGGCTGCTGGAGCAGCTGGCGTGAGCGGACTGAAAAAACAGGCGGTATGGCTGTTCGGCAGTACCTGTTTCGCCGCGCTACTGCAGGTACTGCAGCTCAGCGTGCTGGCGCGCAAGCTGGAAGCGCACGAGCTGGGGCTGCTGGCGATTATCAACGCCATTCTGGCGGTCGCCACCGTGCTGCAGGATATGGGGATGAGCAGCTATCTCGTGCATCGTCAGGAGATCACCCGGCGCGAGCAGAGCACCATTTACTGGGTTAACGTTTCGCTGAGCCTGGTGACCGGTTTGATCCTGCTCGGCATCGCGTATCCGGTCGCCTGGTTCTACCATCTGCCGGAGCTGGTAGGGCTGATTATGCTTACCAGCCTCAACTTCCTCGTGCTGGGTCACCTGTCGCAGTATCAGGCGCACTACATCAAAACCAAACGTATGGTGTTGCTCGCCAAAATCGAGATGGCGACCAAACTGTTCGCGTTTGCCTGTACCGTAGCGATGCTCTGCTTTACATCGCTGACGGTGGCGGCGGCGATCCTTGGGCTGTTTATCAACGCTTTTACCCGCATTCTCTGCATGATCGCCTTCGGCGAGAAGTCGTGGCGGCCCACGTGGGAGTTTGATAAAGCCACCTTTATCAGCGCGGTGCGTTACGGCATCTATCAGCTTGGTTCGCAGACCATCAATCAGCTGCGCACTCAGGCGGACGCCCTGATTGTCGGTAAGGTTATGGGCGCAGAGATGCTCGGCATCTATTCGCTGGCGAAAGAGCTGATCCTCCAGCCGCTCAAGCTGGTATCGCCGGTTATCAACCGCCTGGCGCTGCCGCGCTTCGCGGAGAAACAGCAGGATCCCGAGCAGCTCAAAAAGCTGTTCCTGAAGGGCACCTTCGTTATCATGCTCTTCAGCAGCGCGATGTACCTGGCTATCGGGATTCTTTCGCCGGTGATTGTGCGGGTGTTGTACGGCGCGTCGCACGAGCAGGTTTACCATCTGATCCCGCTGATGCTGCTGTTCGGCATGCTGCGCCCGATGGGCGGGCTGACCGGCGCTATTTCGCAGGCGAACGGCCGCACCAACGTCGAGTTCTACTGGAATATCGTGGCGAGTCTGGTGGTGCTGGCGGTGCTGGCGACCACTTTTATCTGGCCGAACGTGCTTTACGTGGCGCTGACGCTGTCGATCTCGCAGGTGCTGATCTCCGCCTTCGCGCATCCGTTCTTTATTAAGCCAGTTATCGGTATCCGCTTTATGCCTTATGCGCGACAGTGGGTGTCGGTGTCGGCGCTATTTATCGCGGTGATTGTGCTGGTGAATCATTTCGACCTGTTTGTTATGCCGGAGTGGTTCGAACGCTGGCTCTAATCGATGAGTGTTATCCCGGGCGGCCGCTGTGCCGCCCGATTCTTTTTTAGCCTGGCATTGCACCTTATCAGCCACCGTTGCTGAAGAGGGTTTTAACGCATGGTTTAGCGCTTGTCTTTACTCACTTTATGGCGTGTCTGAATAGTGGGAAAAAGATGAATTTCTAAGGGTTGACAGGCATTTAGTGTCAGATTTTCAGATAAAGATTATACTTGCTGTTCTGGCCGAGACTGCATAATCGACCACACGTATTCACTTCATGAAATGGAAAAAATATGACCAAGCTTAAAGCAGTAATCCCGGTTGCGGGTCTCGGTATGCATATGCTCCCGGCGACGAAAGCAATTCCAAAAGAGATGCTGCCTGTCGTTGATAAGCCGATGATTCAATATATCATTGATGAATGCGTTGCCGCGGGCATCAAAGAGATTGTGCTGGTCACCCATGCTTCCAAAAATGCGGTGGAAAACCACTTCGATACCACTTACGAGCTGGAAGCGCTGCTCGAAGCGCGCGTTAAACGTCAGCTGCTGAGCGAAGTGCAGTCTATTTGCCCGCCGGGCGTGACCATTATGAACGTGCGTCAGGCGCAACCGCTGGGTCTGGGTCACTCTATCCTGTGCGCCCGTCCGATGATTGGCGACAACCCCTTTGTTGTCGTCCTGCCGGACGTGCTGCTGGACGACTCCACCGCTGACCACCTGCGCTACAACCTGGCCGCTATGGTGGCGCGCTTTGAAGAGACCGGCCATAGCCAGGTGCTGGCGCAGCATATGCCGACTTCCGATCTCAGAGAGTACTCGGTAATTACCACCGAGCAGCCGCTGGATAACCCAGGCGACGTCAGCACTATCACCAATTTCGTTGAGAAGCCGGAAGAGCCGGCGCCGCTTAACTCCGATCTGGCTGCGGTTGGCCGCTATGTACTCTCCGCAGATATCTGGGGAGAGCTTGAACGTACCGAGCCGGGCGCATGGGGCCGTATTCAGCTTACCGACGCTATCGCCAGCCTGAGCCAGAAGAAGCCGGTTGACGCCGCACTGCTGACGGGTCGCAGCTTCGACTGCGGGCGCAAGCTTGGCTATATGCAGGCATTTGTCTCTTACGGCCTGCGCAGCAACACCATGGGGCAGGAATTCCGCGCCGCCATCGAGAAAATTCTGGCAAAATAACCTTTTCTCACCTTTTGCCGCGCATCGACGCGGCAGCTTTGACAGGAGCACACATGGCTATTTTGGTAACGGGCGGGGCGGGATATATCGGCTCCCATACGGTGCTGGCATTATTGCAGCGCGGCGACGACGTTGTAGTACTGGATAACCTGTGCAACGCCTCGCGCGAGGCGATCAATCGCGTCGAGAAGCTGGCCGGGAAAAAGGCGACCTTTGTGGAAGGCGATGTCCGCGACCGCGCCTGCCTGCGCGATCTTTTCGCCAGCAATGAGATCACAGCGGTTATCCACTTCGCCGCGCTGAAGGCGGTAGGGGAGTCAACCCGCATGCCGCTGGAGTATTACGACAACAACGTCGCTGGCACAGTCGTGCTGCTGGAAGAGATGCGCGCCGCAGGCATCTATAACTTTATCTTCAGCTCTTCCGCCACCGTCTATGGCGCCGACGCGCCGGTTCCCTATGTGGAAACCACGCCGATCGGCGGCACGACCAGCCCTTACGGCACGTCCAAGCTGATGATTGAGTTCGTGATGCGCGACTTCGCCTTTGCCGAACCAAAATTCAAAGCCATCGCGCTGCGCTACTTTAACCCGGTCGGCGCACATGAGTCTGGCGAGATCGGCGAAGACCCGACCGGCATTCCTAACAACCTGCTGCCCTATATCGCGCAGGTAGCGATTGGCCGTCTGCCGCAGCTCGGCGTGTTCGGCGGCGATTACCCGACGCCGGACGGCACCTGTCAGCGCGACTACATTCACGTTGTCGACCTGGCGGAAGGCCACCTCAAGGCGCTGGATCATCTGCCGAAGGTAGAGGGTTATAAGGCTTACAATCTCGGCGCGGGCAAAGGCTATTCGGTGCTTGAGATGATCAAGGCGTTTGAGGCGGCTTCTGGCAAACAGATCCCTTATGAGATCAAACCGCGTCGCGACGGCGACCTGGCATCCTTCTGGGCTG
The DNA here is from genome assembly GCF_003970755.1 of Pantoea sp. YU22. Classification (NCBI taxonomy): domain Bacteria; kingdom Pseudomonadati; phylum Pseudomonadota; class Gammaproteobacteria; order Enterobacterales; family Erwiniaceae; genus Pantoea; species Pantoea sp. YU22. Next base: position 154,463 of record NZ_RYDU01000008.1, on the reverse strand, counting down.
ATGCGAGCCTGGCGGACAAAGAGCTGGACTGGCGCGTGTCGCGCGGCATTGAAGAGATGATGCGCGATACCTGGAACTGGCAGTCGAAGAATCCAAACGGATTCAAATAACTGAAAATTTAAACAAAAGCCTGTCTGAGAACAGGCTTTTTGCATTATTAGTCGTATAAATTTACGCGCTTTTAAGTCCAACAAGGAAATGTTAATATCAGCCGTTTATTAGAATTTGCGGCAGTTACCATAAGTGGCGAATAGTTACTTATAAGCATTTATAAAACCTTATCAAACAACCTTAAAACGTGGCTTAGTGTGTAGTCTACTGGTAGCTGTTAAGCCAGGGGCGGTAGCATGTTTAATGCACTTAACCGAACATAAATTAATCATTTTTGAAAGTAGAATACAGAGCGTAAAGTATGAAGTTTAGTTTAGGTTATCTCATTGATTTAGTAACAGTTATCACTGAGAAAGAGCTCAAGGTTCGCTACAAAAGTAGCTTTTTAGGATATTTATGGTCAATAGCAAACCCACTACTCTTTGCTATGATTTATTACTTCATTTTTAAGTTGATCATGCGGGTACAGATTCCTAATTATACAATATTTATAATTACAGGATTATTCCCATGGCAATGGTTTGCAAGTACAACATCAAACTCCCTCTTTTCATTTATTGCTAACGCGCAAATCATTAAAAAAACAGTTTTCCCTCGTTCGGTTATCCCATTTAGTAACGTCATGATGGAGTGCCTGCACTTTTTATGTACCATTCCAGTAATTATTGTTTTCCTTTTGGTTTATAATATGACTCCACACTGGAACTGGTTATATGGTATTCCATTAATCGGCTTGGCACAGTTGGTTTTTTCGTATGGTATTGCGCTTTTCCTTTCGACGTTGAATCTCTTCTTCAGGGATTTAGAAAGATTCATTACTTTAGGTATCATGCTACTTTTTTACTGTACTCCAATACTCTACGCCGGAGATATGATACCCGAAAAATACCAATGGTTAATTAAATATAATCCCTTAGCGGACATGGTTCTGAGCTGGAGGGAGCTATTTATGAATGGTCACGTTGATTATGAGAAAATTCTGTCTTTATATGGAATGGGTATAATTACGCTTCTCATCGGCTCTTGGGTTTTTAATAAATTAAAGTTTCGGTTTGCTGAGATCTTATAATGGAAGTAGCGATAGAATTCAAAGGGGTAACTAAACGTTATCCATTATATCACCATATTGGTTCAGGTATAAAAGAGTTGATTTTCAACCCGAGGCGCGCTTTGACACTGCTTTCAGGCAGAAGCTATCTGGCTATTGAAGATATAAGCTTTACCGTCAATAAAGGTGAGTCAGTTGCACTCATTGGGCGAAATGGTGCCGGTAAAAGTACTTCTCTTGGCTTAGTTGCTGGTGTCATAAAGCCTTCAGCCGGTACAGTAACCACGAAAGGAAGAGTCGCATCCATGCTAGAGTTGGGGGGTGGATTCCACCCAGAACTTACTGGAAGGGAAAACATACGACTCAATGCAACTCTTCTTGGCTTGCGCCGCAAACAGTTAAATGAAAGGTTAGAAAAAATTATTGAGTTTTCAGAGCTAGGTGAATTTATTGATGAGCCTATTCGTGTTTATTCAAGTGGGATGCTGGCAAAGTTAGGTTTTTCAGTTATTACACAAGTTGATCCAGATATACTCATTATTGATGAGGTTTTGGCAGTAGGGGACTATGCTTTTCAAAAAAAATGCATGGAAACTATAAATAAGTTTAAATCAAAAGGCGTCACAATTTTATTTGTAAGTCATAACCTTAGTGACATTGAAAAAATTTGCGATCGCGTTATCTGGATTGAAAACCACCGATTAAAAGCGAGTGGCAATGCGGATGTCGTATTGCAACAGTATCGTTCTTCAATGTAAGGAAACATCGAATGAGTATTTATAAAGAAAAAATAAAAATTTATACTAGCCATCATAAACCTAGCGCATTTTTATCGTCATCGGTGATTAAACCCATCCACGTAGGTAAGGCTAATAGCTTTAACGATATTTGTTGTGATGGTGATGACACGGGCGACAATATCTCTATTAAAAACCCTTTTTATTGCGAATTGACTGCTCAGTATTGGGTCTGGAAGAACGACCTTTCATCTGAGTATGTGGGGTTCATGCATTACAGGCGTCATCTGAACTTCTCAGATAATCAGAATTATCCAGAAGACGTATGGGGTGTGGTCAATGAAGAGGTTATTTCACCAGAGTATGAAGAAAAATTTGGGCTTAATGAAAAATCTATAGCTGAGGCAATAGATGGTTGCGATATTCTTTTGCCAAAAAAATGGAGCGTTAAGCAGGCAGGGAGTAAAAATAATTACGAGCATTATAAAGTTTCGCAGCATTTACATATCGAAGATTATCAAGCAGCGATCGATAGCCTTTTATATCTTTATCCAGAGTATGCTTCCGCAGTAAAAATATTTAATAGCGCGCATGATGGCTATTATACAAATATGTTTGTAATGCGATCCGATCTTTTCTCGGAATATTCAGAATGGCTTTTTAATATCTTCAGTGATCTTGAAAGAAATTTTGCATTGCGTAATTACAGTGCTCAAGAAAAAAGAGTTATAGGGCATATATCTGAAAGGCTTTTTAATATTTTTCTTATCTATAAGGAAAAGACTTCTCCATTAAATAAAAAGGAACTTCAGCGTACTTTTGTTAAAACGGAAACTTTTAATGGTAAGCTTAAACCTGCTTTCCCAGAGAAAAATGTTCCTGTAGTAATATGCTTTGATGACAACTACTCATTAAGCGGCGGTGCATTAATTAATTCTATTATTAAAAACAGCCATCCCGACGATAACTATGACATTGTTATTTTAGAAAATGGTGTTTCAACGAGAAACAAATCTCGATTTTTCTCGCTAATCAATGGGAAAAACAATTTCTCAATTCGTTTTTTTGACGTGAATGCTTTTAGCGAAATGAAAAGTGTTTACACCAGAGCCCATTTTAGCGCCGCAACTTATGCAAGATTATTCATTCCTTCTATTTTCTCAGAGTTCGAAAAAGTTTTATTCATAGATGCTGATACTATTGTTGAAAGCGACGTAGCGGAACTGGTTCACATTAATCTCGGTAATAATTTAATCGCTGCCGTTAGAGATATAGTAATGGAGGGATTTGTCAAATTTGGAGCTATTGCACATATAGATGAGCCAAAAAATCTTGTTGCAAGAGAGTATCTCGAAAATATACTTGAGATGAAGGATTCCCATCGCTATTTTCAAGCCGGTATTATTCTTTTTAATATTGCTCAAATGCAGAAAGAGAATACCTACGGTAAGCTAATGCAAGCATTGAAATCACGTAACTATTGGTTTCTTGATCAAGACATAATGAACAAGGTCTTTTATAATCGTGTTCACTATTTACCTAATGAATGGAATGTCTATCATGGCAATGGTAATACTGATGATTTTTTCCCTAATTTAAATTTTGAAACTTATATGAGTTTTTTGAAGTCCCGCAAACATCCTAAAATGATACATTTTGCTGGCGAAAATAAACCATGGGATACGCCTCACGTTGACTTTTTTGATAATTTCATATCCTACATAAATAATACACCATGGCAAAAAGAAGTTTATGATCGTTTAAATGGAACTTCCGCACAGGCACAACCTGGAAACAATGATAAACTCTTGTTCCAGACTAAAATAAAAAGAAAGCTTATGCCATATCTAAATAAATATGCGCCAGTTGGTAGTAAGCGCCGTCAATTGATCGCTCGTAATTATTACAGAGTACGTCGTATAATTTTAGGTTGAATTATGAAAAAGAATATTCTCATCGTAGGTGCAGGTTTTTCAGGTGCTGTTATTGGACGAGAGTTAGCAGAAGACGGGCATAATGTACATATCATAGACTCAAGAGCACATATTGCTGGTAACTGTTATAGCGAGAGAGATGTTAATACTAATGTAATGGTACATACTTATGGCCCGCATATTTTTCATACGGATAATGAAGAAGTATGGAATTATATCAATGCCCATTGTGAAATGATGCCCTACACTAATAGAGTAAAAGCTACAGTGAATGGCAGTGTTTACTCGTTACCAATAAATCTCCATACGATAAACCAATTTTTTAATAAAACTTGTAATCCTTCGCAAGCCAAAGAACTTATTGAATCTAAAGGCGATAAAAGTATTACTGATCCCAAAACTTTCGAAGAGCAAGCCCTCCGCTTTGTTGGGAAAGAATTATATGAGGCATTTTTTAAAGGTTACACAATTAAACAATGGGGTATGGAACCTAAAGAATTACCTGCATCAATCTTAAAAAGATTACCTGTGAGATTTAATTACGACGACAATTATTTTAATCACAAGTTTCAAGGAATGCCAAAGGAAGGTTATACACCGATCGTTGAGTCAATTCTTAACCATGAAAATATCCATGTTCAATTAAATACGCATTTCGTTAAAGAAGATAAAAATAAGTACGATCATGTTTTTTATAGTGGGCCTTTAGATGGTTACTTTGGTTTTTCTTTAGGTCGATTGGGTTACAGAACATTAGATTTTCAACGTTTCGAAGCCGAAGGCGATTATCAGGGCTGTGCTGTAATGAACTATGGCGAAGTTGATGTCCCTTATACAAGAATCACTGAGCACAAATACTTTGCTCCTTGGGAGAAGCATGACAAGACTGTTTGTTATAAAGAATTTAGTCGTGCTTGCTCAGAAAAAGATATTCCTTATTATCCTATCCGTCAGATGGGAGAAATGCAGTTGTTGAATCAATATCTGGATGAAGCTGATAAAGAAAGCAATATTACCTTTATAGGCCGACTCGGCACATATCGTTATCTGGATATGGATGTTACGATCAAAGAGGCTCTAGATGTTGTTAAAAAGTATCGTGATGCCCTTCAGAATGAACTGGAAATGCCGGTTTTTGTGGTTAATCCCAGATGAAAATCACTGCTTTAATAGTCACCTATAATCGTCTCGAAAAGTTAAAAAAATGTTGGGCTGCAATAGAGCAGCTCCCTTTTCACGAAATACTTATTGTCGATAATGCATCAACAGATGCAACATCGGGATGGCTTCGTGAGCTTCGGGATTCACGTCTAAAAATAGTTTTCAATGACGTGAATGAGGGAGGAGCAGGTGGCTTTTTTAAAGGCTCTGAATGGCTAGCACATAACAGCAACCCAGACTGGGTGCTATTTTTTGATGATGATGCTTATCCGGACTCTACTTTACTCGCAGATTTTATTTCAAGTGACAAACAGGACGCTGACGTTATTGCTACCAACGTTGTTGATATGAAGGGATCGCGCTGTAAAATGAATATTCCCTGGCTTAAAATTCCTAATAGCTTTAGGGAATTGATCCGTTATTATAAGGAACCTTGTCAGTTTGAAGCCAGCCGTTCTGGAAAGGCAGAAGTAGTAACTTTCTCATTCGTTGGAGTTTTTATCGACTTTACTCTACTAAAAAAAATGTATCATAAAATCAATAAAGACTTATTTGTCTACTTTGATGACGTTTATTTTTCATGGGAGCTAAATCTACTGGGTTATAAAATTATCTATAATCCGGATTTGACTTTTTATCATGATGTGCTGGAATCTAAGTCAGCCATGCCTCCATGGAAGATTTATTATTTATCGAGAAATTTAATACTATCCAGAAATTTTTTTCAAGAAAAGAAACCTTTCAGTTTATTGTCCATACTGCTCAGAATAGTGAAGTGTTATTTTATGGTTATAAAATCTGATAACAAACTAAGCTATATTAAATATCTGACTAGAGGCGTTTGGGATGGGATGACTTATAATTTTAAGGGACCAAAGAGTGGCAGGATTTAATGAAAAAACTTTGTTTTTATATCAATTCTGACTGGTATTTTAATCTACACTGGAAAGAGCGAGCCCTGGCAGCTAAAGACAAGGGTTATGAAGTTCACGTTGTTTGTAGCTTCGAAGATTTAACTATCATGAATAGTTTTAAAGCAGCCGGCATCAACGTTCATAACTCTAAAATGTCTGAGCAATCACTAAACCCAGTAATTTTATTAAGAGATTTTTTTAACTCATTTAATATACTTCGCACATTAGAGCCCGATATTTTACATTGTATTACTATTAAGCCATGTCTCATTGGTGGTTTGTATGCGAAGTTTTTTCGAAAGAAACTGGTCATGAGTTTTGTAGGGTTAGGGCGTGTTTTTTCCTCAGAATCTAAAAAGTATAGAATTCTCAAAAGAGGCGTTTCTCATTTTTATCGCTGGATAAGTTCTAAACCAGATGTTTTCATGATATTCGAGCATGAACAAGATAGAGCCAGAATAGTTTCTATCACTGGTGTTAATGCTGAAAAAACAATGGTGATTAATGGGGCCGGTGTTAATACTGAAGAATTTAAGTTTTTGCCGGATCCAGCTAATGCTAAACCTGTAGTGCTTTTTGCAAGTCGCCTTATCTGGAGCAAAGGTTTGGCTGATTTAATTGAAGCAAAAAGAGCCCTTGAAAAAAAAGGCGTTTATTTTGAGTTAATGGTGGCCGGGATCATGGTTAAAAATGATCCCGATGCTATACCAGACCATATGATAAAAAAGTGGGCCGGATCTAATGATATAACCTGGTTAGGTCAGCGAAATGATGTAAGGCAATTAATTGAAAATTCAAATATCGTTGCTTTACCTTCTGTATACGCTGAAGGTGTACCACGGATTCTTATTGAAGCTGCTGCTGTTGGGCGCCCTTGTGTAGCTTATGATACAGGAGGTTGCAGTAGTATAATTATTAATAATTCTACAGGCTATATTGTAAATAAAGATTTAGATGATTTGGCTTTGAAATTAGAATTGTTAATCAAAGATAAGAATTTAAGAGCAGATTTTGGTCTTAAAGCCCATGAAAGAGTTAAATCGCATTTTTGCTCAAAATATGTAATTCAAAAAACGCTTTGGATTTATAGAAAACTCGAGTAAGCGGAGATATGAATGCCTGATAAAATAGTAGTAGAGGTTCCTGTCTCCTGGACAAAAAATCCAGTTGATGGATATAAACATAAATCTTTTATTACCAATCTTATTTTGGCTTTGACCGAAAGAAAAATTCCCTTATATTTTAGAGAAGTTCCATTTGGGGCAGACGAAGCCCCACGGAAACCTGAGAAAGGAACGTTAATTTTTTCTTATCATTCATGGGGAGCAGAAAAAAATGTCATAAGAATGAAGGAGGCTGCGGTAACTCCTTTGTTTTCTATGGATTTTTGCGGGTATTCAGGATGGTCTGATATTGCATTAAACTTCGACCGTTATGAAAAAGAGATTTCCCAAATAGACGAAGATACAGTTAATTGCGTGCTTGAACAGTGGCAAAAAAGATTCATTGAAGAAAATAATTCTAAATATCCGCAATCAAATGAAGCCTTGCCAGAAGTTGCTAAGGATTTTGTTTTCTATCCTATGCAAGTTCAAAATGATCCAGTTTCAGTTCATAGTAATTATGATGGTATACAATTACTTCACGATGCGGCTGAAATAGCCAAAGAGAAAGAGATATATCTGCTTGTTAAACGCCATCCTTTTTGCCAGTCTTTTGCTGTTGAAGAAAGCATAACGCTTTTGACTCAACATAATCCTTGGGTTGTGCGTACTAATAGTAATATTCACGATTTGATTAGAAAAGCGAAATCAGTAATAACAATTAATTCAGGCGTGGGTATTGAAGCATTGATAGATGGAGCAAGTGTTTTCTGTGCGGGTAGTTGTGAATGGCAGCAATGTTGTAATGCTTTATCAGACAAAAACGATCTAAAAAAAGCATTTTCACAGCACCCTGAAAAGATGAATCTTTTTCAGAAAAAAATGCTTACTTTTATCTTAACAAAATACTGGATAAATCCCGATTGCCCGTCTAATTTCGATAGTGTTATAGATCAAGCATTAGTTAATTTTGATCCTGATTTTGGTTATTACCATTCGCATATACATCCATCAGATGTTTTAATGCCGATAATCCTTGATCTGCAAGGGCGTCTTGAATATGAAAAGCGTAAATCAAAACAATCAACGTTAGATGCTTATGCTGCAATAGATCTTTATGAAAATCTTAAAAAAGAAACCTCGGCTTTAGCTTCCGAACTTCAAAGATATATAGAGCGTGTACGATCCTGTGAAGAAGAGTTAGAGCAATTTAGGCGCAAAATATAATAAAGTGCCTTTGCTGCGAATTTAATCGCTTATCATTCTATAATTTATCTGTTAGTGCTTGATTTCCCTATACTGATATAAGTTACATGTAACATGATGTATGATAACAAAGCTCATTTCATTTTGAATGATTATCAGCCTCAAACTCAGACAGGAGTAAAAAATGTCCAAGCAACAAATTGGCGTTGTAGGTATGGCGGTAATGGGCCGCAATTTGGCTCTTAACATTGAGAGCCGCGGTTACACTGTTTCTATCTTCAACCGTTCACGCGAAAAAACAGATGAAGTTATCGCTGAGAACCAAGGTAAAAAGCTCGCTCCGTACTATACGATCGAAGAGTTTGTAGAGTCCCTTGAGAAACCTCGTCGTATTCTGCTGATGGTACAGGCGGGCGAAGCAACTGATAAAACTATCGCTTCCCTGACCCCGCATCTCGATAAAGGCGACATCCTGATCGACGGCGGCAACACCTTCTACAAAGACACCATTCGTCGTAACAAAGAGCTCTCTGAGCAGGGCTTCAACTTCATCGGTACCGGTGTTTCCGGTGGTGAAGAGGGCGCGCTGAAAGGTCCTTCTATCATGCCTGGCGGCCAGAAAGAGGCTTACGAGCTGGTTGCGCCGATCCTGGACAAAATTGCTGCCCGCGCTGAAGACGGCGAAGCCTGTGTGACCTATATCGGTCCAGACGGCGCTGGCCACTACGTGAAGATGGTGCATAACGGCATCGAATATGGCGACATGCAGCTGATTGCCGAAGCCTATGCGCTGCTGAAAGGCGCGCTGGGTCTGAGCAACGAAGAGCTGGCGAAAACCTTCACCGAGTGGAATAACGGCGAGCTGAGTAGCTACCTGATTGACATCACCAAAGATATCTTCACCAAGAAAGATGATGAAGGTAACTACCTGGTTGACGTCATCCTGGATGAAGCCGCTAACAAAGGTACCGGTAAATGGACCAGCCAGAGCTCACTGGATCTCGGCGAACCGCTGTCGCTGATTACTGAATCCGTATTTGCCCGCTACCTCTCTTCTCTGAAGACACAGCGCGTTGCCGCATCTAAAGTTTTAAGCGGCCCGCAGGCACAGGCTTTCACCGGTGACAAAGCGGAATTTATCGAGAAAGTGCGTCGCGCGCTTTACCTGGGCAAAATCGTCTCTTACGCGCAGGGCTTCTCACAGCTGCGTGCTGCTTCCGAGCAGTACAACTGGGATCTGCACTACGGCGAAATCGCAAAAATCTTCCGTGCTGGCTGCATCATCCGCGCACAGTTCCTGCAGAAGATCACCGATGCCTATGCAGAAAACGCCAATATCGCGAACCTGTTGCTGGCACCTTACTTCAAAAATATCGCTGACGAATACCAGCAGGCGCTGCGCGACGTAGTTGCTTACGCCGTACAAAACGGTATCCCGACGCCGACTTTCTCTGCCGCTATCGCTTACTACGACAGCTATCGTTCAGAAGTATTACCCGCTAACCTGATTCAGGCGCAGCGCGACTACTTCGGCGCGCATACCTATAAGCGCATCGATAAAGAAGGTGTGTTCCACACCGAGTGGCTGGACTAATCATTAAAAAGGCTTCCATAAGGAAGCCTTTTTTTATCCCACCAGCAAATCCCCGCTCCTAATCTCTTTATCTCCCGCCAGCCTGACCACCAGCATGCCCGCCGTCGCGAACTTCGCCCAGTGCCTTGCATAGAGCACGCCGCCATGCTCTGCCACCAGCGGCGTCACGCTGTCGGTTATCGGATCGACTACCTCAGCGATTACTTCACCCGGACGAATATGCGCGCCCAGTTTTTTACGGTGCAGGATCAGGCCCGATACCGGCGAGTAAATATATTCGCAGCCTGCCAGCGGCGTTGCGGGATGTTTAAGGGCAGGGGAGACAGCGGCTGCGCCCTCAGTGTGACGCTGCTTAATAACGCTCACCTCTTCAGGCATATCTACCGCTTCCAGCGCGCTCGCCGCAGCGCTGCTCTCCGCCATACCTGCAATGTCGTCAGCATTTGCCGTCACCAGCGCCAGTTCATCGCCGCCAATCACCGGGGCGGCCACTTCTGCTGATATCAGGGTCTCTTCAGCCGCGATATAACCACCTTCGCGCAGCGCAGCGATAATTGCATCCGCGTCATGCTCCGCCTGGTCAGGATCGACATCACGTACCCCACGCAGCTCAAGCGTCACCGGCAGCAGGCCGCGCGGCATTGGATAGCTGTCGCCAAAACGCTCCGCCAGCGTCAGCCAGGGCTCGCAGCAGGCTTCATCGAAGGGTTCACCGCCTGAAACCTGCGCCAGCAGCTGCACCTCGCTGCCCAGCCAGCGCGCCAGCGGCTCAATATCGGGCCAGGCGTGCGGTGTGGTGTAGAGATGGGGCAACGCTTCCCAGTCGCAGTGCAAATCAATCATCAGATCCGCCTGGCTCGCCATGCGCATCAGGGTAAACCGCTGTGCCTCCAGTTCGTTTTTGGCAATTACATCGCGATAGTGGCGATCGATCGCATCGCGGATCAGCCGCTTGTTGTCGCCTTCGTTCGGCGACAGCGAGCCGGCCAGCTCAGCCGCCAGCTTTTCGCCCAGCGCGGGGAAGCGACGGTTGAAGTCCTGACCAGACTCGCAGTGAAAACGTCCCAGATGCGTGCCGTTCCAGTGCTGGCTCAGCGCCAGCGGGTTCGCCACCGGCACCAGCGTAAAGCTCGCACGCAGCCTGCCAGCGGACTCCAGCGCCGCCAGCTTCTGCTTGAGAAACCAGGCGACCGCCATACCGGGGATCTCATCGCCGTGCAGCGACGCCTGGATATAAACCTGTTTATGTTTTTCTTCGCCGAAGTGGAAGCTGACGATTTCGCGCTGAGTGCCCAGCGAGGCGCTAAGAAGAGGATGATGTTGTTGATGCATGAGGCGCTGAGTATCCTGTCATTTAGAAGGGGCGCAGCTGCGCCCTGGAAATGAAGAAAAGTATAGTGCCGAATTAAAGCGGGCGACCAGTTGCGTCGCCCCAGGGTTACGGCTGGACAGAAATGTCAGTAGCGAAGTACTGCTTTTGAATCTTGTCGAAGGTGCCGTTCTTTTTGATTTCGGCGAAGGCGTTATCCATCGCGGTTTTCAGTTCGGTATCGCCTTTACGCAGGCCAATCGCGGTTCCCGGACCGATAATTGGATCTTGCACAATCGGGCCGGCCAGCTCGAAATCTTTGCCCTGCGGATGTTTCAGGAAGCCGTTTGCCGCCTGCGCCGCATCGGTAAATACCACATCCAGACGGCCAGAGATAAGGTCGCTCTCTACCTGTGCCTGATCGCCATAGGGCACGACGTTCACGCCGTACGGCTGCCATTTGGCGCGTGCGTAACGCTCCTGCACTGTGCCTTGCTCCACGCCGACGGTTTTACCCTTCAGCGACTCGGCGGTCGGCAGCAGGCCGGAACCTTTACGCGCAATCAGCTGGGTATGGGTGTCATAGAGCGGCACGGTAAAGTCGATCTGCTTCAGACGCTCTTCGGTAATGCCCATATCTGACAGGATGGCGTCGAACTTACGCGCTTTGAGCGCCGGGATCATGCCGTCGAACTGACTTTCCACCCAGACGCATTTTGCCTGCATCTGCTGGCACAGCGCATTGCCCAGATCGATATCGAAGCCGACCAGCTTGCCCTGCGGGGTTTTGGACTCAAACGGAGGATAGGTCGGATCAACCGCGAAGCGGACCTGTTCGATTTTCGCCTGCGCGCCAAAGGCGCAGCCTGCCAGCAGAGCGGTCATCAGCGCAGCGCGCAGACGTGAGGGAGTGTAAATAGCCATTTAATCTTCTTTTATCGTGATGTTGAATTAAGCAGAGTACCTGCCCGCTATCACGATGACAATTACTGGATTATTTTCACTACGTTAGCATTACAGAGGCGGCGATAGTCGTCGGTATTGACTATGACCGACCTGTCCAGTCGACCAGCGTTAAAGGCGATCTCCTCAAAACGATCAAACAGCAGCGGATCGACCACCAGCTTCAAATCGGGATGAAAAGAGAAGGGCGGTATAGCGCCGAACACACAGCCGGTCAGCGCATCCACTTCCGCCGGGCTGGCGAGCGAGGCGCGCCGACCGCCGACTGCCTCCGCCACTCTGGTTAAATCCGCCTGCTGATCTGCAGGCAGCACCGCCAGCACATGCTGTTTGACGCCGTTGCCTTTGACGTGGCACACCAGCGCTTTTGCCCCCTGGCCCACCGCCGTGCCGCGGATCGCCGCCACTGCCTCGCATTTACCGGTCGCTTCATGCGTAATCAGCCGATAGCGCGCCTGATGCCGATCCAGCAGGGCGAGCAGTTTTTCATGGGTTGTCATCGCGGTTCCTGAGAAAAAATACGCTCGGTGTTGCTCAAGGCCCAGTGCCTTTCCCGGTCTTGAGCAACGTAACCTGGCTACTTATGACGCGCGCGCAGATTATTAATGACGGTGCTGAGGTCGAGATCCTGGTCCTGTAGCAGCACCAGCAGGTGATAGAGCAGGTCAGAAGCCTCGTTGGTCAGCTCGTGGCGGTCGTTAACCGTCGCTGCCAGCGCGGTCTCGACACCTTCTTCACCCACTTTCTGCGCGATACGCTTGGTGCCGCTGGCATAGAGCTGCGCGGTGTAGGAGCTGGCGGGATCGGCGCTTTTGCGCGACGCCAGCAGCTGCTCAAGCTGATAGAGAAAGGCCCAGTCGGGCGCAGCGGGCGAGAAGCAGCTTGAGGTGCCGCGATGGCAGGTCGGGCCGACAGGATCGGCCAGCACCAGCAATGTGTCGTTGTCGCAGTCCGGCGTGATGCTCACTACCTTAAGGAAATGGCCGGAGCTTTCGCCTTTGGTCCAGAGACGCTGTTTGGTGCGTGAGAAAAAGGTGACGTTGCCTTCGCTCAGGGTTTTCGCCAGCGCGTCCTGATTCATATAGCCGTGCATCAGCACTTCGCCGGAAACGTTGTGCTGCACGATGACGGGCATCATGCCCTCGGTTTTGGCCCAGTCGAGGCGGGCCAGTTGCTCTTCAGTTAACACGCGCGAATCTCCACTCCGTTCTCTTTCAGAAAGCTCTTCAGCTCGCCAATATTGATAATTTGCTTGTGGAACACCGAGGCGGCCAGCGCGCCGTCGACGTTCGCCTGTTCAAAAGCGTTAAGGAAGTGCTGCATGGTGCCTGCGCCGCCGGAGGCGATCAGCGGCACGTTGCAGACGTCGCGTACTTTTTTCAGCTGCACCAGATCGTAGCCGTTGCGTACGCCATCCTGGTTCATCATGTTCAGTACGATTTCGCCTGCGCCCCGCTTTTGCACCTCCTGCACCCACTCCAGAGTTTCCCACTGGGTCACGCGCGTGCGCGCTTCGTCGCCGGTATACTGATTTACATGATATTTGCCGCTGGCCTCGTCGAACCAGGTATCAATTCCCACCACGATGCACTGCACGCCGAAGCGATCCGCCAGGCGGGTGATGAGCGAAGGATCGGCCAGCGCAGGTGAGTTAACAGAGATTTTGTCGGCACCGAATTCCAGAATGCGCGCCGCGTCCTGCTCGCTTTTAATGCCGCCCGCCACGCAGAAAGGAATATCGATCACTTCCGCTACGCGCGACACCCAGCTTTTGTCGACCACGCGGCCGTCGCTGGAGGCGGTAATATCGTAGAAGACCAGCTCGTCCGCGCCTTCCTGCGCGTAGCGCTGCGCCAGCGGCACGATATCGCCGATGATCTCATGGTTGCGGAACTGGACGCCTTTGACGACCTGACCGTCGCGCACGTCAAGACAGGGAATTATGCGTTTTGCCAGCATGCGATAGCCTCCGAAACCGTGAATTTACCTTCCAGTAAGGCGCGTCCGACAATCACGCCCTTGACGCCGCTGCCGCGCAGCGCTGCGATATCCTCAATGCCGCCGATGCCGCCGGAAGACTGAAACGCAATATCGGGATAGCGCGCGGTTACTTCCTGATAGAGCGCGACGTTAGAGCCGCTCAGGGTGCCGTCGCGCGAAATATCGGTGCAGAGCACATGCTTCAGGCCCACCGGCGCAAACTGCGCGATAACCTCTTCCAGCGTGACGCCCGCCGCTTCCTGCCAGCCGCTGATGGCGACCTCTTTACTGTTCGCCGCGTCGATGCGCACATCCAGCGCCAGCACGATCGCCTCGGGGCCAAATTCGCTAAACCACTTTTTCACTTCCTCTGGCTCTTTCACCGCCGTGGAGCCGACCACGACGCGGCTGGCGCCAGCATCCAGCAGCGCCCTGACGTCGTCGCGCGTGCGAATGCCGCCGCCGACCTGCACGATCGCCTCAACGCCGTTAAGCAGCGTTTGCAGCAGCGGGATCTGGCGCTGTGCCGGATCCTTTGCGCCGGTCAGGTCTACCAGATGCAGCACCGTCGCGCCCTGGCTGGCATACTCCTGCAGGCGCGGCAGCGGATCGCTGCCGTAATCGCGCTGCTGGCCATAATCGCCCTGATGCAGACGCACCACTTTGCCGTCAATTAAATCTAACGCGGGGATAATCATTACATCTCCAGGAAGTTTTTCAGCAGCTGCGCGCCCGCTTTGCCGGAGCGCTCGGGGTGGAACTGCACGCCAAAGAAGTTATCTTTCTGCACCGCTGCGGTGAAGGGCTGGCCGTAATCGCACTGGGCGATGGTGCTGGCGTTCACCGGCATGGCGTAGCTGTGCACGAAGTAGAAGTAGCTCTCTTCATCGATGCCGCGAAACAGGTGATTGCCCGCCTGAGCGATAATCTGGTTCCAGCCCATATGCGGCAGCGGCAGGCCCTGGGTGTCCATCAGCCCGCAGGCCGCGTCGATAATGCCGAGGGTGGTTATGCCACCGTTCTCCTCGCTGCTGCTGCCCAGCAGCTGCATGCCGAGGCAGATGCCCAGCACCGGCTGGGTGCAGGCTTTGATCAGATCCACAAGGTCGCGCTCTTCCAGCTGATTCATCGCCGCCTGCGCGGTGCCGACGCCCGGCAGAAACAGCTTGTCGGCACGCAGCACCACGTCAGGGTCGCGGCTGACGTCAGGCGTGTAGCCAAGACGCTCCACCGCCCACTTGACCGACGAGAGGTTGGCGCAGCCGGTATCGAGGATCACCACGTTCATTACAGCACTCCTTTCGAGCTGGGCAGGGTGTTGCCCTCAACGCGGATCGCCTGGCGCAGCGTGCGGCCGAAAGCTTTAAACAGGCTCTCCACGCGGTGGTGATCGTTCTTGCCCTTGGTTTTAAGGTGCAGGGTGCTCATCATGGCGTAGGAGAGCGAGCTGAAGAAGTGCTCCACCATCTCGGTGCTCATATCGCCGACGCGCTGATAGCTGAACTCCGCCTTGAATTCGAGGTGCGGGCGGCCGGAGATATCGAGCGCGCAGCGCGCCAGACACTCATCCATCGGCAGCACGAAGCCGAAACGGCCGATGCCGCGCTTGTCGCCCAGCGCCTTCAGCAGCGCCTCGCCGAGCGCCAGCCCGGTATCTTCAATGGTGTGGTGATCGTCGATATAGAGATCGCCTTTCACTTCGATATTCATGCGGAAGCCGCCGTGCACCGCAATCTGGTCCAGCATATGGTCGAAAAAGCCGACGCCGGTGTTGATTTTGCTGCTACCTTCGCGGTCCAGCCAGACCTCGGCCTGAATCTGCGTCTCTTTGGTGTTGCGGTTAACCAGCGCATGGCGGTCGCGTCGGGTCAGCCGCGCCTGGATAGCGTTCCAGTCCTCGCCGTCGCGGCCGAAGCGGATGCCCTGGATCCCCATATTCTGCGCCAGCTGGATATCGGTCAGCCGGTCGCCGATAACATAGCTGTTTGCCACGTCGATAGCGCCTTCCGCCAGCCACGCCTCGACCATTTTGGTCTTCGGCTTACGGCAGTCGCAGTTATCTTCCGGCTTGTGCGGACAGATCAGCACGTCGTCAAAGCGGATGCCCTGCGAGCTGAGCACCTGCATCATCAGGTTATGCGGGCCGTCGAAATCCGCCTGCGGAAAGCTGCTGGTGCCCAGTCCGTCCTGATTGGTGATCATCACCAGCCGGTAACCGGCGCTCTGCAAAGCCAGCAGCGCCGGGATGACGTTGGCTTCAAACGCCAGCTTCTCCAGGCGATCCACCTGAAAATCCTCAGGCGGCTCGACGATAAGGGTGCCGTCGCGATCGATAAAAAGGGTCTTCTGACTCATGCTCTCTCCACAGATAAAGCCTGTAACGCGGCGATCAGGCGCTCGCACTCTTTACGCGTGCCGATTGAGATGCGCAGACATCCCGCAAGGCCCGGATTTTTGTTCTGGTCGCGCAGAATAATGCCCTGATCCCACAGGGATTTAAACACCGCAGGCGAATTGTCGAAGCGCGCCAGAATATAGTTGGTTTCGCTTGGGAAGACCTGCTGCACGATGCTGAGCCGGGAGAGCTGCTCCAGCAGCCAGGCGCGGCTGGCGTTCAGCTCGACGACGTGCTGGCGCATCAGCGCGATACCCTGGTCGCTCAGCGCCTGACCAGCGACGTCGGCGACCGGCGTCGCCAGCGGGTAGGGCGCGATCACCTTCATCAGCAGGTCGATGACCGGCGGGTTCGCCAGGGTAAAGCCGCAGCGCAGACCGGCCAGCGCAAAGGCCTTTGACAGCGTGCGCAGGATCACCAGATGCGGGTAATCCTTCAGCCAGCCGCTCAGCGTCGCCTGCGGACAGAATTCAATATAGGCTTCATCAGCCACCACCAGCGCCTTTCCTGCGGTCATCTCCAGCAGCGCGCGGATGTCGTCCGGGTTGATCAGGTTGCCGGTCGGGTTGTTGGGGCTGCACATATAGACCACTTTCACGCCGTCGAGCTGCTCCGCGATGGCGGGCAGATTAAGCTGCCAGTTCTCCAGCGCGGGCACGGTGCGGTACGCAATGCCGATGGTTTCCGCACTGACGCTGTACATGCCGTAGGTCGGCGGGCAGAAGAGAATCGCGTCTTTGCCCGGCTCGCAGAAGGCGCGCATCACCAGTTCGATGCCTTCGTCCGCGCCGCGGCTCACCAGCACCTGTTCCGGCGTCAGCCCCGCGTAGGCGGCGTAGCGCTCAATCACAAGCTTCGGCTGACATTCCGGGTAGCGGTTCAGCGTCTGCTGCGACAGCTCAAATTCCACCGGCAGCGGAAATTCGTTGGCGTTGAGCCAGACGTCGCCGTTGCCGCCCAGGCGGCGCGCGGACTGGTAGGGCGTCAGGGCGCGCACGTTATCGCGCGCCAGCTCTTCAATATTCCGGCTCATGCCTGCTCCTTATTCAGCGCGGCAACGCGCAGGGTAACGGCGTTTTTATGGGCCTCAAGCTGCTCAGCGGCGGCCAGGGTTTCAATCGTAGCAGCGAGATTCAGGAAGCCCTGCGGCGTCAGCTCCTGCACCGTCATGCGCTTCTGAAAATCGGCCAGGCCGAGGCTGGAGCTGGTGGCGGTGTAGCCGTAGGTCGGCAGCACATGGTTGGTGCCGGAAGCGTAATCGCCCGCTGACTCTGGCGACCAGTCGCCAAGAAACACCGAACCGGCGCTGGTAATGGCGTCTACCAGATCGCGCGGCTGGCGCGTCTGAATAATCAGATGCTCCGGGCCGTACTGGTTAGAGATCGCCACGCACTCCGCCAGATCGCGCGTGACGATGAGACGGCTGCTCGCCAGCGCCTGACGCGCGGTTACAGCGCGCGGCAGGGCCTGTAGCTGCGTCTCGACCGCTTCGGCGACGCTCTGGGCCAGCGTCAGCGATGGCGTCAGCAGAATTACCTGGGAGTCGGGGCCGTGTTCCGCCTGCGACAGCAGATCGGAAGCGACAAAGTCGGGCGTTGCACCTTCGTCGGCAATAACCAGCACTTCCGACGGGCCGGCGGGCATATCGATCGCCGCGCCGTCGAGACGCTGGCTCACCTGGCGTTTCGCTTCGGTGACCCAGGCGTTGCCCGGTCCAAAAATTTTGTCTACTTTCGGCACGCTCTCGGTGCCGAAGGCGAGCGCGGCGATCGCCTGCGCGCCGCCGACCTGAAATACCTCTTCAACGCCGCAGAGCTGCGCTGCATAGAGGATCTCATCGGCGATCGGCGGCGGCGAGCAGAGCGCCACGCGGCTGCAGCCAGCGATGCGCGCCGGGGTCGCCAGCATCAGCACGGTAGAGAAGAGCGGGGCGGAGCCGCCGGGAATATAGAGACCAACCGAGCGCACCGGACGGGTGATCTGCTGGCAGCGCACGCCGGGCTGGGTCTCGACATCCACGGCCGCCAGCTTCTGTGCGTTGTGGAAGGTTTCGATATTGGCGACGGCGGCGGCCATCGCCTGTTTAAGGGCGTCGCTCAGGCGCGCACCGGCGGCCGCTATCTGGTCGGGCGTGACGCGCAGCGCCTCCACCTGCGCCTTGTCGAAGCGCGCGCTGAACTCGCGCAGCGCCGCGTCGCCGTTGCTTTTTACCTGCTCCAGCACATCGCGCACCGTGGCGCTGATGGCGTCGGAAGCGGCGATAGCCGGACGCTGCAGCAGCGCCTGCTGCTCTTCCTCGCTGCACTGCTGCCATTCGACGGGGGTCATAAAGGACATGGCTTACTCCATCATCTTTTCAATGGGCAGCACCAGAATCGAGCTGGCGCCCAGCGCTTTCAGTTTTTCCATGGTTTCCCAGAACAGCGTTTCGCTGCTGACCATGTGCATTGCCACGCGGCTCTGATCGCCCGCCAGCGGCAGTACGGTCGGACGCTCGGCACCGGGCAGCAGCTGGATCACCTCTTCCAGACGCTCGCTCGGCGCGTGCATCATGATGTATTTGGATTCGCGCGCCTTGATAACGCCCTGAATACGGGTCATCAGCTTATCGATCAGCTCCTGCTTCTCTGGAGCCATTTCACCGTCGCGCTGGATCAGCACCGCCTTTGAGCGGTAGATCACTTCAACTTCACGCAGGCCGTTGGCTTCCAGCGTGGCGCCGGTTGACACTAAGTCGCAAATCGCGTCCGCCAGTCCGGCGCGCGGCGCGACTTCCACCGAGCCATTCAGCATGCAGGGTTTGAAATTGAGGCCTTTTTTGTCGAGATACTGTTTCAGCAGGTGAGGATAAGAGGTGGCGATGCGGGCATTATTCAGACACTGCGGGCCGGTGTACTCTTCATCTACCGGCATCGCCAGCGACAGGCGGCAGCCGCCGAAGTCCAGGCGACGCAGGGTAAAATAGCGCGGGTCGTCGCCCTGCGCGCGGCGCGTCAGCAGCTCCTCCTCCAGCACGTTTTCGCCAATGATGCCGAGATCGACCACGCCATCCATCACCAGGCCAGGAATATCGTCATCGCGCACGCGCAGAATATCGATCGGCATGTTCTCTGCGAAGGCGATCAGGCGCTGCTGCTGCAGGTTGATTTTAATGCCGCAGCGCGCCAGCAGTTCGCGTGAGTCATCGCTTAAACGACCAGATTTTTGCATAGCTATGCGAATGCGCTTGTTATCTAACATCGGTCCCGTCCTCTTTTTCATTCCTGTCTGAAAAGGTATTGCGTCAGCCCATAAAAAAACCCCCGGAAGACGATCTTCCGGGGGTTCTCTTTGCGTTCGCACCACTGGAAGATCTGAATGTCTCCCAGCACACATCGCCTGAAAGACTAGTCAGGGTGATGGTGGTGATGATGGTTGAACTGAACGCGTGTCATAATAAATTCCGTTGCTGAATGAGTATTCATTTGCGTGCTGATTAACCTAGCGAAGATAGCTGCGATGCGCAACCCTTTTTTAATCTTTGCGGTTCGGCAGCGGCGCGCACTAAGATGAACAGCAGTGAGGCAAGCGCAGGAGAGAATATGAAGAAGGTCGCAATTATCGGTCTGGGATGGCTGGGCATGCCGCTCGCGCTCGCGCTGGCGGCGCGCAGCTGGCAGGTCACCGGCAGTAAAACCACGCCGGACGGCGTCGAGGCGGCGCGACGCTGCGGCATTGACGCGGTACAGCTACGGCTGACGCCGGAAACAGAGTGCGATGCCGAGGATCTCGCCATGCTGTTCAGCGTCGACGCGCTGGTGGTCACCTTGCCCGCCAGCCGTACGGCGGAAGGGGGCGAGAGCTATATGCAGGCGGTGCAGAACGTAGTGAACAGCGCGCTGGCGAACCAGGTGCCGCGCATTATCTTCACCAGTTCGACCTCGGTCTACGGCAGCGGCAACGGCGTAATGAAAGAGAACAGCGCGCTGCAGCCGGAAACGGTGGCGGGCAAGACGCTGGCGGATCTGGAAAGCTGGCTGCACGATCTGCCCGGTACCCAGGTCGATATTCTGCGTCTTGCCGGTCTGGTAGGGCCGAGTCGCCATCCTGGCCGCTTTCTGGCAGGGAAAACCGGGCTGAGTAACGGCTCCCACGGCGTGAATCTGGTGCATCTGGACGATGTTGTAAGCGCGATTACGCTGCTGCTGCAGACGCCGAAAGGCGGGCGGGTCTATAACCTCTGCGCGCCGAAACACCCGTCGCGCGACGCCTTTTACCCGGCGGTATCGCGCCAGCTGGGCCTGACGCCGCCGACCTTTTTACCTTCGCCATCCGGCGAGACCGGCAAGCTGATTGACGGCTCGCGTATCTGCAACGAGCTGGGGTTTGAGTACAGCTACGACGATCCGGCGAAAATGCCGCTGGCGTAATCTCTGCCTCTCACACGCCGAGCCGATCCCGCAACGCATACCAGGCGGCACCCATTGCGGTCAGCGGCACCTTAAAGCGCCGTCCGCCAGGAAAGGGCAAGTGCGGCAGCTTCGCAAAAGCGTCGAAGCGTTCCGCATCGCCGCGCAGCGCTTCGCAAATCAGCTTCCCGGCGAGATGGGTACAGGTAACGCCGTGGCCGCTGTCTCCCTGCATAAAGTAGACGTTGTGTTCCAGGCGCCCAAACTGCGGCAGCCTGGAGAGGGTGAGCAGGAAGTTGCCGCTCCAGCGATAGCTGAAGGCGATATCGCGCAGCTGCGGAAAGGTACGCAGCAGCTTGGGACGGATCAGCGCGTCGATATCACCCGGATCGCGCGCGCCATAGACGACGCCGCCGCCATAAAGCAGCCGGTTATCGGCCGTCAGCCGGAAATAATCGAGCAGATAGTTGCAGTCCTCGACGCAGTGATTGTTCGGCAGCAGCGCCAGCGCCCGATCGCGACTCAGCGGCTCGCTGGTGATGATTTGCGAGCCGCATGCCATGCTTTTCCGCGTCAGACGCGGCTCCAGCTGCGAAGGCAGATAAGCATTCCCCGCGAAAATCACGAAGGTCGCGCTCACCTCGCCGTGGGCGGTGGTGATCCGATTCGGCGCGCCATACTTCAGCGCCGTCGCCGCCGAGCCTTCATAGATGCGCCCGCCGTGACGACGGATCGCTTCGGCTTCGCCCAGCGCCAGGTTAAGCGGATGCAGATGGCCGCCGCGCCGATCCAGCAGACCGCCGACATAACGGTCGGTCGCGATTTCGCGCCGGATACCGCGCTCGTCCAGCAGTTCCAGATCGCGATTGCCATACTTTTCCCACAGCCGCTGCTGGTGGCGCAGATGGTTCATCTGGCGCAGGTTGAGCGCGGCGAAAATATTGCCGGGCCGGTAGTCGCAGGCGATGGCGTAGCGGTCGATGCGGTCGCGAATAATTTCGGCGCCCTCAAACATCATGCTGCCGAGCATACGCGCGCTCTCTTTGCCGTAGCGCTGCTCGATCACGTCTACATCGCGGCTGTAGGAGTTCACCACCTGCCCGCCGTTGCGGCCGCTGGCGCCGAAGCCGACGCGCGCCGCCTCCAGCACCACGACGTCGTAGCCCGCCTCAGTCAGGTAGAGCGCGGCGGAAAGACCGGTAAAACCTGCGCCGATAATACAGACGTCACACTGGATACTCTCCTGCAGCATCGGCCAGGGCGCATGATCGTTGGCGGACGCCGCGTAGTAGCTTTCAACGTGTTGCATCACAACCTCCTGCGTGCGGATGCGTCAGAAATTGGCGGGCGTATGGGCGCTGACGATACGGCAGGGCTGCGCGGAGAGATTGGTAAAGCTGTGCGGCAGCCCGGTATCAATCACGTAACTTTCGCCCGCGTTAAGGTGGTAAGGTTGTCCGTTAACCACCAGGGTGATTTCTCCCTCCAGCAGCGTGCCGGTCTCTTCCCCTGGATGACGCAGCTTTTCCCCGGTGCTGGCGCCGGGCTGATAGGTCTCCAGCAGCATGCCGATTGACCGCTGCGCCTGCCCGTTGTCTACCAGCTTCAGCGACACGCCCTGACTGCCGATCTCTACCAGATCCTCCTGGCGGACAATCACCTTCGGCGTGTCATACCCCTTAGGCTCGGAAATGAACTCCGACAGCGACAGCCCATAAACTTTTAATAGTTTCTGCAGCGTGCTGACCGCCGGGCTAACCTTGTCCTGCTCGATGGTGCTGATTGCGCTGTGGGTTAAGCCTGACAGTTCAGCGGCGCGGCGCTGAGACAATCCCAACTCTTGCCGGATTTGCGATAAACGTCGTCCGGGTGCCAGAGCGGCATCGTTCATGGTGTTTTTTCCTTGTGATAGTGCTGTGCGGCGTGAATAAACCCCGCGAAAATCGCGCGCGAGGCGTCGTTATGTTCCGGCTGCCATTCAGGATGCCACTGCACCGCGAGGGCAAAGGGATGGCGGCGCAGGCTGACCGCTTCGATCAGGCCATCCGGCGCGCGCGCCTCAATGCGCAGCTGCGGACCTGTCTCGCGGATGCCCTGATGATGCAGTGAATTAACCGCCAGCGGCGCGTCGCTCCCCAGCAGCCTCGTCAGTAGCCCATCCGCTTCGGGAAAAACGTCATGCGTCAGCGCGTACTGTACGTTTAACGGCTGCGTCGCCTCTTCATGGTGCGTCAGACCTGTTTTTAGCTGGTCGAGATCGCGCCACAGCGCGCCGCCGTTGGCCACGACCAGCTCCTGCATGCCGCGACAGATGCCAAACAGCGGCATCCCGCGGCTGGTGGCCCAAGTAATAATGGCGAAGGCGAGCCGGTCGCGGCCGGGATCGGCATGCGCCTCTTTACCCGCTTCGCCATACTGCCAGGGTTCGATATTGCTTGGGCTGCCGGTCAGCAGGACGCCGTCGAGCGCCGCCAGCGCCTGTTCCAGCAGAGAAGGCGTCGCGCAGAGCTGATGAGGCAGGGCAAGGGGCACGCCGCCCGCCTGGGTTATCGCCGTCAGGTATTTGTTATGCACCGACTGCGTGGGATGGCCGCCATTATCGATCTGGCACATCGCTACGCCGATCAAGGGGTTGTTAAAAATAATGCCCATCTCATTCCTCGACTCGCTGTTCAAAAAATTCACCGATCGAGCACGCAAAGGGTAAAAGTGTGCAATATTTTTCCAATCTAGCAACGCACTGTTTGTTTCTCAAACAGTTTTGTTACATTTGCACACTTTTTGTGTTGGCGCTATGTTAGAAGAGTGGCTGTTATTTTGAGCATTGCGCTAACCAACTAACGGTAGAAGGCGGGTGGGACATGACGAACCTCGTGGAAATTGAAGACTTCACGCGTCACAGTGAAGAGAGACGAACCAGCGCGTTCCAGCTTGAGGTGAAAACCTGGCTGGAACGCCATCCTGAAACGCAGTATGTCGATATCTTATTAAATGATTTAAATGGCGTCTTTCGCGGTAAGCGCATCCCGGTCGCCGCGCTGGCGAAACTGGAAAAAGGGTGTTATTTCCCGGCCTCGGTTTTCGCCATGGATATCCTCGGTAATACCGTCGAAGAAGCCGGCCTCGGACAATCTCTCGGCGAACCTGACAACCTCTGTATGCCGGTTCCTGGCACCTTAGTCCCCTCTGCTTCCGATCCTGAACACATCGCCCAACTGCTGTTGACCATGTGCAACCAAGATGGCACTCCCTTTGACGTTGAACCCCGCAATGTCCTTAACCGACTGTGGCAGCAGCTGCGCAATCGAGGGCTGTTTCCGGTGGTAGCGGTAGAGCTGGAGTTCTATCTGGTAGACAAGGCGCGCGACGCCGAAGGCTATATTCAGCCGCCGTGCGCGCCGGGCAGCAGCGAACGCAATATGCAGAGCCAGGTCTACTCCGTCGATAACCTGGATCACTTTGGCGCAGTGCTGCGCGATATCGACGCGCTGGCGCGTCAGCAAAATATCCCCGCCGATGGCGCGCTGGCGGAAGCCTCGCCAGGCCAGTTTGAAATCAACCTGCGTCACACCCGCGACGTGCTGAGCGCCTGCGACCATGCGGTACAGCTTAAAAGGCTGATCCGTCAGGTAGCAGAGAACCACGGCATGACCGCGACCTTTATGGCTAAACCCTATGAAGAGTATGCGGGTAGCGGCATGCATGTGCATATCAGCATGCTGGACGCCGCCGATCATAACGCCTTCGCTACCGACGACGGCAGCGACTCGCCGCTGTTAAAGCGCGCGCTGGCGGGCATGCTCGATCTGATGCCGGCGTCGATGGCGCTGCTGGCACCCAACGTCAACGCTTATCGCCGCTTCGTGCCAGAGGCCTATGTGCCGCTACGGGCCTCCTGGGGACATAACAACCGCACCGTGGCGCTGCGCATTCCCTGCGGCGACGTGGAAAATCACCGCGTGGAGTATCGCGTCGCGGGCGCGGACGCCAATCCCTACCTGGTGATGTCGGCGATTCTGGCGGGCATTCTGCACGGGCTGGATACCGCGCTGCCGCTGCCCCAGCCGGTACAGGGCAACGGCCACGAGGCGGAGGGCATTCCGCTGCCGGTGCGTCAGAGCGAGGCGCTCTGTGAATTTGAAAGCAGCTATCCGCTGCAAAAACTGCTGGGCGAGCGTTTCGGCGCGGTGTGGCACAGCTGTAAGCACCACGAGATGATGCAGTTCGAGCGACTGGTCACCGCCACGGAGATAGACTGGATGTTAAAAAACGCCTGAGAAAAAAGTCGCTATACTTATTAGCGGGTCTTGTGTTTTTCCTGCGTTTTGGGGCAAAATACGCGGCCTGCAAAAATCCGAATATAACCGATGCTTTTAAGAGCCTCGGTTATTTTTTTTGCATGTACTTAGCCGATTCGCATGAGGCCGGGCGCGCCCGGATAGATACTCGTTAAAAAACGCGCAAGCGTACGACCTGAGGATACAAAGATGGGGATGTTTTTCATTCAGCCGGCCCGCGCTGGCTCTCGTTTCCGTGATGACTACGGCGCCGCGCTGGCTCATAACGCCGCCTTCCTTGCTCCCGTGATGCAATCCAGTCAGGTTGCAGCTCAGGGAGGTCTGAAACATGTCGCTTGATACCTCAGCACCACAGCGTGCGCACCTGAAAAAATCTCTGACCCTGCTTCCGGTCGTCATGATTGGCCTCGCCTACATGCAGCCGATGACCCTGTTTGATACCTTCGGTATCGTCTCGGGTCTGACCAGCGGTCACGTCGCCACCGCCTACGCCTTTGCGCTGATTGCGATTCTGTTTACCGCCGTAAGCTACGGTAAGCTGGTACGCCGCTTCCCATCTGCGGGCTCCGCTTATACCTACGCTCAAAAGGCGATCAGTCCGCACGTCGGCTTTATGGTCGGCTGGTCATCTCTGCTGGACTACCTGTTCATGCCGATGATCAATATCCTGCTGGCGAAAAACTATTTCGAAGCGCTGGTGCCTGGCATTCCGTCGTGGATTTTCGTGGTGCTGCTGGTGGCGTTTATGACGATGTCCAACCTGCGCGGCATTAAAACCGTGGCGAACTTCAACAGCGTTATCGTTGTGTTGCAGGTTGTGGTGATGATCGGTATCACCGGCATGGTCATTTACGGCGTGGCGCACGGCGAAGGCGCGGGGACGCTCACCAGTTCGCAGCCGTTCTGGTCCGCTGACGCCCATGTGGTGCCGATGATTACCGGCGCGACAATTCTCTGTTTCTCGTTCCTTGGCTTTGACGGCATCAGCTCGCTGTCGGAAGAGACGAAAGATGCAGAACGCACCATTCCGCGCGCGATTTTCCTGACGGCGCTGATCGGCGGTCTGATCTTTATCGTGGCTTCATACTTCCTGCAGCTTTACTTCCCGGATATCTCGCGCTTTAAAGATCCGGATTCGTCACAGCCTGAGATCATGCTGTACGTTGCTGGCCATGTGCTGCAGTTCGGCATTCTGATCTTCTCAGTGGTGACCGTGCTGGCGTCAGGTATGGCGGCGCACGCGGGCGTTTCGCGTCTGATGTATGTGATGGGCCGCGACGGCGTCTTCCCGGAGCGTTTCTTCGGCTATATCCATCCGAAGTGGCGCACACCGTCGCTGAACGTGCTGCTGGTTGGCGCCGTTGCGCTGATGGCGATTCGTTTCGATCTGGTGACGGCGACGGCGCTGGTTAACTTCGGCGCGCTGGTGGCGTTTACCTTTGTTAACCTGTCGGTGATCGCTCAGTTCTGGATCCGTGAGAAGCGTAACCGCACGCTGCGCGACCACATTAACTACCTGGTGCTGCCGGTGCTCGGCGCGCTGACGGTTGGCGCGCTCTGGATTAACCTGGAAGAGAGCTCGATGGTGCTGGGCCTGATTTGGGCCGCCGTGGGGATTGTTTACCTCGCGTTTGTTACCCGCAGCTTCCGCAATCCGGTGCCGCAGTACAGCGAAGAAGTCTAATCCGCTGATGGTTAAAAAGGGTGAGGCGCAGGCCTCACCCTTTTTTTATCCGCGATGTCCCGCCTGCGCGAAGGCCGCGCTGAGATCCAGTCGCTGCCAGAACTGCTGCTCTGGCGTGTTGCCCGACAGCGGATAGCCTGCCGGCAGCGCTGTCTTCTCCATCAATGCGCGACGCTGCGCCGCCGAAAGCTGCGGCAGCGCTGATTCCAGCAGCACCTCCGCTCCCTGCGGCACGCTGAGCGCGTGCGCCTGAACGTGCTGTCGCGGCAGATTATAGGTCATAGTGAAGCGGTAGAACGTCTTCATTGCCGGATCCTGATAGTTGTCATCGCCTTTTACGGTTTGCGCGCATACCGCCAGCGAAGTGCCGCACTCTTTCTCCAGCGCGCTGCGCAGCTGGTCGCGCGCCTCGCTGAACAGCCTGCGATAGGCGGGATCGTTAAGAAAGTGCGCCACGTTGCGCTCGGCCACCATGCGTGAACCCATCACGTCAAGCGGGTAGTGCACGCCAAGCACGATACGGGAGTAGCCATAGCGCGCGCCGCGCACCAGCAACGCCTGAAAACGCTCCGGGATCATCTGCGCCAGCAGCAGCGAGTCAGTTACGCCCGTACTGGTATGCCCGCTGGGAAAGGATCCGCCGTCGGCGGTGTAGGGTTTGCCATCTTTTACCACCACATCGTCTGGCACCAGATGGATGGTATTGTCCGCCGCCAGGAAGGGGCGCGGATAGTTAAAGTGTTTTTTCGCCGCGCTGGTGCTGATCTCCGTCGCTTTAATCAGCGCCGCCGCCTTGCTCAGCTCGCCTTTATCGTAGGCGGCCAGAAAGGCTTTGCCGAGGCGCGGGCCGAGCGCGTCAGCGGTGAAATAGAGATAGCTGATGCCTTCCGCGTCGGCCAGCGCCTGGTGTCGCGCGCCCTGGGTGGCGTTAAGGTTAATTTCCGCAACCGTGGCGCGGTTAGCATCCAGTGCCGTTTTCGGCAGCGCCGTAAAGCTGGAGAGCAGGGCGATGCCCGCCTGCTGGTTAGCTTTTACCTGAAAGTCGTAGCCGCTCGCCTTGAGCCAGGCGCTGTCCGCCTGCGCGTGAGTTTGCTTCGCCTTTTCCAGCGCGTCGCGCGTCAGCGTCGGCGCGCCATTCTGCAATGCCTGACGTTCCGCCTGCAGGATCTGCTGCTCCAGCGCGTTAAAAGCCGGGCTATTCGATTCGGGGGTAGTGGTGCGCGCCAGTGCCGCCGCCTGCGGCAGCGTGGTTGCCTGCGCCTGCTGCGCCAGCAGCAGCGCCGCAGCGATAAACGTAAAATGTAATTTCATGTTTTTATCCTGTTATTCAGAGAATTACCTTGCCGGTTTTGACGGTAACTCCGCAGGATGACGTTTTTATTGCAGCGCTGAGGTTCGAGGGGATTTAGCGCGTCGCTATTCCGCCAGCACCAGCTCCCAGCTCCCCTCGCTCAGCGCGCTGCGTGCGGCGGCGCTAAGCTGCGTATCGGTAATGATGCTGTCGAAGCAGCGCAGCGGCAGCGCCAGAAAGGTGGCGATCTTGTTGTACTTTGAGCTGTCGCTCAGCAGTACGCGCTTGCTGCTGACGTCGCTTACCGTCTGTTTCACCGTGACCTTATCTTCATCGGGCGTAAACAGCCCGCGCGGGCCCCAGCAGGAGGCGGAGATAAAGGCGATATCGATCGCCAGATGGCGCAGGCTGCGCGCCGCGCTTTCGCCCACGCAGGAGCGGTTGTCGCGGCAAACCGTGCCGCCGGTATGGATCACCCGGCAGTCGCTCGCCTCCATCAGCAGGTTGGTCACCATAAAGTCATTGGTGACCACCAGCAGATCCTCGCGGTCCAGCAGCTCGCGTGCCAGCGCCAGCGTGGTGGTGCCTGCATCCAGATAGATGCAGCTGTTGCGCGGAATATGCTGGGCGGCATAGCGGCCGATAGCGTTCTTCTCGGCGTTGTAAAGCGTAGTTTTCGTCTGATGCGACGGCTCCGCCGCCAGCCGGTCGGCCGAACGCACGCCGCCGGAAACCGACAGCACCGCGCCTTGCTCTTCCAGCTTCTGCACATCCCGGCGAATGGTCATATGCGATACGCCGAGCCGCTCCGTCAGTTCGGCAATGCTCACCACGCCGCGTTCGGCGACCAGCGCCAGAATCTGCTGATGGCGTTCAATCGGTATCATCTTTTGCACTCCTTGCTTATCAATTTTTCACAGTTTAAAGCATTTGCTTTGCCAGTCGAATGAAAATTTTTGCCGCATTGAAAGCGCGGTTAGCCTATTAAAATCCCGGAATATCATATAGATGGGTATATTGTGAATAAATGTTCAATCTTAGTCTGCTTAGTGAAAATATGTGACGCATAGCACGTTTATCCACCAGTGATCCTGCCAGAATTAACAACATTCAACAAATAATCACTTAAATTAACAGCGGAGGCTTACGGTGCCACTCTCAAACGTCTGTGTTATCGGTTTAGGTTCAATGGGAATGGGCGCGGCGACTTCCTGTATTCGCGCCGGGCTGAATACCTGGGGCGTGGATCTTAATCCCGCCGCGCTGGACACGCTGCGGCAGGCTGGCGCACGCGACGCGCAAACCTCGGCCGACGGGTTTGTCGAACAGCTGGACGCGGTGCTGCTGCTGGTGGTGAATGCCGCGCAGGTTAAAGCGATTCTGTTCGGCGAAAACGGCCTGGCGGCGAAGCTGAAGCCCGGCACCGTGGTTATGGTCT
This sequence comes from Pantoea sp. YU22, assembly GCF_003970755.1. Lineage (NCBI taxonomy): Bacteria > Pseudomonadati > Pseudomonadota > Gammaproteobacteria > Enterobacterales > Erwiniaceae > Pantoea > Pantoea sp. YU22. The sequence continues at coordinate 124,909 of NZ_RYDU01000008.1, read as the reverse complement.
CGTCCACTATCTCCGCCCAGGATGCGCAGCAGATCGAGCAGCAGCTGGCGCAGCACCAGCTGCTGATGCTGGACGCGCCGGTCTCCGGCGGCGCGGCGAAAGCGGCCACGGGCGAAATGACGGTTATGGCGTCCGGCAGCGACGCGGCGTTTGAGCGCCTGCAGCCGGTGCTGGATGCGGTAGCGGCGAAAGTCTACCGCGTCGGCAGCGAAATCGGCCTCGGTTCGACCGTTAAAATTATTCATCAGCTGCTGGCGGGAGTGCATATCGCCGTTGGCGCCGAAGCGATGGCGCTGGCGGCGCGCGCCGGCATCCCGCTGGAGACTATGTATGACGTGGTGACCAACGCGGCGGGTAACTCCTGGATGTTTGAGAACCGCATGCGACACGTGGTGGACGGCGACTACAGCCCGAAATCCGCCGTCGATATTTTCGTCAAAGATCTTAGCCTGGTGGCGGATACCGCCAAATCGCTGCACTTCCCGCTGCCGCTCGCCTCCACGGCGCTCAATATGTTTACGGAAGCCAGCAACGCTGGTTACGGCCGTGAAGATGACAGCGCCGTGATTAAAATTTTCAGCGGCATTCAGCTGCCGCAGGCGAAGGAGTGAGCATGACGCGTTTAGGCATCATCGCCGACGATTTTACCGGCGCTACCGACATCGCCAGTTTTCTGGTGCAGAACGGGCTGCCCACCATCCAGTTTAACGGCGTGCCGCAGCAGCATGACGCGCTGACCGCGCAGGCGATCGTCATCAGCCTGAAGTCGCGTTCCTGCCCGGCGGAGCAGGCGATCGCCCAGTCGCTGGCCGCGCTGCGCTGGCTACAGGAGCAGGGCTGCGATCGCTTTTACTTCAAGTACTGCTCGACCTTCGACAGCACCGAGCAGGGCAATATCGGTCCGGTAACCGACGCGCTGCTGGCAGCATTGGGCGAAACTCAGACGGCGATCTCTCCGGCGCTGCCGGTCAATGGCCGTACCGTCTATCTCGGTCATCTGTTCGTCGGTGAGCAGTTGCTGAGCGACTCAGGTATGCGCCACCATCCGGTGACGCCGATGCGCGACAGCAATCTGCTGCGTCTGATGGAACGTCAGGCGGCTGGCAAAGCGGGCCTTATCGCCGCGCCGCTGCTCGACCAGGGCGCGCAGGCGGTGCGCGACAGGCTGAGCGAGCTGAAAGCGCAAGGCGTTAACTATGTGGTGCTGGATGCGCTCCATGAGCAGCATTTGCTGACGCAGGGCGAAGCCCTGCGCGACATGCGTCTGGTTACCGGCGGCTCGGGACTGGCTATCGGTCTGGCGCGCCAGTGGGCGACGGCCGACAGCGACCGCGCCGACGCGGAAAACGCAGGGCGTCCGCAGGGCGAACGCGCCGTGGTGATCTCCGGCTCCTGCTCGCAGATGACCAATCTCCAGGTCAGTGCCTATCGTCAGCAGGCGCCGGCGCGCGAGGTTGAGGTCGCGCGCTGTCTGGATAACGTGGACGCCTACGCACAAACGCTGTGCGACTGGGTGGTCGCCCACAGCGACCAGCCGCTGGCACCGCTGCTCTACGCCACCGCCGACGCGCAGCAGCTGCAGGCGATTCAGCACGAGTATGGCGCGCAGCGCAGCAGCGAGGTGGTGGAACAGCTCTTTGCCGCCGTAACGCGCGAACTCAAGGCGCGCGGCTGGCAGCGCTTTATCGTGGCGGGCGGCGAAACCTCCGGCGTGGTGGCGCAGAGCCTCGGCGTCACGGCGTTTCATATCGGACCAACGATTTCACCCGGCGTGCCCTGGGTCCGCGATATCCATCAGCCGCTGTCGCTGGCGCTGAAGTCCGGCAATTTCGGCGACGAACTCTTTTTCCGCCGCGCACAAACGGAGTTTGCATATGACTGAACAACAGGCCCGCGAAGAGATGGTGAAGCTGGGCGCCTCCTTTTTCGCCCGCGGCTACGCCACCGGCTCTGCGGGCAATCTTTCTCTGCTGCTGGAAGATGGCAACCTGCTGGCGACGCCGACCGGCTCCTGCCTCGGCGAGCTGGAGGCCGATCGCCTGTCAAAAGTGACGCTGGCAGGGGAATGGCTCTCCGGCGATAAGCCCTCCAAAGAGATCGCCTTTCACCGCGCGCTCTACGCCAGGGACCCCGAATGCAAAGCGGTGGTGCATCTGCACAGCCACTACCTGACTGCGCTCTCCTGTCTTGAGGGGCTGGATATGCAAAACTGTATCCGTCCGTTCACGCCCTACGTGGTAATGCGCGTTGGCGACGTGCCGGTAGTGCCTTACTACAAACCCGGCGATCAACGACTGGCGGACGATCTGTCGCGGCTGGCGGGCCAGTATCGCGCCTTTCTGCTGGCGAACCATGGGCCGGTTGTGGTGGGTAAATCGCTGCGCGAAGCCGCAGACAATACTGAAGAGCTGGAAGAGACCGCCCGACTGATGTTTACCCTGGGCGACCGCGCCATTCGCTACCTTAGCGCGAGCGAAGTGGCGGAATTAAGGAGCCGATAATGCCGAAGTTTGCCGCAAACTTATCCACCCAGTTCAATGAAGTTCCTTTTACCGAACGCTTCGCCGCTGCGGCGCAGGCCGGTTTTGACGCGGTGGAGTTTCTCTTTCCCTACGACTATCCGGCGGCGCAGCTGAAGCAGCTGCTGGATGAAAACCATCTGAAGCTGGTGCTGTTCAACACCGCGCCGGGCAACGTGGCGGCGGGCGAGTGGGGCGTATCGGCGATTCCCGGCCGCGAAGCGGAAGCGCGCGCTGATATCGACCGCGCGCTGGAGTATGCGCTGGCGCTTGAGGTGCCGCAGGTGCATATCATGGCGGCGACGGTACCGCCGGGCGTGGATCGCGCGGCATACGCCGACACCTTTGTGCGCAATATGCACTATGCGGCGGAGCGCTTCGCGCCCCACGGCATTAACCTGCTGCTGGAAGCGCTCAATCCGGTCACTAAACCGAACTATCTCTATGCCAGTCAGTACCAGACGCTGGAGATGGCGGCGCGCATCGATCGCCCCAACGTCTTTACCCAGCTCGATCTGTTCCACGCGCAGCTGGTGGACGGCAATCTCAGCCGTCTGATCCGTGAGAACCTCGGTCGCTACCGCCATATCCAGATCGCGTCCGCGCCGGACCGCCATGAGCCGGATGAAGGGGAGATCAACTATCCCTGGCTGTTTACGCTGCTGGATGAGGTGGGCTACGACGGCTGGATCGGCTGCGAATATATCCCGCGCGGCAACACGCTGGACGGCCTCGGCTGGTTTGCGCCCTGGGCGAAAAAACGCTGAGTGTTCTGATAAGCCCGGCGCTGCGGCGCCGGGATGCTTTCATCCGTTTGTCATCCTGCGCCTGTTCCAGGCAGCACTGTACGCCTTATTCATAAAAAAATAACGATATCTGAGGATTACCATGTCCACCGCACTGCTGTTAGCCATTGCGACCGCCAGCATCGTCATACTGCTGCTGCTGGTCATTAAAGCCAGAGTCCATCCTTTTGTTGCGTTGCTGATCGTCAGCCTGCTGGTTGCCGTCGCAACAGGCATTCCCGCTGAGAAGATCATGGATACCATTATGAGTGGCATGGGCGGCCTGCTCGGCCATATCGCCATTATTATTGTGCTGGGGGCGATGCTCGGCGCGGTGATCGAAGCCTCTGGCGGCGCGGAGTCGCTGGCGCAGCGCTTCAGCAAAAGCCTCGGCATTAAGCGCACCGTCGCCGCGCTGACCATGGCGGCGTTTATCCTCGGCATTCCGGTCTTTTTTGAGGTCGGCTTTATTATCGTTATCCCGTTGATCTACGGCTTTACCAAAGTAGCGCGCGTCTCGCCGCTGAAGTTTGGTCTGCCGATGGCGGGGGTGATGCTGACCGTACATGTGGCCCTGCCGACGCATCCGGGGCCAGCGGCCGCTGCGGGCATTTTGCACAGCGATATGGGCTGGCTGATGATGATCGGCCTGGCGATTTCAGTGCCGGTCGGCATCGTCGGTTACTATGTGGCGAAGCTGATGAATCGCCGCCACTACCATCTGTCGGTTGAAGTGCTGGAGCAGCTGCAAATGGCGAAGCCGGAAGGCGCGGAGAAAAAGAATGAGCCCGCGCCGCCGGGCGCGCTCACTATCGCGGGTTTGATTGTGGTGCCGATCCTGCTGATCGTCGTGGGCACGCTTTCCCACTCGCTGCTGGCGGCCGACAGCCTGCCGGGCAAAGTGATGACGGTTATCGGCACGCCGCCCATCGCGCTGCTGATCGCCCTGGCGCTGGCAGCCTGGCTGCTGGGCGTCCGCCGCGGCTGGAGCAGAGAGAAGCTGGAGGATTTGACCGGCCGCGCTATTCCGGGATCGGCGAGCGTGATCCTGGTGGCGGGTGCGGGCGGCGCCTTCGGTAAAGTGCTGGTGGAGTCGGGCGTCGGCAAGGCGCTGGCGACGACGCTGGAGACGCTGCATCTGCCGCTGGTGCCCGCCGCGTTTATTCTGTCGCTGGCGCTGCGCGCCTCGCAGGGATCGGCCACGGTGGCGATCCTGACCACCAGCGGCCTGCTTACCTCCGCGGTCAGCGGGACCAGCGATATGGCGCGCGTGCTGGTGACGCTGGCGGCCTGTTTCGGCGGTCTGGGGTTGTCGCACGTTAACGACGCGGGCTTCTGGGTCGTGACGCGCTATCTGGGACTGTCGGTGGGCGACGGCCTGAAAACATGGACGGTGCTGACGACGCTGATGGGCCTGACCGGCTTTGCGCTGACCTGGCTGGTCTGGGCGCTGGTGTAGCGCTCAGCGCCCCGTGCGGGCCTGACAGACGCCGCGCGCTGGCGAACCGGCCACGCGTTGCTTACTCTTAATCCTTTAACAAAAGGGAGGAGTGACCTGATGAAAATTGGACTGGTAGGTTATGGCACCGGTGGGCAGCATTTTCACGCGCCCTTTATCTGCGCCGCGCGCGGCGTTGAACTGGCGGGGATCGTCGCCCGCGCGCCGGCGACCGTCGCTAAAGTAAAGCGCGATTTCCCCGATATCCCCGTTTATGACGATCTCAAATCGCTGCTTGAGGCGGGGGTCGATGCCGTCACCATTACGACGCCGCCCCATACCCGACGGGAACTGGTGCTGGAGGCGATCGCCGCAGGCGTTGCGGTTATTGCCGACAAGCCCTTTGCGCCGGATGCCGAAACCGGGCGTGAGCTGGCCGCCGCGGCGGAGAAAAAAGGGGTGCTGCTGTCGGTCTATCATAATCGCCGTTTTGACGCCGATATTCTGACGGTGAAAAAGCTGCTGGAGCAGCAGCGTCTGGGGCGGCTCTGGCGCGTCCACAGCCGCATGGATTATAACGATCCGGACACGCTGGAAGCGGGCGAGCAGGGCGGCCTGCTGCGTGATATCGGCAGCCATCTGGTCGATCAGGCGGTGTGGCTGCTCGGGCCAGTAAAAGCGGTCTTCGCCCAGACGGACAAGATCGCGCGCCCGGAAGGGCCAACGGTCGCCAGCTTCGTTATTACCCTGATCCATGAGAGCGGCGTTCACTCCCATCTCTCCTCAACCAAAACCTGCTACCTCAACGCGCGTGAGTGGCGTCTTTATGGCGAGGAAGGGAGTTTTGTTTCGCTCGGCACCGACGTGCAGGCGCAGGCTATTTTCGCGGGTAAGCGTCCGGCGGACAATCTCAGCGAGTGGGGCTACGAGCAGCCGGATCGCTGGGGCGTGCTGCGAACGGCCGAGGGCGAAACGCGTGTGGAGTCAGAGCAGGGACGGTATCACGCCTACTACGAGGCGTTCGCCGAGGCCTTCCGAACCGGCTCGCCGCCGCCGGTCACGACTGAACAGGCGATACGCACACTGGAAGTGCTTGACGCTGCGATGCTCAGCGCCGAGCGCGGCGAGCTGGTCACGCTGAGCTAAGGGCAGGGCGCGCCTGCCCTGAAGGCGTCAGGAAACCAGCTCCTGCGCATAGTGGTAAAGCGCCTTAAGCTGCGCCATTTTTTCTGCGTCCTCTTCGTGCAGGCTCGCCAGCGACTCCAGCTCCAGCAGGAACGCCTGCACTCGATCGGCGTTCAGCGCCTCGCGACGGTGCTGCAGCCAGCGCTGCTGCTCGGCGTCGTCCAGCGTGCCGGGGAAGTTGCGGGCGCGGTAGCGGAACAGCAGCTTCGCCACGCGCGCATCCTGGAAGCTAAGGTCCATTGCCGGCAGGTTAGCGGGCGCAGTCTGGCGCAGGATAGTCATGCCCGCGCGGTCAGCGTCGCTGAAGAAGCCGTCGTATAGCTGAGCGTCCACGTCGTCTGACGGGGTAAACGGCTCTGCTTCAGCGAACAGCGCGACGACCTTTTCCCGCACCTCTGCATGCTGGCGCAGCAGCGCCAGATTAGCGAGGCACGCGTCGCGGTCGATGCCGAGCCGCGCCGCATCTTCCGGGCGCAGCGTATTGGCCGGGGCCAGCACCGGGCATTTATTGATATGCACCAGCTTGATCGGCACCGGAGACTCGCTGTCGTCCAGCTCGCTTTTACGGGTATAGAGCCGCTCGCGCAGCGCATCCGCATCCATCTCCAGCAGCGGCGACATATCGCCCGCCAGATCGGCGACAATCAGCGCATTGCGGTTGTCGGGATGCCACGCCAGCGGCACGATCCAGCTGGTGTTGCCGCGCGCCGCGCCAAACATGCCCGAAACGTGCACCAGCGGCTTCATTTGCGGGATGTCGATAAGCGTCATTAGCTTATTTTTGTTGCGATGCGTAAACAGGAAATCGAACAGCTTAGGCTGTTTCTCCTTCACCAGCTTCGCCATCGCCAGCGTGGCATAAACATCGGACATGGCGTCGTGCGCATTCTCATGCGCCACGCCGTTGGCTTTGGTGAGGTGCTCAAGTTTAAAGCTGGGGAAGCCATCCTCGTTTTCCGGCCAGACGATACCGTCTGGACGCAGCGCATAGCAGGCGCGCATCACGTCCAGCAGATCCCAGCGCGAGTTGCCGTTCTGCCAGCTCCAGCCGTAGGGATCGTAGAAATTGCGGTAGAAGATATTGCGCGTCACTTCATCATCAAAGCGCACATTGTTGTAGCCCACCACGCAGGTTTGCTCTTCGGTAAAAAGGGCATAGATACGGGCGGCGAATTCCGCCTCCGATACGCCGCGCGCACGCGCTACCTGCGGCGTGATGCCGGTAATCATCACCGCTTCCGGCTGCGGCAGATAATCGTCGGCGGGACGGCAATAGAAAATCTGCGGCTCGCCAACCGGGTTAAAGTCGCTGTCGGTGCGCAGCGCGGCGAACTGCGCCGGACGGTCCAGCGACGGGCTTTTACCGAAGGTTTCATAATCGTGAAACAAGAAAGTGCGTTCAGAGGCGGGCACGAGCATATCCTGTACTGGGAAAACAACGCACAGCATAGTCGCTTGCGTCGCCAGTCACAACCACGCCAGAGCAGGTTGCGTGTAGCTGCGCGGTCTGCCAGCTCAGGGCATGATTAATGCCCGAGCATCGCGCAGCGATAAGTTATCTTTTTGCCAGTTCGCGACGCGCCAGCTCGGCTAAAAAACCGCTTCTGGAGCTAAATTCCTGGTGTGATTCAACGAAACGGTCGATGCGCGTCAAAAGACTTTGCGGCAGGGTAATATTCAGCTTTACCGCCTTACCCTCATACTTGCTGATATCAATATCGATAACGGCCCATATGCCGCCCTGGCACTCGTCACTCTCTAAGTAAAATGCCATGCCTTTGGTGTGAGGCACGGGCATGCCGCTCTCCGCCAGGGCTTCCAGATGAATATCTATCGCTGCGCCTGCATCAAGAATAGCGTCATCTACCGTCTCGCCCGCAAAAAAACAGCCTTCAATATCAGGTACAAAACCTGAATAGCTACCAGAGTCGGTCTGGTGCAAGTAAACCGGAAATCTCATTACCGTGTCCTTCTTCATCGCTTCAACAAATCGCACGTTGTAAAAGCCGGGAGCCTGTCCAGGTCAGTTAATCAGCTTCATGATTTTTCTTAACGTACCGGCAGCCAGGTCCTTTTCCGGATGAGGAAGCGTTATATGATAATTTTTACCAGGCTTAACAAATAGATGATGGCTTCCCCTGATGCGGACAAGCACCCAGCCATGCTCCCTGAGGAGCTTCATGACCTCTTTACTGCTCAAGAGCACCTCCCTGTGCCATGTGGCTCAATTTTATACCCACTATAACCACAAAACAATCATCGCCCATATTGGGATGAAATCAGCGCTGAAATACAGAACAGAACGGCAGCAAGCATGGACGGCATGACCTTCTGAAGAAAGCGCAGAACGCTGCTTCTGCGGCGCAGCCCGCCGCCGATCACACTTTTTTTCAATTTATTCAAACCTGTTTATGCCTTTTGCCGTAAAACGAGCCGCTGTTTTCCCTGTAACCTTGAGGATGAAGTGTTGAAAAGGCGTCTGTTGATCACTGTAACTGGAACTCTCCTTTTGGCTTCGCTGGCGCACGCCGACGATATGCCGTTTCCCCTGACGCCCCCGTCGATTGATGCTGCCTCCTGGGTACTGATGGACGCCACCACCGGGCAGGTGCTGACTGCAGGCAACCCTGATGAGCGCCGCAACCCCGCCAGCCTGACCAAGCTGATGACCGGCTACGTTGTTGACCGCGCCATCGACGCGAAAAAAATCACCCGCGACGACGTTGTGACCGTCGGCAAAGACGCCTGGGCAGCAGGTAATCCGGTGTTTAAAGGCTCTTCGCTGATGTTTATTAAGCCCGGCGACAAAATAACGGTGCGCGATTTGAGCCGCGGCGTGATTATCGACTCCGGCAACGACGCCTGCGTGGCGCTGGCCGATTACGTGGCGGGCAGCCAGCAGAACTTCGTCAATATGATGAACCAGTACGTGCAGAAGCTGGGACTGACTAACACCCACTTTGAAACCGTGCACGGCCTGGATGCGCCGGGCCAGTTCTCCTCTGCGCTGGATATGGCGAAGCTGTCGCGCGCCATTATCAGCGGCGAACCCGATTTCTACGCCATGTACAGCGAGAAAACCCTCAGCTGGAACGGCATCACTCAGAACAACCGCAACGGCCTGCTGTGGGACAACAATCTGCATGTCGACGGCCTGAAAACCGGCCATACCGAAACGGCGGGCTTTAATATCATCGCCTCAAACGTCGTCGGTCAGCATCGTCTGATCGCGGTGGTGATGGGCGGGAAAAGCGCGAAAGGGCGTGAAGAGCAGGCGCGCAAGCTGCTGGTCTGGGGCCAGAATACCTTTGATACCGTGCAGCTGTTCCATGCGGGTAAGAAAATCGGGACGGAAAACGTCTGGTACGGCAATCCGCACAGCGTCGCCGTCGGCACCGCGAATGATGTCTTCCTGTCGCTTCCGCGCAGCGAGATCCAGAACGTGAAGGCCAAGTATGTGATTAATCGTAAGGATCTGGACGCGCCGCTGAAGGCTAACGAAACCATTGGCGAGATTCAGGTGATGGATAAAGACAAACAGCTGGCAAGCTATCCCCTGGTAACGCTCTCTGCGGTAGACGAGGCGGGGCTTATCACGCGTGTTCAGGATTACCTGAAGCAGAAGTTCTGATAACAGCAGGCGGCCTCCGTGCCGCCTGCTGCGCTTACTTCAGATCGTCCTTCACATCCTTGACGTCGCTGGCCGACACCGGCGCGGCGGCGTTGCCCCAGCTGTTGCGCACATAAGTCAGTACGGCGGCGATCTGCTCGTCATCCAGTACGCCTGCAAAGGCCGGCATGGCAGGTGCGGTCGGCCGCGCGTCGGTATCCACGCCGCGGCTGCCTGCGCTCACCACACGGATCAGCGAGGTGGCGTCCGGCTGGTTGATCAGCGGGTTGGCGGCAAGCTGCGGGAAAATATTCCTTTCACCGCGTCCGCCTGGGCTGTGACAGGCTGAGCACTTCGCCTCATAAATCTGCGCGCCGAGCTTCATACGATCGTCGCTGGCGGCCAGCGGCTGCGGCACCTTCTCATCGTGGGTTTTACCCTCTTTCAGGAAAGTCGCTACCGCGCGCAGATCCTCGTCGCGCCAGTACTGGGTAGAGTGACGTACTGCGTCGGCCATCGGTCCAGAGGCGATGGCGTAGCGGTTCACGCCGGTGCGCAGATAGCTGACGATATCCTCCTGCGTCCATTTGCCCAGTCCGGTATGCGCATCCGCGCCAAGGTTAGGCGCATACCAGCCCTCCACCGCGCCGCCGCTGATAAAGCGATCGCTCTTGTCGCCGCCAAGAAAGTTTTTCGAGGTGTGACAGGTGCCGCAGTGGCCGAGGCCCTGAACCAGATAGGCGCCGCGATTCCACTCCGCCGACTTCTTCGGATCGGGCTCAAAAGTCCCTTTATCAAAGTTAAGCCAGTTCCAGGCAATAAGGCTGGTGCGGATATTGAACGGGAAGGGGAGCTGATTGGTCTCTACTTCGTGATGGATCGGTTGCAACGTCTGGATCCATGCCCAGAGGTCCTGCAGGTCCTGCTCGGACATTTTGGTATAGGCGGTAAAGGGCATTGCGCCATAGAGCCGCTTGCCGCCGTGGCCGATCCCTTCCGTCATGGCGCGGCGGAAATCGTCATAGCTCCAGGCGCCGATGCCGGTCTCGCGATCCGGCGTGATATTCGCGCCAGCCAGCACGCCGAAAGGCGTATTGATTTTGACGCCGCCCGCATAGGGCTGTTTCGCATCGGTGGTATGGCAGGCGGTACAGTCGCCAAGCGTGGCGATATAGCTGCCGCGCGCATACTGGTCATATTCCGGCTGCGCCTGGCTGCTGAAGCTGGCGGCAAGCAGCAGCGCGGCGGCGGAGAGTGCATTCAGCGTTTTCATGCGGTAATCATCTCCCCCGGACGTTTCAGATACCAGGTGCGGATAGCATGCGCCGCCTTGAACGCCAGCGCGCCCACGGTGCCAGTCGGGTTATAGCCGGGATTTTGCGGAAAGGCGGAGGCGCCCACCACAAACAGGTTCGGCACGTTCCAGACCTGCAGATGCTTGTTGACCGAGCTGGTGCTGGGATCGGCGCCCATAATAAAGCCGCCGACAACGTGAGAGGACTGATAGGGCACGCTGCTCCAGTGGCCGGTCATCGGTTTGACGATCATCTCGCGCGGGTTCATCGTTTTGGCAATTTCTGCCACCTTGCCGGTGCAGTATTGCGCCATTTTCAAATCGTTCTGCGAAAAGTCGAAGGTAATGCGCAGCAGCGGACGGCCGTGCGGATCTTTGTAGTTAGGATCGAGCGAAAGGTAATTAGTGCGCGTGGTGTAGCTGCTCGCCTCGCAGCCGATAGACATGGTGCTGAGGTAGTTATCTTTCAGCGCGCGCTTCCATTTCGATCCCCACTTCGGCGTGCCGGGCGGCAGCGGACGATAACCGATAGGCGCGGAGCCGATCGGCGTGACGCGGATGCTGCCACCGCCGAAAAAGCCCAGCCCGCTGTGGTCGAAGTTATCGTTGTTGAACTCATCGATGCCCATACCGACCGCGCCCGCGCCGATAAAGGGGTTAAAGTTCTTGTCATCAAAAAACAGCGTCACGTTGTTGGCGGTCTGGTAGGCGTAGTTACGGCCGGTAGTGCCCTTGTTAGTGACCGGATCGTAGGCTTCGCCGATTTTTGAAAGCAGCATCAGCCGAACGTTCTCAAAGGTAAAGGCGGCGACGATCACCAGATCGGCAGGCTGCTCCCACGTATCGCCGGAGGAGTCGATATAGGTTACGCCGGTGGCTTTTTTACCGCTGGAGTCGGTCAGAACTTCCAGCACTTCGCAGTTGGTATAGGCCGTGAAATTCTCTTTGCGCATCAGCGCGGGCAGCACGGTGGTGATGGCGCTGGCTTTAGAGTAGTTGGCGCAGCCGTAGTTAGTGCAGAAGCCGCAGAAAGTACAGGGCCCCATAGTAACGCCGTAGGGATTGGTATAGGCCTCGGAGACCAGAGAAGAGGGAACGGGGAAGGGCTTATAGCCCATATTTTTTGCCGCCTGGGCGAACAGCGTCGGGCTGTAAGGCTGACGCAGCGGCGGCGTCGGATATTCGCCGCTGCGCGGGCCTTCAAACGGGTTGCCGCCTTCGCGCTTCTCGCCGTTGAGGTTGCCCGCATAGCCGGAGGTGCCCGCGACGCGCTCGAACTGCATATAGTGCGGTTCCATCTCTTCCCAGGTAGTGCCCCAGTCCTGTAAAGCCAGCTCGCCGGGCATCGCGTCAGCGCCGTAACGCTCGGTGAGATAGCTTTTCAGGTGAAATTCATGCGGCTGGAAGCGAAAGGTAATCCCCGCCCAGTGGTTGCCCGCGCCGCCGGTGCCGTTACCGGGGTGAAACGATCCCCAGGTGCGCATCGGCAGCGCGGTCTGGGAAGGATTATTGCGCATGGTGCAGGTGTTCTGTCGCGTGCGCAGCATCAGCTCTTCGCGCATGACATAGCGCAGCTCATCGGTAACCGTGCCAATATTAAAATCGCGCGCGGTATCGCGCCACGGGCCGCGCTCGATGCCAATGACCTCCAGCCCCTCATCGGCCAGCTCATTGGCAATAATCGATCCTGCCCAGCCGAGGCCGATCACCACGACATCCGTTTTGGGTAATTTTTTCATGGCTTATCCTTGGCTTTCCACTGGCCGATGCTGATGGGCTCGAGATGCAGATCTTCGTTATGACGTTCGATGTAGGGGCGATAGTCGTAGCGCGCGCCAGGGAAACCCAGCATTTTCCACGAGGCCATATCGCGGTTGCCGCCATAGATAGGATCGGCGAAAAAGCCCTCCATGGTGTTATTCAGCACCTCAAGAAACAGCGACTGCGCCTCAAAACCTTCAAAGTGCACTTTGCCCGCTTCCATCGCTTCCAGCAGCGCGTCCTGCTGCTGCGGCGTCAGCTCTTTAAAGCTTTTTTTAGAGGTCTGCTGGACGTAGCGGTTAAGCGCGGCGAGGCCCTGGCGATAGCGCTGTTGCGGCACCAGCGCGGACTGATCGCCCTGCTCGGTAGTGCCTTTCTGGAACGGACCTTCCATATAAAGGCGTTCAAAGGTGCCGTAAAAACCATGCAGCTGACGATCGATAAACTGTGCGCATCCTGCCTCTTTACCGCCCACGCTCAGTTCGTCGGCGGGGATCAGGCGATCAACGATAGCTTCAACCGTTTCGGCCTCTTCCTGCGTGAAAAAGAGCCAGCCGGGCTGATCGAAGGTTTCAGGGGGATTATCGGAGAAGGGCGTCCAGCCCGGCGAACCTTTCAGAGAGACGGCATCGGCCGCCCGCGTGACGGTGGCGGCTACGCCTAACGTCGACCAGGTCAACACCTGCCGTCGCGTGACCCCTGGCAGAGTTTTGGCTCTTTTCTTCATATCGCTTCCTTTAGTCGTGTTATCAAATAAACGAAAATGGAATAAGTGGTTATACGGTTGTTTTTATGGTTTTGTGTGCTTGTAAAGGCTGTGTTGAGAATTGTAAGAAGGCGTCAAAACTGTATTGAAATGTAGAAGCGGCAGTAAGCCTTAGCAACGTCATGGGATAAAATAACGCACTTTATGATCCTCACCCGGAAAGCCATCTTGCGCCCAGATAAGCCCATATCGAATATCGAGTTCTGGCTCTACCGCCACTACCGCAGCGTGCATGGCGTACGCATTGCTATCGCCTTTTTACTCACCTTTTTGCTGGTGCGGCTCACTGGTATTCCGGAAGGCACCTGGCCGCTGATTACGCTGGTGGTGGTGATGGGGCCGATCTCAACCTGGGGCAACGTTTTTCCGCGCGCCATTCAGCGCATCTGCGGCACCTTCGCCGGGTCGATTTCAGGCCTGATCGCGCTCAAGCTGGAGCTGATGTCGTTGCCGGTCATGCTCGCGTGGTGCGGTATCGTGATGATGGTGTGCGGCTACCTGACGTTAGGGAAACATCCCTATATGGCGCTGCTGATTGGCATTACGCTCAGCGTGGTGGTGGGCGCGCCAGCGGGCGATTTTACCGTCGCGCTGTGGCGCGGCGGCGACGTCATCCTCGGCTCGCTGCTGGCGCTGCTGTTCAGCGCCATCTGGGCGCAGCGCGCCTATACCCACTGGCGCATCCAGCTGTCGGACTCGCTGGCAGAGATCGCAAAAATTTATCACGCCGGTTTTTCGCCGAACCTGATTGAGAAGCCGCGTCTCAAAAAGCCGCTGGGCAAGCTGCTGACCAGCGTGGTGAAAATGCGCGCGCTGCTGGTGCCTGCCAGTAAAGAGACGCGTATACCGAAATCGGTGTTTGAGGCGATTCAGACCATTAACCGCAATATGGTGAATACCGTCGAGATGCAGATCGAAGCCTGGTGGGCCTCGCGCGAAACGCATCTGATTTTGCTTAACGCGGCGACGCTGCGGCGCACCCAACAGATGACTGAAAAGACGCTGCGCGCGCTGTCGGTGCTGGCGCTGCGCGGCGAGACAGACGAGGTGGTGGCCAACAGCCACGAGCTGACGGAGATTACCCGCGAGCTGAAGCAGCTCATTGCCGATGCGGGCAGCGAACGGCTGGAAGAGACGCCGATCTATGGCTATGTCTGGCTGAGCCTGGAGCTGGCGAAACAGCTGGAGCGCATGACCGATCTCATCCGTCTGGCGCTGCGCAAATAATCACCTTGGACAATGACTTAATGCGAAAGGCGCATTCTTTGCGCTAAGATAAGCGCCAGTCCGATTTTAGCGGCGACAATTGTCGCCCCGGCTGGCGAACCGCTAAGCTGAAGGTTATGACTCTACCCCCTGCGTAAGCAGGCCCAAAAAAAGGTGCCACCATGGAAAATGCCAAGCAATCATTTCAGGACGTACTGGAGTTTGTGCGTATGTTCCGTCGTAAAAACAAACTGCAGCGTGAAATCACGGATAATGAAAAGAAAATTCGTGATAACCAGAAGCGCGTTCTGCTGCTGGACAACCTGAGCGAGTATATTAAGCCGGGCATGAGCATTGAAGCGATTCAGGAAATCATCGCGTCAATGCGTTCCGACTATGAAGACCGCGTCGATGAATACATCATCAAAAACGCCGATCTGTCGAAAGAGCGTCGCGACCTGTCGAAAAAACTGAAAGCGATGGGCGAGCCGAAAGCGCAGTAAGTTCATGCATTACCGTTGAAACCCACGCGTCTGCGTGGGTTTTTTTTCGCCTGAAGCCCGCGCCTTGCCGCTGGATTAGCGGTTTTGCAACTGACGCGCTATCCGCTGCAGCTGTTGCGCCAGCGCAGCGAGGTCGGGTGATGCGCCACGCGGCGCGGCGGTGGTTTCGCGCAGCACCAGCGACGGCTCCAGCGCCCTTTGCGGTGGCGCTTCATCCTGCATCTGCGCCAGCAGCGTCTCGACGCTTGCTTCGCCCAGCGCCTGCAGATCCTGACGCACCGTGGTCAGAGGCGGCTGATACCAGGCGCTTTCGGCGGTATCGTCATAGCCGATGACGGAGATCTGCTCTGGGATGGCGACGCCGTGCTGGTGCAGCGCGCGCATCGCGCCAAGCGCCATCTGATCGTTCGCCACCAGCAGCGCCTGCGGCAGGCGATCCGGCAGCTGCTGCAGCATGGCCTGATAGCCGGACTGTGCGCTCCAGTCGCCCTGCAAGATGCAAAAGGGCGTCAGCTGGTGCGCCGCCAGCGCCTCGCGCCATGCCGCTTCCCGGATTTGCGCTGAGATTGCCTGCTGTGGACCGTTCAGCAGGCCAATCTGGTGATGTCCCAGCGCAACCAGGTGCTCAACGGCAGCCCGCGCGCCGCGCGCGTTAGAGTATTGACACTGCGGCACCTTCGCCTGCGGTTCGACATCCATAAAAATAACCGGCTTATCGCCGCACAGGGTCTGAATCTGCTCCGCCTCTGCGGCAACCAGCGGCAGATTGATCATCAGCGCATCCACGCGCTGCGCCAGCAGTTCATTGACGGTCTCGGCGGCGCTGTTATGACTGCGCATGGCGATCACCAGATGATAACCGGCGCGGCTGGCGCGCTGCTGTATCGCTGAGGCGATCTGCGCCGGTGCCATTAGCGCCAGATCGCTGGTGGCGAGACCAAGCGTACGCGTCGCCTTGCCCGCCAGTTGCTGCGCCACGCGGTTTGGCACATAGTTGAGCTGCTGCATGGCCGCTTCCACTTTCGCCCGGGTGCGCGGCGACACCTGCGGCGAATGGTTCAGCACGCGGGAGACGGTCTGGTAGGAGACGCCAGCAAGGCGAGCGACGTCATCAAGAGTGATAGGGCGGGAAGTCATTGATTTCTCCACAGGACAGAGGCGGCCAGTGTAGCAAAATTTTCATGCGCAGGCGTTCCGTCGCGTCTGCGAACAACCCGAACTGGAGGAGAGATGCAACTCAGTCATCAGGCTATTCAGGATCTCAATCTTATCGCCGCATGGCTGGCGCTGGACGATATGCCTGTCGAAGGCGACATTGAAGCCGATATGGCGATACTGGCCGGGCACGCGGTGCTGCCGAATATCGAAGGCGCCATAGCGCTGGCAAAGAGGTTTGGGCTTCCTCTGCTGCTCAGCGGCGGCATCGGCCACGCCACCGGCGCGCTGGCGCAGGCGATGGCGCTGCATCCTTTCTATCGCGATATCGAGACGCGCGGCAAAAGCGAGGCACAGATGCTGGCGGAGATTGCCCGCCAGTTCGGCGGTATCGACGAGGATAAGCTGCTGCTGGAGGGCGAATCGCGCAACTCCGGCGAGAATGCCGCCTTTAGCCAGCGCCTGCTTGACGCGCGGCAACTGCGGCCGCAGCGCGTGGTGCTGATTCAGGATCCGCTGCTGCAGCGCCGCGCTGACGCCACTTTTCGCTGGCAGTGGCGCGAGCGCGACAACGCGCCGCTCTTTATCAACTGGCCAGTATTTACGCCGGTAGTGACGCTCGATTCTGGCATGGCGCGCATCACCGGCGCGCCGCCGCAGGGTTTATGGTCGATGGAGCGCTTTGTGCAACTGCTGATGGGCGAGGTGCAGCGCCTGCGCAACGATGAAAAAGGCTACGGCCCGCGCGGTGCCGGATTCTTCGGCGAAGTGGCGATGCCCGACGCGGTGGATAATGCCTGGCATCGCCTGGTACAGCTGCCCGCTGTGCAGGCGCGGCTGACGGCGAAGCGTTGATTAACGGCTTTTCAGACAGGCCTGTAAATTCATTTTTTACCACCATGTTAAGCATTAGATTATCTTCTGAAATAGCTAATGCTTTTTATGTTTTATTCATAATATAAAGGAGCATTATATCTCGCTGTGCTAAATGCTTTCTTTATTAAGCATTGTTGTTATAAATGATTTTAATATCACTTTTTGATTCTCCTTAAATAAATGGATTTTCTACTATTGATGGCTGATTTATTAATAATTTAGCATGGTGTAAGTAATGAGATTTTTTATAGAAATGCTGGCGTCTTTGAGCTGGTTATCGCTGGCGTATCTGTATCTTAAAATATAGAAAATCTTCATTTTCATAAAAGCAAGGAGGAGTGAAAATGGCTGGCTTTAATTATGGTGGTCAGGGAGATGGTACGGGCTGGAGTAGCGAGCGCGGTAGCCCTGCTCCGGGGGGCGGCAGTACGGGCAATGCCGGTAATCGAGACAGCGGTGGAACGGATAGCGCCAAAAATACAGGCAGTAGCCCTCAATTACAATCATATTCAACTATTTCTAAAACAATAGGAGATGCAGCTGCGAAAGCCAATGGTATGCAGCCAGGATTATATATAGGCTATATCGTTGATGATTATGGCAATATAGTAGGAGAATTCCCTGTTGGTATAGATGATGCTGATGGGCAAGATCTTGGTCTGTTATCTGCGCAAGGCAATACTGGCGGCATGAAAAAAGATGCGCCTTTGCAAGGGCCTGGGCCGGGCTATACGGGCGATCAGTCTGAGACGCATATTGCACAACTCAAGAAAACTATTCGTGATAAATATTCTCTGGTTCATAGCGGGCAAAGTGGCAACAGAATTTACAAGGCTAAGCAAGAAACCTTAAAGGCGCAGAGAGAACTAGCAGCTATTAACTATTCGCGTAAGCAAAAGGAACAAGAAGCTGCCGACCTACAGGAAGGTATAAAATTAACTGCCGCTTTCTATAAAGAGTTGACTGAGAAATTTGGTCAGAAAGCTGCCGCATTAGCTCAAGAATTAGCTGAGCAGGCTAAAGGAAAAACCATTCGCAATGTTGATCAAGCAATAGCTGCATATGATAAATACCGAGCCTCTCTTGGATATAAGCTTAATGCCGCAGATCGCGTTGCCGTGGCTAATGCGCTGCGCTCTCTCGATCAAGCGCATATGGCTTCACAGTTATCTAAAATGAGCAAAGCTTTTGGCTATTATGGCAAGTTTCTCGATAGGGTTGGTGTCGTTCAGGAAGCCATAAAAGCTTTTGAGACAGATAACTGGCGTCCCTTGTTCGTCAAAATTGAGACGCTTACTGCCGGTCGAGTTGCTTCTGCTCTTGTTGCCTTTGTGTTCTCAGGCATTTTCGGGACTCCGCTAGGTATTATATCATTTGCCATTATTATGGCGCTCGCTGGCGCGCTTATTAACGAAGAGTTTCTTGAGTCACTAAACAAGAAGCTTGGAATTTAAGCTTATAAAGGTCGGGGTTTACCTGACCTTTTTTATAAAAAATGGTAAAAGAATGATTAACAACGGTATTGAGAATATAAAACAAAATACGCAGTAGATTGCCACTATGCCATTTTTACCAACATCATCGTTAAAAAAACCTGTATGCCAAAATTCTTTTGTTGTAAACTTTAAAGCTATTTTCTCTAGAGCATATAAGGTGTAGGGGTAGAGTGGGCATGAAAAAATTGAATATAAAAGCAAGTATTGCATCTTCAAACTTTGAGGGCTCTTTTCCCATTCCAGATATACTGCTGCGAGACAAATAAAACCGGTAACGAGTTTTTTAAAATAATATCTTGCCGACATAGCTTCCTCCCATGAAGCATCACACATTATACCTCTTTGAAAATATACCTGATTTTTCGGTCACCTCAAGCGGTACCTGTATGGCTTTACGCATTTTATTTCAAAGCAAGCTTTTGGGATGGCAGTCTTACCTGATAAACAGGTAATCCCCGCCTCTTTAAATGTTTTTTTAATAGAACACTGGCAGACATTTTCCAGAAAATATCTGCCCTTGCACTGTTAGTATCAACGGCTTTTTAAATAGACCTGTAAATTCACATTCACCGCGTTAAGCAGCGGGACGCTGACGCCGTGGCGCGCCGCGCGCTCAACCAGATCGCCGATCACCTGTTCCGCTTCAATATCGTATCCCTGCGTTAAATCGCGGTACATCGAAGAGGTCATCGGCGTGGCGGGGTTATTCAGCAGCTCGAGGATTTTTGCTGTCACCGCCGGGCGCGGCTGGTAGCCGTCGGCGGTAATGGTCGCCAGCACCTCGCTAAAGATACCGCGCAGCAGCGCTTCGCCGCCATCGGCGGTAAGCACCTGCTGCGTATCGCCGCGTGCCAGGCAGCAGACCGCGCCGAGCGTGCTCAGCAGCAGCCACTTCTCCCACAGTTCGCTGATAATATTGTCGGTAAAAAAGGTATCGACGCTGGCCGCGCGCAGCGCCTCATCGACGCGCTGTAGCCGCGCATCGTTATGGCCGTCGAGCGCGCCGTAATAGATCTGATGCAGCGGCGTCATCTGCACCACTTCGCCCTGTTCGCCCAGCGTGGCGTTAATCTTCACCAGTCCGCCGATCGCTTTATCGCCGAAGCGTTCACGCAGCCTGTCGATATGGCGCATCCCGTTGAGGATCGGCATGATCAGCGTTTGCTCGCCGACGACGGGGGCAATATCCTCTATCGCCTGCGCCAGGCCAAAGCTTTTCACCGTAAGGATAATCAGGTCGTACGTGCCGCTCAGCGATCCCGCCTGCGCCAGCTGCGGCTGAAGTTTCTCAACGCCCTGCGGCGTTCTCAGCACCAGCCCGTTCTCCTTTAGCTGCCTGAAGCGCCGCTCGCGCACCAGGAAAGTAACATCACGCCCCGCCTGCGCCAGACGCGCGCCAAAATATCCGCCGGTGGCTCCGGCGCCCACGATAAGAATGCGCATGATCGATTTTTTTCCTTTTCTGTTGAACTCCCTACCTTAAAACCTGACGGCTGCGGTTGCCAGCGCCGCGTGGATCAGCTGCGCGCTATCGCCGCCAGCAGGGCGGGGAGCAGACCGGGAAAGCGCCGGTCCAGACAGTCGCGGCGCAGCGAAATCAGATTCTCCCGTCCGACGGGCCGCTGCCAGATGACGCCGCTGTCGCGCAATACGCGCCAGTGATGGGTCATGGTCGATTTGGCAATTTCGCCGCGCAGCGCGTTGCAGCTCTGTTCGCCGTGCTGCGCCAGCGCCTGAAAAACCGCCAGTCGAATCGGATTGCCCAGCGCAAACAGCACATTTTCCAGTTTAATTTCGTGCGGCTGCGGATGATTTTCCAGCATGGTCTTCCTGTTCTACGCTCTATGAGTTGTGCAATTATAGCTCAAACTGTTCGTATTTAGTCGTACAGTGAGCGTAAGCTGATCTGCGACGACGCGCAATCGTGCGCGCCGCACCACGAGTCAACAGACTAAGGACGCATCATGCCCCGAACACTTCCCGTTGAGCGTTACCGCAACATCGGCATCTCCGCGCATATTGATGCCGGTAAAACCACCACGACCGAGCGCATTCTGTTTTATACCGGAATGAGCCACAAGCTGGGTGAGGTGCACGATGGCGCCGCAACGACCGACTGGATGGCACAGGAGCAGGAGCGCGGCATCACCATTACTTCGGCGGCGGTCAGCTGCTTCTGGCCCGGCATGGACGGCAGTTTCTCGCCGCATCGCATCAATATTATCGACACGCCCGGCCACGTTGACTTCACCATTGAAGTCGAGCGTTCGATGCGCGTGCTGGACGGCGCGGTGATGGTCTATGACGCCGTCGGCGGCGTGCAGCCGCAGTCGGAAACCGTGTGGCGGCAGGCCAATAAATATCACGTACCGCGCCTGGCGTTCGTCAACAAAATGGATCGGCAGGGCGCGGACTTCTTTCGCGTGGTGCAGATGATGAAAGATCGCCTCAGCGCCAACCCGGTGCCGATCGTCATCCCCATCGGTGCGGAAGAGCACTTCAGCGGCGTGGTAGATCTGCTGAAAATGCAGGCGATCTACTGGGACGACGCGTCGCAGGGCATGAGCTTCAGCTATGCGCCGATCCCGGACGGCCTGCGCGAAGAGGCGACCCTGTGGCGCGAAAAAATGGTGTCGGCGGCGGCCGAGGCGAGCGACGAGCTGATGGAGGCCTGGCTGGAAAGCGGCGATCTGGAGCATGACCAGATTATCGCCGGTCTGCGCCAGCGCACGCTACGCAACGAAATACAGCCGATGCTGTGCGGCAGCGCGTTCAAGAACAAAGGCGTACAGCGCATGCTGGATGCGGTGGTCGAGCTGATGCCGTCGCCGGCGGATATTCCCGCGATCAAGGGCACAGATGAAAAAGGCAACGAGGCGGAGCGGCATCCGAGCGACGATGAGCCTTTTTCCGCGCTGGCGTTCAAGCTAATGAGCGATCCCTTCGTCGGACAGCTTACTTTTGTGCGCGTCTATTCCGGCGTGCTGCGCAAAGGCGACAGCGTCTGGAATGCGGTGAAGGGCAAAAAAGAGCGTATCGGACGCATCGTCCAGATGCATGCCAACGCGCGTCATGAAATTGAAGAGATCCGCGCCGGGGATATCGCCGCCTGCGTCGGACTGAAAGAGGTGACGACCGGCGAAACGCTGTGTGATCCTAATGCCATCATCACGCTGGAGCGCATGGAGTTTCCGGAGCCGGTGATCTCGCTCTCAATCGAGCCGAAAACCAAAGGCGATCAGGAGAAAATGAGCCTGGCGCTGCAGCGGCTGGCGGCGGAAGATCCCTCGTTTCGGCTGCATACCGATGAGGAGTCTGGCCAGGCGATTATTTCCGGTATGGGCGAGCTGCACCTGGAGATTATCGTGGACCGTCTGAAACGTGAATTTGGCGTTGAAGCGAATATTGGCCGTCCGCAGGTAACCTACCGTGAAACCTTGCGCAAAGCGGCGCGCGAGGTAGAGGGCAAATTTGTGCGTCAGTCCGGCGGTAAAGGGCAGTATGGTCATGTGGTGCTGACGCTCGAGCCGCTGGAGCCGGGCGGCGGCTTTGTGTTTGAAGACGCCACCAAAGGCGGCGTGGTGCCGCGTGAATATATCCCGTCGGTGGAAAAAGGTATCCGCGAGGCGCTGAACAGCGGCGTGATTGCCGGTTACCCGATAGTGGATGTGAAGGCGATCCTCACCTTCGGCTCCTACCACGACGTCGACTCCTCGGAGATGGCATTCCGCATGGCGGCGATTCTGGGCTTTCGCGCAGCGGCGAAGCAGGCCGATCCGGTGCTGCTGGAGCCGGTCATGAAAGTCGAGGTAGAGACGCCGGAAGAGTATGCGGGCGGCATTATGGGCGACCTCTCGTCGCGCCGCGGGCATGTACAGGGCATGGATGAGCACTTCGGCGGGCGTATTATTCGCGCTGAAGTGCCGCTGGCGGAGATGTTTGGCTACTCTACTTCGCTGCGCTCGCTAACGCAGGGCCGCGCCACCTACAGCATGGAGTTCGCCCACTACGCCCAGGCGCCGCGTCAGGTGGCCGACGCGGTGGTCGCAGCGCGTCATTGAGTTACAGGCAGGTCACGCCATGCGCGGCGGCCTGCTCCTCCCAGCGTTTTATTTCGTTATAGGCAGCGCGTTCCGGCACGGTGAATCCACTGATAAAGCTGGCGCGCGCCGCCTTTTCCTCTGCAAACTGCGTGAGTACGCGGCGCAGCGTCGCCAGCGTCTGCGCATCAGTCTGCGCCGAGGCGATCAGCGGCGGGGCGGGGCAGAGCGGCGTTTCGCCGACAATCGCCAGCGACGCCAGCTCGTGCGGGGCATGGCGTCGCAACAGCGCCCAGCTAAGACAATCGATCGCCGCGATATCCGCTTTGCCCGCGCGCAGATTCGCCAGCGACTGGCGATGGCTGCCGCTCAACAACGTGGAGCTGAAAAAGCGGCCCGCTTGCGCCAGCGGCGCAATAAGATAGCGCAGCGCGTTATAGCCGGAGTGGGAATCGACGCTGTTCGCCACCGCACGGCGGCCGCGAAAATCCGCTAACGCGCAATCCTCATCCTCCTGACGCGCAACCAGCCAGCTACGGTAGCGTGCGCCGTCACACCCCGGCGCGCTGAGCTGAAACGCGCCGACCAGCTGCACGTCAGGCAGCATCGTCACCAGCGGATAGCCGCAGGTCTGGCTCAGCAGCAGGTCGTCAGCGCGCCAGTGCGCCAGCAGATCCGCAGGCCACTCAACCTCCGCCCGCAGGCGCTGCGCCAGAATGCCGGTCAACGCCCGCGTGTCGGGATGATGAATGTCGTACATTGGTAACGAAAGCCGTTTCATGCCGTCACTCCTGTTGTCTGTCAGAGGGCGTGAGAGTCTGCTGGCCTGGGTGAAAAACGTTTGTCCCTTTCGGTCTGATCCGGCGCGCAAGCCGCAGCAGATAAACCCTGCGCCAGAATGACGAAAAAGAGAAGGCTTATCAGGAATTGACTTATGTCGAAAAAGTTGATGATACGGTTGAAAACTATTGGCTATCAGTACAGACGCGGCTGTCGTAACCTTTGGTCATCGAATCTTATCTCTCACGCAGCGGCGAAGTTTGCCCGCGAAAGGAACTGAATTATGAAAAAAATTGGCTTCTTATCCTTCGGTCACTGGACTCCCTCTTCACAATCCGCCACCCGCTCTGCGCAGGATGTGCTGTTGCAGTCTATTGACCTTGCAGTCGCCGCTGAAGAGCTGGGCGCAGACGGCGCTTACTTCCGCGTGCACCACTTTGCCCGTCAGCTCAGCTCGCCGTTCCCGCTGCTGGCGGCGGTCGGCGCGCGCACCAGTAAAATTGAGATTGGCACCGGCGTTATCGATATGCGCTACGAAAACCCGCTCTATATGGCGGAGGATGCTGGCTCGGCGGACCTGATCGCTAACGGGCGCCTTCAGCTCGGCATTAGCCGCGGCTCGCCGGAGCAGGTGGTAGAAGGCTACCGCTACTTCGGCTATGCGCCGCAGGAGGGCGAAACCGATGCCGATATGGGCCGCCGTCATACTGAAGCATTTTTAGAGGTGCTGCGCGGCGAAGGTTTCGCTAAGCCCAACCCGCAGCCGATGTTCCCGAACCCGCCGGGCCTGCTGCGCCTGGAGCCTTTCTCTGAAGGACTGCGTGAGCGCATCTGGTGGGGGTCTGGCTCTAACGCGACGGCGGAGTGGGCAGCGAAAATGGGCATGAACCTGCAAAGCTCCACGCTGAAAGATGACGAGACCGGCGAGCCGTTCCACGTTCAGCAGGCGAAACAGATCCGCGCCTACCGCGAAGCCTGGAAAGCGGCGGGGCATACGCGTGAGCCGCGCGTATCGGTCAGCCGCAGCATCTTCGCGCTGGTTAACGATATGGACCGCGCCTACTTTGGCCGCAGCGGCCAGGAGCAGGACTCCGTCGGTTTCCTTGATGAGAAGACGCGCGCCATTTTCGGCCGCAGCTACGCGGCGGAGCCGGAAGCGCTGATTAAACAGCTGGCGCAGGATGAGGCCATCGCCGAAGCGGACACGCTGCTGCTGACGGTGCCGAACCAGCTTGGCGTGGCGTACAACGCGCACGTTATCGAAGCGATTCTGAAATATGTCGCCCCGGAGCTGGGCTGGCGCTAAGTATGAGAGGGCGGCTGCGGCCGCCTTTTTTATTATAAATTGTTATTCTTCAGCTCTTTTCCCTCCCGCTGGCGTTGTCAGGCGCTCTTATCGGTTCGGCTCAAGTTAATCTTTCCGCGACAACCAGACTTGCCTCCTGATCGGGAATCATCTGTGCAGCGCGCGCCACTCCGGTTATGATTTCGCCTCTGTCTGAATGGATGGCCGCGAGAAGCAAGGAGGAACTATCAGCCGCATCAGGATAAAAAAAGGCAACGGGGAGCCTGACCGTGAAGGTTAAAGCACCGCGTCATGCCTTTCATTACGCCCCCTTCCGTAACCTCTTTTTCGCCCGCACGCTGACGGTGCTGGGCAACAGCGTCGCGCCGGTAGCGCTTGCCTTTGCGGTGCTCGATATGGGCGGTTCCGCCGCCGATCTGGGCGTGGTGGTGGCCGCGCGCTCTCTGTTTAACGTGCTTTTTTTGCTGACTGGCGGCGTGCTGGCCGATCGTTATTCGCGTAATCGGGTGCTGCTGATCTCTTCAATGATTGCCGCGCTTTCCCAGAGCGGCGTCGCCTGGCTGGTGCTGGACGGCTCAGCGACCCTCGCTGGTTTAGCGATGCTGAGCGCCGTGAACGGCGCGGCAGCGGGCATTGCGCTGCCTGCCTCATCGGCGCTGGTGCCGCAAACCGTACCGACGCAGAAGCTGCGCCAGGCGAACGCCTTTATTCAGTCGGGCGTCTATGCCGGCACCATTATCGGCGCGTCGCTGGGCGGTCTCCTCACCAGTACCCTGGGCGCTGGCTGGGGACTGGCGGTCGATGCGCTGGGCTTCGCGCTCGCCGCGCCGCTCTATTTCTCCGTTCGCACCGAGGCACAGCCGTCAGGAACGCAAACCACGCTCTGGCAGGATTTACGCGACGGCTGGCGGGAGTTTATCTCCCGAAGCTGGGTCTGGGCGGTAGTGGCGCAGTTCGCCGTGGTCAACGCCGCCTTTACCGGCATGGTAATGGTGCTCGGCCCGGTTATCGCCGACAGCGCTTTTGGTCGCACCCGCTGGGGCATGATGATTGCGGCGCAGAGCGTCGGGCTGATTATCGGCTCCGGTATCGCGCTGCGCTGGCGGCCGCGGCGCGCAATGTTCACCGGCGTGATGCTGGTGGCGCTCTGTGTCTTTCCCATTCTGCTGCTGGCAGGCGGCGCTTCTTCCGGCTGGCTGATGGGCGCGTTTTGCCTGGCCGGCACCGGGTTTGGGCAGTTCGGTGTCATCTGGGCGCAGGCGCTGCAAACCCATATCCCGCGCGACAGGCTGGCGCGTGTCTATGCCTATGACGCGATGGGCTCCTTTATTACCATTCCGCTGGGAGAGCTGGCCGCCGGGCCGCTGGCGATGCAGTTCGGCACTCAGGCTGTGCTGTTGAGCTGCGCGGCGGCGGTGCTGGCAGCGACGCTTGCGGCCAGCCTGGTGCCGGCGATCAGAAGACTTAAACTGACTGAATAGCCGCTGTCGGCTGCTGAGGCGAGGAATGCAAAAAGCCCGCTCAGGTTTCCCTGAGCGGGCTTCTCTAAATATGGCTCCTCTGACTGGACTCGAACCAGTGACATACGGATTAACAGTCCGCCGTTCTACCGACTGAACTACAGAGGAATCGTTTGAACGGGGCGCATATTATCGACCTGCATCGGTCATGTCAAAGCCCTTTTTCACAAAATTGTTCAACTGCTGAAATAAACATCAGGGGCAGCGCCGCCACCGGCAGAAAAGGCGTGCGCCAGATGAAAATTATTTTTCTTTAAAAGCCTTAATGAAAAAAATGCTTAACACTGCGCGGCTGGCTATCTCCTCTTAATCGCCGCTTTTCTTCCGTAAGATAAAGATCTCAAAGCGGCTCACACTTCTTATCTCTGCCGTTTGCCTGCGCATTTTTCGGAACGTATATTCCGCAAAAATCTCATTATGAAACCAGAGGGCAGTCGATGAACAGAGTCAGGATCGGCATGATCGGCAGCGGCTATATCGGACGCTGTCACGCAATCGCCTATGCGCAGGCGCCGACGGTCTTTGCGCTTAAAGGCGAAATCGTGCGGGAAATGCTGGCGGAGGTTAATCCGGCGCTGGCGGAAAAGCAGGCCGCCGCCTTTGGTTTCGCCCGCTCAACCGGTGACTGGCGTGAGCTGGTGCGCGATCCCGCCATTGACGTCGTGGATATCTGCGCCCCTAATTTTCTGCATAAAGAGATGGCGCTGGAGGCAATTCGCCACGGCAAACATGTCTATTCGGAAAAGCCGCTGTCGCTGTCGGTGGCCGATGCAGAAGAGATGGTTAACGCCGCCCGGGCGGCGGGCGTAAAAACGCTGGTGGGCTTCAACTATATGAAGAACCCGACCAGCCAGCTGGCGAAAGAGATTATCTCACGCGGCGAAATCGGCGAGGTGGTGCATTTCTACGGCACCCACAACGAAGATTATCTGGCCAAGCCGGAGACGCCGCTCGACTGGCACTGTCAGAAGGCGCTGGCGGGCCTCGGCGCGCTGGGCGATCTGGCGGCGCATATCGTCAATATGGCGCACTATCTGGTGGGTGAGATTGAAGAGGTCAGCGGCGACATGATGACGGTGATCAAAACCCGTCCCGATGCAAAAGATCCCAGCCGTCTGCTGCCGGTAGAGAATGAAGATCAGGCCAGCGCGCTGCTGCGCTTTCGTAACGGCGCGCACGGTGTGATTGAAACGTCGCGTATCGCCTGCGGCAGCAAAATGGGGCTGACCTATGTGGTTACCGGCACCCGGGGCACGCTGCGCTACAGCCAGGAGCGTATGGCGGAGCTGGCGCTCTATCTGCATGACGAACCGGCGGGACGACAGGGTTTTAAAACCATTTTGACCGGTCCGGCGCATCCCGACTATGCCAGCTTCTGCGTCTCGGCAGGACACGGCATCGGTTTTAACGATCAGAAAACGGTAGAGATTCGGGATTTAATCAACGGCGTTGCGGCGGACGATCGCCTGTGGCCCGACTTTGCTGAAGGTTTGCAGGTGCAGAAGGTGCTGGAGGCGATTGCGGTGTCGGCGGCCGAGCGGCGCTGGCAAAAAGTGTAGCGAATCAAAGCGCGCGGTCTGGCAGGCCGCGCGCCAGAATTTTCCTCAACCCGTAGCCTTCTCCCACCAGAGCTTATCCAGCGCATAGTAGCGGTCGCGCTCGCTCTCCGGCTGCTGCAAATCGCGCTTCCACGGCTTCGCCAGAATATAGTGCAGGTTCTTCACCTCGCGCGCATTCCACATCCGACTGTGCTGAAACGGCAGCGTTTTCAGCGCGTTGTAGATATAGGGAAGCGGCTGCCAGCGGCCAGCGAACGCCTCGTTCAGCAGATCCTGTTCGGAGAACGGGTAGGCCTTCAGATCCTCGATCGCCGCAATACGACCCGCCAGCTGCTCATAGATGGCGTTGTCCGGCTTCAGCACCAGAAAGCCGCCGTTCAGGTAGTTATCCAGCGACGCGGGCGCGGGCTGGTTGCGATCCTGCCAGGTATAGTGACAGTTTTCCGGCTGCCAGCTGGCGGGATAGGAGGCGATCTGATTAGGGTTGCAGCGACAGGCGTGACAGGCCGCCAGCTGATTGTCGCCAAGATCGAGCGTGAACAGCTCATCCATATTGCGCAGCACCAGCATATCAGCATCAAGAAACACCACGCGCTCATAAGCGGTTAGCTGCCAGGCGCGCAGCTTGGTCCATACTTCGCCGAACTGCGCTGACGCGTAGTGCTGTTCCAGCTCGCGGTTGGGATAGATCGGCTCGACCTGCTGCACCACACAGCCTTCCGCCTGAAGCGCGGCGCGATCCGCCTGGGGGATCGCCTCGGTAGCCATCACCACCAGCGGCCAGCGCGTGTTGCTCTGCTTCAGTGAACGGTGCAGTGTCTTTACGCCCACCAGATAATCGGGCTGCGTCAGCAGCGTTACCCATGCATTCATGGTTCTCTCCCTGTAAAAGTCAGTCAAAAAGCGCGGTCAGATAGCGGTTGCTGAAGCGGCGTTGCGGATCCAGTTCGCGGCACAGCGCGCGGAAATCATCCCAGTGCGGATAAACTTCGCGCCAGACGTAGCGCCCGGCGTCGTAATATTTGCCCCAGTGCGGCCGACCGCCTTCCTCCGCCAGCAGCTTTTCCACTTCGGTGAGAAAGTGCAGGCCGTCCTGCGACAGCGAACCGTCATCGGCGTAATAGACCACAAAACCAAAGAAGCAGGTTGGCTCGCCGTAAGCGGGACTGAGCCAGGCTTCGGACGCGCCGGTGCAGCGCAGGATAATCGGATAGTGCATATGGGGGCGGTTAGCGGCGTACCAGCGTTTGATTTTGCCGATCGCGGCGGGTGTACGCGCCAGCGGGATGCCGATCTCTACGTTGATCTGCGGCACCGCGATGCCGCGGCAGAATAGCTGGTAGATATCACCGGTGACGTCGGTAAAGTCGCGAAATCGAGTGACGGTGCGGAACTGTTTGCCGCCTTTGCCGTGGATCTGCGTGTCGCGATGCATCTGCTCCAGCGTCTGGTCGATGGTGCTGTTCAGGCTGTCATTGCCTTGATCGTCGTGCTTCACCACTTCGCGGCCGTTCGCTTGCCACTCTGCGGTTTCCTGCGCGTCTGCTTCGCGGGCGTTCCAGACGTGCATCAGATTGTCATCGACGAACCACCATGCCTTGCTCAGCGCATACTCTTCGTTCCAGCGCAGCAGATCCTGCTCAAGGTTGTCCGCCGTCACGGCGTTTTTATAACAGGTGTAGATGCGGAAGGGCTGGGTGCGCAGCGTCACGGCAGTGACAATGCCAAGCGCGCCAAGGGTGACCTGCGCGGCGGGGAAGTCAGGCTCGCCGCGCGTAAACTCGCGCACCGAACCGTCGGCCAGCACCATGCGAATGCGCAGCGCTTCGTCCGCCAGCGAGCTTTGGTGCAGGCCCTGGCCGTGGGTGCCGGTCGCCATCGCGGCCGCCAGCTTTTGCACCGCAATCACGCCAGGCGACGCGGCCAGCATGCGATCCATTGCGGTCAGCCGGATATAAAGATCGTTGAGCGTGGTGCCCGCCGCCACGGTGACGCTCTGCTCATCCTGTGCCAGCAGACCGGAAAGGGCGCTGATATCTACCAGCACGTCATCCTCTCCGACGTCCAGCATACGGCCTGGCGACAAACGACTGCCCACCACGCGCACGCGGCCCTGCGTGCCGCGCAAAAGCTGTTGCAGCTCCGCTTCGCTGCGCGGTTGATGCAGCTGCCGACGGCTGCCGATGCGGGCGTTTTGCGCCCAGTTCCACAGCGACTCATCCTGGTCGCTGAGGGTAGTGTTGCGAAGGGGATAGCGTTCGACGTCTCTGCTCACGACTACATTCCTGTGTTGAGATCGGTGAATTTCGTCCGTTAAGCGTAGCCCATCGCAGCGTTGTCGCTTCCCTTAAGCCGGTTTACGGATGTAACGCAGCGTCGCCGTCACCGCCAGCTGTCGATTGCGGCGGATACTCTCCTCTTCGCTGTTATCCGGGCTGAAGAGCGCGTTAAAGGTGTAGCGGTTGGAGACGTGATGCACGCAGATGCTGCTAATCAGGCGGTGAACGTCGATGGTTTCGACCTCCCGAATAAAGATGCCCTGCTGCTGGCCGCGCGTCAGGATATCGTCCAGCAGGTCGAGGGCGCTGCGGTTCAGCGCCTTGATGCGCGGCGACTGGCTGATATAGCGGCCGCGCAGCAGGTTTTCCGTGCAGACCAGCCGCATAAAATCGGGATGCGAGACGTGGTAGTCGAAGCTGGCTTCCACCAGCTTGCTCATCGCCAGCTCAGGCTCCATCGCCGCCAGGTTCAGGCCGGTCTCATGCTCACGGATCGCCTGATAGACCTGTTCAAGCACCTCGATATAGAGCTTCTCTTTGGTGCCGAAATGGTAAACCACCATGCGTTTGGTGGTCTGCGCGTTTTCGGCGATCTGCTCCAGACGCGCGCCCTGCATGCCATACTCGGCAAAAGTCGTCAGGGCGCCAGCGATAATGCGTTTTTTCAGCCCTTCAGGATCGTTTTTTCGTTTTGGTGTGGTATCTGACATAGCGTTCAGTAACAAGGAAAATTCAGCCGCTATGGTATCACAGCGCGGCAGCCGGGCATTTGCAGATCCAGGGGAAATGGTAAGGCGAGGGTTTCAAAGAGTGAGCTGTTATTACACCGGCGAGAATGCTGGCGCGGCGGGTTATTCGCAGTATTGCCCCAAAAACCAAAAGCCCGCTCGGGTTTCGCTGAGCGGGCTTTTTAAATCTGGCTCCTCTGACTGGGATCGCCTTTGCCGGTAACGGCAATAACCGGCAGCTGTTTTACATATCGTGCAGCCTGCGTTGCGTCAGTAACTGGCGACGCTGGAAGGGGAGCAGCAATGATTAATCCGCACTAAGACGCCGACCGAGGCCGGAAATATTCTTTATATGCACGCCCAGACGGTTTTACGTCAGTGCGAGCAGGCGCGCCGCGCTCTGAACTGCGCCGGTCAGGCGCTCAGCGGGCAAGTGACCCTCGGTCTGTCCCTCGGCAGCAGCGCAGCGCCCAACGTGGCCGCCAACTGTTACAACCCGGGTGCTTTCCACATCGACGTTGTTAACGCCCTGTCTACTAACCCAAGTTGGTCCGAGTAAACGGCCTGCCAGTTACTCTTCTGCAGCAGATAAATTTCATGATTCGCCGCGTCGGGTTGATACTCTCGCTCCCAATGCACTAAAGATTCCCCGGTTTCGGCGAGGGTGGAATAGACACCCGCCGCGACGCCTGCGGCAATCGCGCAGCCCAGGGCAGTGGCTTCTTTCACCACTGGCACTTTTACCGGAATGCCGGTCACGTCACTGAGGATCTGGCACCACAACTTTCCTTTCGAGCCGCCACCCGCGAACACAAGCGACCTGGCGCGGACGCCGGAGAACTCGGCAATCAAGTCCAGGTTGCAGGCTGAGACAATCGCGGCGTTTTCCTCCAGGGCACGGAACAGGGTTTGCTTATTGCAGCGTTCAGGATCAATCGACAAATTGATAAAAGAAGGCGCGGCGTGATACCAGGTTTTGAAATGCATCGCATCGGAGAAAATCGGTGTGATGCCCCATGAGCCGACTGGCACGCGGGCAGCCATATCCTCCAACAGCGAGTAGGTGTCGACCCCCAGACGCTGGGAGAGCAGCTTTTCTTCGGAGCAGAAGGCGTCGCGGAACCAGCGCATGGTCAGGCCGGTGAAAAAGCTGATCGACTCGGCTTGCGCCATGCCGGGGATGACATGCGGATTGATGCGGATGTTCATTTCCGGATCGGTGACGGGCTTTGGCAGGTTAACCACTTGCTGCCAGAAGGTGCCACCCAGCACGGCGGTCTGCCCGGCGCACACCACGCCCAGCCCCAGCGTGCCAAGCTGTACATCGCCGCCGCCCATGCCCACGGGCGTACCAGCCTGTAAACCGCTGGCTTCTGCTGCTCTGGCTGTGACGGAGCCCAGCCGGGTGCCGGTTTCGGCTACTGGAGAGAGCATATCGGCGCGCAGACCGGCCATGTCGAGCAGCTCTGGGCGCCAGTTGCGGGTGGCGAGGTCTAACATGCCGGTGGTGCCCGCGTTAGAGGGGTCTACCGCCAGCTCGCCACTCAGCATAAAGGCCAGCCAGTCGCTAATCATGGTGACGGTGGCGGCCTGACGATAAATATCCGGGCGATGATGCGCCAGCCACAGCAGGCGCGGCATGGCGCTTAGCGCCAGCGTCTGGCCGGAGCATTCATACACTTCGCGCTCGAATTCAAAGTCGTGAATTTCCTTTAGCTCGGAGACTTCGCGACTGGCGCGAGCATCAACGTTGGCGCAGGCCCAGATGGGTTCACCGGCTTTATTATAGAGAACGATGCCTTCGCGCATTGAACAGGCGGCGACGGCGCGAATACTTGAGGCGGGGAGTTGTGCTTCATGCAGGGCCTGGCGAATGCACTGGCAGGCCAACTGCCAGTTCTTGCTCAAATCAAACTCCATCGAACCGGGCACGTCCGGCACCGCCAGATGGATCCACTCGGCCTGTCCCGCGGCTATCTGCTCACCTTCGAGATTGAAAATCACCGCGCGGATACTGCCCGTACCGGCATCCAGTGCCATCAAATAAGCATCGTTTTTTGTTGCAGATGATGTGCTCATAGTCCGCCTCTCATAACGGTTTTTATCCATACCCGTTACCGTCGCCACGCAGAACACATCTTGCGTGTTAGTCGAGTAGCGCCAGCATCGCCTGCGCCGTGCTCTCTTCGGTAACCAGTGCGTTGATTCGTTTACCTTTCAGCGCCGCGATAATCGCCTCGGCTTTTTCCACCCCGGCGGCGACGCCCAACACGGTGGGAATATTGGCTAAATCATCTGGCGAGACGGCAATCAGCTCGTCGTGGATCGTCATGTTCTCCGCCAGCTCGCCGTTGCGCTGCATGAAGTAGCCGAGAATGTCGCCAACCGCGCCTTTGCGGCCAAAAATCAGTTGTTCGCCTTCGCTGATATAGCCCGAGCGCAGGATCGTCGCGTCGTGCTTCTGGTTCAGTGAGCCAATGCCGACGATGGCAATGTCTGCCGCGCAGGCCGCCAGCATCACGTCATGCACGCTGCGCTCCTGGCGGAAAATCGCCGCGACGCTGGCGGACGAGGCCCGCAGTGGTGCGGGGATAATGCTTACGCCACAGGCCGCGTCGAGCTGGCCGATGCCGGTCATATAAGGCCCGACGCCGCCGGACAGCGTCACCATGCGAATCTGCTGCGAGCTGATAAACCCACTCAGATGCTGCAGGGTGCTCATCGCCGTTTCGCCAAAACCCACCGCCAGCAGCTGATCGGGCTTGAGCAAGGTCATCAGCATATGCGCGGCACCCACGCCCAAACGGCTGCTCAAAACGCCTTCCGACAGGTGCGGTAACACGCGGATATGCTGCAAATCAAAGCGATCCAGTAAGGTGTTTTCCAGCGCCAGACACCCCTCAAAGCGCGAGTTAATCTGCACGCGGATCACCCCAGACTGGCGGCCTTTTTCCAGCAAGCGTGAGACTTTCAGGCGCGTCAGCCCCAGCCGGTCACCGATCTCATTTTGGGTCAGTCCGTCGTGGTAATAGAACCACGCGGTGCGAGCCAACAGCTCTTCTTCGCCCATGCCATATTCCATTGGGATAGTCAGGTTGGACTGGTTTGCTTTGTCATTCATAGTGAACACTTATCAAAATATAGATCAATTGTTCGTTAACGAAATGATGTTAACTGTGATGGGCATGGCAAATCGTGAAGGATTGCCGTGTGAATCATATCGCAGAATATAGGGATTAAACAAACCGTGATCGCTGTTCAGGTTTTATCCACCGCTGCAAACTAGGCTTTTGAACAATATTAAATGATAAATACATTTGCTCATTGAGTGTGTTTTTAATCAGAGGCCGCTTCATGCACACAGACTCTCTTAACGCGTTATTACACGTTTCCGGTGTCAGCAAAGGCTTTTCCGGCGTGGCGGTACTTAAAAATATCGACTTTACCCTGCACGGCGGAGAGATCCACGCGCTGCTGGGAGGCAATGGCGCGGGAAAATCCACTTTGATGAAAATCATCGCCGGGGTCGAGGTGGCGGACAGCGGAACGCTGTGGCTGAACGGTAAAGTGCACACCGGTATGACGCCCGCCAGGGCCCATCAGGCAGGGATCTATCTGGTGCCGCAGGAGCCGATGCTCTTCCCCAGCCTGACGGTAAAGGAGAACATCTTGTTCCGTTTGCCCGCCCATCAGGCCAGTGCTGACAAGCTGAAACAGCGTCTTGACCAGTTGGGCTGCACTTTACCCCTCGGCGCGCTGGCGGGGACGCTGGAAGTCGCTGACCAGCAGCTGGTAGAGATTCTGCGCGGGCTGATGCGCGACGCGCGGCTGCTGATCCTTGATGAACCTACGGCGTCGCTGACTCCTGCTGAATCCGCGCGGCTGTTTACTCAGGTTAAAAAGCTGGCTGCGCAGGGCGTCGGCGTGGTGTTTATCTCCCACAAGCTGCCTGAAATTCGCCAGATTGCCGACCGCGTCAGCGTGATGCGTGACGGCAAGATTGCCCTCAGCGGCGCACTGAGCGAGCTTGATAACGACCAGCTGATTCAGGCCATTACCCCGCAGGCGGCCGAAACGGCGCTGCCCGCCGAACAGAAGCTATGGCTGGATCTGTCCGGTTCGCGCCGTAATGGCGCAGCCGGTACGCCAGTGCTACAGGTGGAAAATCTCACCGGCGAAGGCTTTATCGATATTTCCCTGACGGTGAATGCCGGAGAAATCGTCGGGCTGGCCGGCGTGGTGGGGGCCGGGCGCACCGAGTTGGCGGAAACGCTGTATGGCCTGCGCGCCGCCCGGGCCGGGCAGGTGTGGCTGGCGGGGCGCGATATCACTTCGCTCAATACCCTGGCCCGACTGGAACAGGGACTGGTCTACCTGCCCGAAGATCGCCAGGCCTCCGGCTTATATCTTGACGCGTCGCTGTCATGGAACACCACTTCGCTGACCTTTAACCGCACCGGCTGGTGGCTTAACCCCAAACGTGAGGCCGCCGTGCTCGAGCGCTACCACCGCGCGCTTGGCATCAAATATTCTCACGGCGACCAGCACGCCCGCACGCTGTCCGGCGGTAATCAACAAAAACTGCTGATTGCCAAGTGTCTTGAAGCTGACCCCGCGCTGCTGATTGTCGATGAGCCAACCCGTGGCGTGGACGTTTCCGCCCGCGCCGACATCTACCAGCTGCTGCAAAGCGTGGTGAAACAAAATGTCGCTGTGCTGCTGATTTCTTCCGACCTGGACGAGATAGAAGAGCTGGCGGACCGGGTCTTTGTCATGCATCAGGGGGAGATGAGCGGCGAGCTGCGCGGTGGCGATATTAACGTTAACGGCATCATGCATATCGCCTTCGGCAATGCGCACCAACCCGCCCCTGTCAACGCTTTAGAGGGAGAAGCCTGATGCTGAGACTGATTCAGAATAACCGTGAGCTGACCGCGCTACTGGCGATTATCGCGTTGTTCGGCCTGCTCGGCGCGATGGACAGCCACTCCTTTAGCTTCCAGACGCTGGGGATGATTTTCGGCAGTGCGCAGATCCTGATGCTGCTGGCGATGGGTGCCACGTTAGTGATGCTGACCCGCAATATTGACGTGTCGGTGGGGTCGATAACCGGGCTGTGCGCCGTGTCGCTGGGCATCTTGCTCAATAGCGGTCTTGCTTTGCCGCTGGCCTGCCTGGCGACGCTGGCGGTAGGGATCGCGGCGGGCTTATTCAACGGCGTGCTGGTAACGTGGCTGCGTATTCCGGCGATTGTCGCCACCCTCGGCACTCTGGGTTTATACCGCGGATTGATGCTGCTGCTGACCGGCGGCAAGTGGATTGAGGGGCTACCTGCTGACTTAAAAGCTCTTTCTACGCCGCTGGTGCTGGGCATTTCTCCTCTCGGGCTGCTGGTGATTGTTCTGTTGTTAGTGATGTTCTGGGTGCTGTCGCGCACGCCTTTTGGCCGCAGCTTTTACGCCGTCGGAGACAATCTACAGGGCGCGCGCCAGCTCGGCGTGCCGGTGAACCGCATACGTATTCTGGCTTTTGGCATTAATGGCTCGATGGCGGCGCTGGCCGGGATTGTCTTCGCGTCGCAGATTGGATTTGTCCCGAACCAAACCGGCAGCGGGCTGGAAATGAAAGCCATTGCTGCCTGCGTGCTGGGGGGAATCAGCCTGCTTGGCGGCACCGGCAGCCTTGTTGGCGCGGTGCTGGGGGCCTATTTCCTGACGCAAATCGACAGCGTGTTAGTGCTGCTACGCCTGCCCGCGTGGTGGAACGACTTCATCGCGGGCGTCGTGTTGCTGGCGGTACTGGTGTTTGACGGGCGTTTGCGGCAGGCACTCGACAAAAATCTGCGCCGCCAGAAGTACGCCCGTTTCCAGCCGAAAGCGGCGGGGGTGGCAAGAGCCAAAACCAAATCGTCGGAGACGCGCACTTCCCGACGTATGAACACCAATAAAAGCGGGGTGCTGTGATGAACAATCTGAAGCGTTACGGCTGGGAGGGGGCATTGCTGGCCCTGCTGGTGGTGGAGATTTTACTGTTCGGCCTTACCAACCCGCGCATGCTGGACGTTAACACGCTGCTGTACAGCACCAGCGATTTTATCACCATAGGTATCGTGGCGCTGCCGCTGACAATGGTGATTGTTAGCGGCGGCATCGATATTTCATTCGGTTCAACCATCGGCCTGTGCGCCATTGCGCTCGGCGTGCTGTGCCAGGCGGGCGTGCCTCTGCCGCTGGCGATTGGCCTGACGCTGGCGCTTGGCACTGCCTGTGGCCTGCTCAATGCCACGCTGATCCTCTATACCGGCGTGAATCCGCTGGTGATCACCCTTGGCACGTTATACCTGTTTGGCGGCAGCGCGCTGCTCCTCTCCGGGCTGGCAGGCGCGACAGGCTTTGAAGGCATCGGCGGCTTCCCGGCGGCCTTTACTGACTTCGCTAACCAGGTGCTGCTGGGCCTGCCAATGCCGCTGCTGATTTTTCTTTTAGCGACGCTGTTCTTCTGGGGCTTGATGCACCGCACGCGCACCGGCCGCAATGTGTTCCTGATTGGGCAAAATGCCCGCGTGGCGCGCTATGGCGCACTGCCAGTCAGCCGCACCTTATTCGTGCTTTATGGCATGACCGGGCTGGCCTCGGCAGCGGCGGCAATAGTCATGACATCCTACTTCGGCTCGGCGCGCTCGGATCTTGGCGTCTCCTTACTCATGCCTGCCATCACCGCGGTAGTGCTTGGCGGCGCGAATATTTATGGCGGTTCTGGCTCGGTGCTCGGCACGGCGCTGGCGACCTTGCTGATTGGCTATTTGCAACAAGGGCTGCAGATGATCGGCATTTCCAGTCAGGTTTCCAGCGCATTCTCCGGCGCGCTGCTGATTCTGGTAGTGATTGGCCGTTCAGCCAGCCTCAACCGTGGCCTGCTTCGCAGTGTTTTCCAGCGCTATTACCGCCGCTGGTCTGCGCCTTCTGCTTCTCTGACCTCGAAATAATGTGGAGTGAATGATGAAAATAACCGCGTGGAAAACCCTGTTCGCTGTCAGTGCATTAGCTTTGGTTTGTGCCAGTGTACAGGCGGCCGATCGCATAGCCTTTATCCCGAAACTGGTGGGGGTCGGTTACTTCACCAGCGGCGGCAATGGGGCAATGGCGGCGGGAAAAGAGTTGGGTGTCGATGTGACCTACGACGGCCCGACGGAGCCAAGCGTGTCGGGGCAGGTGCAAATGATCAACAACTTCGTTAATCAGGGTTATGGCGCCATTGTCGTGGCGGCAGTCTCCCCAGACGGCCTGTGCCCGGCCTTGAAACGCGCCATGCAGCGTGGGGTGAAAGTCCTGACCTGGGACTCGGACACCAGGCCCGACTGCCGCTCGATTTACATCAATCAGGGCACGCCGCAGCAGCTGGGTTCCATGCTGGTGGATATGACTGCCAGCCAGGTCACTAAAGAGAAAGCCAAAGTGGCGTTTTTTTACTCCAGCCCCACGGTAACTGACCAGAACCAGTGGGTGAAAGAGGCAAAAGCCAGCATCGCCAAAGCGCATCCAGGCTGGGAAATCGTCACCACGCAGTATGGCTATAACGACGCCACCAGGTCGCTGCAAACCGCCGAGGGCATTATGAAGTCGTGGAATGACCTCGATGCCATCATCGCGCCAGACGCTAATGCTTTGCCAGCGGCGGCGCAGGCGGCGGAAAACCTCGGGCGCAAGGATATCGCCATCGTCGGCTTTAGCACACCAAACGTCATGCGACCCTATGTCGAGCGCGGGACAGTGAAGCAGTTCGGCCTGTGGGACGTGGTCGCGCAGGGCAAGATTTCAGTTTATGTCGCCGAACAGCTGCTGAAAAAGGGCGAGCTAAACGTGGGCGACAAGCTGGATGTGCCGAAAATCGGCCAGGTTGGCGTCTCACCAAACAGCGTGCAGGGCTACCAGTATGAAGCCAGGGGTAACGGCATTGTTCTGCTGCCGGAGCGCGTGGTGTTCACCAAAGACAATATCGGTAAATACGATTTTTGACATTAACGTCAATGTAAGGGGAGCTTGAGATGGCTGATCTAGACGACATCAAAGACGGGAAGAATTTTGGTATTGGTACGCCGCAAAGCAGCCGCGCGTTCTTTCTCAAGGGAAGTGGGGCGCTGGACTGGGGGATGCAGTCACGGCTGGCACGCATTTTCAATCCGGCCTCCGGGCGCACCGTCATGCTGGCGTTCGACCACGGCTATTTTCAGGGGCCAACCACCGGCCTGGAGCGGATCGATCTCAATATCGCGCCGCTGTTTGAATACACTGACGTGTTGATGTGTACGCGCGGTATTCTGCGCAGCGTGGTGCCCGCCGCCGTCAATAAACCTGTGGTGCTACGGGCCTCAGGAGGTAACTCGATTCTGACCGAGCTGTCGAATGAAACGGTTGCTGTAGCGATTGAAGACGCGCTGCGCCTGAATGTGTCAGCCATGGCCGCGCAGGTGTATATCGGCAGCGAGCACGAGCATCAGTCGATCAAAAACATTATTCAACTGGTGGATCAAGGCACCCGCTACGGCATGCCAACCATGGCGGTGACCGGCGTGGGGAAAGATATGGTGCGCGATCAGCGTTACTTCTCATTGGCAACCCGCATTGCCGCCGAGATGGGGGCGCACATCATCAAAACGTACTATGTGGACAGCGGCTTCGAGCGCGTCGCCGCAGGCTGCCCGGTGCCGATTGTTATCGCTGGTGGCAAGAAACTGCCCGAACGCGAGGCGCTGGAGATGTGCTTTCAGGCAATCGATCAGGGGGCGTCGGGCGTGGATATGGGGCGCAACATCTTCCAGTCCGAATCGCCGATTGCCATGCTGAAAGCGGTACAGGCCGTGGTGCACGACAACGCCAGCGTAGATCATGCCTACCAGCTGTTTCTCGACCACACATGCTGAGCCAGAGGAGGCGTTATGGAAGTCACTCTCGTAGAAATTAATGTCAAAGCCGATAAGGTCGATGAGTTTCTGAACGTGTTTCGCGAAAACCATTTAGGTGCAATTAAAGAACCAGGCAATCTGCGATTTGATGTGCTGCAAGACAAACAGGAGCCTACCAGGTTTTACATCTATGAGGCTTATGCCGATAGTGACGCCGTCGCCGCGCACAAGAAAACGCCACATTATCTAAAGTGCGTCGAGGCGCTGGAGGAAATCATGACTGGCCCCAGGAAAAAAACCAGTTTTAAAGGGATCTATCCCTAAAGACAGCTTTTACTTCCTCTGTTAACAGAATGTATGCCCGTAAGCATGAGAGTATTCACACCCAGCCAACATCAAAAAACCAAAAGCCCGCTCAGGTTTCCCTGAGCGGGCTTTTTAAATCTGGCTCCTCTGACTGGACTCGAACCAGTGACATACGGATTAACAGTCCGCCGTTCTACCGACTGAACTACAGAGGAATCGTTGGAACGGGGCGAATATTAGCGACGCCGTTGTGGCTTGTCAAAGCACGATTTCATTTTTCCCGACTGAACGCTCGCAAAAGCAGCGGTTTGCCGCTTTTTCAACAAATTCGGCGAGATTTCAAACTGCCAACAGGATCTCACTTTAAACGCATTTCCCTGCAGATGTTAGATACGTGTCAAAGTTTTGTTATTTGTCGATGTTAAAACAACTGTTTCAGTGCTTTTATGATAAAAATTTCAAAAGCAATATTAATGGAATAAATAAACTGCTTATTATCACCGCCGGAATGAATCAGCAAAACTGGAACGTGATTTTAAAATTAATTCCTGCGGAAACAAGCAATTGTAAAAAGGAGGAGTGAGTCACAAAAAAGCGCGATCGTCCAGGCCCCACCTCTGTAAACAGATTTGAAACCGCCAGCAACGTTGAGTGAATGTAAAAGATATTTTTCATTCGCGGTATCAGCGGCGTCGGCAAGTTAACGACAATAAGGGTTACTCATGAACATCAAAAAAACACTCGCTGTCACACTGTTAGCCTGCATGTTGCCCGCCGCCGCGATGGCGAAAGATCTTTCGGTCGGCGTATCGATGGCGTTGTTCGACGACAACTTCCTCACCATTCTGCGTACCGCGATGCAAAAAGAGATGCAAAAAGAGGGCGTTCAGGGGCAGATGGAAGACGCCAAAGGCGATGTCTCCCAGCAGCTGCAGCAGGTGCAGAACTTTATCGGCCAGGGCGTTGACGCCATCATCGTCAACCCGGTGGATACCAACGCGGTGAAGCCGATCATGGATCAGGCCACCAAAGCGGGCATCCCGCTGATCTTTGTTAACCGTCGCCCGCAGGCGGAGCTTAGCGACAAGATGGCTTATGTCGGATCGGACTCCGAACTGGCGGGTCGTCTGCAGATGGAAGCGCTGGCGAAAGCGTTAAACGGCAAAGGCAACGTCGCCATTCTGATGGGCGATCTCGCTAACGAAGCCACGCGCGACCGCACCAAAGGCGTCGAGGCGGTTGTCGCCAAATACCCTGGCATCAAAGTCGTGCAGAAGCAGACTGCCAAATTTATGCGTAACGATGCGGTAGACGTGGTGAGCAACTGGCTGACCGCAGGCGACGATATCCAGGCGATCGCCTCTAACAATGATGAGATGGCTATCGGCGCGCTGCAGGCGCTGGGCAAAAATCCCAACCATATCCTGATCGCTGGCGTGGACGGCACCCCGGACGCGCTGCAGATGCTGAAAAACGGCAAGATGGTCGCCACGGTGTTCCAGGACGCTAAAGGGCAGGGCGAGGGCGCAGTTCAGACGGCCGTTAAGCTGGCGAAGGGCGAAAAGGTACAAAAGATTATCGATATTCCTTACCAGCTGATCACGAAAGACAATATGCAGCAGTTCGTTAACCGTAATCAGAAATAACCGATCCCGACTCAGCCGTACGGAGGTGATGTATGACCGCTTTTGCGCTTGAAGCCGAAGGCATCAGCAAGTTCTTTCCCGGTGTAAAGGCACTCGACAACGTTTCGCTGCGCGTGCGTCCGGGATCGGTGCATGCCTTGATGGGCGAAAATGGCGCGGGCAAATCCACTTTAATGAAGTGCCTGATCGGGATGTACCGTCCCGATCGGGGCACCATCCGCATTAAAGGGGAGCCGGTGCAGTTTCAGGACACCATGGACGCCTTGCGTTCAGGCATTTCCATGATCCACCAGGAACTTAATCTGGTGCCCTACATGACCGTCGCAGAGAATATATGGCTGGGACGCGAGCCGATGAAATATGGCTTTGTTGATCACGGCAAGCTCAACCAGCAGACGCAGACGCTGCTCAACCAGCTTAATATCCGTCTCAAGGCCGATCGTCTGGTGGGCGAGTTGAGCATCGCCGCGCAGCAAATGGTGGAGATCGCCAAAGCGGTCTCCTGGAACGCCGATATCGTGATTATGGATGAGCCGACCTCCGCCCTGACTGAAAGCGAAGTGGCGCATCTGTTCACCATCATTCGCGACCTGCGCGCGCAGGGCAAAGCCATCATCTATATCAGCCATAAAATGGATGAGATCTTCGCTATCACCGATGAGATCAGCATCTTCCGCGACGGCAGCTGGGTCGGCAGCAATCACACCGCGCAATTTACTCGTCAGTCGCTGATCACCCAGATGGTCGGGCGCGAACTGACTCAACTCTTTCCAAAATTCAACAATTCGATTGGCGAAGAGGTGCTGACGGTGCGCAACCTCAGCAGCAAAGATCGCTTTCATGACGTCAGTTTCAGCCTGCGGCGCGGTGAAATCCTTGGCGTCGCCGGTCTGGTGGGCGCAGGGCGCAGCGAGGTAATGGAAAGCCTGTTCGGCATGGAGAGCATCGACAGCGGTGAAGTGCTGATTGACGGCGTGCCGGTCAATATCGATTCGCCTTCAACGGCGATAGAGAAGGGCATGGCGTTTTTAACCGAAGACCGCAAGAAATCGGGGCTGTTTCTTGTGCTGTCGGTGATGGAGAA
The DNA here is from genome assembly GCF_003970755.1 of Pantoea sp. YU22. Lineage (NCBI taxonomy): Bacteria > Pseudomonadati > Pseudomonadota > Gammaproteobacteria > Enterobacterales > Erwiniaceae > Pantoea > Pantoea sp. YU22. The sequence goes on along the minus strand of NZ_RYDU01000008.1, from coordinate 82,165 downwards.
CATGAGCATCGTCAATATGCCGGAGTACAGCGGCAAGAGCGGCTTCGTCAGTCATATCAAGATGGCGCAGGATTGTATGGAGCAGATCCGCCGGCTGAATATCAAGACGCCGACCATGGATCAGATCATCAACAACCTGAGCGGCGGCAACCAGCAGAAGGTGCTGATCGCCCGCTGGCTGCTGGCGCAGCCTAAAATCCTGATCCTCGACGAGCCGACGCGCGGCATCGACGTCGGCGCCAAAGCGGAAATCTACCGTTTGATCTCTGAACTGGCCAACCGCGGCGTGGCAATCATCATGGTGTCGTCGGAACTGCCGGAAATTCTCGGCATGAGCGACCGCGTGATGGTTATGCATCAGGGGCGTATTACCGGCATCCTCGATAAAGAAGAGGCCGACCAGGAAACCATTTTGTCGCTGGCATCCGAGTGAGGCGCGAGACAACTATGAGCAATATCAAAGTGACTGCCACTCCGGCAGCTGAACAGACATCGTTTTTCGGCAATCTGCGGCATAAACTGCCCAAAGATACCGGCATCTTTATCGTTATGGTCGGTATCGCGCTGATTTTCGAAATAGCCGGCTGGTATGTGCGAGACCAGTCATTTCTGATGAACACCAACCGCCTGATCCTGATTGTATTGCAGGTGGCGATCATCGGCATTATCGCCGTCGGGGTCACTCAGGTCATCATTACTACCGGTATCGATCTCTCATCGGGTTCGGTGATTGCGCTGACCGCCGTGGTGGCGGCCAGCCTGGCACAAACCTCTGACAGCCTGTCACCGATGTTTCCATCGCTGGTGGATATGCCTGCCGTGGTGCCTATCGGCGCGGGCATCGGCGTGGGGCTGCTGTGCGGTATGGTCAATGGCATATTGATCACCCGTACCGGCATTCCGCCCTTTATCGCTACGCTGGGCATGATGGTCTCGGCGCGTGGTCTGGCGCAGTATTACACCCAGGGTAATCCAATCAGCTTTCTCTCCGACGGCTTTACCTCCATCGGCCAGGGCGCGATGCCGGTTATTATCTTTCTTGTGGTGGCGCTGCTCTTTCATATCGCCCTGAAGCACACCCGCTACGGCAAATACGTTTACGCTATCGGCGGCAATATGACCTCGGCCAAGGTCTCCGGCATTAACGTTAATAAATATCTGATTATCGTCTATACCATCGCCGGTGCGCTCTCCGGCCTGGCGGGCGTGGTGCTGGCGGCGCGCGTCAGCAGCGGTCAGTCAAGCATGGGGATGTCTTACGAGCTGGACGCGATCGCCGCAGCGGTTATCGGCGGCAGCAGCCTGATGGGCGGCGTCGGGCGCATTACGGGCACGCTGATTGGCGCAGTGATCCTGGGCCTGATCAAGAGCGGGTTTACCTTTGTCGGCGTCGATGCTTACGTTCAGGACATTATTAAAGGCATTATTATTGTGGCCGCCGTCTCGATTGATATGCATCGCAACCGCAAAAAACGCTGATTTTCCTGCGCTCAGGCCTGCCCGCTTGTGAAAGCGGGCAGGCTTTTTTTTAACTGGCTCCCTTTCTGCTGCACACCTCTGTTTTTCTTATCTCATCCGTTCATTTCTGCCATCCGCTATATGCACGTCTGGCTCGCACAGGCTGCACCAGTGAAGTGCATCCGCCGGGTTGTCCGTTACTGCCGCGCCATTCCTGCAGCTTATTACCTCTTTATGCGTAATCAGAAAGGTTTATTTTTCGCGCTGTTAGGATTTTTCTGCATCAGGCAGGGCGCGCCGGCAGAAAAACTGGCCTGTTAATTGCAATTTGTCTGTTACCAGGCCAGCAGGCCGCATGAACAGATGTTATTGGCATTCGGGGAATGTGACGGAGGCAAGATGAACTTAAGACGACTGAAATACTTTGTGAAAATCGTCGATATTGGCAGTTTGACGCAGGCGGCTGAAGTGCTGCATATCGCGCAACCTGCGCTCAGTCAACAGGTTGCCACGCTGGAGAATGAACTGGATCAGCAGCTGTTAATTCGTACCAAGCGCGGCGTAACGCCGACCGAAGCCGGTAAAATTCTCTATGCGCATGCGCGAACGATTTTACGGCAGTGCGAGCAGGCGCAGACGGCGGTAATCAACGCCGGACAGGTGCTCAGCGGACAGGTCTCTATCGGCATGGCGCCGGGCACGGCGGCATCATCGCTGACCATGCCGCTGCTGCAAACGGTTCGGGAGCAGCATCCGGAAATTCTGGTTTATCTGCACGAGAACAGCGGCAGTTCGCTGAATGAAAAGGTAATGAACGGCCAGCTTGATATGGCGGTGCTCTACGACCGTTCGCCGACGGCGGGCATTACCAGTATGCCGCTGATAAAAGAAGAGCTTTACCTGGTCGGCGCGACCGACTGCCCCGGCGGATCGGTCGATCTCGCCCAGGTGGCGCAGATGAGCCTGTTTTTGCCGCGCGACTATAGTGCGGTGCGCAAGCGCGTTGACGAAGCCTTTTCGCTGCGTCGTCTGAGCGCGCGCATTATCGGCGAGATCGAATCGCTGTCGATGCTGACCGCCGCCGTCGCCAGCGGGATGGGCGTGACGGTGCTACCGGAATCTGCCGCGCGGGCGCTGGTCAGCTCAACCCAGGCCTGGATGGCGCGCATCAACAGCCCGGCGCTGCATCTGCCGCTGTCGCTGAACGTCTCGGCGCGTCTGCCGCTTTCGCCGTCCGCGCAGGCGGTGAAGGATATTTTGCTGTCGCTGCTTAACAAACCTATGGCAGAGGAGCGAGCGCTGCTGCTGGTCAGCTAGCCTCGCTCTGGCGGCCCCACGGGGCCGCTTTTCCTGTTGTGCAGATGCCTGTCCAGCTCCGCCACCCGCTTTTGGTTTCCCACACCCCACCACGAATCCCGAATCTTTTCCCATAAGCTCATTGCTACAAGCGCGAATCCTGGATTCAGACGACGCAGGTTTATCCTTAAAAGCGTCAGACAACGCAGCCATTTTTAAAAAAATGAGCAATCACAGGCGAGGGTGTGCCAGAGGCATCCGACACGCTGAGGCGCGCACGGCGGCCAGGACGAGCCGACAGGACGTCGGCGAGAGCGCGGCATGAGCCAGGACGGCGAATCCGCGCGGTCCGTAAGGCTGACGTAAGCAACGAAGGGACCGCGCGGAGCGCGGCGTGGAGGCTGCCGGAAGCCGGGATTGTTAAGGGGCTGGCGAGCCCCTTAACACGCACGCCGGCAGCGCAGCTGCTGAAACTCCTCAGCGCCTGGCGGGCGGAACCCGCTCAGAGCCAGCCGTTCGCACAGCGAACGGCAGACAAGCCACTGGTGGGCGAACCCGCTCAGAGCCATTCGCGCAGCGAACGCCTGCCCGCCTGCGCAGCAGGCACCCAGGGACTCTGGCGGGGCGCCCACCCGCTACCATATATTCCCCCTGCGCATAAGCACAAAGTTTTTATTATTTGTTGATATCAATAAACCTTCTTACCATCGGAGATAACAATTTCGTAAAGGGAGGTAAATACCGTGAATTTCCAGCAACTTAAAATTATCCGCGAGGCGGCACGCTGCGAGTTCAATCTGACGGAAGTCGCAAACACGCTATTTACCTCACAGTCAGGCGTCAGCCGTCATATCCGCGATCTGGAGGATGAGCTTGGCGTAGAGATCTTTATCCGCCGCGGCAAGCGCCTGCTGGGCATGACCGAGCCGGGCAAAGCGCTGCTGACCATCGCCGAACGCATCCTCGACGAAGCGGGAAAAGTGCGCCGTCTGGCGGACGTCTTCACCAACGAAACCAGCGGCATTCTGACCATCGCCACGACGCATACCCAGGCGCGCTACAGCCTGCCGCGCGTCATCAAGGCGTTTCGCCAGCTCTATCCCAACGTGCGGCTGGAGCTTAATCAGGGATCGCCGCAAGAGATTGTCGCCATGCTGCTGGCCGGTGAGGCGGACGTCGGCATCGCCAGCGAACTGCTGGTGAATAACCCCAGCCTGGCGGCGTTCCCCTGGTTCAGCTGGCACCATGCGCTGCTGGTGCCCAGCGATCATGAACTGGTGCAGCAGCAACCGGTCTCGCTCAGCACCCTGAGCCGTTATCCGCTTATTACCTATCGTCAGGGCATCACCGGGCGCTCGCGCGTCGACCGCGCGTTCCAGAGCGCGGGCCTGAAGCCCGATATCGTGTTGAGCGCGCAGGATTCTGACGTGGTAAAAACCTATGTCGAACTGGGATTAGGCGTCGGCATCCTTGCCGATCAGGCGTGTGAAACCCAGCGTGAAGAGGCGCTGGTGCGCATCGACGCGCACCATCTGTTTGATGCCAATACCGTCTGGCTTGGCCTGAAGCGCGGACAGCTGCAGCGCAACTATGTCTGGCAGTTTATGGAACTATGCAACGCCAATCTGTCGCTGGAAGAGATTAAACGTCAGGCGCTCTCCTCTCAGCGCGAAGAAGAGCCGGTTATCGACTTCCAGATCTAATCCGGCAGCGACTCGACGATGGCCAGCTGAAGGCCATCCCAGCCTTTACTGCCGACGGTTTGCAGCGCGGTGGCCGTCAGATGTGGGCTGTTGCCGACGTCGGACAGATACTGCCGCAGCCCCTGCACGTTTTCGTCTGTTGATTGCGAATCGACAATACGCCCGCCGCGCACCACGTTATCGCCGATAATCACGCTGCCGACGCGCGCCAGCTTCAGCGCCCAGCGCAGGTAGTGCGGATTATTGCGTTTATCGGCGTCAATAAAGATCATATCGAACGGCCCCTGCAGCGTCGGCAGGCTCTCCAGCGCCGCCCCCACCCGCACGTCGATTTTGTCTGCCATGCCCGCTTCGGCGAAATTTTCGCGCGCCACCTGCGCATGCTGCGGCGAAAACTCCAGCGTCACGATGCGGCCGCTCTCCGGCAGGGCGCGCGCCAGCCACAGCGTGCTGTAACCGCCCAGCGTGCCGATCTCCAGAATGCGCGAGGCGTTCATCATGCGCGCCAGCAGGTAGAGCAGCTTGCCCTGGTTGGCCGCCACGTCAATCGGCGGCAGGCCAGCGGCGGCATTGCGCGCCAGCACCGCCTCCAGCGCCGCATCCGGTTTCACCAGCGTCTGGGTGAAATAGTCATCGACTGCTCGCCACATATGATCGCTCATACTTATCTCCTTGTTTAAAAACTGAGCATAGCAGCCGCGCGGCATAAAATTTTTTTTAACTCCGCAAAACTCGCTGTTTCGGGTTTCTGCCTGGTGAGAAAAACATCCTGCGCTGAGACGACGCGATAGAGTGGAAGAAAACCGATGAAAAAGGGGAGTGAGATGTCGCGTCTTCAACTAAAAGATTCCGATCTGCTGCGCCAGCAGGCGCTGTTCGGCGGCCGCTGGCAGGATGCTCACAGCGGCGAGACCTTGCCGGTTGTCGATCCCGCCAGCCGTGAAACGCTGGCGACCATTCCGGCGCTGGGGCGCGCTGAGACGGAAGCGGCTATCGCCTGCGCCGAATCGGTGCGCATCGCCTGGGGCAAAACGCCCAACGCCAGCCGCGCCGCGCTGCTGGAGAAGTGGCATCAGCTTATTCTCGATAACGCCGACGACCTGGCGGCGATCATGACCGCCGAACAGGGCAAACCGCTCGCCGAAGCGAAGGGCGAAGTGCTGTACGGCGCGAGCTTTGTCAAATGGTTCGCCGAAGAGGCGCGCCGTATCTATGGCGATACCATTCCTGCGCCGAGCGAAGATCGCCGCATTCTGGTGCTGAAACAGCCTGTCGGCGTCGCGGCGGCCATCACGCCGTGGAATTTCCCCATCGCCATGATCACGCGAAAAGTCGCGCCTGCGCTGGCGGCAGGCTGCCCGATTATCGTCAAGCCGTCGGAGCTGACGCCGCTTTCGGCGCTGGCCCTGGCGGTGCTGGCAGAGCGCGCGGGCTTTCCCGCTGGCGTGCTGCAGGTTGTGACCGGTCTGCCCACCGAGATTGGCGCAGCGCTGACCGGCAGCCGTCTGGTGCGGAAAATCTCCTTCACCGGCTCGACGCGCGTCGGCCAGCTGCTGATGCAGCAGAGCGCCGACAGCGTAAAACGCCTCAGCCTGGAGCTGGGCGGCAACGCGCCTTTTATTGTCTTCGACGACGCCGATGTCGATATCGCGGTAGCGGGCGTAATGGTCAGCAAGTTTCGCAACGCCGGGCAGACCTGCGTCTGCGCCAACCGCATTCTGGTGCAGCGCGCTATTTATGAACGCTTCGCGGCGAAGCTGCTCGACGCGGTCGCCACCCTGAAGGTGGGCGACGGCTTTGCGCCAGGCAGCACTATCGGCCCGCTGATCAACGAACGCGCGGTCGAGAAAGTTAACGGCCACATCGCAGATGCGCTTGGCCTGGGCGCGGAGCTGCTGACCGGCGGCGCCAGCCACGGCAACGGCACTTACGTGCAGCCCACGGTGCTCGGCAAGGTTACGGCACAGATGCGTATCGCCCATGAAGAGACGTTCGGTCCGGTCGCGCCGCTGTTTATCTTTGACGAAGAGGAGGAGGCGGTCGCGATGGCCAACGATACGCCCTATGGTCTGGGCGCCTATTTCTTTACCGAAAATATTCGTCGCGCATGGCGCGTCGCCGAAGCGCTGGAATTTGGCATGGTCGGCTTTAATACCGGCGCGATCTCATTAGAAGTCGCGCCATTCGGCGGCGTAAAATTATCGGGAATTGGCCGGGAAGGATCGCGCTATGGCATTGAAGAATATCTGGAACAGAAAGCCTTCCATATTGGCAGCCTGAATTAATCCTGCGGATTTTTTTAATATCCTGTAAAGAGCGTTTGTCGCATAAGCGGCAAACGCTCTTTATTTTGTGCGCTGCGTCAGGTTTTTCTCGCTGTTCGCCATTTTAGTGCAAGTTTCATGCGCAATGCACCACGGTAACGCATGAATTTTGTGAGCCAAATCATCTGTTTATTCCTTCGGCAATTACGCAAAATTTCCTCTTTCAATACGGCAGAAAATTTTTTTGCGCTGTTTTAAACGCATTTTTATTTTTCAACTGGCTGGCATACTTTCTGCATTACCTTTTTGCACAAGCTTATTAACGCTGAATATAAGTCCTGCTTTAGCGCTAATTCCCTGATGGTTGACGGGTGTAACAAATAAGGATTTATCCATGTTAAGTTTCGACCCTGAAAAAGTTTCGCTTCCTGTCGGCCATTATATTGACGGCCATCACGTTCAAACCCAGGGGGCGGCATTTGCCGTCAGACGTCCGTCCGACGGCAGAGTCTACGCCACGCTGCATGAGGCGGACGCCGCCGATGTCGACCGCGCGGTGCAGCTCGCGCACCAGGCGCTGAAAATCAGCGGCTGGTCTGGCTGCGCGCCGCGCGAACGCGGCCGGGTACTGCGTCGCTGGGCCGATCTTATTGAGCAGGACAGCCTGCTGGCGCAGCTGGAGGCGCTCGGCTCCACCCGTCCTATCGGCGATGTCATCCAGCATGAAATTCCGTTCACCGCCGAAGCGATTCGCTTCTACGCCGAGTGCGCGGATAAGTACAGCGGCGATCTCTTTCCGACGCGCGACAGCAGCCTGGGTATGCTGATCGCTGAGCCTTACGGCGTGGTTGGCGCCATTACGCCGTGGAATTTCCCGCTGTCGATGGCGTCGTGGAAGTGCGGCCCGGCGCTGGCGGCGGGCAACGCGGTAGTGCTCAAACCCTCCGAGCTTACGCCCTTTTCAACGGTGCGCATGGCTGAACTGGCGGTGCAGGCCGGCCTGCCGGCTGGCGTGCTCAATATCGTGCAGGGCAGCGGCGCGGTGACCGGCCACGCACTGGTGACGCATCCGCTGGTGCGCAAAGTCTCGTTTACCGGCTCGACCCTGACCGGCGCGCGCATTATGAGCGACGTGGCGCAGCACGGCATGAAGCCGGTCACGCTGGAGCTGGGCGGCAAAAGCCCGCAGCTGGTGTTTGACGACGCGGGCGACATCGAGGTGGTGGCGCAGCGCATTCTGCGCGGTTTTACCGCCAACGGCGGCCAGGCCTGCGTGGCGGGCACCCGTCTGATTGTGCAGCGCGCCATCGCTGCGCCGCTGCTGGATCGCCTGAGCGCGCTGTGCCGCGGCGTGCGACCAGGCGTGACCTGGAGCGGCGACAGCCGCTACGCGCCGTTGATCGATGAACGGCAGGGCAAAAAAGTTGCCTCCGTGATCGCCGCCGCGAAGGCGCAGGGCGCGGAAGTGCTGGTCGGCGGCGATCGTTTCGCCGACACCGGTGAGGGCTGGTTCTGGCAGCCCACCTTGCTGTGCGGCGTCACCCAGGATAACCCGGCGGTGCAGCAGGAGATTTTCGGCCCGGTGCTGACGGTGCAGACCTTCGACGATGAAGAAGAGGGGCTGCGGCTGGCGGCGCATGAGATTTATGGCCTGTGCGCGGGCGTGCATACCCTGAGCCTGCCGCGCGCGCTGCGCGCCATTCGCGCCATTGAGGCGGGCACCGTGTGGGTCAACCGTTACGGCCGCTCCGGCGACTTCATCATTCCCACCGGCGGCTTTCTTGGCTCCGGCGTCGGCAAAGATTTGGGGCGGCAGGCGTTTCAGGCCTGCCAGCGTCAGAAAAGCGTACTGATCGATTTTTAACTTTTCCTGATTAAAACGAGGTCGCGTCATGGCACTGTTTAAACCGAAATTTATCACCTTTGACTGTTACGGCACGCTGATTAACTTCGATATGGCGGGCGCGGCGGCGCGCTGTTTTAAGGCGCGCGTGGCGGCTGACGAGATGCAGGCCTTCACAACCGATTTCTCCCGTTATCGTCTGGATGAAGTGCTGGGCGCCTGGAAGCCTTACTACGACGTGGTGAGCAACGCGCTGCAGCGCACCTGCAAAAAATGGGGCGTGGCGTGGGATAAGGCCGACAGCGACTTTATCTACACCGACTGCGCCAGCTGGGGACCGCACCCCGACGTGCCTGCCGGGCTGGCGAAACTGGCGACCGAGTTCCCGCTGGTGCTGCTCAGCAACTCGATGAAGGATCTGCTGCCGCACCATATTCCGCGTCTGGGCGCGCCGATCCATATGGCGATCACCGCGGAAGAGGTGGGCGCCTATAAGCCGCAGATGAAGGGCTTTGAATATATGCTGCAGAAGCTCGACTGCCGCCCGGACGAGATCCTGCACGTCTCCTCCAGCTTTCGCTACGACCTGATGACGGCGCACGATCTCGGCATCACCCATAAAGCCTGGGTTAATCGCGGTCACGAACCGGCTAATCCCTACTACGGCTACACCGAAATCCATGACATCGGCGCATTGCCTGCCGTCGTTGGACTCTGAGGAGTGCGCTATGAAACTCGAATCGTTCTGGCAGGCCACGGCGCCGCCGTTTCACGGCGCGGCGCAAGGTTCGCTGCCGTCGCATGCTGACGTGGTGGTGATCGGCGGCGGCTTTACCGGCGTCTCGGCGGCGCTGAGCCTGGCGCGCAGCGGTCTGGACGTGGTGCTGCTGGAGGGCGGCGAGGTGATGAGCCAGGCCTCGGCACGCAACGGCGGGCACTGCAATACCGGCGTGGCGCAGAACTTCGCCTCGCTGGTGGCGAGCCAGGGCATCGAGAAAGCCAGCCGCTTCTACCGCGCCTACGACGATGCGGTCAGCTATGTCGAACAGCTGGTGCGCGATGAGCGGATCGACTGCGATTTTCGCCTGTGCGGCAAGCTCAAGCTCGCCAGTAAGGCGTCGCATTTCGCTGGCCTTCGCGAAGCCTGGGAGCTGATGCGCCGCACCGTGGACCCGGAAATTGAGCTGATCGGCAAAGAGGCGATCCGCCGTGAAGTCGACAGCGACGCCTTTCACGGCGGGCTGCTGCAACAGCGCGGTGGCCAGATGCATATGGGTAAATTCGGCGTCGGTCTGGCGGAAGCGGCGGCGCGCAGCGGCGCGAAAATCTTTCCGCACCACGCCGTAACCGGCTTAACCCGCCTTGACGGCTATCGCCACCGCGTACAGACCGCCAAAGGGGAGATCCTCGCCGACAAGGTGCTGATGGCGACCGGCTGCTCTAACGTTGGGCCTTTTCGCTGGTTTCAACGTCGTATCGTGCCGGTAGGCAGCTTTATCGTGGTGACGGAGCCGCTGGGCGATGCGTTAATCCGCCGCGTGCTGCCAAACGATCGCACCTATGTCACCTCGCTCAACCTCGGCAACTACTTTCGCACCACCGCCGATCGTCGGCTGGTATTTGGCGGCCGCGCGCGTTTCGCGGTCAGCAATCCCACCTCCGATTCGCGCAGCGGCGACATCCTGCAGGCCTCCATGGCCCGGCTCTTTCCGCCGCTGGCGCAGGCGCGCATCGACTACTGCTGGGGTGGCATGGTGGATATGTCCGCCGACCGGCTGCCGCATGCGGGCGAACATGACGGTGTTTTCTACTCCATGGGCTACAGCGGCCACGGCACCCAGATGTCGGTGTGGATGGGCGCGGTGATGGCGGACCTGATCGCCGAAAAAAGCAATCGCAATCCCTGGCAGCGCGACGCCTGGCCCGCGCTGCCCGGTTATCACGGCAAGCCGTGGTTTTTGCCGCTGGCCGGACTCTATTACAAAGCCAAAGATCGTTTCTCTTGATGCTTCATTCCAGGGGTTGAACCTTAAACGCTATTGAGGGTACGCAGATGAGTAAAAATGATAATAACGCGCTGACGCGCATGCTGACCGAAGGCACGCTGTCACGCCGCGGCCTGATGAAAATGCTCTCCGCCGGCGCGGTGATGAGCAGCGGCATTATCGGCTTCCCACAGCTGGGCTTCGCCGCCGAAACGCCGGTGAAAGGCGGCAAAATACGCGCCGCGATGTCAAACGCCTCCGCGACCGATACCCTTGACCCGGCCAAAGCCAACAACAGCGGCGACTATACCCGGCAGTGCATGTTCTACAACGGCCTGACCGAGCTGGATAAAAATCTCAAAGCCCTGCCGGCGCTGGCGACATCGCTCGACTCCAGCGACGGCATCACCTGGCAGATTAAACTGCGCAGCGGCGTGACCTTTCACGACGGCAAGCCGCTGACCGCTAAAGATGTGATCTACTCGCTGAGCCGCCATAAAGATGCCGCGGTTGCCTCTAACGCTTTTAAAATCGCCGAGCAGTTCCAGAGCCTGAATGCGGTAAACGACAACGAAGTGCAGCTGGTGCTGAGCCAGGCGAACTTCGATCTGCCCTATATCCTCGCCGCGCCGCCGTTTTTGATCGTGCAGGACGGCACCAAAGACTTTACCAAAGGCATCGGCACCGGGCCTTACGTCTGCAAGGAGTTTACGCCGGGCGTGCGCTCGGTCGGCCGCAAAAATCCCAACTATTTTAAGCCGGGTTTGCCGCACCTCGACGAGGTGGAACTGCTGGGCGTCACCGACCAGGCGGCGCGCGTCAACGCCCTGATGTCGGGCGATCTGCATATCGTCTCAACCCTGGGCGCCAACGACTGCAAGCGCATTAAGGTGACCAGCGACTTCGCCGTACTGGAGAGCAAATCAGGGATGTACACCAACCTGATTGTGCGCACCGATATCAAACCGGGCAGCAACGAAGACTTTGTGCTGGCGATGAAATATCTGCAGCCGCGCGAGATGCTGGTCAAAACCGTGCTGCAGGGCTACGGCGACGTCAGCAACGATACGCCGGTGCCGCCCTGGCATCCGCTCTATAACGCCGAGCTGAAGCCGCGTCCGCTCGACGTGGAGAAGGCGAAATTCCATATCGAAAAGGCGGGGATGAAGGGCGCGACGGTAGAGATCGTCACCACGCCGAATATCGAAGGGGCGGTCGAAGGCGGCCAGCTGATCCAGCAGGTGTCGCGTAACGCCGGCATCAACGTGAAGGTGCGCCGCGTGCCCTATGACGGCTACTGGTCGACGCACTGGACCAAAGATCCCGTGGGCTACGGCTCTATCAACCCGCGGCCGACGCTCGATATGCTCTTCTCGCAGTTCTACCTGTCCGGCGCACCCAACAATGAGTCGGGCTGGAAGAACCCGCAGTTCGACCAGCTGGTGACGGCGGCGCGCGGCGAGCGCGACCAGGGGAAACGCAAGCAGATGTACGGCGATATGCAGAAGCTGATCTACGACCACTGCGGCACCATTATTCCGACCTTTATCAGCACCATCGACGGCTACAGCAAAAAGGTGAAGGGCGTCGAAGCCTGGCCCTCCGGCATGATGATGGGCTACCGCTTTCACGAATTCGCCTGGCTGTCCGCTTAACCCTCTCTACGCTGGAGAACGCCGATGAACCGATACATGATGTTCCTGATCGCCCGCCGCGCAGGCGCTGGCATCCTGACTTTGCTTATCGTCTCGGCGGTGGTGTTCTTTATCACCAGCCTGCTGCCGGGCGACGCGGCGCAGATGATCCTCGGGCAAAACGCCACGCCGGAAACGGTAGCGGCGCTGCGCGCCCAGCTTGGGCTGGATCAGCCGCTGCTGCTGCGCTACTTCAGCTGGCTGGGCGGCATGCTGCAGGGCGATTTCGGCACCTCTTTCGCCAGCCATCTGCCGGTGATGCAGCTGGTGGCACAGCGCATTCCCGCCACCTTTGAGCTGGCGGCGATCACCACGCTGATTTGCGTGCCGCTGGCGCTGCTGATCGGCATGACCGCCGCCATGACGCGCGGGTCGATGCTGGATCGCGTGCTGGTGATCGGCACCATGGCGATGGTAGCGGTGCCGGAGTTTCTGGTGGCGACGGTGGCGGTGTTGATCTTCGCCGTGAAGCTGCACTGGGTGTCGGCGATGTCCTTCGGCTCGCCGAATATGGATCTGGTCAGCTACCTGAAAGCCTACGCGCTGCCGGTGCTGACGCTCTGCTGCGTGCTGGTGGCGCAGATGGCGCGCATGACGCGCGCCGCCATTATCAACCAGCTCGACAGCCCCTATCTGGAGATGGCGCTGCTGAAAGGCGTGTCGCCGCTGCGCGCTGTGCTGCGCCACGCCTTGCCCAACGCGGTCGGCCCTATCGCTAACGCGATTTCGCTCAGCCTGTCCTATCTGTTCGGTGGGGTCATCATTATCGAAACCATCTTCAGCTATCCCGGCCTCGCCAGCCAGCTGGTGGATGCGGTAAGCAACCGCGACCTGCCGGTGGTGCAGTTCTGCGTAATGCTGTTCGCCGGCTGCTATCTGCTGTTGCTGCTGCTGGCTGACGTGCTGACCATCGCCTTCAACCCGAAATGGAGAAGCGCATGAATATTTTACTTCCCGTTCGTCTCTTTCAGTCGCTGTCAATCTCAGGACGGCTGGGCTTAACGGTCTCGGCGTTCTGGCTGCTGATGGCGATTTTCGGCAACCAGCTGGCGCCGCACAACGTCGAGGATATCGGCGGCGGCCCGCTGTTCGGCGGCTTTACTGCGGACAACTGGCTCGGCACCGACGCGCTGGGGCGCGATATTCTCAGCCGAATTCTCTACGGCGCGAAGTTCTCTATCGGTCTGGCGCTGGGCGCGGCGCTCGGTGCCAGCCTGATCGGCACGCTGCTGGCGCTGCTGGCGGCCGTGACCGGCCGCTGGCTGGAGGAGATCCTGGGCCGTGTCAACGACGCCATGCTGGTGCTGCCGGGCAAAGTGCTGTCGCTGATGATTGTCGCGGTATTCGGCTCTTCGCTGCCGATGCTGCTGCTCACCGCCATCTTCACCTACTGGCCGGGCGCGTTCCGCATCGCCTTCGCCATGGCGGGCAGCCTGCGCAATATGGACTATGTGCGCGCCTCCCGGCTGCGTGGCGAGAGCCGCTGGTATATCGCCATTCATGACATCCTGCCCAATATGGTGCATCCGATGCTGGCGGATTTCGGTCTGCGCTTTGTCTATATCGTCTTGCTGCTCAGCGGCCTGAGCTTCCTCGGTCTCGGCGTACAGCCGCCCTACGCCGACTGGGGCACCCTGGTGCGCGAAAATATTCAGGGGCTGTTTGACGGCTCGCCAGCGGTGCTGATGCCTGCGCTGGCGATCGCCAGCCTGACTGTCGGCGCTAACCTGTTTATCGACAGCCTGCAACAGATGCGTCCGCTGACGCTGGCGAAGGAGGGCGCATGAACGTGATGCCGCATACCGCAATGCCGGTGATCTCCGTGGAAAAGCTGCGCGTCACGGCGCAGAGCGACAAGGGCGAATCGATTGACCTGGTGTCAGATATCCGCTTCACCGTACAGAAAGGGGAGGTGCTCGCCCTGATCGGCGAATCGGGCTCCGGGAAAACCACTATCGCCATGGCGCTGATGGGCTATGCCCGTCCCGGCTGTCGCATCGCCGAAGGCAACATCCACGTTGCGGGCGTCGACGTCAACAGCCTCAGCCCGCAGCAGCTGCGCGAGTTTCGCGGCAACAAAGTCGCCTATATCGCCCAGAGCGCGGCGGCCTCCTTTAATCCCGGCATGAAAATCATCGATCAGGTGATCGAGCCGGTGGTGATCCACGGCACCATGACGCGCAAAGCGGCGAAGGCCAAAGCGGTGGCGCTGTTCCGCGAGCTGGCGCTGCCCAACCCCGACACCATCGGCGACCGCTGGCCACATCAGGTTTCCGGTGGGCAGCTGCAGCGGCTGATGACCGCGATGGCGCTGATTGGCGATCCTGACGTGGTGATCCTCGACGAGCCGACCACGGCGCTCGACGTCACCACCCAGGTGGAAGTGCTGAAGGCCTTTCGCCGCGTGGTGGCGCAGCGCGGCGTCACCGCCATCTACGTCAGCCACGATCTTGCCGTGGTGGCGCAGATGGCGGATCGCATTCTGGTGCTGCTGCGCGGCCAGATCGCCGAATATGGCACCACTGAACGGCTGATCGGCGCGCCGCAGGCGGAGTATACGCGGCTGCTGATGGACGCGGCGCGACAGACAGAGCGTCCCAGCCCGTGGCGCGAGGCAAGCGGCGAGCTTCAGCCGCTGCTGGAGGTGCGCGACCTCTGCGCCGGCTACGGCCCGCGCGACAGCGACGGCCAGCCGAAGATCCGCATTCTGGAGGATATCAATCTCCAGCTGTGGAAAGGTCAGGCTATCGGCATTATCGGCGAGTCGGGTTCGGGCAAAACTACCCTGGCGCACGCCATTGCCGGTCTCAACGCGCCCTGTCACGGCCATATGCTGTTTAACGGCCACTATATCGCGGGCGATATGCACCGGCGGCCGGATAATGAGCTGCGCCGTATCCAGTATGTGTTTCAGATGGCGGATACCGCGCTCAATCCGGCGCACAGCGTCGAGCGTATTCTGTCGCGGCCGCTGGCGCTGTTTCACGGCCTGCGCGGCCAGGCGCTGACCCAGCGGCTGCATCAGCTGCTCGATCTGGTGAAGCTGCCGCGCAGCGTGCTGTGGCGACGTCCCTGGGCGCTCTCTGGCGGTCAGAAGCAGCGCGTCAATCTGGCGCGCGCGCTGGCGGCGGAGCCGGATCTGATCCTGTGCGACGAAGTCACCTCGGCGCTGGATACCGTCGTCGCGGCGGCGGTGCTGGATCTGATCAGCGAGCTGCGGCGCGAACTGGGCCTGTCGGTGCTGTTTATCAGTCACGATATGCACGCGGTGCGGGCGGTCTGCGACAATATCGTGGTGATGAAATCGGGACGCATTGTGACCCAGCTGGCGCGGGAAGATTACGATAAGCCGACCCGTGAGCTCTATTTCGAGCGCCTGAAACGCGCGGTGCCGGAGCTGCGACAGGGCTGGCTGGACGAGCACGAAGAGATTTTGAAAGCGGAATAGGGCTATCTGGCTTGCCATATTCTCCCCAGCAGTACG
Source organism: Pantoea sp. YU22 (assembly GCF_003970755.1). NCBI lineage: Bacteria > Pseudomonadati > Pseudomonadota > Gammaproteobacteria > Enterobacterales > Erwiniaceae > Pantoea > Pantoea sp. YU22. The sequence goes on along the minus strand of NZ_RYDU01000008.1, from coordinate 66,438 downwards.
CTGGGCGTGAACAATCTGGCTGCGCCGGTAACGCCCTTATATTGTGCGCTGTTGACTGCAAAAAAGAGGTACTAACGCTATGCCCGCTCCACTCCGCTATGTACAGGACAGCGCCGACTTTCCCGACGCCGTCGATGTGGTGATTATCGGCGCCGGCATCGCCGGGGCCGCCGCTGCCTGGGAGCTGACCCGAAAAGGGGTCAAGGTGGCGCTGCTGGAAAAGGGACTGGTCGGTGCCGAACAGTCGAGCCGCAACTGGGGCTGGTGTCGCCAGCAGAACCGCGACGAACGCGAACTGCCGCTGATTATTCATGCGCTGCGACGCTGGGGCGAGCTGGGTCAGGAGACCGGTGAAGATCTAGGCTTCCGGCGCAGCGGGCTAATCTACGCGACGCGCAACGAGGCGGATATCGCCGCGTGGGAGACGTGGAACCGCATGGCGAAAAATTACGGCGTGCGCAGCGACATCCTGACGGGCGAACAGGCGAAGGCCGCCACGCCCGGCAGCACCACCCGCTGGCTCGGCGGCGTCTCATCGCCCACTGACGGCCACGCCGAGCCGCGCCTGGCCGCGCCGGGTCTGGCGATTGCAGCCCAGCGCCTTGGCGCGCTGGTGTTTCAGCAGTGCGCGGTGCGCGGGCTGGATATCGCCGCCGGGCGCGTCAGCGGCGTCTGGACCGAGCGCGGCCTGATCAAAACCAGCCGCGTGATCTGCGCGGCGGGCGCGTGGACCTCTATGTTCTGCCGCCGCCACGGCATCGACCTGCCGCTCGGCAACGTTATCGGCACCGCCTTTCGCACTCAGCCCATCGCGCAGGCGATCGGCGTGCCGCTCTATACGCCTGGCTTTGCCTGTCGTCCGCAGCTTGACGGCAGCTATACCGTTTCTGTCTCTGGCCGCGGTCGCCTGGAGCCGGGCGCGCAGGGCATTCGCTACGCGCGTCAGTTCTATGCCACCTTTAAAAGCCGACGCAAAAATCTGCGTCTGAATATCGGGATGAAGCCCTTTTTTCACGGCCCGGAAGCGCTCGGCGGCTGGGCTTTCGATGGCGAATCGCCCTTTGAACGCACGCGCATCCTCGATCCTGCCGCCGATGCCGCTACCGTGCAGGAGGGATTAACTGCCATGCGTAACGAGTATCCGGCGCTGGCTGGCCTTAAACTGGCGCAGGCCTGGGGCGGGATGATCGACAGCACCCCCGACGCGATTCCGGTTATCTCCACCGTGGCGAAGCTGCCGGGCCTGGTGCTGTCGGCAGGCTACAGCGCGCACGGCTTCGGCATTGGACCGGGTGCGGGACGGCTCGCCGCCGATCTCGCCACTAACGAGACGCCGGTCGTTGATCCCACACCTTATCGCTACAGCCGTCTGGTTGACGGCAGTGCACTTGAAACGCCTGGCATGATGTAAGGAGCAACGCATGACCACCATTTTTCGCGCCCTGACCGCGCACGATATTGAACGCTGCCACGCCATGACGCAGCAGCTGAAGTGGCCGCACCGCCGTGAAGACTGGCAGCAGGCGATAACGTTCGGCGAGGGCGTAGTCATAGAGGAGCAGGGCGAACTGCTCGGCAGCGCCATGCTCTGGCGCTGGGGCGAACGCGCCGCCACCATCGGGCTGGTGATGGTCGATGGTCAGCAGCAGGGCCGTGGACTGGGCAAACAGCTGATGCTGACTTTGCTGGAAAAGGTACCTGACTATAACGTGCGGCTGCACGCCACCGAGATGGGCAAAGGGCTTTATGAGAAGCTCGGCTTTGTGGTCACCGGACAGATCCTTCAGTACCAGACGCGCTCGCTGGACGCGACGCCGCCGGTCTCTCTGCCTGCCGGACTGCAGCTGCGTCGCGCGCAGGCGCAGGACGCGCCAGTGCTGACCGCGCTTGATCAACAGGCGCACGGCATGCTGCGTTCGCAGCTTATTGCGCATCTGATTCACCAGCATCAGACCGTGCTGCTGGAGGATGCGCAGGGCGAAATTCACGGCTTCGCCAGCCTGCGCCGCTTCGGCCACGGCTGGGCGATCGGGCCCGTTATCGCAACGACTTTCGCCGTGGCACAGGCGTTGATCGCCTCGCTGATGCAGGGGCTGCGCGGCGAATTTGTGCGTATCGATACTGATGCCGCGCTGCCGCTGGCAGGCTGGCTCGCCACGCTTGGGCTGGCGCAGGTGGATAATCCCACCACCATGGTGCGCGGCACGCCCTGGACGCCGCCAGCGGGCGGCATGCAGGCGTTTGGCCTGATGACCCAGGCGATGGCCTGATGCAGATCCTCTATAAATCGGACCCGCAGCGCGGCGCGCGGTGGCAGCAGTGGCTGGCGCAGCATGCGCCCGATATTCAGCTCCACCTCTGGCCGGAGATTGGCGACCCGCAAGAAATCGAGGTGCTGATCGCCTGGCAACCGCCAGAGACGTTAATGGAGACCTTTCCCAATCTGAAAGTGCTGCTGTCGGTGGGCGCGGGCGCGGATCAGTTCGATCTTGCCGCCTTGCCGCCCGACCTGCCGGTGGTGCGCATGATTGAGCCGGGGCTGACACAGGGCATGGTGGAGTACGTTACCTTTGCGGTGCTCGGCCTCCATCGCGATATGGTGCGCTATCTGCGGCAGCAGCGCGAAGAGAAGTGGCTGGCGCACAGCGTAAAACCCGCCGCTACGCGGCGCGTCGGCGTGATGGGGCTGGGCGAACTGGGACAGGCTGCGCTGCGGCAACTGGCATCGTTCGGCTTTGACTGTGCGGGCTGGAGCCGTACGCCGCGCGAACTCGACGGCGTGGAGTGCTTCCACGGGGCTGCTCAGCTCGGCGCGTTTCTGGCACGCAGCGACATCCTGGTTTGCCTGCTGCCGTTGACGGCGGAGACGCGCGGCCTGCTTAATCGCGACCTCTTTTCTCAGCTGCCCAGGGGCGCGGCGCTGGTGCAGGCGGGACGCGGCGCGCAGCTCAGCCATCAGGATCTGCTGGACGCTCTCGACAGCGGCCAGCTTGGCGCGGCGGTCATCGACGTGACCGACCCCGAGCCGCTGCCGCCAGCTCATCCATTCTGGCGACATCCCGCTATCTGGCTGACGCCCCATATCGCCAGCCAGACGCAAAACGAAAGCGCCGTCGCCGCGCTGCTGGAGAACCTGCGCCGCTATCAGCGCGGTGAGCCGATGATCGGCCTTATCGATCGCACGCGAGGTTACTGATACAGGTTGCCGTTCTTAACGTGTCGCGCCGCATCAACTGACGCGGCGTCTACGCCTGAACCCGGCCTGCCCGACGCGTGGGATGTGAAGAAATTTCCCTGCTGAAAGGGCACCGATTTTGACAGGAAATGCCGCAGCCTTACCCATAACGGCAGCATGTTGAACCAGTGGGTTGCGATACTTGAGCCAACCGAACGTTACGTGGATGAGGTATGAAAATGCAGAATGTCATGGCCGAACAACAGACCTATTCAGACAACAGTTTACTGCTGGACGCGCGCGCGCAAAACGTGCCGCGCGGCGTAGTGACCGCGCATCCGCTGGTCATTGAGCGCGCAAAGGGCAGCGAGGTCTGGGACGTAGAGGGCAACCGCTATCTCGACTTTGTTGGCGGCATCGGCGTACTCAACGTCGGGCACAACCATCCGGCGGTCGTCAATGCGGTGACGCAGCAGCTGAGTCTGGTATCGCACGCCTGTTTTCAGGTAGTGGCCTATCCGGGCTATATCGAACTGGCGCAGCGTCTTAATCAGCTGGTCGGCGGCGATGAGGCCTATAAAAGCGTCTTCTTTACCAGCGGCGCGGAAGCGGTAGAGAACGCGATTAAGATCGCCCGCGCCCACACCAACCGCTCCGGCGTTATCGCTTTTGACGGCGCTTTTCATGGTCGCACGCTGCTTGGCGTCACGCTGACCGGTATGAGCCAGCCCTATAAGCAGAACTTTGGGCCTTTCCCGGCGGATATCTATCGTCTGCCGTTCCCCAATCCGCTGCATGGCGTTACGGAAGTAGACTGCCTGAAGGCGCTGGATCAGCTTTTTGCGGTGCAGATCGCCCCAGAGCGCGTGGCGGCGATCATTATCGAGCCGGTGCAGGGCGACGGCGGCTTCCTGCCAGCCGGCCCGGCATTTATGCAGGCGCTGCGCCGCATCACCGAGCAGCACGGCATCGTGCTGATCTGCGATGAAGTGCAGACCGGCTTTGGCCGCACCGGCAAGATGTTCGCCTTCCAGCATCTCAACATTAAACCCGATCTGGTGACGGTCGCCAAAAGCCTCGGCGGCGGTCTGCCGATCTCCGGCGTGGTGGGCAAAGCGGCAATAATGGACGCGCCAGCGCCGGGCGGCCTGGGCGGCACCTACGGCGGCAACGCGCTGGGCTGCGCGGCGGCGCTGGCGGTGCTCGATCTGCTGGAGCATGACAACCTGCTGGCACGCGCTGAACAGCTCGGCGAGCAGCTGCACGCGCGACTGCAGCAGCTGGCGGAAAAGTACGCCTGTATCGGTGACGTGCGCGGCCTCGGCTTTATGCTGGCGGTGGAGATTCTTGATTTTGAAACCGGCAAGCCCGACGCCGCGCTGACGCAAAAGATCCTCGACAGCGCCTGTCAGGAGGGCCTGCTGCTGATCAAGTGCGGCATTCAGCGCAATGTGGTGCGCTTCCTTGCTCCGCTTGTTACAACTGATTCACAACTTGAGGAGGCGCTGCATATTTTCGATATCGCCCTGGCGCGCGCCACCGGCCGTCTGGGGTAATGCACCTTCCTCATTGATATTCCTGAAATAATTATAATTTTTCCTGATGGATAACACGCACGTTAGCGCTGGCGCTGGCGGCGCAAAGCGTGTTATACCATCAGCACGTCCTGCACAATTGGTTAACAATGAGGGGTGGTATGAACGGCTTAATGAAACTTGACCGCATTGATATCAACATCCTGGTGCAACTGCAAAAAGATGGCCGTATTAGCAACGTTAATCTCGCCGATGCCGTGGGACTTTCGCCCAGCCCGTGCCTGCAGCGCGTCAAGCGCCTTGAGCAGGCGGGCTTTATCACCGGCTATGAAGCCCATATCAATCTCACCAAAATCACCGATTCGGTTACGGTCTTTACCGAAGTAACGCTCTCCGGCCATCGCCGCGAAGATTTTATGAAGTTTGAGAGCGCGCTGCGCGAGGTCGATGAGCTGATGGAGTGCCACCTGATCACCGGCGGTTACGACTATCTGCTGCGCTTTATCACCCGCAGCATTGAGCACTATCAGGAAGTGATTGAGAAGATGCTCGATGCGCAGATCGGCATTGATAAATACTTTAGCTATATCGTGATCAAATCGCCGGTAATGAAGAGCAGCGTACCGTTGCGCTCGCTGATTACGCGGCAAAACGATGTGCTGGGCACGGTGTAAACGCAACAGCTTCCTCTTCTTTTTGCCCGGTAACCGGGGCCATCGTATTCGAAAAAAACGCCTCAGGACACTCAGCCCCATAAGGGGCTTTTTTTAGTGCCGAACCCTGCGCTTTCAGGCAGCATAAAATTTCATTTCAGCCCGTTTTTCACCTTATCTGACTGGTTCGCCGCGCCTCTTCAGCCGCGTCGGCTGACCGGGCGCATTTACTATAAACCCATGCCGCGACAAGGAGTTATTAATGACTGCACTAATAATTGCCGACCATATCTGGCAGCGCGACGACTTTACCCTCTCCACCAAACGGACACGGCTGGACATGGACTGGATCCATTACCAGCTGGCCGAACGCTCTTACTGGGCGAAAGGGCAGTCGCGCGCCACAACCGAGCGGGCGGTTGCCGCGTCGCTGCCGTTTGGGCTTTACCATGTCGATGCGCAGATCGGCTTTGGACGGCTGATTACCGATTACACCCGTTTCGGCTGGCTGTGCGATGTGATTATCGACGAGGCGTGGCGCGGACATGGCTTAGGCAGCTGGCTGGCAAGCTGCGTGCGCGAACATCCAGAGCTTGCCACGGTGCGGCGCTGGATGCTTTCAACAAACGATGCCCATCAGCTCTACCAGCGGCTCGGCTGGCGCACAGTGCAGGAGCCGCACAAGCTGATGGAGTTCCCTCTCTCCTGACACTGGAGCGACACAGATGCGTTACCGCGTTGGCGTAGACATTGGCGGATCTTTTACTGATTTCGCCGTGCTGGATCGGCAAACCAACCAGATCCATACCCTGAAAGTGCTGTCGCGGCCCGATGCGCCTGGCAGCGAAATTCTGACCGGGCTGGCGCAGTTTGCCGAGCGCGACGGCCTTGACCCGGCAGAAATTGGCTACTTTACCCACGGCACCACGGTCGGCATTAACGCAGTGATCCAGCGGCGCGGCGTCCGGCTGGCGCTGTTTGCCACCGAAGGCTTCTGCGACGTGCTGGAGCTGGCGCGGCTGAAAATCCCCCATATTCACGATCTCTTTTCCCGTCGGCCCACGCCGCTGATAAGCCGCGACCGCGTTTTCGCTATTCGCGAGCGCACCGACCGCGACGGCAGAGTGCTACAGGCCGTGGATCGCCAGAGCGTGCTGGCGGCCATTGAGCGAGCGCGTGAGGCGGGCTGTCAGGGCATCGTGGTGGCGCTGCTGCACAGCTACCGCAACCGGCATAACGAGGCGGCGGTCAAGGCGATTGTCGAGGAGGTCGCGCCCGATCTGCTGACCTGTTGCTCTGCCGATATCTGGCCGATTATTCGCGAATATGAGCGCACCATCACCGCCACCATCAACGCCTACGTGCAGCCGATGGTCATCAACTATCTGGAAAAGTTTGAAAGCGCGCTGCGCGCCAGAGGCGTGACGACGCCGCCGCGCATCACCAAATCCAACGGCGGGGTGATGGGCGTCGAGCAGGCGAAGCGCGAATGTGTGCAGATGGTGCTCTCCGGCACCGCCTCGGGCGTTATCGGCGCCAGCTATCTCGCCAGCGCCTGCGGTTTTGATCGCATCCTCAGCCTCGATATCGGCGGCACCAGCGCCGACGTGGCGGTGATTATTAATGGCGAAGTGGCGCAGGGCAACGGCGAGATGATCGGCGACTTCCCGGTCTATATTCCCTCGGTGGCGGTGACCTCGGTCGGGCAGGGCGGCGGTTCGCTGGCGTGGATCGACGCGCAGGGCGTTATGCAGATGGGACCGGACAGCGCCGGTTCGCTGCCTGGCCCGGTCTGCTTCCAGCGCGGCGGCACCCAGCCGACCGCCACCGACGCCTTCGCCGCCTGCGGCATGATTGGCCATGGCGATCTCGGCTACCACGCGGTGCAGGTCGATGTCGCTGCCGCGCGCGCGGCCTGGCAGCCGCTGGCCGATCGCCTCGGCGTCTCGGTGGAGCAGACCGCGGAAACCGCCATTGAGCTGGCGATCTCCAGCATGTACAGCGACACCAGCGGCCTGCTGTCGCGTTTTGGCCTCGACCCGCGTGAATTCTGGTTCCTCGCCTTTGGCGGCGCGGGGCCGATGATGGGCTGCTTTCTGGCGCGCGAACTCAATATGAAAGGCGTTATCGTGCCGCCGACACCCGGCGTGCTGTCGGCGCTGGGCGGGCTGGTGGCGGATATCCGCAATGACTTTATCCGCACGCTCTACAGCGATCTCAACGCGCAGCTGGCGGACCGGCTGGCGACCGAGGCGGAGAGCCTGAGCCAGCGGGCGCAGGCCTGGCTGGCGGCGGAGCATGGCAAAGAGATGCCGTTCACGCTGCAGTTCAGCGCCGATATGCGCTATCGCGGCCAGTCGTTCGAGATTGACGTGCCGCTGGAGGCGGCGTGGCTGGCGAGCGCTGACGTGGCGGCGCTGCATGCGGCTTTCGACCGGCAGCATCATCAGCTGTTCGGCCACAGCGACGCCGCCGCGCCGGTACAGCTCATCAACCTGCGGCTGGTGATCGCTTCACCCACGCCGAAACCCACGCTGAAAACGCTCCCGGCGGCCAGCGAACCGGTGCAGGCGTCGAAGCGGGTTGAGGCGTGGATAGATGGCGCCTTCCATCAGGTCGATCTGGTGCTGCGCGCTGCGCTGCGCCCCGGCCACCAGCTGCGCGGGCCGGTCATCGTGGCGCAGGATGACTGCACCACCTGCGTGCCGCCGCGCATGCAGGTAGAGGTGGACAGTTTCGGCAACCTGTTAATTACCCCCCTGGGCGAGGAGCCGTAATCATGGCTATTGACGGACGTAACCTGCAAATTCTCGCCAACTACTGCGCGGCGGCGGCCGACGCGATGGCGTTTACTTTGATGCGCACCGCGCACTCCACCTTTGTGAAAGAGACTGAAGATTTCTCCTGCCAGATAGTCAGCCGCGACGGGCTGGCCTTCGCCTCGCCGCGCAGCTTCGGCGCGCCCTGGTACAGCGGCATCGACTATGCGCCTGTGCTGACGCTGATCGGCGACTATCGCGAAGGGGACATCTGCATCACCAACGACGCTTATGCAGGCAATGTAGCGACCCATTCGCCCGATATTCATATCTGGAAGCCGGTATTTTACGCCGGCGAAATCGTCTGCTTTGTCGTCGGCCATATTCACAATACCGATATCGGCGGCGCGGTGCCCGCCTCGCTGTCGCGCTCGCTTACCGACATTGTGCAGGAGGGCATCCGCATTCCGCCGCTCAGGATCGTGCGCAACGGCGAGCTGAATGAGGATGTGGCGCGTATTCTGCGCCTTAACGTGCGCGTGCCGGAGCAGAACTGGGGCGACTTTAAGGCGCAGATCGCCTCGGTCAATATCGGCGAGCGTAAGATCCATGAGATCATCGCCCGCTTCGGCGTCGCTGATTTTCTGCAGGGGATCGAGGGAATTCTCGACTATGCCGAGCAGCAGGCGCGCGCCATTATCCGCACCATCCCTGACGGCGACTATTTTTACGCCGATTACGCTGATGAAGATGGCGAAGGCGGTTATCCCTGCCGCGTGGCGATCACCCTGCGCGTGCGCGACGATACGCTGGAGCTGGACTACACCGGCAGCGATCCGCAGCTCGCCTCGTCGCTGAATATGCCGACCGGCGGACGCGAGCGCCATCCGCTGGCGCTGGTCGGCGTCACCTACGTGCTGTCGACGCTCAACCCCGGGCTGCTGCTTAACGCCGGCACGCTGCGCCCGACGCGCGCTGTCTTGCCACCAGGCACGGTGATGAACTGCGAAGCGCCTGCCGCCGTCGGCATGCGATCGCTTACCTGCGCCCTGTCGCAAATCGCCACCGTCGGCGTTTTTTCACTGGCGCTGCCGGAGCGACTGCCAGCGAACTCGCCGGGCGGCAACTCGATTATGAATATTCGCACGCTGGACGCGCACAACCGCAGCGTAGTGGCATCGCTCGGTCCAGTCGGCGGCGGCGCGGGCGGCACGCCGCGTCACGACGGCCCGGATGGATCGGGCGGGCTTTCCGCCTTCCTGAAAAACACCCCGATTGAGGTCAACGAAGCGGAAGTGCCCATTCGCTTCCTGCGCTACGGTCTGGCGCCCGACAGCGCCGGGCCCGGACGCTTTCGCGGCGGGCTGGCGACCGAAATGGCCTTTGAGATCTTCACGCCGGAAACCACCGTCACCGCGCGCAACCGCAACCGTTCGGTGTTCGCCTCGGCGGGCGCGGCGGGCGGCTGCGCAGGCGGCCTTTCTCATTTTCGCACCCTGCGCGACGGCAAGGTGCTGGAGCACGGCAACCGCGACGTAATCCACTGCCAGCCGGGCGATGTGGTTGAGGTGCGCGGGCCTGGCGCGGGCGGCTACGGCCTGCCCGTGCAGCGCGACGTCGGGGCGGTACGCAGCGATGTGCGCTGCGGTTTTCTCAGCGCAGCGGCGGCGCGCGAGCAGTATGGCGTGGTGATAACCGATGGCGAGGTGGATGCGGCGGCGACAGCGCAGCTGCGCGCCGCGATGCCGCAGCAGGCGAAGGCGCATTTTCATCACGGCGAGGCGCGCCAGACGTTTGAAGCGCGCTGGACGCCGGAACGCTACCGCTTGCTCACCGCCTTTCTCGCCGACGCGCCGGTAAGCTGGCGTCATTTTCTGAAAACGCAGGTATTTCGCGCCGTCGAGCAGGCAGGTGAAGCGGCGGATATGGCGCAAATATTCAGCGATTTACGGCTGCGCTTTCCTGCATTAGCAGGCGAATAAGCCAGATTGTCGTCTACCCTTAATCTCTGACACGGATTTTCAAGGAGGCGACAACGATGAGCATGAAAACCAGCGATTTCTTTGTGCAGCGGCTGAAGGCCTGGGGCGTAACCCGTATTTACGGCTATCCCGGCGACGGCATTAACGGCGTGCTCGGCGCCATCCAGCGCGCCAATGAGAAGGGCGACGGCATTGAATTTATTCAGGTGCGGCACGAAGAGATGGCGGCCTTTATGGCGGCCGGTCACGCCAAATTTACCGGTGAGATGGGTGTCTGCCTCTCAACCGGCGGACCGGGCGCGACCCATCTGCTCACCGGCCTCTACGACGCAAAAATGGATCACGCGCCGGTGCTGGCGATTGCTGGCCAGGCGGAAGTGACGGCGCGCGGCGCCAGCTATCAGCAGGAGATGAATCTGGATCGCGTCTTCGCCGACGTAGCTAACTTCGTGCAGGAAGCCGCCGCGCCCGCGCAGGTGCGTCATCTGATCGATCGCGGCGTGCGCATCGCCAAAGCACAAAACGGCGTGGCGGTCGTGATTGTGCCGAAGGATATTCAGGACGAACCCTGGGAAGCGCCGAAACATCTGCACGGCTTTACCCACTCCGGCCCCGGCTATCAGCGCCCTAAAGTCGTGCCTTACGAGGCGGATTTGCAGCGCGCTGCCGAGGTGCTTAACGCCGGTAAAAAGGTTGCCATTCTGATTGGCGCGGGCGCGCGTGGCGCGGCGGTGGAGGTGGTGCAGACCGCTAACGTGCTGGCGGCAGGCGTCGCCAAGGCGCTACTCGGCAAGGATGTGCTGCCGGACGACGCGCCTTTCGTCACCGGCTCTATTGGCCTGCTCGGCACCAAACCGTCGTGGGAGCTGATGCAGAACTGCGACACGCTGCTGATGATCGGCAGCGGCTTCCCCTGGACCGAGTTCCTGCCGGAAGAGGGCAAGGCGCGCGCGGTTCAGATCGATATCGACCCGGCGATGCTCGGCCTGCGTTACCCCTGCGAAGTCAACCTGCACGGTGATGCGGCGGAAACCCTGCGCGCGCTGCTGCCGCTGCTGGAACATAAAGAGGACCGCAGCTGGCAGGAGGAGATCGCGGTACAGGTGCGCGACTGGTGGAAGGTGATGGAAGATCGCGCCCACGCGCCCGCCAACCCGGTTAACCCGCAGCGCGTGGTGTGGGAAATGTCGCCGCAGCTGCCTGATAACGCCATCGTCACCTCTGATTCCGGCTCCTGCGCCAACTGGTTCGCCCGCGACTATCGCGTCAAGCAGGGCCAGCGCGCTTCGCTCTCTGGCGGCCTGGCCTGTATGGGCGCGGCGGTGCCGTATGCTATCGCTGCGAAATTCGCCCATCCCGATAAGCCAGTGGTCGCGCTGGTGGGCGACGGCGCGATGCAGATGAACAATATGGCGGAGCTGATCACCATTCAAAAATACTGGCAGCAGTGGAGCGATCCGCGCCTTATCGTGTGCGTCTTTAATAACCAGGATCTTAATCAGGTCACCTGGGAGCAGCGGGTCATGGAGGGCAACGCGCGCTTCGAGGCGACGCAGCAGCTGCCAGACGTGCGCTACGCCCAGTTTGCGGAAACGCTTGGTCTGCAGGGTATCTTCGTCGATAACCCGGATGAGCTGGAAGATGCGTGGCGCCGTGCGTTGAGCGCCGATCGTCCGGTCGTGCTGGAGGTGAAAACCGATCCGGAGGTGGCGCCATTGCCGCCCCATATCACCTTCAAGCAGGCGAAAGCCTTTATGAGTTCAATGGCGAAAGGCGATCGCGGCGCAGCGCAGATCATCAGCGATACCGCCAGCCAGTTACTGCATAAAAAGTAAGAGGCACAAAGCGTTAAGCGGCCCCGTCGTGGGCCGCTACTCTTAGCCTCTCTCTTTCCCCTGGCCATTCGCGTCGGGGCACAGGCGATTCGCCACAATCCATTTGGGAGTCACTCATGGCTACAGATAAAAATCCGGTGTGGTTTATTTCGGGATGCTCGACAGGTTTTGGCCGCGAACTGGCGCAACAGGCCATTGCGCGCGGCTTTAACGTGGTGGTAACGGCGCGCGACACTTCCAAAGTGGCCGATCTGGTTGATGGCCGCAGCAACGCGCTGGCGGTAAGGCTCGACGTCACGCGCGCTGACAGCATCGACAGCGCGGTGAACGCGGCGCTGGAAAAGTTCGGCACCATAGACGTGCTGGTGAATAACGCTGGCTACGGCTATCAGAGCTCGGTGGAAGAGGGCGAAGATCAGGCGATCCGCGACCAGTTCGAAGCGAACGTTTTCGGCCTTTTCGCCCTCACGCGCGCCGTGCTGCCCACCATGCGCCAGCAGCGTCGCGGTCACGTCATCAATATTACCTCGGTAGCGGGCTTTATCGGCTTCGCCAGCTCCGGCTACTACTCTGCCAGTAAACACGCGGTTGAAGGCTGGTCGGACTCGCTGGCGGCGGAAACCGCGTCGCTTGGCATTCACGTCACCTGCGTTGAGCCGGGCCCGTTCCGTACCGACTGGGCGGGCCGTTCGCTGCATCAGACGCCGAGCACGCTGCCGGAGTATGCGGAGACCGCTGCGGCGCGCATGAAGGCGACCGCAGAATACAGCGGCACGCAGAAAGGCGATCCGGCGCGGGCGGCGCGGGCGATGATCGCCATCACCGAACAGGCTAATCCGCCGCGTCATCTGGTGATGGGCGAATGGGGTTATGAGGCGGTCACGGCGAAGCTGAAAGAGCGTCTGGCGCAGATTGAAGCCTGGAAGCAGACCTCCATCGAGACCGACTTCCCGGAATAATCGTGTGCGCGCGCGCTCCGTCAGCGCGCGCTTTTCCGCTAGCTCATCCAGTCGCCCAGCCGCTCAAGCGGAACCGCTTTGCTGAACAGATAGCCCTGCAGCTGATTGCATCCCGCATCGGCCAGCGCGCTCATCTGTCCCGGCGTTTCAACCCCCTCAGCGGTGACGGTCAACCCCATCGCATGCCCCAGCTTCACCACCGACTCGATAATCGCCACGGAATTCTCCGCCACGCCCAGCGACTGGGTAAAGGAGCGATCGATCTTGATCTTATCCACCGGAAAGGTGCTGAGATAGTTCAGGCTGGAGTAGCCGGTGCCGAAGTCGTCCAGCGCGATGCGGAAGCCCGCGTCGCGCAGCGCGATGATAATGGCGCGCGCCTCATGCTCGTTTTCAATCAGCACCCCTTCGGTGATCTCCAGCTCAATACGCTGGGGATCGCCGCCGCTTTCGCGCACGATATCGACCATGCGCGCCACAAACCCTGTGGCGCGGAACTGCACCGGCGACACATTCACCGCCACCATTAAATCGGGGAAACGCTGCTGGGTCAGGCAGGCCTGGCGCAGCACCCACTCGCCCAGCGGAATAATCAACCCGGTCTCTTCGGCGATAGCGATAAAATCCCCTGGCGGAATAGCGCCGCGCGTTGGATGATCCCAGCGCAGCAGCGCTTCGACGCCCACCATATTTTTGCCGTCGATATCCATCAGCGGCTGATACCAGACCGCCAGCCCCTGATAGCTTTGCAGCGCGGCGCGCAGGTCGGCAGCTATGCTCTGCCGCGTGCGTATCGACTCATCCATCTCCCTTTCAAACTGGCGATATTTGCCGCGCCCGCTGCTTTTGGCTTCGTAGAGCGCAATATCCGCTTTGCGTACCAGCTCCTGGCGATCCAGACCATCTTCCGGTGCCAGCACCAGCCCGATGCTGGCGCCGCTCCATACCTCGCCGCCAAACAGCGGAAAAGGCTGACTGAGCGCGTCGAGAATACGCTGCGCCAGCGCCTGTACCTGCCCGATGTTTTCAACTTCCGGCATTACCAGGATAAATTCGTCGCCGCCGATGCGTCCCACCGTATCGCTGGCGCGTACCAGCCCGGAAAGGCGCTGGGCCACGGCAATAATCAGCTCGTCGCCAGCGTGATGGCCATAGGTGTCATTGATATTTTTAAACCGGTCGAGGTCGATCAGCATCAGCGCCACGCGCTGCTCCTGTCGCGTCGCCTGCGCCAGCGCCTGGGTCAGCCGTTCCTCTACCAGCGCGCGATTCGGCAGGCCGGTCAGCACATCATGAAACGCCAGGTGCAGCGCCTGCGCTTCGCTGGCACCGAGCTTCAGCATCGATTGCGACAAATTAAGGGAAGAGATCCAGAGGCGGCGCACCATATAGAGGCAAAGCAGCGTTACCACCAGCACGGCGATACCGGTCGAGGGGCCGACGGAGCGCAGCATCTCCGCGCCGGGCCGCACCGGATCCCAGTTGATGTAGCCGACCCCGCTTCCCGCCTGCGACGTCAGCATAAAGCGCGCCGGAGCGGTGGGCGGCGCGCCGGTGTCGGAAAAACTCAGCCCTTTTAACTGGCTCCGCTCCGCCAGGGCGGCGAGGTAGCCGTCGTCCAGAAACTTCAGGCTGACCAGCCGGTAGCGGGGCGCCGACTGCATATCGCGGCGGATGTCGTCGATCGCCAGCGCCGCCACGCGGCCGTCAATACGGGCGAAATCCGCCACCTCCTGCCGGGGGTCGGCGCGCAGCAGCCTGTTGGCCAGAATCGCCTGTACTCTGGGATCGCGCTCCGGCGACGACAAAAGCGCGCCGTCGCGCCACGCCTGCACCGGCCGACGGGCATCGTCCAGCACCATAATCAGCTGGTGGCCGAACATCTCATAGAGCCAGCGGCCGACATTATCATCCAGCCAGCGCTGGTCGGGCTGAACCGCTTCAAGATGCTCTTCCAGCGGTGTCCAGCGCGACAGGCTGTGCAGCTGGCGCTGATGTTCCGCCAGGCTCTGCGTAAATGAGGCCTGGATCATCCTCTGCTGTTGCGCCTGCGCTTTCTGATTAGTGATGGAGGTACTGAGAAAGAGGCCGGTTCCGGCGCCCGTTAGCGTCAGGAGCAGGATCGCCGCCAGCGGCAATAACACTTCACGAATAAAACTGCCGCGAAAACCCGCGGAAAGTTTGGCGCTGTTAATCATTTTCATTTTTCACGTAACAAGGATGTATCAGTTAATAAACTAGCAGAAATCCCTCAGCCTGCACGACCGCTGGTCTCACAGTTTGTTATTGAAAAAACAATAAAATCTCTGCGCCGTTTCGCTGAGTAAAAAGTTTAATGCTTCTTATCAAACAGCTGACCCTTTTCACGGCTGCGGGCGAATTCATCGTCGCGTCACTGCACAGTCACCATCCTGTCATCTGCGCAGGTCAAGGTAATGCCCAACACGCAGCCGGGCTTACCGCTGCTTTCCCCACTCAGTCAAGGTTGAGGATCTGTTCAAGATGGAGATATCCAGACATCCGACCACTGTTTACCAGGCCGTCGCCGCGCAGCTTGAGCAGGCGCTGCGGGAGAACTACCGCAGCGGCGACTATCTGCCTTCCGAACAGCAGCTGGCCGAACGCTATGAGGTCAACCGCCACACGCTGCGCCGCGCGGTGGACGAACTGGTCAATAAAGGGCTGCTGCAGCGCCGTCATGGCGTTGGCATCCTGGTGCTGATGCGTCCTTACGACTATCCGCTGCATGCGCAGGCGCGCTTCAGTCAGAACCTGATGGAGCAGGGCAGCCATCCCACCAGCGAGCGGCTGCTGGCGGTGGTGCGTCCGGCCAGCGCCGACGTCGCCAGCGCGCTGGGGGTCGTCGAAGGCGACAGCGTTATTCATCTGCGGACCCTGCGCCGGGTTAACGGCGTGCCGGTCTGCGTGATTAACCACTTTCTGCCTGACCTGAACTGGTGGCCGTCGCTGCAGCGCTTCAGCAGCGGCTCGCTGCACGACTTTCTGCTACAGCAGGGCGGCCATCAGCTGGTGCGCAGCCAGACCCGCATCAGCACGCGCCGCGCCCAGGCCAAAGAGTGCCATTTGCTGGAGATTGCGCTGCACGCGCCGCTGCTCTGCGTGCGCACCCTGAACAAAACCCGCGACGGCGCGCTGGCGGAATATTCCGTCAGCCTGACGCGCGGCGACATGATCGAACTGACTCTGGAGCATTGATGGAAAGCTTAACGCAACGACAGCAGTGGCTTTCGGTACTGGCGCACAGCAGCGCGTCGGCGCTGGCCGAGCACTGGCAGGCGCTGCATCTCGCGCCGCGCTTCTCGCTGATCCGCCCGGCGGAAATCGGCCTGACGCGCCTGATGGCGCGCATGGGCGCCAGCGGCAAGCGCTTTGTCATGGGGGACGCCACCGTCACGCGCGCCGTGGTGCGGCTGGAGGATGGCACGCTCGGCTACAGCTACGTGCTGGGGCGCGACAAGGCGCACGCCGAGCGCTGCGCCCTGATTGACGCGCTGTTGCAGCAGCCGCAGACCCATGCGCTGCTGACGGAAAAAGTGATAACGCCGCTGGCGGCCCTGCGCGAGGAGCAGCGCCAGCTGCGCGCGCGGGAAATCGCCAGCTCAAAAGTAGATTTCTTTACGCTGGTACGCGGAGACAACTGATGACTTTACTGGCTAGTTTTAACCATCCGGTGGCCGATGCGCAGCGCGCGTTCCGTCGCATTCTGAAAGCGATGAGCGAACCGGGCGTGATGGTATCGCTGCCGCTGGCGCAGGGCTGGGGCACGCTGTCGCCCGCCGCGACCGCGGTATTGCTGACGCTGGTGGATCAGGAAAGCCCGCTGTGGATCGATCCGCAGGTGGATAACGATATTCTGCGCAGCAACCTGCGCTTCCATACCGGCGTGCCGCTGAGCGAACGCTGCGATGCGCCTTTCGCGCTGAGCCATGCCGCCAGCAGTCCTCGCCCGGCGGATTTCGCCGCAGGAGACAACCTCGCGCCGGAAAAGAGCACCACGCTGATTATTGAGGTGCCGTCGCTCAACGGCGGGCTGACGCTGCGCCTTTCAGGGCCAGGACTGCGCGAATCGCGTGCCATCGCGCCGCAGCTGCCGGAGAGCGTGCTGGAGTATCTGCGCAACCGTCCGCATCCCTTCCCGCAGGGCGTCGATCTGATTTTTACCTGCGGCGAAGCGATGATGGCGCTGCCGCGCACCACCGACGTGGAGGTGTGCTGATGTACGTAGCCGTTAAAGGGGGCGAGAAGGCGATCGCCAACGCCCATCAGCTACAGGCGGATCTGCGGCGCGGCGCGCGCGAGGTGGCGGAGCTGGGCTGCGATCAGGTCGCGCAACAGCTGGGTCTGGCGGTCGATCGCGTCATGACCGAAGGCGGTATCTACGATCCCGAACTGGCGGCGCTGGCGATCAAGCAGGCAAGCGGCGATCTGGTGGAAGCGATCTTCCTGCTGCGCGCCTACCGCACCACGCTGCCACGGCTCGCCGACAGCGTCCCGCTGGCGACCGGCGAGATGCGCCTTGAGCGCCGTATTTCCGCGGTCTATAAGGATCTGCCGGGCGGCCAGGTGCTGGGCCCGACCTATGACTACAGCCACCGCCTGCTCGACTTTACTCTGCTGGCTAACGGCGAAGCGCCTGCCGCGCCGCGCGACGACGAGGCGCTGGCCGCGCGCTGCCCCCATATGTTCGCCATGATGAGCGACGAGGGGCTGGCGGCGCGGGAAACGGATGACGGCAGCGAGCCTGTGGATATTACCCGCGAGCCGATGGAATTTCCGGCCACCCGCGCGGCGCGCCTGCAACAGCTGGTGCGCGGCGACGAAGGCTTTCTGCTGGCGCTCGGCTACTCCACCCAGCGCGGCTATGGCCGTACCCATCCTTTCGCTGGCGAGATCCGCACCGGCTACCTGAGCGTCAGCATCTGCCCGGAAGAGCTCGGCTTTGAGCTGGAGATCGGCGAAGTGCTGCTGACCGAATGCGAGATGGTTAACGGCTTCACCACCCGCGGCGAAGAAGCGCCGCACTTTACCCGCGGCTATGGTCTGGTGTTCGGCCGCGCCGAGCGTAAAGCGATGGCGATGGCGCTGGTGGATCGCGCCCTGCAAACCCGCGAGCATGACGAACGCATCACCAGCCCGGCGCAGGATGAAGAGTTCGTGCTGGCGCACGCCGACAATGTCGAGGCCGCTGGCTTCGTCTCCCACTTAAAACTGCCGCACTACGTCGATTTCCAGGCGGAGCTGGAGCTGCTGAAGCGCCTGCGTCAAGATCATCAGGAGCGCAATCATGGCTGAGCTGACCGGCTATAACCCTGGCTATCTCGACGAGCAGACCAAGCGCGCCATCCGTCGCGCCATTCTGAAAGCGGTGGCGATTCCTGGCTATCAGGTGCCGTTCGCCGGGCGCGAGATGCCGATGCCCTACGGCTGGGGCACCGGCGGCATTCAGATCACCGCCAGCGTGATTGGCGACGCCGATGTGCTGAAGGTGATTGACCAGGGCGCGGACGATACGACCAATGCGGTATCGATCCGCCGCTTTTTCCAGCGCGTCAGCGGCGCGGCGATTACCGAACGCACCACCGACGCCACGCTGATCCAGACGCGTCACCGCATCCCGGAGACGCCGCTGGAGGAGGATCAAATCCTGATTTTCCAGGTGCCGATCCCGGAACCGCTGCGTTTTATCGAGCCGCGCGAAACGGAAACCCGCACCATGCACGCGCTGGAGGAGTATGGCGTGATGCAGGTGAAGCTCTATGAAGATATCGCGCGCTACGGGCATATCGCCACCACCTACGCCTACCCGGTAAAGGTTAACGATCGCTACGTTATGGATCCGTCGCCAATCCCGAAATTCGATAACCCGAAGATGCATATGATGCCCGCGCTGCAGCTGTTCGGCGCAGGCCGCGAAAAGCGTATTTATGCGCTGCCGCCCTTTACCAAAGTTGAGAGCCTCAACTTTGAGGATCACCCCTTTACCGTGCAGCAGTGGGATGAACCCTGCGCGCTGTGCGGCTCGCGCCACAGCTATCTCGACGAGGTGGTGATGGATGACCAGGGCACGCGCCTTTTCGTCTGCTCCGACACCGATTTTTGCCACCAGCAGCAGGAACAGAAACATGCACAGTGAACAGCCGCTGCTTGCGGTCAATAACCTGACGCACCTCTATGCGCCGGGCAAAGGTTTCGAAGAGGTGAGCTTCGATCTCTATCCCGGCGAGGTGCTCGGCATCGTCGGCGAATCCGGCTCCGGCAAAACCACGCTGCTGCGCAGCCTGTCGGCGCGCCTGACGCCGCAGCAGGGCAACATTCTCTACAGTCAGCGCGATCTCTACGCGCTGTCGGAGAGCGACCGTCGCCGTCTGCTGCGCACCGAATGGGGCGTGGTGCATCAGCATCCGCTCGACGGGCTGCGCGCGCAGGTCACCGCGGGCGGCAATATCGGCGAGCGGCTGATGGCGGTGGGCAACCGCCACTATGGCGATATCCGCGCCCAGGCGAGCCGCTGGCTGCAGGAAGTGGAGATCGCGCCCAACCGCATCGACGATCTGCCCACCACCTTTTCGGGCGGTATGCAGCAGCGCCTGCAGATTGCCCGCAACCTCGTTACCCAGCCGAAGCTGGTGTTTATGGACGAGCCGACCGGCGGCCTAGACGTATCGGTACAGGCGAGGCTGCTCGATCTGCTGCGTACTCTGGTGCGCGAGCTTAACCTGGCGGTGATTATCGTTACGCACGATCTCGGCGTGGCGCGCCTGCTGGCGCACCGGCTGCTGGTGATGAAGCAGGGCCGCGTAGTGGAGAGCGGCCTGACCGACCGCGTGCTGGACGATCCACACCATCCCTACACCCAGCTGCTGGTTTCATCGGTGCTCAACTAATGACGGATAAACGCATGAACATACAACTGCGCGTCGAGAATTTGTGCAAAACCTTTGTGCTGCACAATCAGGGCGGCGCTGAACTGCCGGTTTTGCAAAACGCCTCGCTTGAGGTGGCAGAGGGCGAGGTGGTGGTGCTGCATGGCCGCTCCGGCAGCGGTAAATCGACGCTGCTGCGCGCGCTCTACGGCAACTATCAGGCCAACAGCGGCCATATCTGGCTGCGTCATCATGACGAATGGGTCGATATGGCGAACGCCCCGGCGCGCCAGATCCTGGCGATGCGTCGCGATACCCTCGGCTGGGTCAGCCAGTTTCTGCGCGTGATCCCGCGCGTGCCGACGCTGGAAATTGTGATGCAGCCGCTGCTGGAGCGTGGGGTGGCGCGCGCCTTTTGCGAGAAGCGCGCCAGAGAGCTGCTGACGCGGCTGAACGTACCGCAGCGTCTCTGGTCGCTGGCGCCTTCCACCTTCTCCGGTGGCGAGCAGCAGCGCGTCAATATCGCGCGCGGCTTTATCGCCGACTATCCGGTGCTGCTGCTGGATGAGCCGACCGCCTCGCTGGATAAAGCCAACAGCGCGGCGGTGGTGGAGCTGATTGAACAGGCGCGCGCGCGCGGCGCGGCCATAGTCGGCATTTTTCACGATGAAGCGGTGCGCGAACGGGTGGCGGATCGCCTGCACGTTATGCAACCGATCAACAGCGGAGCGGAAGCATGATCGTCAATAATGTCACTCTGATTCTGGAAAACGAGCTGGTAACCGGATCGCTGGAGATGCGCGACGGCCTGATCGCCAGCTTCAGCGAAACGCCGAGCCGTCAGCCCGGCGCGCTGGACGGTGAGGGCGCGTATCTGCTGCCGGGTCTGGTCGAGCTGCACACCGATAACCTCGATAAATTCTTCTCTCCGCGTCCAAAAGTGGACTGGCCCGCCCACTCAGCGATGAGCAGCCACGACGCGCTGATGGTCGCCAGCGGCATTACCACGGTGCTTGACGCCATCGGCGTCGGCGACGTGCGCGATGGCGGTCATCGCCTCGACAACCTGAGCAAAATGATCGACGCCATCCGCGACAGCAACCGCAAGGGGCTGAACCGCGCCGAACACCGGCTGCATCTGCGCTGCGAGCTGCCGCACCACGCCACGCTCTCGCTGTTCGAGGCGCTGATGAGCACGCCGGAACTGTCGCTGGTGTCGCTGATGGACCACTCACCGGGCCAGCGCCAGTACGCCTCGCTGGAGAAGTACCGCGAATATTACCAGGGCAAGTATGCGCTCAACGACCAGCAGATGGATGCCTTCGAGCATGAGCAGCTGACGCTGGCGGCGCAGTGGTCGCAGCCGAACCGACAGGCGATCGCCGCGCTCTGCCGCGCGCGTAACATCGCTATCGCCAGCCACGACGATGCCACCGAGGCACACGTCGAGGAGTCGCACGGCGTCGGCAGCGCTATCGCCGAGTTTCCTACCACGCTGGAAGCGGCACGCGCCTCACGCGCGAAGGGAATGCAGATCCTGATGGGCGCGCCCAACATCGTGCGCGGCGGCTCCCACTCCGGCAACGTCGCCGCCTGGGCGCTGGCGGCGGAAGGGCTGCTCGATATTCTCTCCTCCGACTACTATCCGGCGGCGCTGCTGGACGCGGCATTCCGCCTCGCCACCGACGAGCGCAACGCGCTGGCGCTACCGCAGGCGGTGGCGCTGGTGACGCGCAATCCGGCACGGGCGCTCGGCCTTGAGGATCGCGGCGTCATTGCCGAAGGCCGACGCGCCGATCTGGTACTGGCGCATACTGACCACGGCCACCCGCACATTCGTCATGTCTGGACGCAGGGCAGGCAGGTCTACTAATGGCGCGCCTGATCTGGCTTATCGGGCCGTCAGGCTCGGGCAAAGACAGCCTGCTTAACGCGCTGCGCGAAGCGCCGCCGCCGAACATGCTGATCGCCCATCGCTATATTACGCGCGCGGCCGATGCGGGCGGCGAGAACCATATCGCCCTGACCGAGAGCGAGTTCGCGCGCCGCGCGGCGCAGGGGCTGTTCGCCCTGCGCTGGACGGCGCACGGCCTGCACTACGGACTTGGGCTCGAGCTGGATCTCTGGCTGGATCGCGGGCATGACGTGCTGGTCAACGGCTCGCGTCAGCATCTGCCGCAGGCGCAGGCACGCTACGGCGTACGGCTGCTGCCGCTCTGCCTGACGGTATCGCCGGAGGTGCTGGCGGCGCGTCTGCGTCAGCGCGGGCGGGAGAGCGAGACGGAGATTGCGCGTCGGCTGGATCGCGCCGCGCAGCTGCCGCCGCCGGGCTGCCGCCTGCTGAATAATAATGGCGCGCTGTCGCAGACCCTGCTGCAGCTGCGCCAGCTGCTGGAGCCGCTACCATGAAGCTGACCTTTCTCGGCACCGGCGGGGTGACCGCCGCGCCGCTTTTCGGCTGCGGCTGCGCCGCCTGCCTGCGGGCGCGCAATGACGTTAAACGGCGGCGTGCGCCCTGCAGCGCGCTGATCGAGGCGGGCAGCGAGCGCATCCTGCTGGACGCGGGTCTGCCGCTGCTGGCGGAGCGCTTCGCCCCCGGCGAGCTGTCGCGCATTCTGTTAACGCACTACCACATGGACCACGTGCAGGGGCTGTTTGCGCTGCGCTGGGGGCTGGGCGAGACGATCCCCGTCTGGGGGCCGCCGGACGAAAAGGGCTGCGACGATCTTTTTAAGCATCCTGGCCTGCTCGATTTTCGGCCGTCGCTGACGCCCTTTGTGCCGCATCTCTTCGGCGCGCTGCAGGTCACGCCGCTGCCGCTACAGCACTCGAAGCTGACGCACGGCTACCTGTTCGACTGGCACGGTGCGCGGCTCGCCTGGCTGTGCGACACCTGCGGTTTGCCGCCCGACACCGACGATTTTCTTTCGGGCCAGCGCATTGATGAGCTGGTGATCGACTGCAACGATCCGCCAGCGACCACCGCGCGCAACCATAACGATCTGACGCGCGCGCTGGCGATTATCGATCGGCTCGCGCCGCGTCGCGCCTGGCTGAATCATCTTTCACACCATATGGATAACTGGTTATCAAACAACAGGTTGCCTGAGTCTGTCCAGGTTGCCGCTGACGGTTTAACCCTGTCACTGGGCGCGGGCGACCCTGTCACCGTTTGATCACCTGACTGTCATCAGAGAGTCATCGCGTCGGGCCGTAATAGGCGTCAACTTACGACTTGTCAACGAATACGGAGTGAATCATGGCACAGGCACTGTTAAGAACAGTGGTGGACAACAGCAGCACGCCGCTTCGCCAGACTGGGCAGAAAGTATTGTCGGTGCAGGGCCTGGGCAAGAGCTGGGGCGAGAACCGCGTGCTGGACAATGTCAGTTTTGATCTGCATGCGGGAGAAATGGTCGCCGTAATCGGCCGCTCAGGCGCAGGCAAATCGACGCTGTTGCATATGCTTAACGGCACGATAGACGCCTCTGAAGGTGCGGTATACAGCCTGCGCGACGGCGAAGCCGAGCGTAACCTGCTGACGCTCAACAGCCGCCAGCTGCGCCAGTGGCGCAGCGAGTGTGGCATGATTTTTCAGGACTTCTGCCTGGTGCCGCGCCTCGACGTGCTGACCAATGTGCTGCTGGGCCGCCTGAGCCAGACCTCGACGCTGAAATCCTTTTTTAAAGTCTTCTCGGACAGCGACCGCGCCCACGCCATCGAACTGCTGCAGTGGATGAATATGCTGCCGCAGGCGCTGCAGCGCGCCGAGAACCTGTCGGGCGGACAGATGCAGCGCGTGGCGATCTGCCGCGCCCTGATGCAGAACCCGAAGATTCTGCTGGCCGATGAGCCGGTGGCGTCGCTCGATCCAAAAAATACCACCCGCATCATGGATGTTCTGCGCCAGGTCAGCGAGCAGGGCATCAGCGTGATGGTGAACCTGCACTCGGTTGAACTGGTGAAAAGCTACTGTACGCGCGTAATCGGCATTCAGCGCGGCAGGGTGCTGTTCGACGGCCATCCGGCGCACCTCACCGACAGCCTGTTGCAACAGCTGTACGGCGATGAAATTAATCAGCTTCACTAACTCCCACGGCAAGAGAAAAACCTCGAATGAAACTGACTTTATTAGCGTTACTGACCGGCGTAATGACCTTTGGCGTGAACGCAGCGGATGCGCCGAAAGAGCTGAATCTGGGCATTCTCGGCGGCCAGAACGCCACCCAGCAGATTGGCGATAACCAGTGCGTGAAGGACTTTTTTGATAAAGAGCTTAAGGTAGACACTAAGCTGCGTAACTCCTCTGACTATGCGGGCGTTATCCAGGGTCTGCTGGGTGGAAAAATCGATATGGTGCTGAGCATGTCGCCCGCCTCTTACGCCTCTGTCTATCTGCAGGATCCGAAAGCCGTGGATATCGTCGGCATTCTGGTTGACGACAAAGATGGCTCGAAAGGCTACCACTCGGTGGTGATCGTTAAAAACGACAGCCCTTATAAGAAGCTGGAAGATCTGAAGGGCAAATCGTTCGGTATGGCCGACCCCGATTCCACCTCTGGCTTCCTGATGCCGAACCAGGCCTTTAAAAAGGAGTTTGGCGGCAGCGTGGATGACAAGTACAACGGCTTCTTCTCCAGCGTGACGTTTTCCGGCGGCCACGAGCAGGATATCCTCGGCGTGCTGAACAACCAGTTTGACGGCGCGGTCACATGGACTTCGCTGGTAGGTGACTACAACAGCGGCTACAGCTCCGGCGCCTTTGGCCGTCTGATCCGCATGGATCACCCCGATCTGATGAAGCAGATCCGCATTATCTGGCAGTCGCCGCTTATCCCGAACGGCCCGCTGCTGGTAAGCAACAAACTCCCGGCCGATTTCAAACAGAAAGTGGTCGATACCATCCAGAAGCTGGATAAAGAGCAGCACGCCTGCTTTGTGAAGGCAGTCGGCGGCGCTCAGCATATCGGCCCGGCAAAGGTCGCCGACTACCAGAATATTATCGATATGAAGCGCGATCTGGCGAAAGGCCAGCGCGGCTAAGGTTGACCGGGCATCTCTCTTCTGCGGAAAGAGATGCCCGAAGCCGACGCGGGTGACAGAGAGACAGGTTACTTGTGGGTTAAGCGTCTCTGCGTTTTATCACTTCATGCAGGAATCTCTTTTGACTGACTTCGAACGCTACTACCAACGCATCCGTCGCCAGCAGAAACGCGACACGCTTATCTGGTCGCTGGTGCTGGTCACGCTCTACCTCGTTGCGGGCAGGATGTCGGAATTCAGCCTGACGACGCTCTGGGCGTCGATGCCGCACTTCTTCGACTACCTGTGGGAAACGCTGCCGGTACTGCACTTTTCCACGCTGTTCGACAGCGTGAAAACGGAAGGATCGCTCGCTTACTGGGGCTACCGCCTCCATTTCCAGCTGCCGCTTATCTGGGAGACGCTGCAGCTGGCGCTGGCCTCCACCATCGTGGCGGTCGGCATTGCCGCGGTGCTGGCGTTCTTCGCCGCCGACAATACCAAAACGCCGGCGGGGCTGCGCTTCGCCATTCGCGCCTCTGTCGCTTTTCTGCGCACCATGCCAGAACTCGCCTGGGCGGTGATGTTTGTTATGGCGTTCGGCATCGGCGCTATCCCTGGTTTTCTCGCGCTGGCGCTGCATACCATCGGCAGCCTGACCAAACTCTTCTACGAGGCGATCGAAAGCGCCTCCGATAAGCCGGTGCGCGGACTGGCCGCCTGCGGCGCCAGCAAGCTGCAGCGTATGCGCTTTGCCTTCTGGCCGCAGGTTAAGCCACTCTTTCTCTCCTACAGCTTTATGCGTCTGGAGATTAACTTTCGCTCTTCGACCATTCTGGGGCTGGTAGGGGCGGGCGGCATCGGCCAGGAGCTGATGACCAATATCAAACTCGATCGTTACGATCAGGTCAGCATCACGCTGCTGCTGATCATTGTGGTGGTATCGCTGCTGGATACTTTTTCCGGCCAGCTGCGCCGCCGCGTGGTGGAGGGATCGTCATGATTACGCTGGCACCGGATATCGGCAAACTGAAGCAGGAACACCCGGCGCTGTTCGCCGCGCAGAGGCGCTATCTGCGTCGTATCGCGCTTATGGCCATCGCGGCGCTGCTTTATTATATTTTCTTCTTTGAATTTTACGGCATTGAGTGGAGCCGCGCCGTGATGGGCGCGCAGCAGCTGGGCCGTTATTTTCTGCGCATGTTCGTCTGGCAGGATTTTCTCAACTGGCCGTTCGGCTACTACTTTTCGCAAATCGGCATTACCCTGGCGATTGTGTTTGCCGGAACCATTACCGCGTCGATTATCGCGCTGCCGCTCTCGTTTTTTGCCGCGCGCAATGTGATGCACGACCGCGCGATGCGTCCGATCGCCTGGGCGGTGCGTCGCCTGCTCGATCTGCTGCGCGGCGTCGATATGGCGATATGGGGGCTGATTTTCGTTCGCGCCGTCGGCATGGGGCCGCTGGCGGGCGTGCTGGCGATTGTGATGCAGGATGTGGGGCTGCTGGGCAAGCTCTACTCGGAAGGGCACGAGGCGGTAGAGCGTTCGCCGAGCCGTGGCCTGAGGGCGGTGGGCGCCAACAGCCTGCAAAAACATCGCTTCGGTATTTTCACCCAGTCATTCCCCCAGTTTCTTGCGCTCAGCCTTTATCAGATCGAATCCAATACCCGCTCGGCGGCCGTGCTGGGGTTTGTCGGCGCGGGCGGCGTCGGGCTGGTCTACGCCGAAAATATGCGTCTGTGGAACTGGGATGTGGTGATGTTCCTGACCATCATCCTCGTGGCGGTGGTCATGATCATGGATGCACTCTCCAGCCAGCTGCGTAAGCGCTATATCAGCGGGAAACCGGTGCCGCTCTGGCAGCCTGCCGGGCGCGACTGAGCCGCTCGCTGCGTTGCCAGGCGCGCGTCAGCGCCTGCGCCAGCTGCCCGCTCTGCCAGGGTTTCGCCAGCCGCTCGCACAGCGGCAGCGCGACCGGCTGCAGGCGCAGATCCTGACCGCTGATCAGCAGCGTTGCCAGCTGCGGCCACAGCTGCTGCGCCTGGCGGATCACCTCGGCGCCGTTCAGCGCGCCGGGCAGCATCAGGTCGCTGATCAACAGATCGATATCGGGTGTCTGGCGCAGCAGCGCCAGCGCCTCTTCGCCGCTGTCGCACTCCAGCGTCACGTAGCCAAGCTGATGCAGATGCTCGCAGAGCGTCTGGCGTACCGCCGGTTCGTCATCCAGCACCAGCACCAGCTTATCGCGCGGCGGCGGTGGTGTGACGGGCCTTACCGGCATTAATGCCGCCGCGCTTTCGGGCGCGCGCGGCAGCAGCAGACGTACGGTGGTTCCCTGGCCGGGAGCGGTGTCAATCTCTATCTGGCCGCCTGACTGGCGCACAAAACCATACACCATCGACAGGCCCAGCCCGCTGCCGCTGCCGGTCTCTTTCGTGGTGAAAAAAGGTTCGAATACCTGTTCCCGCACCTCTGCCGTCATGCCGCAGCCCTGGTCAGTCACCTCAATTACCACACGCTCACCTTTCTCCCGCTGTTGATTACAGATGCGCAGGCGGATTTCGCCGCTCCTCTGCTGCATGGCATCACGTGCATTCACCACCAGATTCATCAGCGCATTCTCCAGCTGGCTGGCGTCAATCCAGGCGAGCCAGCCGGGCTGCTGCGCCTCAATAACCAGACGCTGGGCGGGCAGCAGCGAGTGCTGCAGCAGGCTTTGCAGCTCATCCACCAGCTGCACCACCGAGACGGCGCGCGGATGCAGAGCCTGCTTGCGGGAAAAGGCCAGCAGACGCTGAGTGAGCAGCGCGGCGCGATCCGCCGCCTGGCGGGCGCGTTCGACGCGGCTTGCCACACTTCCCGGCGGCAGCTGGCCCTGGGTCAGCGCCAGGCTGCCGATAATGACCGCCAGCAGGTTATTGAAGTCGTGCGCGATGCCGCCAGTAAGCTGGCCAACCGCTTTCATTTTCTGGCTGTGCACCAGCGCCTCTTCCAGCGCTTTGCGTGTGGTGCGCTCCAGCACCGTGTTGACAATGCCGCGATGCGGTACCGGGCTGAAGCGCAGCTCCAGCGTGCGGCCATCCGCCAGCCGCACCTCCTGCGGCTCGCCCGGATGCGGCAGATCCACGCCCGCACGCTGCAACAGCTGGCGATAGTGCAGGCCGCGACGCAGCGCATGGTCGGGCAGCCCCAGCAGCTGCGGATACTGAGCGTTCCATACCACCAGCTGGCCGTCGTTGTCGAACAGCGCAAAGCCGTCGCGCATGGCGAGAAAAGTAGACTCGAGCTGGCTGCTTTTCTCCTTCAGCAGGCGCGAGGTATGCGCCAGCGACGCGGTATTGCGCGCGAAAACGTTGAAGGCGCGCGCCAGATCGCCCAGCTCGTCGCGCCGCTGCAGGCCGGGCACGGAGACGTGTTTTTCCCCCTGCGCCAGGCGGGTCATCGCCTCTGCAATGGCGGTCAGGCT
This sequence comes from Pantoea sp. YU22, assembly GCF_003970755.1. Taxonomy (NCBI): domain Bacteria; kingdom Pseudomonadati; phylum Pseudomonadota; class Gammaproteobacteria; order Enterobacterales; family Erwiniaceae; genus Pantoea; species Pantoea sp. YU22. The sequence goes on along the minus strand of NZ_RYDU01000008.1, from coordinate 38,165 downwards.
GGAACCAAGGTTGCGGTAGATATAGACCCCGGCATAGCCGGTGATCGCCAGCGCCAGCAGGGCGAACAGCGCGATAAACAGGATCACCGAGTTAAGTTCGCGGTGGGTCTCCGCGCTGCGCATTTCGCTCTGCTGCGCCACCTGCTGCACGCAGGCGGTAATATCGTCGTTCAGCGCTGCCACCAGCGCCTTGATGCGGTAGGTTGAGTAAGCGATAGCCAGATCGTTCTCGGCGAGCCGGTCCGCCAGCGGGCGCAGCGACTGCTGGGTCGCAATCAGACGCGCGATTTTTTCATCCAGCACCGCATCGCCGGAGGCGGGCTGCCACGCCGTCATCACCTGCTGCAGCTGATCGACTACCGCTCCAGGCGAGGGGGTGCGAATCGCCACCGCGAGCAGGCGTTCAGTCTGCTCACGCAGCGACGCCGCTGGCCCGCGCTGCACCCGGGCGGCGAGCTGATCGATATGGTCCAGCAGCAGCTGCGACTGCCACAGGCCGCTGAGCAGGGCATTGCGTTGCAGGTGGCGCTGATGGCCGTTGATTAGCAGCTGTGTGATGGTCTGCTCCAGCATCAGGCTGCGCGCGCGGATGCGCGCTACCCGCGCGGGCTGACGCGTCGCGAGCGGCGCCGAGGCGAGCAGCGTCAGCGAATGCTGCAGCGCCTGCTGGTTCTGCTGCAGCCGCTGTGATTCGCTCTGATACTCCAGCGCGCCTACCACCTGTGACAAGCGTACCGCCGCCGTGGCGACGCTGGCGGTATCACGCGCCAGCGCCAGGCTGGCGCTCATATCGTTCAGGGTTTGCGCCTGCGCCTGCTCCTGAATACGTCCGGCATGGCGGAAGCCGAGTATCGCGACCACGCTCACCATCAGCGTGACGCACACCACCAGCAGATTAAACAACAGCAGGCGGCCACGCGCGCCCGCCTGCCAGGGATGTTCATGCCGCATATCGCGCCTCCGCGTCCGCCGTGACTGAGGCGAGTATAGGACGCGCCCTGACGCCGTTTATGACAAATATGAACGGCCGCTGACATTTTCCATTTATCTGGCGTTGCTTTACTCAGCCGTAACCACGGTTATCTGGAGCGGCCCATGACAGCCACACCGATTCTGCAGATGCGCGAAATCACGCGGCGCTTCGGCCAGTTTTATGCGCTGAAGGGCGTGGATCTCACTGTTTATGCCGGTGAAATTCACGCGCTGATGGGCGAAAACGGCGCGGGCAAGAGCACGCTGATGAAGATCCTGGCGGGCGCCTACAGCGCCACCAGCGGCGAGATCCTGATCGACGGCCGACCCTACGCCCTTAAGGGGCCAAAGGAGGCGCTGGCGGCAGGCATCACGCTGATTTATCAGGAGATCAACCTCGCGCCTAACCTGACGGTAGCGGAGAACATTTTTCTCGGCAGCGAAATCACACGCGGCGGGCTCATCCGCCGACGCCAGATGGCCGAAGAGGCGCAGCAGGTTATCGACCGGCTCGGCGCGCAGTTTAAAGCCACCGACCGCGTCAGCCGACTCAGCATCGCTGAACAGCAGCAGGTGGAGATCGCCCGCGCGCTCTACCGCAACAGCCGCATTCTGGTGATGGACGAACCCACTGCCGCGCTAAGCAACCGTGAAACCGAGCAGCTTTTCGCGCTGATTAAGCGCCTGCGCGCGGAAGGCATGGCAATCATCTATATCAGCCACCGGATGGCGGAGGTCTATGAGCTTTCCGATCGCGTCAGCGTGCTGCGCGACGGACAGTATGTCGGCAGCCTGACTCGCGACAGCCTCAACGCCAGCGAACTGGTGCGCATGATGGTCGGCCGTCCGCTGAGCGACCTCTTTAATAAAGATCACACCATTCCCTTCGGCGAGATTCGGCTGGCGGTCAACCATCTGACCGATGGCGGCAAGGTGCGACCGAGCAGTCTGGCGGTACGCGCCGGCGAGATCGTCGGACTGGCCGGACTGGTGGGCGCCGGGCGCAGCGAACTGGCGCAGCTTATCTTCGGCGTGCATAAACCCAGCGGCGGCGAGATCTGGATTGACGGGCAGGAGGTAAAGATCCATTCGCCGCGCGACGCCATTGCTCGCGGCATCGGTTTTCTCACCGAAAACCGCAAAGAGCAGGGACTGTTTCTGGAGATGGCGGCGCAGGAGAACATTGTGATGGCGACGCTCGAGCGCGACGCCAGCTACGGACTGCTTAACCGGCGCAAAGGAGAGCAGATCGCCAGCGACGCCATCGCCACGCTCAATATCCGCGTGCCGCACGCGCAGGTGAGGGCGGGCGGCCTGTCTGGCGGCAATCAGCAGAAGCTGCTGATTTCGCGCTGGGTGTCGATCGGACCGCGCATCCTGATCCTGGATGAGCCGACGCGCGGCGTTGATGTCGGCGCCAAAAGCGAGATCTACCGCATGATGAATCAGATGGCACAGCAGGGCGTGGCGATTCTGATGATCTCCAGCGAGCTGCCGGAAGTGGTCGGCATGAGCGATCGCGTTTACGTGATGCGCGAAGGCGCCATCGCGGGCGAGCTGGACAGAGAGCATATCAGCCAGGAAAACATTATGACGCTGGCCACCGGGGCGCACACGGCGTCGCCGATAGAAATATAAGGAGAACAGAGCGATGACAGAAACCACGCGTGCGAAAGCGCCCACCGTTAAACGGGCGCTGATGGGCGACCTGCTGCAAACCGTCGGCATCCTGCCGATCCTCGTGCTGATTGTGGTGGTGTTCGGCTTTGTCGCGCCGAACTTTTTCACCGAGGCCAATCTGCTCAATATTACCCGTCAGGCCTCAATTAATATTGTGCTGGCGGCCGGTATGACCTTTGTGATCTTAACCGGCGGGATCGATCTCTCGGTTGGCTCGATGCTCGGCACCACGGCGGTAGTGGCGATGGTGGCTTCGCTCGATCCGATGCTCGCCAGCATGACGATTCCGATGGCGCTGGGCGCGGGTCTGGTGATGGGACTGTTCAACGGCATTCTGGTCGCCTGGGCCGGGCTGCCGCCTTTTATCGTCACCCTCGGCACCTATACGGCGCTGCGCGGCGCCGCCTATCTGCTGGCGAACGGCACCACGGTGATCAACTCCGATATCAGCTTTGAATGGATAGGCAACGGCTATCTCGGGCCGGTGCCCTGGCTGATCGTTATCGCCTTCGCCGTGATTGCTCTCTGCTGGTTTATTCTGCGCCGCACCACGCTGGGTGTTCATATCTACGCGGTCGGCGGCAATATGCAGGCGGCGCGGCTGACCGGCATTAAGGTCAGCGCGGTGCTGGTGTTTGTCTACGCCATGAGCGGGCTGCTTTCCGGGCTAGGCGGGCTGATGTCTGCGTCGCGTCTCTATAGCGCTAACGGCAACCTTGGCGTCGGCTATGAGCTGGACGCCATCGCTGCGGTGATCCTCGGCGGTACCAGCTTCGTCGGCGGCATCGGCACCATTACCGGCACGCTGGTCGGCGCGCTGATTATCGCCACGCTGAATAATGGCATGACGCTAATGGGCGTCTCCTATTTCTGGCAGCTGGTGATCAAGGGCGCGGTGATTATTATCGCGGTGATGATCGACAAATACCGCACCCGGCACCACGTTTCATAAGCGCTTTTTTACCCTCCGCCATTCAGCCGTTGGCGATTCTAATAACAGCAGGAGAAGGTCTATGCGTTTTAATCCGATCGTAACCGGGCTGCTGGCGGCAACGCTGTTCAGCGCCTCTGTCGCCCAGGCGAAAGATCTCAAATCCATCGGCGTCACCGTTGGCGATCTCGCTAACCCGTTTTTCGTGCAGATCACCAAAGGCGCGGAGCTGAAAGCGCGGCAGCTGGCGGGCGACAAAGTCAACGTAACGCTGGTTTCCAGCGGCTACGATCTGGGCCAGCAGGTGGCGCAGATCGATAACTTTATCGCGGCGAAAGTCGACATGATCATCCTCAACGCCGCCGACTCTAAAGGCATCGCGCCTGCGGTGAAACGCGCCCGCGACGCCGGGATCGTGGTGGTGGCGGTCGACGTTGCGGCCGACGGCGCCAATGCCACCATCACTTCGGACAACACCCAGGCGGGAGAGATGGCCTGTAAGTATATTTCCGACCGTCTGAAAGCGAAGGGCAACGTGCTGATCATCAACGGGCCGCCGGTTTCCGCCGTGCAGAACCGCGTTGAGGGTTGCATGACCGAGCTGAAGCGTCACCCCGATATCAAACTGCTCTCGTGGAACCAGAATGCCAAAGGGAGCCGCGAAGGGGGACTTGAGGTGATGACCGGCCTGCTGTCGGCCAATCCGAAGGTGGATGCGGTGTTCGCTATTAACGATCCTACGGCGATCGGCGCCGATCTGGCGGCGAAACAGGCGCAGCGCAATGAATTCTTTATTGTCGGCGTCGATGGATCGCCCGATGGGGAAGAAGCGCTGAAGCGTAAGAATTCGCTGTTCGTCGCTACCCCGGCACAGGATCCGCAGGTGATGGCGGCGAAAGCAGTGGAGATCGGCTACGACATTCTGCAGGGTAAACCGGCGCCCGATAAGCCGGTATTGATCCCGGTTACCCTGATCGATCGCAACAACGTCGGCAGCTACAAGGGCTGGACGGTAAAATAGCGCCAGACGACGCGGTTCCGGCTGTTTGCCTGGTCAGGCGCTCAGCCGGACCGCTTCCGGACGCGCGACATCGGCGGAAAAAACATAGCCGAGGCCGCGAATGGTGCGGATCAGGCTGGGCTGATGCGGGTTAGTTTCGATTTTGCGCCGCAGACGCATAATCAGCACGTCGATGGTGCGATCAAACACGTCAAGACTTTCACCGTGCGTCAGCTCCAGCAGCTGATCGCGCGTCAGCACCTTGCGCGCGTGACGCACCAGTGCGCGCAGCAGCGCATACTCGCCCTGCGTCAGCGGAACTGACTCGCGCTGCGGGTTAAGCAGCTGACAGCGCGACTCATCAAGCTGCCAGCCGTTAAAACGCCAGCCGCACTCCGCCGTTTCTGGCGGTGCGAGACGACCGCCGCGCCGCAGCGCCGCGCGTGCTCTGGCCACCACCACACGCGGGTTAAAGGGCTTGGCGATATAGTCATCCGCGCCCATCTCCAGCCCTACCACCATTTCCGCTTCAGAACCCATGCCGGTCAGCATAATAACCAGCAGATCCGGACGCTGACGCTGCAGCTGCTGCAGCACCAGCAGGCCATTTGTATCTGGCAGCATCATATCCAGCATCACCAGCGCGATATCGTTATGCTGCGCCAGCAACGCTGACGCATCCCGACCGTAATGGCAGCAGTAAACGCTAATCTGTTGTTCATTCAGCACATCCTGCAGCAGTTCGCAGACGGCTTTATCATCATCGACAACCAGAATGGCGGGCTTCATGCAGCTCGACCTCAAGGTTATAAAAAGGTTAACAAGAGTGTACACGGCGCGTTTTGCGCCGCGCTGACAAGCGATGGAAACGTGAGCGATATCGCCATTGAGTTTGCTGAAGCGTGCGTTAGCGCAGAATTTTTCGGCAGCCTGAAGGCGGCGATGAAAACGATTGCGTAGCAGCGGGGCAATGCACCATAATCGCGCCTTCTTTTGGTTCAGATTTCTCTTAGAAAATGCCAGGCCTGGCAAGGTAAACGATTGCGTTTGCAGCTGGCATAGCGATTGCTATGACTTCAGGCCTTATGGAGATTCAGGGCGTGACGACAGCAGCCGTCAGCATGCAGCGGCGCGTCGTGCGGTATCACAAAAATCAGCATGTAACCCACACTGGCAAGTGAGAACGCGCATTCGTGCCGTCTCCGCTCTTGAGAGATGATGATGTTAGAAAAACTGTTCAAGCTAAAAGCGCATAACACGACGGTTCGCACCGACGTGATCGCCGGGATCACCACCTTCCTGGCGATGGCTTATATCCTGTTTGTTAACCCCAGCATTCTGGGTGCCACCGGGATGGATAAAGGGGCGGTTTTCGTCGCCACCTGTCTGGCGGCGGCAATCGGCTCGGTACTGATGGGCCTGATCGCCAACTACCCGATCGCGCTGGCGCCGGGCATGGGGCTGAACGCCTTCTTTACTTATACCGTCGTGCTGCATATGGGTTACACCTGGCAGATCGCGCTGGGCGCGGTATTTTTGTCGGCGGTGATCTTCTTCGCGCTGTCGATTTTCAAAATCCGCGAGTGGATTATCGCCAGCATTCCGCTGCCGCTGCGCGCCGGGATTGCGGCGGGCATCGGGCTGTTCCTCGCGCTTATCGCGCTGGAAGGCGCGGGTATCGTGGTAGATAACCCGGCGACCCTGGTCGGGCTGGGCGATCTGACGAAGCCGGGTCCGCTGCTGGCGCTGCTTGGCTTTATCGTGATCGTGGTGCTGGAGGCGCGTCGCGTTACCGGTGCGGTGCTGATCGGCATTCTGCTGATTACCTTTATTTCAATGGGGATCGGTCTGTCGCCTTTCGCCGGCGTCTTCTCCGCGCCGCCCTCGATCGCGCCGACCTTTATGCAGCTGGATATCGCTGGGGCGTTTAACGTCGGCCTGGTCAGCGTGATTTTCGCCTTTCTGTTTGTCGACGTGTTCGATAATACCGGTACGCTGCTGGGCGTGACCAAACGCGCTGGTCTGGCGGACGAGCAGGGCAATATCCCGAAAATGGGACGTGCGCTGGTAGCTGACAGCGCCGCAGCGCTGTTTGGTTCGCTGCTTGGCACCTCGACCACGACCAGTTACGTGGAGTCCGCGGCTGGCGTGAGCGCGGGCGGACGCACCGGCTTAACGGCGGTAGTGGTCGCCATTCTGTTCCTGCTGGCGCTTTTCTTCTCGCCGCTGGCAGGCAGCGTGCCGGTCTATGCGACGGCACCCGCGTTGCTGTTTGTGGCGGTGCTGATGGCGTCCGGCCTGGCGGAGATCGACTGGAAAGACGTCACGACGGCAGCGCCGGTGACCGTAACCGCGCTGACGATGCCGCTGACCTACTCTATCGCTAACGGCATCGCCTTCGGCTTTATCACATGGACGGTGATAAAAGTGCTGAGCGGCCGTTTCAAAGAGGTGAACGCGGCGCTGGTGATCCTCTCTTTGCTGTTCGTTATCAAGCTGGGCTGGCTCAGCGCCTGATTGCACTAGCCGCGCCTGCGACACGCTGGCGCGGTAACGCTCCTTCCTCTTTTAATGCGCGGATAGCGGCTTGTGCCCGCCGCGCATTTTCTTCTGCTCCATTGATACCGATTTGCGTAGTGGCTTCCAGAGCGCGCCAGAAAGGGTGTTAATTATCCTGACGCAGAGCTACCCTGCCAGCGCTGAATCAAGGCGCTTATCGCTCGCTATTTTTGACTGAATTAGCGGAACAGGGAATGTTTACTGGTCGGCGATCTGGTTAAATACCCAACAGCAAGGGGAAGCGCCAGCGGCATATCCGGAAGAGATCACAAGGAGAGGAGAGAACATCATGGAATTCCCGTTAAGCCCGCTTTCGCACACCTTTCCCCGGCCTCTTATCCCTCTTCGACAGCCAGGAGGACACCCTATGGAGCGATTAACCCAACGCGTCGAGCGGCTTGAACTGGATACACACCAGATAAAAACCGACCTGGCGGTATTGACCGAACGCTCGCAGAATTTCGCCACCAGAACGGATGTGGAAGGTTTGCGTGCCGAACAGCTTAAGCTGCGCTGTGAAATGCACGACGGCTTCGCCCAGACAACCGCCCACTTTGCCCGTATTGATGAGAAGTTTGTGCGAATCGATGAAAGGTTTGGCCGAATCGATGAAAGGTTTGAGCGAATCGATGAAAGGTTCGAGCGAATCGATGAAAGGTTTGACCGAATCGATGAAAGGTTTGACCGAATGGATGACAAGTTCGAACGAATGGATGAGAAGTTTGAACGGATTGATATGAAGTTTGAACGCGTGGACGAAAAGTTCGATCGTCTCAACGATCGAATTACCTGGACACTGATGGTGCCAGCCACATTAGCCGTGCTCGGCTGGCTGGCGAAAGAAGTTCTGGTAAAGATGTCATAACAGGGTTAAACAGCACGGGGCATTCCCCCGTGCTTTATTTGTTTTTAGCGGAACGGCGGCTCGTTAAAGGTTCGCAGTTTACGTGAGTGCAGCTTATCTCCTTCGGCGCGCAGCAGCTCTACCGCGCAAATACCGATCTGCAAATGCTCTGAAATCGCCCCTTCATAAAAACGGTTCGCCTGGCCCGGCAGTTTAATTTCGCCGTGCAGCGGCTTGTCCGATACGCAGAGTAGCGTGCCGTAAGGTACACGGAAACGATAGCCCTGTGCGGCAATGGTGGCGCTCTCCATATCCACCGCCACTGCGCGGCTCAGGTTAAAGCGCAGCGCCGAAGCGGAGTAACGTAACTCCCAGTTGCGATCGTCCGTGGTGACGACGGTGCCGGTACGCAGGCGCTGCTTGACCTCTTCTCCTGGCATATTGCTTACTGCTTTGGTGGCGTCATAGAGCGCGCGCTGAACTTCCGCAATGCTCGGAACGGGAATATCGGGCGGCAGGACGCTGTCGAGCACATGGTCGTCGCGCAGATAGGCGTGCGCCAGCACATAATCGCCAATGCTCTGACTTTCACGCAGACCGCCGCAATGGCCGATCATCAGCCAGGCATGCGGCCGCATTACGGCCAGGTGATCGCAGATGGTTTTAGCATTTGACGGGCCGACGCCGATATTAACCAGCGTAATGCCGCGTCGGTTAGGAGAGGTGAGATGCCAGGCTGGCATCTGGTGTTTTTTCCACGCCAGATCCAGCATCGCCGCGTCGCTGTCCGCCGTATCGGCAGTGATAATCGCGCCGCCTGCGCAGGCCAGACTGTCATAGTCGCTGGCGGGATCGCGCACCTGCTCCGTAGCCCAGCGCACAAACTCATCCACATAGCGCGTGTAGTTAGTAAACAGCACAAAAGGCTGGAAATGCTCGACCGAGGTGCCGGTGTAGTGGCGCAGGCGCGCCAGCGAGAAGTCGGTGCGTAATGCGTCGAAGTGCGAGAGGGGGAAAATAGCGTCCGGGTTAAACAGGCCGTCGGCGGTTTCATCGCCAATCTGCGACAGCTCGGTGGTGGGAAAATGGCGGGCGATGCTGGCGCTCATGGTGCGATCCAGCGACAGATCGGAGCCATCAATCACGTAAGGATAGGGGATCTCCTGGCTGGATGGACCGACCTGGATCTCCACCTCATACTCTTTTTCCAGCATCGCCAGCTGTTCGCTGAGATAGTGGCGCAGCAGCGCCGGACGCGTGATGGTGGTGCTGTAGCTGCCCGTATGGGTAAAGCGGCCCCAGGCTCGCGTGCGGTTTTGCTGCGGACCTTCACCGCGCCAGGTGATGCGCAGTTCAGGATAGACAAACAGTCCCTGGCGACGCGCTTCCTTCTCGGGCAGCGTACCCTGTTCCGTATAGGTTTTTATCGCAGCGCGCAGCGCGTTCACCGCACCCTCATACAGACGCTCCAGTTCATCCAGCGCCTGCTGGCGGGTAAGGCCGTTCCGTTGTGTAGGCATAAGCTCTCCTGATAATAAGCGATCTTTCCCCACAGCTTAGCGGGTTTACCGCCGCCGCAAAGCAAGAATCTGTGATCGAACGCATTATGCACCAACAGGGTGCTGGCGTGTTGCCAATCCCCGCCTACGTTTAATGAATCAGAAGGTGACGTCGTGCGCTGTCGCTGGCGTTGCCACCTTCCTTTTGGCAAAACCTCGCTATCGGTTTTTCTGGCGAGATTCTTGCTTGCAACAGATAGCGGCTCTTATCGCCGCGCATAGCTTCCTGAACCTGATAAACACCTTCACCACTCCTGCATCGTGGTCTGGCAAACGCAAACTAACTGTGTTGAGGATAGACAGCATGTCTCAGAAACTGATCAAGTTGTCATTAAACGTCGTGATTGCAGGCTGTTTCAGCGCTGCGCTCAGTGCGCAGGCAGATATAAAAATCGGCGTCGCCGGGCCGTTCTCTGGCCCCAACGCCACCTACGGCGCGCAGTACTGGAAAGGGGCGTCGCAGGCGGCGGAAGATATTAACGCGGCGGGGGGCGTTAACGGCGAGAAGATCGTGCTGGTGCAGGGCGACGACGCCTGCGAACCCAAACAGGCGGTCGCCGTAGCGAACCGCCTTGTCGATCAGGATAAAGTAATGGCGGTCGTCGGCCATTTTTGCTCTTCCAGCACCATGCCCGCATCGGAGGTCTATGACGACGCGGGTGTCCTGTCAATCACCCCAGGCTCCACCAACCCGCAAATTACCGAACGCGGCATGAAAACCCTGTTCCGCATGTGCGGACGCGATGATCAGCAGGGAGCCATCGCCGCCAACTTTATGATCGATAAGCTGAAGGCGAAAAAGGTCGCGGTAATCCACGATAAAGATACCTACGGTCAGGGGCTGGCGGACGCCACCAAAGCGGCGCTGGAGAAGCGCGGCGTAAAAGAGGTGATGTATGAAGGCCTGTCGCGCGGCGAGAAAGATTTTAATGCCCTGGTAACGAAGATCGCCCAGGCGAATCCCGATGTCGTCTATTTCGGCGGCTGCCATCCGGAAGCGGGCCCGCTGGTGCGCCAGATGCGCGAGCAGGGCGTAAAAGCTAACTTCTTCTCCGGCGACTGCATCGTTACAGAAGAACTGGTTACCGCTGCGGGCGGGCCGCAGTATACCAACGGCATCTATATGACCTTTGGCAATGACCCACGTCAGATCCCCGACGGTAAAGCGGTGATTGATAAATTCCGCAAAGGCGGTTTCGAACCGGAAGGCTATACCCTCTACGCCTACGCCTCTATTCAGGCGCTGGCCGCCGCCTACCAGGGTGCCGGAAAAGATAATGCGAAGGCCAGCGAATGGCTGAAATCACACGATGTTCCCACCGTGATGGGTAAAAAAGCCTGGGACGGCAAGGGCGATTTAAAAGTGTCCGATTACGTCATCTATCAGTGGGACGATAAAGGCAAATACCACCAGCTGTAAGCCTGAGCCCGCCCTGCATGTCGCAGGGCGTTTCCTGTCCGGGTCGCCCGGTTGCGCGGCCCGCTTTGCGCAGAGACTTCGTTATGGACGCCTTCTTACTTCAGCAACTGATTAACGGGCTGACGCTGGGCGCAGTATATGGCCTGATCGCGATCGGCTACACCATGGTGTACGGCATTATCGGCATGATTAATTTCGCGCACGGCGAGGTTTATATGATCTCCGCCTACCTCTGCGCTATCGGCCTGGCGCTGCTTTCGTTTTTCGGCGTGCACTCTTTCCCGCTGCTGATTTTCGGTACCTTGCTGTTCACCGTTGTGGTGACGGCGGTATACGGCTGGACCATTGAGCGCATCGCCTATCGGCCGCTGCGCCACTCGACGCGGCTGGCGCCGCTGATCTCCGCCATCGGCATGTCGCTAATTTTACAGAACTATGTCCAGCTGAGCCAGGGACCCAATCAGCAGGGCGTGCCGACGCTGCTTACCGGCGTGCTGCGCGTCGAGTTTGACGGCGGGCTGGTGCAGATCACCTGGACTAAGGTCTTTATCCTCGCTGCCGCCTTCTGCGGCATGGCGCTGCTCACCTGGATTATTCAGTACACGCGCCTTGGCCGTATCTGTCGCGCGGTGCAGCAGGACCGGCGAATGGCGGCGATCCTCGGCATTAATACCGACCGCGTGATATCGCTGGTCTTTGTGATCGGCGCGGCGATGGCCGGACTGGCAGGCGTGCTGGTCACGATGAACTACGGCACTTTCGATTTTTACGCCGGGTTTATCATCGGCATCAAGGCGTTTACCGCTGCGGTGCTGGGCGGTATCGGGTCGCTGCCCGGTGCCATGCTGGGCGGGCTACTGCTCGGCGTGGCGGAAGCGCAGTTCGCCGGGCTGGTAAATTCCGACTACAAAGACGTTTTCTCATTCGCGCTGCTGGTGGTGATCCTTATCTTCCGCCCGCAGGGACTGCTTGGCCGTCCGCTGGTTGCGAAAGTGTGAGGGCGTGATGATGAATAACGCGATAAATGTGCGCCATGCGCTGCGCGATACCCTGCTGGCCGGGCTGGTTGCGCTGGTGGTTTTCGGGCCGATCGTCGGCGTGGTGCTGAAGGGCTATGCCTTTGACCTGGCGCCAGCGCGCGTGGCGCTGCTGGTGGCTGTAGTGATGGCGGGACGGCTGCTGCTCAGCCTCTTTTTGCAAACCGGGCGCGGACGGGCGCTGCTGCGCCGCTTCGAGGGCGCGGACGACGGCGTCTACGTGCGTGAGCCGGGCTACCGCTCGCGGCTGCGCTGGATCCTGCCGCTGCTGCTGGCGGTGGCGTTGCTGTTCCCCTTTCTCGCCAGCAAATATCTGCTGACCGTGGCGATCCTGGGGCTGATCTATGTGCTGCTGGGACTGGGGCTGAATATTGTGGTGGGGCTGGCGGGGCTGCTCGATCTCGGTTACGTGGCGTTTTACGCCATTGGCGCTTATGGGCTGGCGCTCGGCTATCAGTATCTCGGCCTGGGATTCTGGAGCATGCTGCCGCTGGCCGCGCTGCTGGCCGCCTTCGCCGGGGCGCTGCTTGGCTTTCCGGTGCTGCGCATGCACGGCGACTATCTGGCGATTGTTACGCTCGGTTTCGGCGAGATTATCCGGCTGGTGCTGACCAACTGGCTGAGCTTCACCGGCGGACCAAACGGCGTTTCCGTGCCGTCGCCGACCTTTCTCGGGCTGGAGTTCGGCCGACGCGCGCGTGAAGGCGGCGTGCCTTATCATGAGTTCTTCCACCTCGACTACAACCCCAATATGAAGTTTATCTTTCTCTATGTGGTGCTGGTTCTGGTGGTGGCGCTGGTGCTGTTTATCAAACACCGCCTGACGCGCATGCCGGTCGGGCGCGCCTGGGAAGCGCTGCGCGAAGATGAGATCGCCTGCCGCGCGATGGGGTTAAACCATGTGCTGGTAAAACTTTCAGCCTTTATGCTCGGCGCCTCGACGGCAGGCATCGCGGGCGTGTTTTTCGCCAGCTATCAGGGGTTCGTCAATCCCACCTCGTTTACCTTTTTCGAGTCGGCGCTGATCCTCGCCATAGTGGTACTGGGAGGAATGGGATCGACCCTCGGCGTCGTGCTGGCAGCTTTTGTGCTGACGGTCGCGCCGGAGTTGCTGCGCAGTTTCGCCGAATACCGCGTGCTGCTGTTCGGAATGCTGATGGTGGTGATGATGATCTGGCGGCCGCGCGGGCTGGTGCGCACCAGCCGCGTCGGGGTAATGCCGCGTAAAGGAGTCCGCCATGAGTGACGCTATCCTGCAGGTTGACCATCTGATGATGCGCTTCGGCGGCATCAGAGCGCTTAACGACGTCAGCCTGCGCGTACAGCGCGGCTCGGTCACCTCGCTTATCGGCCCCAACGGCGCGGGAAAAACCACGGTGTTTAACTGCCTGACCGGCTTCTACCGCGCCAGCGGCGGACGCATTCTGCTCAATGCGCAGGCGCGCAGCACGGATGTGATTCAAATCCTTGGACAAAAAATCCAGCCGCAGGACTGGCTGCGGCCAGCGCGGCTGGGATCGCGCCTCTGGTACAAAATGTTCGGCGGCGCGCACCTGGTGAATCGCGCTGGCCTGGCGCGCACCTTTCAGAATATCCGGCTGTTCCGCGACATGTCGGTGATTGAGAACCTGCTGGTGGCGCAGCATATGCTGGCGAACCGCAATCTGCTGGCGGGCATTTTCAATACGCGCGGCTATCGCGAGGCGGAGAGCCGCGCGCTCGATCGCGCCTTTTACTGGCTGGAGACGGTGGATCTTGTGCCCGCTGCTAACCGGCTGGCCGGTACGCTCTCCTATGGTCAGCAACGGCGGCTGGAGATTGCGCGCGCCATGTGCACCCAGCCGGAGCTTATCTGCCTTGATGAACCGGCGGCGGGCCTCAATCCCGTGGAAACCGAGACGCTGAGCGCGATTCTGCATCGCCTGCGCGCCGATCACCGTATCAGCGTGTTGCTGATTGAACACGATATGCCGATGGTGATGGCGATTTCCGACCATATCGTGGTGCTCGATCACGGCGACGTTATCGCCCAGGGCGCGCCGCGTCAGATTCAGCAGGACCCGCGCGTTATCGCCGCCTACCTTGGCGCAGAGGAGGAGGATCTTCATGGCTGAGCCTATGCTGAAGTTTGACGCGGTGGATCTCTATTACGGTCCGGTGCAGGCGCTGAAAAAGGTGTCGCTGAGCGTGCAGACCGGGGAAACCGTGGCGCTGATCGGCGCTAACGGCGCGGGAAAATCGACGCTGCTGATGTCGATTTTTGGTCAGCCGCGTATCGCGCAGGGCGAAATCTACTTTCAGGGAGAGCCCATCAGTCAGCGTTCAACGCATTTTATCGCCGCCAGCGGCATCGCTCAGGCGCCGGAAGGCAGGCGAATCTTTGCCGATATGACGGTTGAAGAGAATTTGCAAATGGGCACCATCGCCATCGGCAGCGCGCATCAGAAAGACGATCTGGCGCGGATGTATGTGCTTTTTCCGCGTCTGCTTGAGCGGCGCAAACAGCGGGCGATGACCCTTTCCGGCGGCGAGCAGCAGATGCTGGCGATCGCTCGCGCGCTGATGAGTCGTCCCAGGCTGCTGCTGCTCGACGAGCCGAGCCTCGGGCTGGCGCCGCTTGTGGTGAAGCAGATTTTCGCCATCCTGCGTGAGCTGACGCAGCAGGGCATGACGCTGTTTCTCGTCGAGCAAAACGCCCGTCATGCGCTGGCAATCGCCGATCGCGGCTATGTGATGGCGAACGGCGAGATCCGTCTCAGCGGCAGCGGCCGGGAGCTGCTTGATAATGAAGAGGTGCGCAGCGCCTATCTGGGCGGTACGGCAGCCGCTGCGGTGAAAGGCGATAAAAGATTGTAATAATGATTGAAAAGTCAGGGAAACGCTTTGCATAAATAGTTAAGCGGACCCATCATTATAACTCCTGTCCAATCTGTTCTGATTTGGTTATTCCCTTGCAAAATCCTGGCGTAGCAGTGATGCAGGCGATAAAGCGCACGGCGTGGTATCCCAAACGCCGCTTTTATCGCACGCTGTTCTGGCGTGAGATCACGCCACTGGCGGTGCCCATCTTTATCGAAAACCTGTGCGTAATGCTGATGGGCGTATTAAGCACTTTTCTGGTGAGCTGGCTGGGCAAAGAGGCGATGGCGGGCGTGGGGCTGGCAGACAGCTTCAACATTATCATCATCTCTTTTTTCGCCGCTATCGATCTCGGCACCACGGTGGTGGTCGCCTTCAGCCTGGCGAAGCGCAACGGTAAGCGAGCCCGTGCCGCCACGCGCCAGTCGCTGGCGCTGATGACGGTGCTGTCGCTGGTGCTGGTGTTCGCCATTGAGCTGTGGGGACATCTGATTATCGATCTCATCGCCGGCGGCGCGGAACCCAAAGTCAAAGAGCTGGCGCTGAGCTATCTGCAAACCTCGGCGTGGAGCTATCCGGCAGCGGCGATCGCGCTTATCGGCAGCGGCGCGCTGCGCGGGGCAGGGAACACCAAAATCCCGATGCTGATCAACGGCGGGATGAATATCCTGAATATCGTTATCAGTAGCGTATTAATCTACGGCGCCTTCTCCTGGGAGGGGCTGGGATTTGTCGGCGCCGGGCTGGGGCTAACCATCTCGCGCTATATCGGCGCAATCGGCGTGATTTACGTGCTGATGATCGGCTTTAATGCCTCGCTGAAGATCAGCCTGCCGAGCTATTTCCGCCGCTGGGATTTCAAAATCCTGATGGAGGTGCTGGGCATCGGCGTGCCGGCGAGCATTGAATCGGTGCTGTTTAACGGCGGCAAACTGCTGACTCAGGTGTTTGTCGCAGGCATGGGCACCGACGCCATTGCGGGCAACTTTATCGCCTTTTCCATCGCCTCGCTGATTAACCTGCCGGGCAACGCGCTGGGATCGGCTTCCACCATTATTACCGGCACCCGGCTGGGGCGTAACCAGGTCTATCAGGCGGAGCGGCAAATCCGGCATGTTTTCTGGCTGGCGAGCCTCTGTCTGTGTGCGCTGGCGTTTCTTACCGTGCCGCTCTCCGGCCTGCTGGCGCGTTTCTATACGCGCGACCCTGACGTTATCAGCGTAACGCAGCATCTTATCTGGCTTAACGCCGCCTTTATGCCGATCTGGGCGGCCTCCTGGGTGCTGCCGGCGGGCCTGA
Source organism: Pantoea sp. YU22 (assembly GCF_003970755.1). Classification (NCBI taxonomy): domain Bacteria; kingdom Pseudomonadati; phylum Pseudomonadota; class Gammaproteobacteria; order Enterobacterales; family Erwiniaceae; genus Pantoea; species Pantoea sp. YU22. The sequence goes on along the minus strand of NZ_RYDU01000008.1, from coordinate 22,005 downwards.
AAGGCGCGCGCGACGCGCGTTACACCATGTACGTCTCTATGTTCAGCATGTGGGGCGCGCGCGTAGTGGTGGGCTATGTGCTGGGGATTATGCTCGGCATGGGCGTGGTGGGCGTCTGGCTCGGCATGTTCCTGGACTGGGCGGTGCGCGGCGCCTGCTTCTGGTGGCGGCTGAAGAGCGGCAAGTGGCTGGATAATTACCGGAAAATGGTGGCGAAGCAGCAGTAGCGCCATGCCGGCTCGCACGCCGTGGTTAGCTGTTTTTCAGCAATAAACTGCAGAAATTGATGGTTCAGCTACGCCAGCAATCGGGCTTTACTAAGGCTCTGACTTGATAAGGGCGAACCAGATGAAAAGATTGCTGCAGCTGTGGAAAAACCGTTTCGAGGCTAATGCCGACCGTCGGCGCGACGAACGTGACGAAAGCGAAGCCAGTCTGGAGCTTGAGCTGCTTATCCCCGTCAGCCAGCTCTATGGCTTCGAATATTATCCTGCGGTGCATCGCTACCATGAAAAGTAGCCGCGCCCGTTTATGCTCTCCGGTAAAGCCCGCTCTCGCTAAGCGGGCTTTTTTTCGCCTGCTGCAATGGATTTTTACAAAAGGCTGCGCAGCAACAGGCCAGAGCGGCGGCGAGCAATCTGTCGCGCGGCGGAATCGAAGCATAAGAAAAAGGATCGTTCAGCCGCAGCGGCTATGGTTAAAAGAGCAGCACGCCTTTTAACCTGGAGGAGCGAATGAACGATAAAGAGAGCGCCGCGCTGATTAGCGCGCGGCTGGCATTGACTGCGCAGCGGCGTACGCAGACCCGAACCGCGCTGGCAGCGGGTGAACCGGCAGAGCCGGATCGCGCGCGCGCGCAGCGCTACGCCTTTCAGCAACATCTGCGTCAGGGCGTTATCACCGGCGAAAGCAACGATCTGTTGCCGATCGCCTTCTTAGAGCAGGGGTTAACCTGCGCCCGCGCCGTGGCGCTGCTGCGAGAAGACGGCATTCCCAGGGGCTGCGGTTTTATGACGCACGGCGGGCTCTTTATCACTAATCATCATCTGCTGCCGCAGCCGCCCGCGCAGGGGCGCGTCACGCTGCAGTTTGGCTGGCGGCGAACAGAAACGGGCGAACTGGTCGACGGCGTAACTTATGTCGCCGATGCGGAGCGTTTTTTTCTTACCAGCCCGACCGATGAGCTGGACTGCACCCTTATTGCGCTCGGCGAGATAGTGGCTGGCGGCGGCGAGGCGCCGCAGCCGCTGGCGCTGAACGATCGCAATGATAAACATGCGCTGGGCATCAGCCTTAACCTTATCCATCATCCCGGTGGCGCGCCGCAGCAGATTACGCTGCGTAATAACGCGCTGCTGGCGCGTCACGAGCAGCTGCTGCACTATGCGGCCGATACCGATAGCGGCTCTTCCGGCGCGCCGGTGTTTAACGACGCGTGGCAGCTGGTCGCGCTACACCACGGCGGCGTTGAGAGCGATGACGGCTGGGTGAATGAAGGGATCCGCATCAGCGCCATTATCGACTGGCTGAAGGGCGAGCTGCCGCAGCTGCCCGCGGCGCAACAGGCACAGCTGATGCAGGCGCTGACCGTCAGTGAAAACGCGGCTCCGCCGATCGCCTCCGCTGCCGCGCCGGAGACCAACTACGGCAATCGCGACGGTTTCCAGCCCGGTTTCCTCGACGGCGAGGCGATCGATCTGGCCGCCATTATCGCGCCGCGCGCCGCTGAAGTGGCACCGCTGCGCGACGGTCGGCAGGGTGCAGAAGCGAAACTTGATTATCAGCATTTTTCGCTGCTGATGAGCGCCGAGCGGCGACTCGCCTTTTTTACCGCCACCAATATTGACGGCGCGCGCTATATCTCCATCGATCGCGGCAACGGCCAGCCGTCGCTGCTGGAAGAGGGGGACCGCTGGTACGAAGACAGCCGCATTGACAGCCGCTACACCACCGGTCAGGCCTTTTACAGCGAATACAGCCGCTGGTTCGATCGCGGACATCTTACGCGTCGCAGCGATCCCACTTGGGGTACGGCGGAAGAAGCGGTGCGCGCGAATAAAGATACTTTTCATTTCACCAACTGTTCGCCGCAGCATTTTCGCTTCAACCAGAGCCTGCAGTACTGGCAGGGCGTGGAGCGCTATATCCTTGAGTCGGGCGTGCTGGAGTCGAAGCGTAAGGTCAGCGTGCTGACCGGGCCGGTGCTGAATGACCAGTGGCGACAGTATGCTGAATGGCAGGTGCCCTTGATGTTCTGGAAGGTGGTGCTGCGCATTAACACGGCGGGCAAGCCGCAGGCGACGGCTCTGCTGGTCAGCCAGGCGGATCTGCTGGATGAGCCGCGTCGCGTCCTGCCGCATGCGCAGGATGCGCCCCGGCCCAATGTCGATGAGTACCGCGTTACGGTCAGCGCGCTGGAGAAACTGACCGGCCTGAACTTCGCCGCTTTTCGCGACTGGGAAAGCTGGAAACCGGATGAATCGCTGCTGGCGCAGCCGCTGCCGGCAAAGCTGATTACGACGTGGGAAGATTTGCTGTAGCCGACGCGCCTGTTGCGTCCTGCAAGCCCGCACAGCCCGCTTTACGCGGGCTTTTTTCACTTCTTTTCAGGCAAATTCGTTGTACCTTCAACCCGTTACGCTTAGCACTTCTCCTTGCGATTCTGTGATGGCTGCTACACTTAGGGCTCGAGGCTGATAACGATTCAGCTCCATTAACGACAGTGAAAGAGTCACTAAAAGGAGAGAACGTATGACAGATCGTCCACAACATCCTCAGCAGGCGCAGCAGCAGGAATGGCCCGGCAGCATCCTTAAAATGGATCCAAAACCCGATCATGGTGAGACCAGCTATCAGGGTTCTGGCCGCCTGAAAGGCAAAACCGCCATTATTACCGGCGGCGATTCCGGCATCGGTCGTGCCGTCGCCATCGCCTACGCTCGGGAAGGCGCGGATGTCGTGATCTCCTACCTGGACGAGCATGAAGACGCAAAAGATACGGCGAAACTGGTGGAAGAGGCGGGCCAGCAGGCGCTGCTGATCGCAGGCGACGTCACCGAAGCGGAGCATTGCCGCAGCATTGTGGCGCAGACGGCCGAGCGTTTCGGCAAGATCGATATCGTGGTGAATAACGCGGCTTTCCAGATGACGCGTATGTCGCTGGATGAGATTAGCGATGAAGAATTTGATCGCACGATGAAAACCAATCTCTACGCCATGTTCTATATCTGCAAGGCGGCGGTGCCGCATATGCCTTCTGGCGGCGCCATTATCAATACGGCTTCGATCAACGCCGACCAGCCAAAACCGAAGCTGATCGCCTACTCTGCGACCAAAGCCGCCATTGTTAACTTCTCTGGCAGCCTCGCAGCGTTGCTGGCGGAGAAAGGCATTCGCGCCAACGCCGTTGCGCCCGGTCCTATCTGGACGCCGCTGATCCCGTCAACCATGCCGCCTGAACAGGTGGAAAGCTTCGGTGGCGAAGTTCCGCTGCAGCGCATGGGACAGCCTGCCGAGCTGGCACCTGCTTACGTTATGCTGGCCAGCGACGAAGCGAGCTACATTTCTGGCGCAACCATTGCGGTCACAGGCGGTGTCGCGGTTATCTAAACCTGCGTAAGGGAGAAATATGAACGCTTATCCTTTAAAGCTGACTACGCCGCTCGCCACCCATATTTTTGGCGGGCAACGTATCAGAGAGCAGTTGGGAAAAGCGGGTCTGCCTGAGACGCGCATTGCGGAAAGCTGGGAAATCAGCGACGTTGACGGTATGATCGCCAGCGTCACCAACGGCGAGCTGGCGGGTCAGACGCTGCGCCAGCTCACCGAACGCTACCCCGACGAAATGGTCGCGCCTGGCTGGCGCGGCCCGCACTTCCCGCTGCTGAGCAAATTTATCGACGGAACCGGCATGTTGCCGGTTCACCTGCACGCTAACGACGCGCTGGCGCAAAAGCTGGAGCAGCAGCCGAACGGCAAAACCGAAGCCTGGCATATTCTGTGGGCCGCGCCAGATGCGACCTGCCTGCTGGGCGTACGCGACGGTGTGGACAGCGCCCGACTCAAGGCGGCGCTGCTGGCGCAGGATTATGATGCGGTGATGCACCGGGTGCCGGTAAAAGCGGGCGATACTTTTTACGTGCCAGGCGGCATGCTGCACAGCTTTGGTCCCGACACGCTGATTTATGAAATTGAGCAGACCTCCAATATCCAGCAGCATGCGATGCCGTGGCAGATGGAGGATGGCGCGCGCCTCTCTCAGCAAGAGTGGGAAAAAAATATCGATGCGCTGCTGGAGGAGCTGCGGCCGGAGCTGCGCTGCACGCCGCAGCCGGGGCTGACGCTTGAGAAGGGCGGTCTGACGCGGCTTTTCTGCTGCGCCGGCCCCTATTTTGCGCTGGAACGCTGGCGCTTTAGCGAGTCGCAGCGTTTCAGCTTCAGCCGCGCGCGTATTGTTTCCAACACTGGCGAGCCGCTAACGGTGGAAGCGAACGGCGTCAGCGTGACGCTGGGCCGCGCCGAGTCGCTGCTGCTGCCTGCTGCGCTGGAGGAGGTGACGCTGCACGGCGCTGGCGAGCTGCTGATAGGCTATGTGCCCGATCTGACGCGCGACGTTGTCGCGCCGCTGCGGCAGGCGGGCTATAGCGAGACAGCCATAGCGCAGCTGGGCGACATCAACGGCACCCTGATATAGGAGGTTTTATGCTGCCATACAGCTTACAGGGAGAGGGCGAAACAACATTTGTACTGATGCACTATCTGGGCGGCTCGCACCGCACCTGGTTTCCAGCACTGCCTTATCTCGATCGCGCTTCCCGCTGCGTGGCGTTAGATATGCCGGGCTTTGGCGACGCAACTGACATCAAAGATTATGATGTGGCCTCAATGGCGAACCAGGTCGATGAAACCCTCCGCCAGCTGCAGCTGAAAAAGGTGATCCTTGTCGGTCACTCCATGACGGGGAAGGTGGCAATGGCGCTTGCCGCCCGACAGCCTGATTATCTGCAACGGCTGGTGCTGGTGGCGCCATCGCCGCCTGGCCCGCAGCCGATGAGTGAACAGGATCGCCAGACGCAGGCGGAATATCAGGGAACGCGTCAGCAGGCGGAAAGCTTTGTCGACGGTGCCTGCTCCGCGCCTCTGCCGGATGTGCTGCGCGAGGTGGCGATTGCCGATGCGCAAAGCGCCGCGCCTGCCGCCTTTCACGCCTGGGCGCTGCACGGCAGCCGGGAAGATCTGCGCGAGCAAATCGGCCGCCTTGAGCTGCCCGCCATGATGGTGCTGGGCAGCGAAGACGGCAACGTGCCGGGCGTTGAGACGCAGCGGGAAGTGATGCGCACCCATCTGCCGCAGGGCGAGCTGGAGATTATCGACGGCGCCGGCCATCTGCTGCCAATGCAAACTCCGCAAGCGCTGGCGGAGCGGATGCTGGCGTTTGCGCGCCGCGAACTCTGAGTCTGTTAGCGGCAAAGTCACCACAGCAAAAAGCCCGCTCAGGTTTCCCTGAGCGGGCTTCTTTAATATGGCTCCTCTGACTGGACTCGAACCAGTGACATACGGATTAACAGTCCGCCGTTCTACCGACTGAACTACAGAGGAATCGTTTCGATGGGGCGCATATTAATGGCCGCGCTCCGGCGTGTCAACAGCGAAAAACACATTAGCATTCAACTGGCTAGCTTTGCAGCAAAGCGATCGCGGATTAAGCGGAATGCGGCGAATTTTGCGCAAAACGCGGTAGCGGATGCTGGCGATAGAACTGGCTCAGGTGGCGGTACATCGCCGGGAAGCGCTCAAACAGCAGCGCCGGCGCGGTAAAAAAGTATTCGGACAGCACGGCAAAACACTCGGCGGGATCGCTGGCGGCATAAGGATCGATAGTCGCGGCCTGTTCGCCGACCAGCTCAACCTCATTTTCGATTTCTTCCATGGCGGCGCGCAGATCTTTTTCCCACAGCGCAACATCACGCAGCGCCATCACCGGTATGCCGCTGGTGTAGCCGCGGCCGCGTGCATCCAGCTTGTGCGCCACTTCGTGGATCACCAGGTTATAGCCAGAGAGATCGAACGCATCCTGAAGGTCGAGCCAGTTGAGCACAATCGGACCCTGCGTCCAGCTCTGTCCGGCATGGACGGCGGCGGCGTGATGCACCAGGCCCTGTTCATCTTCCCAGCTGTCGGCGACTTCAAAAGGTTCTGGATAGATCAGCACGTCGTGAAAGCCGTCGAGCCACTCCAGCCCCAGCTTCAGCACCGGCAGGCAGAAGAGCAGAGCGATGCGCGCGCTGCGCAATTCATCAAGCTCGACATTCTGCAGCGGCACCAGTCTCTTTTGCTGCAGGAAACGCTGCGCCATGGCGATCAGCGCCTGCTGCTCATCCTCGTCCAGCCAGCTAAATACCGGCTGCGCCAGCCCCTGTTGCCAGGGCAGCTCGACAAAGGAAGCGCGGTTATCGTTTTTCCACGGCCATTTAAACATCGCAGTACTCGCTGACGGATTCCCCTCGCGACCCTGACGCGCCAGAAAAAATGCCAGCATCCGAAGCGGTCGCTGGCACCTTGATCTGGCTGCAGGGATGAAAGCTGTCTATTCAACCGCTTAGCATGCAATTTGTCTGTGATTCAGCCCGCAAAGCGATGTTAATTGCGCTCGACGCGCGCAAATTCAATCACCCAGACCCAGGGGTTGACTTCCCAGCTGGTGGCGCCGTACTGCTTCTGCCACGCTTTGCGGTAGGCCTCTTTAGGCGATTCCGCATTCATATTCATGGTGAAGAAGTTATTCAGGAAGTGCGAATCGGTCTGCACGCCTTCAGCCATAATGTCATCTTCGCTGATATCCTGGATCTTCTCCGCACGTACAGCGGTGATTTGCAGGTTGATGCGGCTGGCCCAGCGCGGCATATGGATGGCGGTCTGCCAGCCGAACTGATCGGCTTCCGGTCCGCCCTGGCTATGATGCCCCAGCTCGTTGTTATCGGCGCGGTACTGGCAAAACGCGGGCAGGCGGAACGGCGACGGATCGCGTTCATACTCTGCCAGATCGCTTTCAGGCACGATAGGTCCACGCCAGGTCTCGCGCACCCACAAAATATCGCCCGGCTTGCCATAAGGGCAGTGCTGGCTGATATCGGCCATCGACATAAGCTTGTAGCCGTGCAGATGGTTAGCGTTAACGTCGAAAGCGTGTACGCCTTCATGATGATCCTGACCTGGTCCGAAAGTCTGCGTTTTCATGATGCGCCGGGTCTGGGTTTGCTGGCCAACCAACAGGGCGCGAACCCGCTGTTCGGAAAAAAGAATCGGCCGTTCTTTCATTGATTACCTCTGAATATAAATAGAACCCGGTTGACACACATTCAATCGCTGTCTTGCGCCTGCGCTCAGCCGTGATGACTTTACATCAATCTGCTTAACAATTTGTCGCCTTACAGTAACGGCAACACAACGATTTGCCTTTAGGAAAAAGCGAAAATGCAAAAAACGCACCAGACCGAGTCTACTAAGTGGTCCCTTACCTGGTATAACCCGAATACAGTACGTTATATCGGGCGTTTTTGAAACCTTTTCAGATTCTTTAACCTTCACAAAGCGCAGATATACTGATTCATCCTGGACGATACTGCCGCTGGTTGTACATGTAGAAACGAACTCAGCGAGGCCGTTTCGCCTAATATTAATAAGATTTGCTTAAGATAATTGATATGGGTTAATGCTGAAAGTTTGTTAAAAACTGGGATAGTGCTTGAATTAGCGCTATAACTCGATCCCGGTCTCATTTTTTTTCGAAACCGGTTTTATCACAGCGAATTTAAACCACCCTGTGTCAAAAATTTGTCATCAGCTACTCGGTAAGATGACGTCCCACTGCGTACGGTCTGATGTAAAGACCGATACCCAAACATTAACAGGGAGATAAGCCATGTCGCTCTCACTCTGGCAAACGCGCTTCGAAAGCTGGTTTCAGATTAACTGGGTTCATGATGACAAGGCGCATGATATCGCCCATTTGCGCCGCGTCTGGATGAGCGCCCAACGCATTATGGCAGGTAGCGACGCCAGCCCGCTGGTGGTTCTGACCGCCTGCTACTTTCATGACGTGGTAAACCTGCCGAAAAATCATCCCGAACGCCATCTGGCTTCTACTTATGCTGCAGAAGAGACCGCACGCATCCTGACGCAGGATTTCCCCGATTTTCCCGCCGCGCTGATCCCGGCGGTAAGCCATGCGGTTAAAGCACACAGCTTTAGCGCCGCCATTGCGCCGGAAACCCTGGAGGCGAAGATCGTTCAGGATGCCGATCGTCTCGAATCGCTGGGTGCCATTGGCCTGGCGCGCGTGTTCTACACGGCCGGCGCGCTTAATCGTCCGCTGTTTGACAGTGACGATCCGCTCGGCAAAATGCGCGAGCTTAACGATGTAAACTGGACGCTCGATCACTTCCAGAAGAAGCTGCTGCGGCTGCCGGATACGATGCAAACCGAAGCGGGCAGGGCGCTGGCGCAGCATAATGCGGATTTCCTGGTGCGCTATATGGCCAAGCTGTGCGCGGAGCTGCAGGGCAACCTCACCAGCATCGACGAATCGGTGCTGCGCGATTTTAGCCCTATACGCGCCTAATATTAAATTTTTATGACAGTCTGTTAAACGTTAGTGACTTCCGCTACGTTGTGGATAAATAACGAAGGGAGTAACGGAATGACTGATACGGTAAATTTGACGATTAAGATTGATCCGGCGCTGAAGGAGCAGATTAAACAGCTGGCGCTGGAAAATCAGATCTCAATGAGTCAGGAGATTGTTCAGCGTCTACAGGAGAGCCTGTTGCCGCCCACCGCATCGGCGGTAGATAACCAGGATACGGAAGAGACCGCGTCAAACGCGTTTTCCGCGGATGAGGTTAAGCAGCTGCGTGCTCTACTGAAGAAACAGAGCAAGAAGAAGAAATAAATAAGACCCGTCGCAAGACGGGTTTTTTTATGGGCGTTAATTGGGCATATCAGATGCGGAACTGCTGTACGCTCTGCGCCAGCCGCGCTGCCTGCTGCTGAAGCGTATCAGCCGCGCGCTGCTGCTGCGTGCTGAGTCCGGCGCTGGCCTGCAGCGTCTCATCCAGCTTATGGATCTCGGCGGCGATATGGCTGACCCGCTTGCTTTGCGCCGTTGCGTTCTGCTGAAGCGCCTGAAGCTGCCCGGCGATAGCGGCCACGGCGCCGCTGATGGTCTGAAACAGCTTCTCCAGCACCTTAACCTTGTTAAAACCCTGCGTGACATGCTGTTGCGTATGCTGGATCAACCCGTCGATGCGCTGCGTCGAACCGCTGCTCTGGCTGGAGAGCATGCCGATCTCTTTCGCCACCACGGAAAAGCTGCGGCCGTAAACCCCGGCGTGCGCGGATTCAATCGCCGCATTAAGCGCCAGCAGGCGCGTTTGCAGCGACAGACTCTCCAGCATCTCCACGATACCGGCGATATCTCCTGAGGCGTCGACAATCTGACGCATCTGCGTCTCCATCTCATCCACCCGCGAAACGCACTGCTGCATCAGCGTATCGGCATCGTACGCCTGCTGCGTCGCCTGCTGCGATACCTGCGCGCTGGTTTCCACCTCTTCCGCGACGCGACGCAGCCGCTGCGACAGATGGGTGAAACTGGCGTTCTGCGCCTGATGCTGCTCGCTGACGCGCGCGTTATGCTGCTGCATCTCGCCCGCGCCTGCCGCCACGCTGGCAGCAATGGTATTAATCTCATGCACGATATGGCGTAACCCCTGACGCATCTCCGCCATGGCGCTGAACAACTGCTGCGTTTCTCGCGCCTGTAAGCGTCCGGCGGCGGGCGGCGACAGCAGATCGCCGGTTGCAATTTGCTGTAGCTGGTGGCTGGCGTGACGCAGCGGCGTAATCACGCCGCGCGCCAGCAGCACACCGCCAGTAATAAGCAGCGAGAAGAGCAGCGCGCTGACGATGAGCGACAGGTTGCGGCTGTGCGTCATGCTCTCCAGCGTGCTGTGGTTAACCGCGCCGAGCTCTTTGTTTGCCGCGTCGATTTCAGCGAACCAGGCGTCATTGAACTGTTGCTGATAGGCCTGCATCGGCACCATAAAAAAGGCGTCGATCTGATTATCCTTTAATCCTTTCAGCTGTTCTTCCAGCCCTTGCGCCAGCAGGGTAAAGCCCTGCGCCAGCGGGCTGTTGTCCGCAGCGTGATAGCCAGCGAAAAGCGTTTTCGCCTGCTGCAGCGACGCGCTGGCGCTGTCGGCCAGACTTTTCCAGCTGTCTACCGAGCCGCTCTGCTGGTCCTGCATCAGATAGATACCGGCGCGATGGCTGTCGTCGCTGGCGGTCAGCAGTTCAATACGCGCTTTATCAAGCAGGGCCAGCCTTTCCCGTAGCGACGCGGTCTCTACCAGCGCGCTTTGTGTATGATTAACCTGCGCGGTGAGCAGCGTAACGCCCAGCGCCTGCAGCAGGCAGAACAGGATAACAAACAGGGTGAAGTTGCCGCGCAGACTGCTGAGCCAGCCGGGAAGCCCCGGCTTACGCAGACGAAAACGGCGTTTAAGAAGAGTGATGGAGGACATAGCGCAACCCGAAAATAAAAGCGAGTATTCGCCGGTTGCGTGACAACTTTGTGACAGAGGGCGCATTGCTGAAAAAACAGCATAATGCGCGTTACTAAGCTAAACTCTGGTCCTGTTACGCGTTATTTAACTGCCTGATAATAGGCAGCAGCAGCTGTGCCACGGCGGCGAAAACCGGCACCACAACCGAGTTGCCGAACTGCTTATAGGCCTGCGTATCGGAAACCGGAATGCGGAACTGGTGCTCGCCTGGCGCTTCGAAGCCCATCAGGCGCGCGCATTCGCGCGGCGAGAGGCGACGCGGCCGACGCGCCATATTTTCCGCATTGCTGAAATCCGCTTCGCCCAGCGCCTGATCCCAGCCGCGATCGATGAGGATTTCCGAACCATCTTTATAATAGCGAGCCGACAGGGTACGTACGCAGACGTCAGCTTTACGCGGATCGTTCAGCCCGAAGCCAAAGCCGTTGCCTTTCGCTTTGTGTTTTCTGGCGTAGTCGTAGAGGTAACGCCACAGCTGCGCGGAAAGAATATATTTCTCCTCCGGCTCGGGTTCCAGCAGGCTTTGCAGGCTCGGCACCGCGGCTGGATAGTGCTGCTGGATCTGACGCAGCGACAGCGCTTTGCTGAACGGATAGTCACGGCGGATGCCGACCAGCACGATGCGCTCTCGGTGCTGGGGCAGGAAGTGGCGCGCGTCGATAATCTTCGCGTCCGGCGCGTCGGCATCGGCGTCTGCCACGTCGTAACCCAGCTCATCCAGCGTCGCCATAATGACGGCAAAGGTGCGGCCTTGATCATGGCTTTTCAGGTTTTTAACGTTCTCCAGCACGAAGATCGGCGGCTTTTTAGCGGCGATAATGCGCGCCACGTCGAAAAACAGCGTACCCTGGGCTTCGCACTCAAAGCCGTGCGCGCGGCCCAGCGCATTCTTTTTGCTGACGCCTGCCAGCGAAAAGGGCTGGCAGGGAAAACCGGCCAGCAGCACCTGATGATCGGGGATCTCCGCGTCGATATGGCGATAGATGGCCGCCTCGTCGCGCAGACCTGCGGGCTGGGTGATGTGCCGAATATCGGTATTGAAGCGGTGCTCCTGCGGATCGCTGTAGTGATTCGCCTTGTAGGTGCGCACTGCCTCTTTATTCCACTCGCTGGTAAAGACGCATTTTCCGCCGATGGCATCGAAACCGCGCCGGATGCCGCCAATGCCCGCAAAGAGGTCGATGAAGCGAAACTGCGGGTTGTCATAATGGGCGGGACGCGCAGGCAGCAGGCTGCGCAACAGCGTTAATTCGCCTTCGCTCAGCGGCGGCAACGCGCTTTTGTTTTGCCGCAGCCGCGTCAGCTGCTGCGGCGTCCAGTCGCGGAAGCCCGCCTGATGGAATTTCGCCGCTAAATCGCGCGCGGCATAAATCGCCAGCACCTGGCGCATCAGGTCAGCGGTTTCGCTATCGGGAGAGAGCAGGGGAGAAGCGGGTTCCGTCATTGCGGTGGCGTCATCGGCAAGCATGCGTTTTTCCTTAACTGTGAACGGGCTATGCTAACACTCCTCTGGCTTCGAAGAAATTGGCGGTCGATGCCTAACGGCCGGCTGCATGACGCATCGTCGGGATTTTACCCGCCGGTCGCCGCCTCGTTAACCGCAGCGGAAGCTTTCGCTTTTATTGAGTCCGACTAAAGTTGATAGATAGGGCAAAAAGGAGACGCCATGGCCGATGTACACTCCAGCACGACCCGCAGCAAAAATATGCGTGCGATACGCCAGCAGGACACCGCCATCGAACTACGGGTGGCGCAGCTGTTAAAGGATCGCGGTTTTGCTTACCGCGTTCAGGATAAAAACCTGCCCGGCCGTCCCGATTTCGTTCTGCTTGAGCAGCAGGCGATTATCTTTGTGCACGGCTGTTTCTGGCATCACCATAACTGCTATCTCTTTAAGGTGCCGGCGACGCGCACGGAATTTTGGGTCGGCAAAATCAACAGCAACGTAGAGCGCGATAACCGCTATGTGCGGCAGCTGCAGGAGAGCGGCTGGAAAGTGCTGATTATCTGGGAGTGCGCGCTGCGCAATAAGCTGCGGCTGAGCGACAGCGATCTGCAGGAGCGACTGGAGGAGTGGCTGCTGGCGATGGACCAGAGCGCGGAGATCGATCACAACGGTATTCAGCACTATCGCCCGCGTTGAGGCCGCCTTGCCTTGTCGACTTCGCCGGGTTAGATTTCGCCTTCCCCCGCGAGCAGGAGTTCTGGATGAGCAGTATTAAACTGACGGTAAAACGCCTCTATCAGCTGCGCGACGAGCGCATGGTCAATGCTCATGCGACGGCGCGCGTCTATGTCGGCGACACGCTGGTCGCGACGGAGGAGATTACCGGCATGACGGAAAGCCCGGTCAGCAAATACCTGCATGCAGGCGAGCTGTCAGGCGCGGTCCGCGTAGAGTGGGAGTGCGACGGCATCGCTGAGATAACCGCCGCGACGCTGGAGCGCTGTCCCTGTTGTCAACATAACGAACCGGAATAAGGAAGAGATTTTGGCAGGATCCAGCTTACTGACTTTATTAGATGATATTGCAACACTTCTGGATGATATTTCCGTCATGGGCAAAGTGGCGGCGAAAAAGACCGTTGGCGTGCTGGGAGACGATCTGTCGTTAAACGCGCAGCAGGTAACGGGCGTAAAGGCCAATCGCGAACTGCCGGTCGTGTGGGGCGTCGCGAAGGGCTCGTTTCTTAATAAACTGATCCTGGTGCCGCTGGCGCTGCTGATTTCCGCTTTCGCGCCCTGGCTTATTACGCCGCTGTTGATGATAGGCGGCGCCTACCTCTGCTATGAAGGGGTGGAAAAAGTGCTGCACAGTTTGCAGCATGATAAGCAGGAGAAAAGCCCGGAGGCGCGCCAGCAGCGGCTCGATAAGCTGGCGCAGCAGGACCCGCGCGAATTTGAAAAGAACAAGGTCAAAGGCGCTGTGCGCACTGACTTTATTCTTTCCGCGGAGATCGTCGCCATTACGCTCGGCATCGTTTCTGACGCTCCGTTGCTGAATCAGGTATTGATCCTCGCCGGCATCGCCATTCTGGTGACCATCGGCGTGTACGGCATCGTCGCCGCTATCGTGAAAATCGACGATCTCGGCTACTGGCTGAATGAGAAATCTTCGGCGGTCGCGCAGGGCATCGGTCGTTTTCTGCTGGGGTTCGCCCCCTGGCTGATGAAAATTCTCACGGTGGTCGGCACCCTGGCGATGTTTCTGGTCGGCGGCGGCATTATCGTACATGGCCTGGAGCCGCTGCATCATCTGATCGAGGCGATCACCGGCGATATGAACGGGCTGGTTGCCAGCCTGCTCAGCAACGGCGCTAACCTGGTGCTCGGCTTTATCGTTGGGTCGATCGTGCTGTTGGCGGTGAATCTGATTGCTAAACTGCGCGGTAAATCGGTATAAAGCGCACTGCCATATGATGTGTAGTCTGAAGAGGAGACGCGATGAACGACGATATGTTTGAATTTGATATTGATGCCCAGCTGGAGCAGGCTGAAGCCAGAGCGGCGGAAAAGGTCAATGAAGTGCCGGACGATGCAGGCGACGAAGCGGATTGCGAAGGCTGCAAAATCTGATTTCAGCTCCTTCAGATGTTAAAAGCGGATAATAATTTTTATCCGCTTTTTTTATTTTCAACATATCTTACTGCTTTATTCTGAATTTACGCTTTTTTGCATGCCTTAACAGGCAGGATGTCCGGATGGCTGCTATAGATAGAAAGGTTCTGTTAACGGTCAAAAGGAGAATGCAAAATGAGCTTTACGATTAGCGATGAAGTTCAGCATAAAGAGGGCGGCCCCGCTATGGTTGTGACTGGCTATGCCAGCGGAATGGTAGAGTGCCGCTGGTATGACGGCTATGCCGTGCGCCGCGAAGCCTTTCATCAGGACGAGCTTAGCCACTCTGTTCCTGAATCACAGCTCGTCAGCTAAGCCCCATCCAACGGGGATGCTTTGTTCATCCCCCGTGACTTCCCGCATTTTCTGATCCACCACGCCTGCTATAATCGCCTGATCTTTGTTATTCGGAGCATCGTTGCTGATGGCTGTTTTGCCGCTCTCCGTCCGAACGTTACGCCCCGAGCTGCGTGTTCACCTCTTGTTTTTAGCGGTCTTTCTTTTCTCCTTTTTTCTGACTCTGCGCGAGCTCTATACACTGCATGCGAACTATGAAGATCGGCAGCGTGCCGCGCTGGTAGATATGCAGAACGGGCTGGAAAGCCAGTTTCAGGAGAGCATCGACGGGCTGATCTATTATCGCCGCATGTTCACTTACGCGCTGTCGCATCCGCTTGATGCCGATCACGGCCGGCGCGCGCTGGCGGAGTTTCATCAGCTGCGCCGTCAGCCCGCCTGGCAGCTGCGGCTCAATATGCCGCGCAGCATGCCGATAAACGGCGTCGGCGACAGCGGGCTGGCGCAGGATAACCTGCTGCAACGCGATCCGGCACGCCTTGACGGCGAGCTGCTCGCGGCGCTGGAGTTCAGCTTTATTATGCAGTTCAGCGATGCGGAGGCCGATTTCCATTCGCGCTTCTGGTACACCTCGCGCGCCGGTTTTTTTATCAGTTCGCGTCCGCCGCAGAGCCTGTCGGCGATTTCCGCCAGCTATGCCACCATCGTATCGCGTCCCTGGTTCCGTGCGATCTCGGCTCTGGCTTCTTCTCAGCAGCTACGCTGGTCCGGCGTTTATCAGGGCGCGAACGATGAGGGCGCGATGCTTACGGTCAGCACACCTGTGTTTAGCGACGGCTACTGGTATGGCGTGCTGTCGATGGATTTTACCCGGCAGCGTATCGCCAGGTTATTGAACAGTATGCGCCACAGCGCGCTGCAGGGCAGCGTGGTGCTGCTGGACAAAGCGCAACAGCCCCTGGCGGCGCTCAATGCATCGGACGGTAAAGCGCTGAGCGACGGCGCGCGACGGCGGCTCTACGCACAAATGGCGCGTCAGCCGCAGGGCGCGCTGCGGCTGGAGAGTCAGTTTATCAGCTGGCGCAGGCTGAAAAACGTGGACGGCTACCTGCTGAATCAGCAAACGCTGGCGCAGGGGCTACGGCAGGATTTGGGGCGCGCCATGCTTTTTATGCTCGCGATGTGGCTGCTGTTCATTCTGCTGCTGCTGGTGACGCATCAGGTTATCGTTCGTCTGGTGCGGCGGTTGAGCCAGCTCTCTGCCCGTCTGGAGTGGCGCGCCAGCTATGACGGCCTGACGCGTCTGCTCAACCGCAGCGCCTTTTTTGAGCGCTTTGAGGCTGAGACAGCGCGCTGTCAGCAGCTCAATGCGCCGCTGTCGGTGATTCAGCTCGATATCGATCACTTTAAATCTGTCAATGACACCTGGGGCCATCAGGCTGGCGACCAGGCGCTGATGCGCGTCGCCGCGATTATCGCTCAGGCGTTGCGTAAAGAGGATCTGGCCGGGCGCGTAGGCGGCGAGGAGTTCTGCGTCGTGCTGCCTGATACCGGGCTGGCAGATGCGCAAAAGGTGGCGGAGCGTATGCGTCAGCGGCTGGCGGCCAAAACCATTCTGGTGAATGCCAGCCGCTGCTTTAGCGTGACGCTCTCCGCAGGTGTCGCCAGCAGCGAAGAGCAGGGGGATTACCAGGCGACGCGCTTACAGGCGGAAGCGGACCGCCGACTCTACCTGGCGAAGAGTCAGGGCCGCAACCGCGTGGTAGCTGACGGTTAAACCTTGCCGTCGTTGTCCTCTTCCACCGCCTGATAGATACGCTGCAGAATATCGGGGAAGGCGGACTGGACCCGGCTCCAGCTGGGAATAAACGGCTTGTCGTTAGGGCGTTCAATAAACGCCTGTCCCGCTTCCAGAATCGACTGGGTAAACATTTCCACCGCCGCCTCTTCGGTGTGCTGATCGAACTTCAGGCCGTTCATCGCTGCCTCATGGTTGTAGATCTCCATCATATCGAGCGCGTTGCGGTAGTAGGTCGCCTTTAGCACGCGAAAGGAGTCGCTGGTGAGCGGTACGCCCATCGTCGCCAGTTTGCGCAGCAGCGACTGCACGATATCGCTGCTCATACGCTTCAGGCCGCCGGTGCCGTCATCTTCAGCCAGCGGCTGATGTTTGTGGTCATAGTTGTCGGCGATCTCCACCTGGCAGGTCTGGCGCGTGGTGTAGTTGCGGTAAATTTCCGACAGCACGCCAATCTCCAGCCCCCAGTCGCCGGGAATTTTAATGCCGTTAAGCACATGGGTGCGCATGGCGAACTCGCCCGAGAGCGGATAGCGGAAGCTGGCGAGATAGTCGAGATACTCGGAGTGGCCATAGACCTTCTGCAGCGAGCGCAGCAGCGGACCCACCAGCAAGCGTCCTACGCGGCCATTAAGCTTGCCGTCGGCGACGCGCGCGTAAAAGCCTTTGCAGAACTCATACTGGAACGCCGGATTCGCCAGCGGATAGAGCAGGCGCGCCAGCATACCGCGTTCATAAGTGACAATATCGCAGTCGTGCAGCGCCACGCACTGGGTGCGATCCGACGCGAGCGTAAACCCGGTACAGAACCAGACGTTGCGTCCTTTGCCCGGCTGGGAGGGTGACAGCCCCTCTTTATCCAGCTCGGCATCAATCGCCTTCAGGCGCGGGCCGTCATTCCATAAAATACGGTGGCGCTGCGGCAGGCGCGAGAAAAATTCGCGCGCGTAGAGAAACTGATCGCGGTCGGCGCGATCGAGGCCAATCACGATCTCGTCGAGATAGGGCACTTTCGCCAGCTCATCGACGATATTTCCCAGCGCCGGCCCTTCCAGTTCTGAGAAGAGCGATGGCAGAATCAGCCCCATTTTGCGTTTGCGCGCAAAGCGCACCATCTCTTTTTCCAGCGACTCTACGCTGCGGTCGGTCAGATTATGGAAATTGGTAATCACGCCATTCTGATAAAAATCACTCATCGCGCTATCCTTTTGATAAACAGTGGGTGCGGCTTAATCTGGCTGGCTCAGAAAATAGTCAAGGCCTTCTTTCCAGCCTTCGGGGCCGTAATGCGCCGTATGGTAGATCTGCTGCGTATCTTGCCTGGTCAGCGAGACTGGCGTTTTGCTGTAGCCTTTGATCACGACGGCGTAGTCAACCGCATCCAGCATGGGTGCATCGTTGGGGCCATCGCCGAGGCCGATAGTGGTGGGGGCATGGTCGTACTGGCCGAGCAGCCAGCGCAGCGCTTCGCCTTTGCCGCTGCCTGTCGGCATCACATGCCAGAAGCGGCCGCCCTGCGTCAGCTGCAGCTGATGCTGTGCCAGCGCGGCGCGAAACGCCTCCAGCTTCTCTTCGTCATCGCGCCAGACAATCACTTCTGAGGCCTCTCGCTGACGCGCCAGCGTGGCTTCGCCTTCGGTAAGGCCGGTCATTGCCGCCACCTCAGCATGGCTGAAGTTGCAGAAACCCTGAAAGCGAAAGCGTAGCTGCAGCGTGCTGAGCGTCTGACAGATCGCGTCGTAGCCGGGGCTTTCAGGGGGAATGCGCACGCATCGTTGCGCTGACATCTGCACCAGCGCGCCATTTTCAGCAATAAAGGGAATACCTGTCAGGCCAATACGCTTTTGCAGCGGCACGATTTCAGCGGCGGTTTTACTGGAGCAGAGCACGACCGGCACCTGGTAACGCTGCAGTTCGGCCAGCCACTCTGCGGCGGCGTCCCAGCGGTAGGTATGGTGATCGAGCAGGGAACCATCCAGATCGGTGATGACTAACAGCGGCTGTTGCAAACTGGGCATAGCAGGCTCCTTGCGACATTAACTGGCGGATTTTCAGTATTATAGTTGATGAACGATTGCGCCTTCTTTTCGCCTGTCGCGCAGCACTTCCAGGATAATTCTTAAAACGCAACGGTTAAGCGAGGCGGGATGCACAAAGAGTGCATGGACGAAAGCCGCTGGATTCAGGCTGTTCCCGGTAACTTAAGCGCGACTTTGGCGGGAAAAGCAGCAGGCTTGTGCACAGGGAGCGCTTGTCTTAACGCAGGGCAAGCGTACTCTGCTGAGGTGTCAAGAATTTCCTGGTGTAACGAATTAAGTGGTTGTTTACCCGGCGCTCCCTGCCGGGTATTTTTTTGCCGCGCGGTTAGCGATTCATTTCATTGCAGGTGCAGTCGCGAATATCCAGTTCATACTCATCTGCCAGCTCAATACTGCTTCCCCAGGCTCGGCCGCCGGTGCTGAGATGACGGCTGTTATCCGCCTCTGGAAGCGATTTGGGGGAGTCCTGCCTGCTGCCCGGCAGGCTTTCCAGCAGCGAGTCCACGTCAGGTGTTTCATCGTGCTGAAGATCGGTACCGCTTTTGTTTGTCTGTGCCATTATCGCTCTCCTTTTTAACAAAAGGATTTACAGGCTTTCTCCGACCACAAATTGCGGCGGATCGATTAAGTATAGCTGGCGGGCGAGGCTGGCGAATGAATCTGTGAAAGAGAGAAAGGCGGGTAAAAAAAAGCCCGCGCTGCGCGGGCAAAATCCTTGTTACTTTTAGGTTGACTGCCCCTTTGGGGTGGGGCAGTGCGGAAAGTGTAAAAGGTAGCCGTGTCAGAAGTCTTGTTGCGAAACGTAAAGAAAGCGAAAAAGTGCGCACTTACTTAAATTTACCTGATTTTTCCTTTCTAATCAGCCACATCGTCTATAGTTAGCAGCGAAGTTAAAACCTGACGCGACAAGGAGAGACCATGGATTTGTTACGCATCATTATCGCCATTATTTTGCCGCCGCTGGGCGTATTTATGCAGGTTGGTTTTGGCGGCGCGTTCTGGCTCAATATTTTACTGACGCTGTGCGGCTATATTCCCGGTATTGTCCATGCGGTTTGGGTAATTGCGCGTCGCTGAGGCGAGCCTCTTCGTTTACACTGATGCCAGGAAAATCATCAGGAGCAACGTGCATGAAGGTCAATGACCGCGTCACCGTGAAAACCGATGGCGGCCCGCGCCGCCTCGGCACTATCCTCGCCGTAGAGCCGTTTAATGAAGGCGTCATGTATCTGGTGGCGCTGGAAGATTATCCGTTAGGCATCTGGTTTTTTAATGAGGGCGACCATCCGGAAGGGATATTTGTTGAGCCTTATCTGGAGAAGTAAACGCGCTATTTACGCCTGTCTCTCCTGTTTACTGCAAATAATAAGGCGCCCATCGGGCGCCTTATTTAATGCTTAATCTACTTTACTAAAACGCATCCTTATTGCTTATCAGCGTCAGAATGTTTCCCAGTTGTCATTGCCTGCGGTTGCCAGCGCCGGACGCGGAGTAGCGAGCGGTGATTTTAACGCGGGCAGGGCAGCGCCGGACGACGCGGCTGGACTCGCAGGCGTATCCTGCAGGCGGAAGGCGGCGACCGCTTTGGTCAGTTTGCCTGCCTGATCCTCCAGAGACGCGGCCGCTGCCGAGGCTTCTTCCACCAGCGAGGCGTTCTGCTGCGTGACGTTATCCATCTCGGTGACGGCCTGGCTTACCTGCTGAATGCCACGGCTCTGCTCATCTGAGGCGGCGGCGATCTCCGACATAATATCTGTGACGCGGCGTACCGCCTCGACGATCTCGCCCATGGTTTCACCTGCTTCACCCACCTGATGCGAACCGTCTTTGATCAAATTGACCGACTCCGCAATCAGCGACTCAATCTCTTTAGCCGCCTGGGCGCTGCGCTGCGCCAGACTGCGCACTTCGCTGGCCACTACCGCGAAGCCGCGACCCTGCTCACCGGCGCGCGCCGCTTCCACCGCGGCGTTCAGCGCCAGAATATTGGTCTGGAAGGCGATACTGTTAATGACGTTGGTGATTTCGGCGATCTTCTTCGAGCTGCCGGAGATATTGGTCATGGTTTTAACCACGCCGTTCACCAGTTCGCCGCCGCTGTGCGCCTTGCCAGAGGCGTCTGCCGCCAGCTGGCTGGCGTGGTGGGCGTTCTCGGCGTTCTGCTTCACCGTCGCGGTCAGCTGCTCCATGCTGGCGGCGGTTTGCTCCAGCGCGGCGGCCTGTTGCTCGGTACGGGAGGAGAGGTCGGTATTGCCGGCTGAGATCTCGCCGGAGCCCTGATAGATCGCTACCGCGCCTTCGCGCACCGTACCAACCGTTTTCACCAGCGAATCCTGCATCAGCTGCAGATTATGCAGCAGCGTACCGATTTCGCTGCGGCCGTGCGGTTCTGGCGGCGCGGTGAGATCGCCCTGAGCGATGCGCTCGATGCGCGTTACCGACTGACGCAGCGGATTGATCACGACGCGACGCAGGAAGATGAAAGTCACCAGCGTCAGCAGCAAGGCGGCGACGAAGGCGACCGCCATGGCAATAAAGCCGAGGCGCGACTGGTGTTCTGCCGCAGCATTAATGGCATCAGCGCGTTGGGTACGGAGCTTGATTGCCTGCAGCAGCACCTCGTTATAGGCATTGTCGAGTTTGCGCGTAACATCGGTCTCCTGCGCAATGATGCCTTCAAAACTGCCCTGCTTGCCGGCGTTAATCATCGGCTTCAGGCCTTTCTCAACATAGTCGTTGAAACGCGCCGTCAACGGCCCGTCGAGCGCGATATCCTCAGGCGTTTTGACTTTGCGATTCTGATAAACCTTGAAGCCTTCCTGCGCCTGCTGAATGCGCTTCTCGGTAGCGGCGATGCTGGCTTTGAACTCATCCATTTCGCCGATGCGGGCGGCGGCGCCTGCCTGAATAATCGTCAGTCGTGCGGTGCGCAGATGGTTTGAACTGTTGGAGATCCCCATGCGTACCTGGATCTCATCGGTGGCGTCCCGCAGCGACTGGTTACTCTGTACCAGAAAGTAACTGGCAAGAGCGATACAGAGGGCGAACAGCAGCAGAATACCGCCGAAAATCATACTAAAGAGCGGCACCAGGCGCAGGTTGCGCCACAGGCCAGCCTTGAACGGCGTAGAAGACGTTAGTGAGGTGTTCATATCCTTGATCTCATGTCGGGGTTATGAGACTAACATCGGCAGAGAAAGGAAAAGGGTGAGGGGAGGGAGTGCGATCTGGCTCGCAAAAATGGCAGAAAAAAAAACCGGCCTGGCTGGCCGGTTCTTTCGCTGACTGACTATCTCACATTGACATAGATGCCCGACGTCACATTATCGGTTAAGCGCACCACATGATAGATAACCTGGGTGATGCTGCCAACTTACTGATTTAGTGTATGATGGTGTTTTTGAGGTGCTCCAGTGGCTTCTGTTTCTATCAGTTGTCCCTCCTGTTCAGCTACAGACGGGGTGGTGCGTAACGGTAAAAGTACTGCCGGACATCAGCGCTATCTCTGCTCTCACTGCCGTAAAACATGGCAGTTACAGTTCACATACACAGCCTCTCAACCCGGTACGCACCAGAAAATCATTGATATGGCCATGAATGGCGTTGGATGCCGGGCAACCGCCCGCAT
>NZ_RYDU01000054.1:0-401 GCF_003970755.1 Pantoea sp. YU22 | reverse complement strand
CGGTTGGATCACCTCCTTACCTGAAGATACTGCCTTCGAAGTGCTCACACAGATTGTCTGATAGAAAGTAATGAGCAAGGCGTCTTGCGAAGCAGACTATGTGTCCCCTTCGTCTAGAGGCCCAGGACACCGCCCTTTCACGGCGGTAACAGGGGTTCGAATCCCCTAGGGGACGCCACTTGCTGGTTTGTGAGTGAAAGTCGCCAACCCTACTATCTTAAAGATGACTTACGAGTCATGTTTAAGATATTTGCTCTTTAACAATCCGGAACAAGCTGAAAATTGAAACGACGCTTTGCATTATTCCTCCGTAATAAGGAATAGAGGCGAGGCGTTCGAGTCTCTCAATAATCACAACCGCACGTCGCAAGACGCCTGTGGGTTGTGAGGTTAAGCGACTA
>NZ_RYDU01000053.1:0-413 GCF_003970755.1 Pantoea sp. YU22 | reverse complement strand
AACCTGCGGTTGGATCACCTCCTTACCTGAAGATACTGCCTTCGAAGTGCTCACACAGATTGTCTGATAGAAAGTAATGAGCAGGACGGCTGCGAAGCTGTGACGCATTTCTGTGTCCCCTTCGTCTAGCGGTTAGGACACCGCCCTTTCACGGCGGTAACAGGGGTTCGAATCCCCTAGGGGACGCCATCTTGCAGGTGACAGGTGAAAGGTGTCTCCACGAAGTATCTCAAAACTGACCTGCGGGTCACGTTTGAGATATTTGCTCTTTAACAATCCGGAACAAGCTGAAAATTGAAACGACGCTTTGCGTTATTCCTCCGTAATAAGGAATAAAGGCGAGGCGTTCGAGTCTCTCAATAATCACAACCGCACGTCGCAAGACGCCTGTGGGTTGTGAGGTTAAGCGACTA
>NZ_RYDU01000007.1:0-225809 GCF_003970755.1 Pantoea sp. YU22 | reverse complement strand
TGCGGTAGTTCAGTCGGTTAGAATACCGGCCTGTCACGCCGGGGGTCGCGGGTTCGAGTCCCGTCCGCACCGCCACCCTCTTTAGGGGCGTAGTTCAATTGGTAGAGCACCGGTCTCCAAAACCGGGTGTTGGGGGTTCGAGTCCCTCCGCCCCTGCCAGAAAAAAGAATCCTTTGCTTCGGCAAAGGATTTTTTTTGCTTTTTATTCAGCCGAAAGATCAAAAAGGCCGAAAATATCAGCCTCTTCTCCATTTTTTCCTGAAACCTTAGCGCGCCAGTACCGGAAACTTAAGCAGCTGTCGAATATGCGCCTGCTGGTCGCTGTTCTGCAGCCATACCGCGTATAAAGGACGCACCGCAACGGGCGTATCAGGGATCACCACCAGATCGCTATACAGGCTATGCCAGTAGTCAGGCAAAAATGCGCAGGCGCCCGTAGTGTAAAGCAGCTCTCGCGTAACGTGCGCAGAGGTCGTCGTTAACACCGGGACGTCGTCGCCACCCGACAGGTAGCTTTCATGCTGATGAAAGTCCGCGCCCCATTCCAGCTTGATGTAATCATACTTTTCTCGCTTCTCTGTTTTGCGCGCACGAAACAGCGCCAGCGAAATATGGCCGATCTGCTGGCTGGTAAGCTCATCCATTTTAGGCGCTTCTGTCGTGACCAGCAGATCCAGCTGTCGTTCGTGCAGCTGCTTGACCAGCAGGTGCCGCTGCGCCACGCGCGCCTCAAGATGCAGGCTCTCACGGTTCTCATAAAGGGTCTGCAGCCACGGCGTCAGATAGGCCTCCCATAGCGACGCGCTGGCGCCTATCGACAGCTCATGATGCTGCTGCGTATGCGAGACCTCTTTCTTGGCCATCATCCATGTGCTCATCAGGCTTTCCGCATAGGGCAGCAGACGTTCTCCTGCCGACGTCAGCCGTATGTTATTGCGATGACGAGTAAAAAGGTTAACGCCCAGCTGATTTTCCAGCTGACGAATGCGAAAGCTGACGGCGGACTGTGTGAGATAAAGTGCTTCTGCAGCACGCCCGAAATGGCGAGTTCTGCTCACTTCCAGGAAAGTTTTAAGTAATTCCGTATCCACAGCTTTCTCCCAAAAAATGTTTGTCGTATAGATTTAAATGTTTTGTTTTACACTCTGTCAAGCCTATCTAATACTCCGCGCCATTAATAGCTCGGCCATAAGAGAATCAGGAGCGTGTAAGATGGCGGAAAGCTTCTCAACCACAAATCGTTTCTTTGATAACAAACATTATCCGCGCGGTTTCTCGCGGCATGGTGATTTCACCATTAAAGAAGCCCAACTGCTGGAACGTCATGGTTTTGCTTTTAATGAACTTGATTTAGCAAAGCGTGAGCCGATTACTGAAGAAGAGCGTCTTTTCTTAGAAGTATGTCGTGGTCTGCGTGAGCCGCAAACCGAAGCTGAGCGAGTATGGTCTAAATATACTGCCCGCATTAAGCGTCCTAAGCGTTTTCATACGCTCTCTGGCGGCAAGCCGCAGATGGATACGGTTGAAGATTACAGCGACAGCGATGACTAAGCGGAATGGGGCAATCAGCCCCATTTTTATTCCAGACTACGATGCAAATGGATCAGTAACCGATCAATAGTGCGATAACCTAGCGCCTCCTGAAGATGAATACGTAAAATCCTCTCTTCACCCGCCAGATCGGCAATCGTACGCGACACCTTTAAAATACGCTGCCACGCCCGCACGGATAAGCCTAACTGATTAAGCACCTCCTCCAGCCACTCAGCATCTTCCCTGGCTATATCACACCACAACCTGATATCGACATTATTCATACGCGCATTGATCTTGCCTGCCCGCGCTATTTGCAATCTACGCGCCTTTAACACGCGTTCGGCGACGCTTGCTGAGCTTTCACCAGCGTCAGGGCGTTTGCTCAGCATCCCATTCGGTAGCAGCGGTACCTCAATCGACAGATCGAAGCGATCGAGAAAAGGGCCGGAGAGCTTACTCAGGTAACGCAGCACCTGTTGCGGCGAGCAGCGGTTATGTTGCCCCTGATAATGTCCGGTCGGGCTGGGATTCATTGCTGCGATGAGCTGAAAGCGTGCCGGATAAGTCACTTTCGCACGGGCGCGGGAAATAGCGATTTCGCCCGACTCAAGGGGTTCCCGCAGCGCGTCCAGCACTCGCCGGTCAAACTCCGGCAGCTCGTCCAGAAACAGCACGCCGTTGTGCGCCAGCGAAATCTCGCCAGGGCGAGGTAACGACCCGCCGCCAGTCAGCGCATAGATCGACGCGCTGTGGTGAGGCGAGCGGAAAGGCCGCTTACGCCACTCTCTCTGTAGCGTAACCTTATTCACCAGACTGGCGATAGCGGCGCACTCCAGCGCTTCTGTGTCGCTGAGTGGCGGCATGATGCCGGGCAGGCGTGTCGCCAGCATGGTTTTGCCGGTGCCGGGAGGACCAATCAACAGCAGGTTGTGTCCGCCAGCCGCCGTAATCTCCAGCGCGCGACGGCCTTGCTCCTGACCAATGATATCGCTCAGGTCTTCAGGCGGCTGTTGAGCGTCATCTTGTTGAGCCTGCGCGCATGCGAGTTCAGCCTGATTTTGCAGATACGCACAGATCTCCAGCAGATGAGCGGCAACCAGCGTATCGCCATGCTCTATCAGACCGACATCTTGCTGATTCTCTGTAGAGAGGATAAGGCGCCGTCCGGCGCGCATCGCTGCCAGCGCGGCCGGAATCGCGCCCTGAACGCCGCAGAGCGCGCCGTTGAGGGCAAGTTCGCCCACGAACTCATGTTGCGACAGTTTCGCTTCAGGAAGCTGTTCAGACGCCACGAGAATAGCGAGCGCCATTGGCAGATCGTAACGTCCGCCCTCTTTAGGCAGATCGGCAGGTGCCAGATTGATGGTGATACGCCTGGCGGGAAAACTGAATCCGCTGTTAATAATGGCGCTGCGTACCCGCTCGCGCGCCTCCTTCACCGTCGTTTCAGGCAAACCGACCAGCGTCAGCGCGGGTAATCCGTTGCTGATATGCGCTTCGATAGTAACCTGCGGCGCTTCTACACCTATCGCCGCTCGGGTAAGAATTCTGGACAATGTCATAACCGCTCCTTAACGCGGCGATTATGGCGCGGCAGAGACAAGGTCACGAGCCGGAATAGTTAACCTGTCGAAAGAGGCCGCAATAAAGCAGAGAGATTCTTGGCCCGCTGCATTTTTTCTGAAGCCGCTTAGCAAATATCACGCTTAACTGTTGCGACACGTTCGTGATGAATATTTATCAATGAAAAAATAACGCTTTAATTACAGTCTGATACCTCATGCCCGTGTCGAGGGGCATAAAAAAAGCTGATGGAAAAAGTTGTCATCTCACCCGTAACTGTGATAACTCTGTAGGCATTACTTCGAACAAACGAAAAAACAGACAACAGATGAAAGCCCTTCTACAAGTGATTAGCCTAGTTGTGATTAGCGTGGTGGTGATTATTAACCCACCGTGCGGGGCTGCGCTTGCAGGAAGAAAGGCTTAGAAATCAAGGCCGGAATTCGAAAAACCCCCGCACCGAAAGGTCCGGGGGTTTTTTTTTGACCGGAGTAAATATCAGCTAATTACCGAGGAGCAAACAATGAGCAGTAGCATAAAATTCTGTTGCTCCCCTAAGGATACAGGAGAATAACCATGACAGGTGCACAGTGGGTAGTTCAGGCTTTACGCGCGCAGGGTGTCGACACAGTATTTGGCTATCCTGGCGGTGCCATCATGCCAGTGTACGATGCGCTCTACGATGGCGGCGTGGAACACCTACTGTGTCGTCATGAGCAAGGCGCGGTGGTCGCGGCGATTGGCTATGCCCGCGCAACCGGCAAAACCGGCGTCTGCATTGCAACATCCGGCCCTGGTGCGACCAATTTAATCACTGGCCTGGCCGATGCGATGATGGATTCAGTGCCGGTAGTCGCGATCACCGGACAGGTCTCTTCGGCGTTTATCGGCACCGACGCCTTTCAGGAGATCGACGTATTAGGTTTGTCACTGGCCTGCACCAAACACAGCTTTCTGGTTGAGTCGCTGGATGATTTGCCTTCCGTCATGGCGGAAGCGTTCGCCATCGCCCAGTCAGGCCGCCCGGGTCCGGTGCTGGTTGATATTCCTAAAGATATTCAAATCGCCAGCGGCGAACTGACGCCGCATCTGCTGCAGGTTGAAGAGCCGGTCTCGCATTCACCGCAGCATATCGAAGAGGCGCGCGTGCTGATGGCGCAGTCGCGCAAGCCAATGCTCTATATCGGCGGCGGCGTTGGGATGGCGCAGGCCGTTCCCGCGCTGCGCGCCATGGCGCAGGAGACCGGCATTCCCATGGTCGCCACGCTGAAAGGTCTCGGCAGCGCCGACAGCGAAAGCGAAGTCTACCTCGGCATGCTGGGTATGCACGGCACCAAGGCCGCGAACCTCGCGGTGCAGTCCTGCGATTTGCTGATTGCCGTCGGCGCGCGTTTTGACGACCGCGTAACCGGCAAGCTCGATACCTTCGCGCCGCACGCCAGCGTTATCCATATCGATATCGACCCGGCCGAGCTGAATAAACTGCGTCGTGCGCACGTCTCGCTGCAGGGCGATCTGAATCAGGTGCTGCCCGCGCTGAGCATGCCGTTGCAGATCGAGGCCTGGCGCGAAGAGGTGAAGGCGATGAAAGCGGCGTTCAGCTGGCCCTACGACCATCCCGGCGAGGCGATCTACGCACCGCTGCTGCTGAAGCAGCTCTCCGATCGCAAGCCGGAAAGTGCCGTTATCACCACTGACGTTGGCCAGCATCAGATGTGGACCGCGCAGCATATGAACTTCAGCGCGCCGGAGAATTTCATCACCTCGAGCGGCCTCGGCACTATGGGTTTCGGCCTGCCGGCTGCGGTAGGTGCCCAGGTCGCCCGCCCCGATGACACCGTGATCTGCGTAACCGGCGACGGCTCCATCATGATGAATATTCAGGAGCTGGGCACCATTAAGCGTAAAAAACTGCCGGTGAAAATCCTGCTGCTGGATAACCAGCGTCTCGGCATGGTGCGCCAGTGGCAACAGCTCTTTTTCGACGGTCGCTATAGCGAAACTATTCTCACCGACAATCCCGATTTTCTGACGCTGGCCAGCGCGTTTGATATCCCTGGCCAGCGTATCAGCCGTAAAGATGAGGTCGATGCCGCACTTGATGCTCTGCTGAACAGCGAAGGTTCTTACTTCCTGCATGTTGCGATTGATGAGCATGAAAACGTCTGGCCACTGGTGCCGCCTGGTGCCAGCAATGCAAACATGATGGAGAAAACCGTATGAACCAGCACCAATTGTCTATCGAAGCTCGCTTTCGCCCTGAAATATTGGAGCGCATTTTACGCGTCGTCCGCCATCGCGGTTTTCAGGTCTGCGCCATGAACATGGGCGCAGTGGCTAACAGCGAGAACATCAATATCGAAATGACCGTTGCCAGTCAGCGCTCCGTCGATTTACTGTCTTCGCAGTTAAGCAAACTGATGGATGTCGCTTGCGTCCAGATCCAACAACATGCAACACAACAAATCCACGCCTGTTCGTGAAAGGAAAATAAGAATGAGTACGAAGAAAGCAGACTTTATTTGGTTCAATGGGGAGATGGTTAAGTGGGAAGACGCTAAGGTCAGCGTTATGTCTCACGCGCTGCACTATGGTACTTCTGTGTTTGAAGGCGTGCGCTGCTACGACTCGCACAAAGGCCCGGTGGTGTTCCGTCACCGTGAACATATGCAGCGTCTGCACGACTCAGCCAAAATTTACCGTTTCCCGCTGAAGTACAGCGTAGAAGAGCTGATGGAAGCGACCCGTAAAGTCCTGCGCGACAATAATCTGAAAAGCGCCTATATCCGTCCGCTGGCCTTTGTCGGCGACGTCGGCCTGGGCGTGAACCCGCCAGACGGCTATACCACCGACGTGATCATCGCCGCCTTCCCGTGGGGCGCATATCTGGGTGCCGAAGCGCTGGAGAACGGCATCAACGCGATGGTCTCCTCGTGGAACCGCGTTGCGCCGAACACCCTGCCGACCGCAGCGAAAGCGGGCGGCAACTATCTCTCTTCTCTGCTGGTGGGTAGCGAAGCGCGTCGTCATGGTTATCAGGAAGGCATCGCGCTGGACACCAACGGCTACATCTCTGAAGGCGCGGGCGAAAACCTGTTTGAAGTGAAAGACGGCATTCTGTTTACCCCGCCGTTTACCTCATCCGCACTGCCGGGCATCACGCGCGACGCCATTATTAAGCTGGCGCAGGATCTGGGTATCGAAGTGCGCGAGCAGGTGCTGTCCCGCGAGTCGCTCTACCTGGCAGACGAGATCTTTATGTCCGGCACCGCCGCGGAGATCACGCCGGTGCGCAGTGTTGACGGTATCCAGGTGGGCGAGGGCAAACGCGGTCCGGTGACCACCCAAATCCAGAAAGCCTTCTTCGGCCTGTTTACTGGCGAAACCGAAGATAAATACGGCTGGCTGGATCAGGTTAACGCATAACAAGACAGTAACGCGGGCGCAGCAGTGCCCGCGTCATTTTTCAGACTGGAGTAAACAGAGCATGCCTAAGTACCGTTCCGCCACTACCACTCACGGCCGCAATATGGCGGGTGCCCGCGCCTTATGGCGCGCGACAGGAATGACCGACGCCGACTTCGGCAAACCGATTATCGCCGTGGTCAACTCATTCACCCAGTTCGTGCCGGGCCATGTCCATCTGCGCGATCTCGGTAAGCTGGTCGCCGAGCAGATCGAAGCGGCGGGCGGCGTGGCTAAAGAGTTCAACACCATTGCGGTGGATGACGGTATCGCCATGGGCCATGGCGGCATGCTCTATTCGCTGCCGTCGCGCGAGCTGATCGCCGACTCAGTGGAATACATGGTTAACGCGCACTGCGCCGACGCCATGGTCTGCATCTCAAACTGCGACAAGATCACGCCGGGAATGCTGATGGCGTCGCTGCGCCTCAATATTCCGGTCATCTTCGTTTCCGGCGGGCCAATGGAAGCGGGGAAAACCAAACTTTCCGATAAAATCATCAAGCTCGATCTGGTCGATGCGATGATTCAGGGCGCGAACCCGAACGTCAGCGATGCCGACAGCGAGCAGATTGAACGTTCCGCCTGCCCAACCTGCGGCTCCTGTTCCGGCATGTTCACCGCCAACTCCATGAACTGCCTGACCGAAGCGCTGGGCCTGTCGCAGCCGGGCAATGGCTCGCTGCTGGCGACCCACGCCGACCGCAAAGATCTCTTTATCAATGCTGGCAAGCGCATCGTTAACCTGACCAAACAGTATTACGAGCAGGACGATGCGCGCGTACTGCCGCGTAATATCGCTAACAAAGCCGCATTCGAAAACGCCATGACACTTGATATCGCCATGGGGGGTTCTACCAATACCGTTCTGCACCTGCTGGCCGCCGCGCAGGAAGGCGACATCGACTTCAATATCTCCGACATCGATCGACTGTCGCGCAAAGTGCCGCATCTGTGCAAAGTCGCACCGAGCACGCAGAAATACCATATGGAAGATGTGCACCGCGCCGGCGGCGTGATCGGCATTCTCGGCGAGCTGGATCGCGCCGGTCTGCTGCATACCGACGTGCGAAACGTGCTGGGCCTGAATCTGCGCGAAACGCTGGACCAGTACGACATCATGCTGACCCAGGACGAGGCGGTGAAAAAAATGTTCCGCGCCGGTCCGGCGGGCATTCGCACAACGCAGGCTTTCTCGCAGGATTGCCGCTGGGATACGCTGGATAACGATCGCCAGGAGGGCTGTATCCGCACGCGCGAACACGCTTTCTCGCAGGATGGTGGCCTGGCGGTGCTCTACGGCAATCTGGCTGAAGATGGCTGCATTGTAAAAACGGCTGGCGTGGATAAAGAAATCCTCACCTTTAAAGGCCCGGCTAAAGTCTACGAAAGCCAGGATGACGCAGTCGAGGCGATCCTCGGCGGCAAAGTGGTCGCGGGCGACGTCGTGGTAATCCGCTACGAGGGGCCGAAAGGCGGGCCGGGCATGCAGGAGATGCTCTATCCGACCACCTATCTGAAATCGATGGGCCTTGGCAAAAGCTGCGCGCTGATCACCGACGGTCGCTTCTCCGGCGGCACCTCTGGCCTGTCGATCGGCCACGCCTCGCCGGAAGCAGCCAGCGGCGGCACGATCGCGCTGGTTAAAGATGGCGACATCATCGAAATCGATATCCCGAACCGCGGTATTAAGCTGGCGGTGCCGGATAACGAACTGCATGCGCGTCGCGAAGAGGAAGAAGCGCGTGGCGATGCGGCCTACACGCCGCACGGTCGCGAGCGTCAGGTTTCATTCGCGCTGCGCGCCTACGCATCCCTCGCCACCAGCGCCGACAAGGGCGCGGTGCGAGACAAGAGTAAGCTGGGAGGCTAACCGATGGCTGAGGCTCAACCGCTACCTGCGTCGCCCGGCGGCGCGGAATATTTGCGCGCAGTGCTGCGCTCGCCCGTGTATGAAGTTGCACAGGTGACGCCGCTGCAAAAAATGGAAAAAATTTCATCGCGTCTCGGCAACACCATTCTGGTGAAGCGCGAGGATCGTCAGCCGGTGCACAGCTTCAAGCTGCGCGGCGCCTACGCGATGATCGCCGGACTGAACGAAGAGCAGAAAGCGCGCGGCGTGGTGACGGCATCGGCCGGCAACCATGCGCAGGGCGTGGCGCTCTCCGCCAGCCGGCTCGGCATTAAATCGCTGATTGTGATGCCGGTGACCACGGCGGACATCAAGGTTGATGCGGTGCGCGCATTTGGCGGTGAGGCTTATCTCTACGGCGCTAATTTCGACGAGGCGAAAGCCAAAGCGATCGAGCTGGCGGAGCAGCAGGGCTACACCTTCGTGCCGCCGTTTGACCATCCGGCGGTAATCGCCGGTCAGGGCACGCTGGCGATGGAGCTGCTGCAGCAGGATGCGCATCTCGATCGCGTTTTCGTGCCGGTGGGCGGCGGCGGACTGGCGGCGGGCGTGGCGGTGCTGATCAAACAGCTGATGCCGCAAATCAAGGTTATCGCGGTGGAATCGCAGGACTCCGCCTGCCTGAAAGCGGCGCTGGAGGCTGGCGAGCCGGTGGATCTGCCGCGCGTCGGGCTGTTTGCCGAAGGCGTGGCGGTTAAGCGCA
Organism: Pantoea sp. YU22; assembly: GCF_003970755.1. Lineage (NCBI taxonomy): Bacteria > Pseudomonadati > Pseudomonadota > Gammaproteobacteria > Enterobacterales > Erwiniaceae > Pantoea > Pantoea sp. YU22. The sequence goes on along the minus strand of NZ_RYDU01000007.1, from coordinate 216,630 downwards.
TCGGTGACGAAACCTTCCGCCTGTGTCAGGAGTATCTCGACGACATCATCACCGTCGACAGTGACGCTATCTGCGCGGCGATGAAAGATCTGTTTGAAGATGTGCGCGCGGTCGCGGAGCCTTCAGGCGCGCTGGCGCTGGCGGGCATGAAGAAATATATCCAGCAGCACGGCATCAAAGGTGAACGTCTGGCCCATATTCTTTCGGGCGCCAACGTTAACTTCCACGGCCTGCGCTATGTTTCCGAGCGCTGCGAGCTGGGCGAGCAGCGTGAAGCGCTGCTGGCGGTCACCATCCCCGAACAACAGGGCAGCTTCCTGAAGTTCTGCCAGACGCTGGGCGGTCGTGCGGTCACCGAGTTCAACTACCGCTACGCCGATGCCGATAACGCCTGCATCTTCGTCGGCGTGCGCTTAACGCGCGGGTTAGAGGAGCGCAGCGAGATTATCAGCCAGCTGACGCAGGGCGGTTATCAGGTAATGGATCTCTCTGACGACGAGATGGCGAAGCTGCATGTTCGCTATATGGTGGGCGGACGTCCGTCGAAGCCGCTGCGCGAACGCCTCTACAGCTTTGAATTCCCGGAAGCGCCCGGCGCGCTGCTGAAGTTCCTGCAAACGCTCGGCACGCACTGGAATATTTCGCTGTTCCACTATCGCAGTCACGGCACCGATTATGGCCGCGTGCTGGCGGCCTTTGAAATCGGCGACAATGAACCGCGCTTTGAATCGCATCTGACCGAGCTGGGTTACGAATGCCACGATGAGGCCAATAACCCGGCGTTCCGTTTCTTCCTCGCCGGTCAGTAATTACAGCAGGTGCCAGAAGGCATGAATCAGCGGCTCCCCGAGCCGCTTTTTTTGTACGCATACGCCCAGCTCCAGCGGCGCCACCGACTCCACATTCTCCAGCGTCAGCACGCGATTGCGCACCGGTTCCGGGCTGTTCTCCAGCACCACGTCCGGCAGCAGCGCGATGCCGCAGCCGAGCGCCACCATCGAGACAATCGCTTCATGCCCGGAGACCGTGGCGTAAATCTGGGGATTCGGGATGCGGCGGCGGCGAAACCAGAGATCGATGCCGCGCCGCGCAGGCCCTTGATCGGGCAGGATAAAAGGGATTTTCGCCCAGTCGGGCGATTCCTGCGTCGCCTGGCTGCGCACCGGACAGGGTAGCGCCGGGGCGATTAAGACCAGCGGGATCAGGCCCAGCGGCGTAAAATCGATGCTGGCAGGTAGCGACTCAGGACGCCCGGCGATGGCCAGATCCGCCTCGCCGGACTGCACCATTTCAATGGCGTCCGCAGCGTCGCCGGTCGTCAGCTTGATCTCCACCTGCGGATGCTCGGCGCGAAAGCGATCCAGAATCGGCGGCAGATGGCTGTAGGCGGCCGTTACCGAACAGAACAGGCGGAGTTCGCCGCTCAGCGACGGACCGTTGAGATCCATCACGTGGCGCAGCTGCTGATACTGCAGCAGGGTCTGCTGCGCGAACTGGCGCAGACGTTCGCCCGCTTCGGTCAGGGTAACGGTGCGGTTATCGCGCAGAAACAGCGCATGCCCTACATCCTCTTCGAGACGCTGGATCTGGCGCGACAGCGTTGACGGACTGACATGCATAGCGCGCGCAGTACGGCCAAAGTGGCAGCTTTCGGCCAGATGAAGAAACAGCTTCAGATCGCGTAAATCCATACGGCTTAACCTCTCGCGTAGCGTTGCAAATCCTGCAATGTGGCCTTGCTAATATATCAATTTAAGCAACAGATTTCCTGTCATATGATGGGGTCATTCGCGGCGCTGCAGTCAGCAGCCGCTACCAGACAAAAACAAACACAACATCTGACCGGAGTGCCCATGGCTAACTACTTCAACACACTGAATCTGCGCAACCAGTTAGCGCAGTTAGGCAAATGTCGCTTTATGGCGCGCGATGAATTCGCCGACGGCGCCAGCTTCCTGAAAGGGAAAAAAGTGGTCATCGTGGGCTGTGGCGCACAGGGTCTTAACCAGGGCCTGAACATGCGCGATTCCGGTCTGGACGTCTCCTATGCGCTGCGTGCCGAAGCGATCGCCGAGAAGCGCGCTTCCTGGCGCAAGGCTACCGAGAACGGTTTTAAAGTGGGCACCTATGAAGAGCTGATCCCGCAGGCCGATCTGGTGGTTAACCTGACGCCAGACAAACAGCACTCAGCTGTAGTGCAGGCCGTACAGCCGCTGATGAAAGAGGGCGCGGCGCTGGGCTACTCGCACGGCTTTAATATCGTTGAAGTGGGCGAAACCATTCGTAAAGACATTACCGTCGTGATGGTCGCGCCGAAATGTCCGGGCACCGAAGTGCGTGAAGAGTACAAGCGCGGTTTCGGCGTACCGACCCTGATCGCCGTACATCCGGAAAACGATCCGAAAGGCGAAGGCATGGCGATTGCCAAAGCCTGGGCGGCAGCAACCGGCGGCGACCGCGCGGGCGTGCTGGAATCCTCTTTCGTCGCGGAAGTGAAGTCTGACCTGATGGGCGAACAGACTATTCTGTGCGGCATGCTGCAGGCCGGTTCGCTGCTCTGCTTCGACAAGCTGGTGGCGGAAGGAAACGACCCGGCTTACACCGAAAAACTGATTCAGTTCGGCTGGGAAACCATCACCGAATCGCTGAAGTTCGGCGGCATTACGCTGATGATGGATCGCCTTTCTAACCCGGCAAAACTGCGCGCTTACGCGCTGTCAGAGCAGCTGAAAGAGATTATGGCGCCGCTGTTCCAGAAGCATATGGACGATATCATCTCCGGCGAGTTCTCATCCGGCATGATGGCTGACTGGGCCAACGACGACAAAAACCTGCTGACCTGGCGTGAAGAGACCGGCAAAACCGCGTTTGAAACCGCGCCGCAGTTCGAAGGCAAAATCGAAGAGCAGGAGTACTACGATAAAGGCGTTCTGATGGTGGCGATGGTCAAAGCGGGCGTTGAGCTGGCGTTTGAAACCATGGTCGACGCGGGCATTATCGAAGAATCTGCTTACTATGAATCGCTGCATGAGCTGCCGCTGATCGCCAACACCATTGCGCGTAAGCGTCTGTATGAAATGAACGTGGTTATCTCCGATACCGCAGAGTACGGCAACTATCTCTTCTCCTTCGCTGCGGTGCCGCTGCTGAAAGAGTTTATGACTACGCTGCAGCCGGGCGATCTGGGCAAAGCGATCGAAGGCACGCAGGTTGATAACGCGCAGCTGCGTGACGTTAACGAAGCGATTCGTCAGCATCCGATCGAAGCGGTGGGCCGTAAACTGCGTGGCTACATGACCGACATGAAGCGTATCGCGGTTGCGGGCTAATTCACGCCTCCCACACTTTTCAGCACAGAAAAACCCCGGCTTGCCGGGGTTTTTCACATCAGGCGTTTATGCCTTTCATGCCCTCTTCTGAATAGCGCTCGCCTTGCACCTGAATGTGCTGGCGGAGATCATTCAGCAGCCTGACGTCTGCCTCGTCCAGCACCACCTCCGCCGCCATGGCATTTTCGACCAGGTACTGGATGTGTTTAGTGCCCGGGATCGGCACCAGTTTGTCGTACTGCGCCAGCAGCCAGGCGAGCGCAATCTGGCCTGGCGTGCAGCGGTACTTCTCCGCCAGCGGGCGCACGGCGTTCAGCAAGGCGGCATTGTGATCGAGACTGGCCTGCTGGAAGCGCGCACTGTTTTTGCGGAAGTCTCCCTCCGCGAAATCGCTGTTGCGGAGATATTTGCCGGTCAGGAAACCGCGGCCCAGCGGCGAATAGGCGACCAGCCCGATATCAAGCGCTTTAGCCGCTGGCAGGATCTCCTCCTCAATATCGCGCGTCCACAGCGAATACTCCGTCTGCAGGGCGGTGACGGGATGAACGGCGTGCGCGCGGCGTAAGGTTGCGGCTGAGACTTCACACAGCCCGATATGCTCTATTTTTCCCTCTTTCACCAGGCGGCTCAGGCAGGCCATGCTCTCTTCGATGGGCGTATCCTGACTTATGCGGTGAAGATAAAAGAGATCGATACGCTCAACGCCAAGCCGCTTAAGGGAGTCGTGGCAGCAACGCGTAATATAGTCAGGCCGGTTGTTGATGGTGCGGCTATAAGCCTCATCGGGCGCGCGTTCAATGCCGCATTTGGTGGCGATCTTAAACCTGTTTCGCGTGGCGCTATCCAGCCCGGCCAGAAAACGCCCTGTGAGCTTTTCATTGTGTCCGCGACCATACTGGTCCGCCGTATCAATAAAGGTCTGATCCAGTTCAACGAGTTTATGCAAAAGCTGCAGCGACTGCGTGTCATCCGTAGTGCCATAGAATTCACTGAGCCCCATCGCGCCATAGCCGATAGCGCTGACCTCAAAATCTTTTGCTAAATAACGTCTTTTCATAATCCCTCCTGTTGTCCTGACCTGATTCTTTCACCAGGCGCAGCAGCAGGGAATTGCCCTTTTTGTGATGCGGAAAAGGTATCAGCAAGGCGGGGAGGGATCGCGGGCGCCCAGGATGTCCAGCGCCTGCAGAAGCGGTAAACGCTCGTCAGAACGGCGCGTCGCGGCATAGATATCGATATTCAACTGCTGCGCCTGATCCTCGGACAGCGTCCGGTAGCACAACCCTTCCTGGCTAAAAGCGCATTTTGACTGAGGCAGCAGGGCGAATCCCTTACCACGGGCGATATGCGCCAGCATCGTCAGCGAATCCTCCGGCTCTTTGACCTTTTTTAGCGGCGTTTTCAGCGTAGCGAAAACTTTTTCACACTTATCGTAGAAGGCGGGGTTGGCGCTTCTGGAAAACCAGAACAGCGGCAGGTCGCTGACGTCATTCAGCGAGACGTTTTCCTGCTGGCTGGCGGGATGCGTTGCCGGCAGGGCGATAGACAGCGGCTCGCGGCAGAGCCAGCGATAGTGGACGCTCTCCTGCTGATATGCGCCTTTTTCTCCAGTCAGCACGATATCCAGCGTATTTTGCGTCAGGCACTGCAGCAGCTGGGCTGAGGAGAGATCGGGAGAGTCGATCTCATCGTCGATATCCAGCTGCGTCAGCCGCGCTCCGACAGGCTGTATGCGCGTAAAGTCCAGCGTTCGGGTGAGCCCGATACGCAGACGATCCTGATGGAAAAGGGGGTCGGCATTAAGAGCGTTAAGCGCCTCAAGAATCTTCTCCGCTCTGACAACCAGCGCGCGTCCAGCTTCAGTCAGGCTGACCGCATGGGTGCTGCGGCTGAACAGCTGCTGGTGGAGCAGAGACTCCAGGCTCTTAATCTGGCGCGTCAGCGGCGGCTGGGTCATGCTGAGGCGTTCGGCGGCCCGGCGAAAGTTAAGCTCATGCGCGACGGCCAAAAAACACTGAAGTTGTTTAACGCTGGGAAGGTTGCTGCTGATCAGGTGAGCTGTCGTCGCCATGGTTCGTGTCCTGCATACCGAAGTCACAGGCACTATAACATGACGATAAACCCGGCCTGAGCCGGGTTTATCTGTTTGTCTTACACCGCTTCGTAGAGCGTCTGATGGCGCGTCTCTTTACAGGCGATCAGCGCAATCAGCGTCAGCGCCGCCATCGCCGCCAGGTAATAGCCTACCGCCTGCAAACCGTAGCTGGCGTTCAGCCAGGTGGCAATATAGGGCGCAACGGAGGCGCCGAGAATCGACGACAGGTTATAGGAGAAAGAGGCGCCGGTATAACGCACCTCGGTCGGAAACAGCTCCGGCAGCAGCGCGCCCATCGGGCCAAAGGTCAGCCCCATCACGCTCAGGCCGAGCAGCAGGAAGGCCATCACCAGCGCCTGCGATCCGGAACCCAGCATCGACGGGAAAAGGAAGGCGAAGGCGATAATCATCAGCGTAATGGTGATCATGGTTTTACGGCGGCCAAAGCGATCCGCCAGCAGACCGGCGATAGGCACCATCACGCCGAAGCCGATAACCGCCACCATCAGCATCCACAGGAAGCTGTTGCGCGAGAAGCCGAGACCCGCAGGCGCAGGCGCAGTGCCGTAGCTCATCGAGTAGACCGTCATAATGTAGAACAGCGTATAGGTCGCCAGCATGATAAAGGTGCCGAGGATGGTCGCCTTCATATGCTGGCCAAGCAGCGTGCCGATTGGGATGCGCACCTGTTTTTTCTCTTTCTGCACCTTCGCAAATACCGGGCTTTCATGCAGCGAGACGCGCACATAGAGACCGATAATGACCAGCACCGCCGAGAGGATAAAGGGTACGCGCCAGCCCCACTGCATAAACTGCTCGTCGGTCAGCAGCCAGGAGAGCAGCAGAAAGGTGCCGTTGGCAAAGAAGAAGCCGATCGGCGCGCCAAGCTGCGGGAAGGAGCCATAGAGTGCGCGCTTTTTCGCCGGCGCGTTTTCTGTCGCCAGCAGCGCCGCGCCGCCCCATTCACCGCCAAGGCCGAGACCCTGACCAAAACGCGCCAGCGCCAGCAGCAGCGGCGCCGCGACGCCAATCGACTGGTAGCCCGGCAACAGGCCGATGATCACAGTGGAGACGCCCATGGTCAGCAGCGAAGCTACCAGCGTCGCCTTACGGCCTACACGGTCGCCGAAGTGGCCAAAAAGGGCGGAGCCGATCGGGCGCGCCACAAAGGCGATGGCAAAGGTCGCCAGCGACTGTAGCGTCGCCACGGTGTTATCACCCTGCGGGAAGAAAATATGTGGGAAAACAATTACCGCCGCCGTGGCGTAGATATAAAAATCGAAGAATTCAATGGCCGTACCGACCAGCGAGGCCACCACAACTTTGCCGCGCGAATTCACTGGCGTATCGTCTTGTGACTTTTTCAGAGGTTCTGTGATGGAGGCTTGCATAACTGTTTCTTAATTGTAAATAGAGACCAGGAATATTACGCACCTGTCATGCTGCATTCAACGATGATAAACCGCGCCAGAACGGGCTTTTTCGGCGAAAAAGTGAATAATTTGTGTCGAAATGGAATGCGTGGATTAAGGCAGGGAGAAGCCCGCCTTTTGCAGCGGGAATCTCTATAAAACGGGTAAATAAAAGTGACCCTTCAGCTATTCATCCTGCTGGTTGCATAATAAATAGCCGAAGGGGAAAATTTTCCGCTGATGTTAACGTTTTGTCACACCTGGCGATGCGAGCCGCGACCCGCTTCCGGCAGTTGCGGATCGTCCTTATATTTAGCAGTGGCGATCCAGGCGGCGCAGAAGAGCGTCAAACGGGCAAAAAAGTAGAAAAACGCCATCAGACCGAGCACGGAACCAAAGGCCGCGCCGGAGGGCGACGAGGCCAGCTTCGGCAGCGTCATCGTCATAATAAACTTGATTAACTCAAAGCCGATCGCTGCCAGCAGCGTGCCGCGAAACAGCGCTTTTTTACGCGGCTTATGGCGGGGCAATATCCAGAAAATCCACAGGAACAGAAGATAGTTCGCCAGAATTGAAATCGTCAGCGCTATCGCTGTCATTGCCGGACGCAGCCACTCGATATCCGCCAGACCCAGCGCGTTAACGATCGCCGTCTGCGCCGCCCCGGCGATAGAGGTCAGTGACAGGGTGATCACCAGCGCCAGCATCAGGCCGATCAGCGAGATCAGGTCACGCAGATATTTTTTCCAGAACTTCTCCTGATCGTCCGGCTTACGCTCCCAGACATCGCGCGACTGAGCGCGCACCGCTTCGCGCAGGTTGCCCATCCAGTTAATGCCGGAGTAGAGCGCCAGCAGCAGCCCGGTGATGCCGACGGTCGCGCGCTGCTGGATCGCCGTATTCACCGTATTCTTCAGGGTGGTGGCGAGCGTAGGATCGCTGATGCTGCTAACGATCTTGTTGATCAGCTGCGACAGCAGATCCTGGTTTGACGCCAGCACGAAACCCACCGCGGCAAAAGAGACCATCAGGATCGGGATAAGCGACAAGAAAGAGAAGTAGGTAATGGCCGCGCCAAACTGGCTGCCCAGACGATCGTTAAAGCGCTCCAGCGCGCGAATAAAGTGCGCCACCGCCGGAATGGCCTGAAACCAGGCGGCAAAGCGCGATACGCGCCGAATCGACCCGTCAACGGTTTTATTGCCGGTCTGAATATCGATCAGCGGTTTAGGTTGTTCGGGGTTAGTCGGGTTTTCCTGTTTGTCCGTCATAGACAGTTATCATCCTGCTTAACTTGAAAAGGCAATTATAGCCGCTCAGGTGACATACTCCTGTAGTACCTGACTCAGCCATTCCATAAACACGCGCACGCGACGCGCCACATTGCGCCGGTGAGGGTAGAGCAGCGAAATCGGCATCGGCTTCGCCGGGAAAGCGTGCAGCACCTCCACCAGCTGGCCAGACTCCAGCAGCGGATAGATGCCCATCGCTGGCACCTGAATAATGCCCAGCCCGGCCAGGCAGGCGGCGCGATAGGTTTCGGTGCTGTTGACCGTCACGACGCCGCCGGTCTGCACGTAATGGCACTGTTTGCCGTCGAAATACTCAAAGCCGGGCGAAGGCTGGCCGAGCTGCTGCGTGTAGTGCACCATGGCGTGCGACGACAGCTCCTCCAGCCGCGTCGGCATGCCGAAGCGGGAAAGGTAGCCAGGGCTGGCGCAGTTGATCAAGGTATAGGTGCCGATTTTCCGCGCAATCAGGCCGGAATCCTTTAACTCGCCGACGCGTATAACGCAGTCAAAGCCTTCACGAATGACATCCACCATGCGGTCGCTGCTGCTGAGCTCAATTTCTACGCCGGGGTAGTGCTGTAAAAACTCCGGCAGGCGCGGCAGGATAAAGCCTGTCGCCATCGCGACAGACATATCAACGCGCAGCTTGCCGCTCAGCGTAGCGGGATCGTGCTGGAACAGGCTATCCATATCGTCGATCATCGACAGCAGATCGAGACAGCGGTCGTAGTAGACCAGCCCGTCCTGCGTAAGCTGTACGCGGCGCGTGGTACGATGCAGCAGCCGCGTCCCCATCTGATTTTCCAGCGCCTGCAGCTGGCGCGACACGCTACCTTTGGGCAGGCCTAAACTCTCCGCCGCGCGGGTAAAACTGCCCATCTCCGCAACCCGCACAAAAACCTGCATTGCGTGAATTTTGTCCATGTTGTTCACCGATTGTTGTTGTAAGTGAAACAGTGCTGCGTATTCCCAAGCGTTTATAGATCAATTATTCGGGAATATCCTGATTTGGTGTTCAATTTTGCAACAGGATCGAAACATGACTCATAAAATTGCATTGATTACTGGCGCGAACCGCGGTTTAGGCAAGAATGCGGCGTTAAAACTGGCTGCAAAGGGCGTCGATATTCTTTTTACCTGGCGCAGCCATGGTGAAGAAGCTGAGACGCTGGTGAAAGAGATCGAGGCGCTCGGCAGCCGCGCGGTCGCGCTAAAGCTGGATGTCGGCGACAGCCGCCAGTTCGACGGCTTTGTCGTGCAGGTCAAAGAGGCGCTGAAAAACAGCTGGCAGCGGGAGCGCTTTGATTACTTAGTCAACAATGCCGGACATGGTCACTATAAGCTATTTAGCGAGACCACAGAGGAGGAGTTCGACGCGCTGGTTAACGTTCATTTTAAAGGCCCCTATTTCCTGACGCAGAAGCTGCTGCCGCTGATCAACGACGGCGGACGGATACTGAATATCTCCAGCGGCCTGACGCGCATGACCTATCCCGGCTCCGGCACCTACGCCGCCATGAAGGGCGCGATGGAAGTGCTGACGCGTTATCAGGCGAAAGAGCTGGGCGAACGTCGCATTCGCGTCAATATCCTGGCGCCGGGTGCCATTGAGACTGATTTCGGCGGCGGTCGCGTGCGCGATAACAAGGAAATCAACGATACCATCGCGGCCTTTACCGCGCTGGGGCGTGTAGGCCAGCCGGATGATATCGGCGACGCTATCAGCGCCATCCTCAGCGACGAAACTGGCTGGATCACGGCGCAGCGCATTGAAGCGTCAGGCGGTCAGGCGCTATAGGTACTGCTTGCAGGCGCGCGGTTGCCCCGCGCGACTTTGCAATCGAGTGGCGGTACCGGACCTGCAGCGTTGAGGCTACAGCGCGATGGTGCCGTCAATTACCGTAACGGTCTTTCCGCCGATCCAGATCGTGTCGCCCTCGTAGCGCACCGCTACGCGGCCCGCGCGCTGAATCGCCGTCCCCTGACGCGCCCGGTAATCTCGCCTCTGCCCCTGGGCGGCAAAATAGCGCGCCAGGCAGGCATTGGCGCTGCCGGTAATGGGATCTTCCGTCAGGCTGCCGTTCTCCACCAGCAGGCCGCGTACCTCGTACTGCTCGCTCTCGCCGTGCGGCAGCGGGCCGAACGGCATAACGCCGTTGGCGCCTGCATGAGTGATAAGACGCTGTAAATCACTGACGGCGGGCTGAATCGCCAGCACCGCGTCGGCGCTAATCATCGGGATCAGCAACCAGCGGATGCCCATATCGACAACGACGGGCGTTTGCGTGGTATCGAACAGTTCACAGTTCAGCGCATTGCCCATTAACGCGTCGGTGAAGGACGTAATGCTCGCCTCGGGCGCGGCAAACGCCAGCATACCGTCGGCGGCGATGCTGACCGTCACGTTGCCGACGCCGCACTCCTGCACGATTTCACCCGGGTTTTTCGTCGGCCAGCCCGCTTCGAGCAGCGCGTGCGCCGTACCCAGCGTAGGATGACCGGCAAACGGCAGCTCGCCTTCAACGGTAAAGATGCGTACGCGATAGTCAGCCTGCGGATGCTGCGGCGGCAGTACAAAGGTGGTCTCTGATAAATTGGTCCAGCGGGCAATAGCCAGCAGCTGGTCGTCGCTCAGTCCCTGCGCATCCATAATCACTGCCAGCGGGTTGCCGTTAAAGGCTGACGAGGTAAAGACATCTACTTGCTTAAACGCGACGTTCATTGCTGCTCCTTTCTCAACAGGGCATTTCCATGCCCGAGATTTGCGTTTATTGCCTGACAGGGTTATCAATATGTTAACAATTCCTGCAGGAGACCGTTATGCTGAAAATCCTTGGGCGCGACTCGTCAATCAACGTGCGTAAAGTGCTCTGGCTTTGTGACGAGCTGGATCTCGACTATGAGCACGAGGAGTGGGGCGCAGACCCTGACTCGCTGCGTAAACCGGAATTTCTCGCCCTTAACCCTAACGCCCTGATCCCTGTACTCATTGATGACGACTTCGTCATGTGGGAGTCAAACGCCATCCTGCGCTACCTGGCTAATGCCTATGAAGGCGACTGGCTCTATCCGCAAAATCCGCGCGCCCGCGCGCCGGTCGATCAGTGGATGGACTGGCAGTCCACTGAACTCAATACCTCGTGGCGCTACGCTTTTATGTCGCTGGTGCGCAATTCGCCCGCCCATCAGGATCCGCGCCTGCTGGCGGCGGCCTGCAAAGGGTGGGCGCACACTATGGGCATTCTCAACCAGCAGCTGGAGAAAACCGGGCGCTATGTCGCAGGCCGCAACTTTACCCTGGCAGATATCGGCGTCGGGCTGGCGGTAAACCGCTGGTATGAAACCCCACTGGATCATCCCAGCCTGCCTGCGGTGCGTAACTACTATGAGCGCCTTACCGAACGCCACCCTTACACGGTCTGGGGACGCAACGGCAAACCCTGATCGATCCCAGGCGCCACTCCCGCCAGCTCACAGGCGACAGCGCCGGTGCGCTTCAGCGCCCAGGTATAGCGATCGTCAAAGGGGTAACAGCAGGAGAGGCGCAGCGCATGATTATAGCGCTCGCTTAGCGAATAGAGCGCGCCGGGCGTAACGCAGATCTGCTCCTGCAGCAGGCGGTGAAACATCGCCACGGTATCAACCTTTTCCGGCAGTTCGACCCAAAAAACAAACCCGCCGCGCGGCAGCGTCGCGCGCGTTCCCTGCGGAAAATGGCGAGCGATCAGGCCGCGCGCCTCATCCATATTGGCGGCATAGCGGCGACGCAGCGTGCGCAGGTGATGATCATACCCGCCGTTGGCGAGAAATTCCGCCAGGGTCTCCGACAGCAGCCGGGATTCCGCCATGGAGGAGACCGCTTTCAGACGCGCAATCGCCTCATGGAAACGGCCTGCCGCGATCCAGCCGATACGAAAGTCAGGCGCGACGGTTTTGGTAAAGCTGGTGCAGTAGATCACCCAGCCTTCGCTATCGAATGACTTTACGGCAGGCGAGAGCGGCCAGTCGAACTGGAGTTCGTCATATAACCCATCTTCCAGCAGAGGAACGTTGTAAGTGTTAACTAACTTCGCCAGCCGCTGTTTGTTCTGTCGCGACATGCAGCAGCCCAGCGGATTTTGCGCGCTCGGCATAGCGATTAGCGCCTGAATGCGCTTCTCCTGCAGCAGCATCTCCAGCGCGTCGAGCGAAAGCCCGTGCTGCGGATCGGTAGGAATCTCCAGCGCCTTCAGCCCCAGCGACGCCAGCAGCGGAAAAAGGAAGAAGTAGGTCGGCGACTCCAGCCCAACGCAGTCGCCTGGCTGCGTTACCGCGCGCAGCGCCAGCTGTAGCGCCTCCATACAGCCGTGGGTCAGGGTGATCTCTTCGCTGGTCAGCGACACGCCCGCATGCAGCGCGCGGCGCGCTATCTCCTCCCGTAAGCGCTCACTACCAGGTGGAAGCGCATAGCGACCGATCAAATCGGGGCTGCGCCGCAGCAGCGAAGCGGTAATGCGGCTCAGACGCGCCGAGGGATAAAGTTCGCCATCCTGCGGGCAGGCCAGCGAAATATTGACGTAATCGGGATGATTCTGCGCGGCGAATACCTGATCGATCAGGTCGAGCTTTTCGCTGCTCGGATCTTTAATGCGCGCGCGGTGTGCTACAGGTCGCGTCAGGGCGGGCAGTACGCTGCGCACATAGTAGCCGGACTGGGGACGCGCCTCGATCAGGCCGCGGTCTTCCAGCAGCTGCCAGGCGTTCAGTACGGTATTGATGCTGATTTGATGAGTCTGTGCCACCCGGCGAATAGCGGGCAGGCGTTTGCCAGGCTTCAGCGTGCCCTGATGGATCGCCTCGGCGAAACTGTCGGCAAGCTGATAGTAGAGTGGCTGATCGGCAGAGAAAGCAAGGGACACAAAAGCCTCCGCGAGTCATGGGTACAATAGGTAAAATTCTAAACTGTAACCATGACAATAGTGATTTTGTGTCTCTGTTACCAATCCTTTTCGCGCTCTAGCATAGAGGCCTGTTTCTTAAACGAGAATGCCGACATGCTCGATCCCTCCTTTTTCAGCTACGTCACCGTTATGTCTATTACGCCCGGCCCCAACAATCTGCTGCTGGCGACCTCCGGGGTTAATTTTGGCCTGCGGCGCACGCTGCCGATGATCTCCGGCGTCCTGCTTGGCTGCCTGCTGCAAACCGCACTGGCGGTGCTGGCGCTGGAGTGGCTGCTGAGCTGGATGGGTGCCGTCAGAGTGCCGCTGACGGTCGCAGGTTGCGCTTATCTGCTCTGGCTGTCGTGGAAAATCTGGCGCGCGGACGCCCCGGCGCAGCGGGAAAAGGCGCATCCCATGACCATCGCAGGCGCCATCGGCTTTCAGGCGGTAAATCCTAAAGCCTGGCTGATGGCGACTAACGTGGCGCTGCTCTGGAGCGCGCAAAGCGGTCTGCTGCCGGTCATACTCGGCTTCGCGCTGGTGAACCTGCCCTGCATTCTTATCTGGGCGGCGCTGGGCGACCGGCTGGGCCTGCATCTGCAAACGCCGTGGAAGCGTCGTCTCTTCAACAGCGTGATGGCGCTGTCGCTGGTCGCCACGACGTTATGGATGCTGGTGGACGCGCTGCGTTAATCCGGCGCGCCGGAGCCGGTCTGCGACGGCCATTTCCAGTTGCGCACTTCCGGCACGTCTTCGCCATACTCGCGTACGTAGCGATGGTGTTCGGCGATGCGCTCCTGCAAATCATCCAGCAACTCCGGATGCCGGTCCGCCAGACCCGGCACGCGCAGAATCGCCTCCTGCGCCAGATGATAGCGGTCCAGCTCGTTAAGCACCGTCATATCGAACGGCGTGGTGGTGGTGCCTTCTTCATTGAAGCCGCGCACGTGGAAATTACGGTGGTTTTTACGCTGATAGGCGAGGCGATGCACCAGTGTCGGGTAGCCATGGAAGGCGAAAATCACCGGCTTATCGAGGGTGAACAGCGCGTCGAATTCCTCTTCGCTTTTGCCGTGAGGGTGCTGCTCCTGGGTCTGCAGCGCCATCAGGTCCACCACGTTCACCACGCGAATTCGCAGGTCGGGCAGATAGTCGCGTAGCAGATCCACCGCCGCCAGCGTCTCCAGCGTGGGGACGTCGCCCGCGCAGGCCATAACCACATCAGGCTCCTCGCCCTGCGGCGTGGTGCCTGCCCAGCGCCACTCGCCCATTCCCGCTTCGCAGTGCGCAATGGCGCTCTCCATATCCAGCCACTGCGCCGAGGGCTGTTTGCCCGCCACAATCACATTGATGCGGTCCCAGGTGCGCAGGCAGTGATCGCCGACCCACAGCAGCGTATTGGCATCGGGCGGCAGATAGATGCGCACGATATCCGCCTTTTTATTGGCGACGTGATCGATAAAGCCGGGATCCTGATGGCTGTAGCCGTTGTGATCCTGCCGCCAGACATGCGAGGAGAGCAGATAGTTAAGCGAGGAGACTGGCTTGCGCCAGCCGAGTTTGCGCGTCACCTTCAGCCATTTGGCATGCTGGTTGAACATCGAATCGACAATATGGATAAAGGCTTCGTAGCAGTTAAACAGGCCGTGTCGGCCGGTGAGCAGATAGCCTTCGAGCCAGCCCTGACACTGATGTTCGCTAAGGATTTCCATCACGCGGCCATCGCGCGCCAGCTGCTCGTCGTAGGGTTTAACCGGCTCCAGCCAGGTGCGGCTGGTGACATCGAAGACCGGCGTCAGGCGGTTCGAGGCGGTCTCATCGGGGCCGAACAGGCGGAAGTTATGCTGATTGCGCGCAAAAATCTCCGCCAGATAGCGGCCAAACTGCTCGGTGGCCTGCGCCAGCTGTGAGCCGGGCTCTTTTACATCAAAGGCGAAATCGCGGATATCTGGCGTTTTAAGCTCACGGCGCAGCACTCCACCGTTGGCGTAGGGGGAGGCCCCCATGCGTTTATCACCCTGCGGCGCCAGCGCGCGCAGCTCTGGTTTCAGGCGACCCTGCTCGTCGAACAGATCGTCCGGCTGATAGCTACGCAGCCACTGTTCCAGAATCTGGCGATGCCCCGCATCCTCGCGACAGGCCGCTACCGGCACCTGGTGCGCGCGCCAGAAATCCTCCACTTTTTTCCCGTCGACTTCCTGCGGGCCAGTCCAGCCTTTGGGACTGCGCAGAATAATCATCGGCCAGCGTGGAATGCCGTCCTGCTCGCCGCCCGTACGCGCCGCCTGCTGGAAAGCGGCGATGTTATCAAAGGCGTTTTCCAGCGTGGCGGCCATCTGTTGATGCATCTTCTCTGGTTCGTGGCCGCTGACGAACAGCGGTTCATAGCCATACCCGCGGAATAGCTGTTGCAGATCGTCATCGCTGGCGCGACCCAGAATAGTCGGGTTAGCGATTTTATAACCGTTGAGATGCAGGATCGGCAGCACTGCGCCGTCGCGCTGGGGATTGAGAAACTTAATGCCATGCCAGCTCGACGCCAGCGGGCCGGTTTCTGCCTCGCCGTCGCCGATCACGCAGGGCACGATCAGATCCGGATGATCGAAAGCCGCGCCAAACGCGTGCGACAGCGAGTAACCCAGTTCGCCACCTTCGTTGATCGACCCCGGCGTTTCCGGCGCGGCGTGGCTCGGAATGCCGCCGGGAAAAGAGAACTGCTTAAACAGGCGCTGCATGCCTTCGGCATCGTCGCTGATATGCGGATAGATTTCGCTGTAGCTACCTTCCAGCCAGGTATTCGCCACCATGCCCGGCCCGCCGTGGCCCGGCCCGCAGATATAGATAAGATTCAGGTCGCGCTGGCGAATAATGCGGTTCAGGTGCGCGTAGATAAAATTGAGGCCTGGCGTGGTGCCCCAGTGTCCCAGCAGACGAGGCTTAATATGTTCCGGCTGCAGCGGCTCGCGCAGCAGCGGGTTCGCCATCAGGTAAATTTGCCCGACGGACAGGTAGTTGGCGGCGCGCCAGTAGCGATCCAGCAGTTGCAACTCACTGGCAGCGGTCGATTGTGACATCGGGCATTCTCCTGGTTAGCGAAACGGTGACAGGTAAAAGCGTTTCATTAACCCTAATAGAGAATCCGCAACTCGACCAGGCGACGGGCAAGGACGCCGGGTGCACAAAAGTTAACAGCGCGGGGAGTATAAACTGACGAGCAAAGCGTCCCGCGCCATAGTGAGCGCCGGAAAAGCAGGCTGGGACAGGGATGCTCTGTTAGCGTTTTAGCGATCGGTTAATACGCGTTGTTCAGGCGCCACGGCCGAAAAAAAAAGCCTCGCTAATGCGAGGCTTTTTTGTCAAAACGCTTTATTTGCCGACGACATGGGCGGTTTCGCGCCCTTCGTCGTTCGCCGCGCCAGGGGTAACCGGCGAGTAGGCGAGCTTCAGGAGGCGGCTGGTATCCGCCAGCACTTTCTCCGTCAGCGCCACGTCGCCGTTGAGCTTGCGGCCCCAGGAAGGCACAACGGCGCGAATGCGGTTCTGCCATTCAGTCGAGGCCATTTGCTCCGGCCAGGCTTTCGCCATCAGCTCCAGCATAATAGGCGCTGCGGTCGATGCGCCCGGCGAGGCGCCGAGCAGGGCGGAGATAGAGCCATCCTGCGAGGTGACGACTTCAGTGCCGAGACGCAGCACGCCGCCCTCTTTGGCATCTTTTTTAATGATCTGCACGCGCTGGCCAGCGGTAACCAGACGCCAGTCGTCCGGATGCGCATCCGGCACGTAGGTGCGCAGTGCCTCCATGCGATCGGCGTCGCTCTGCAGCACCTGATCGACCAGATATTTCACCAGATCGAAATTCTTCAGCCCGACGTTCATCATCGGCAGCAGGTTGCCGCTGTTCATTGAACCGAACATATCCAGCAGCGAACCCTGTTTCAGGAATTTAGTCGAGAAGGTGGCGAATGGGCCAAACAGCAGCACCCTTTTGCCGTCCAGCACGCGCGTATCGACGTGCGGCA
This sequence comes from Pantoea sp. YU22, assembly GCF_003970755.1. NCBI lineage: Bacteria > Pseudomonadati > Pseudomonadota > Gammaproteobacteria > Enterobacterales > Erwiniaceae > Pantoea > Pantoea sp. YU22. Next base: position 199,561 of record NZ_RYDU01000007.1, on the reverse strand, counting down.
CCGACATCGGCGGCGCGCCGACCGAGGCTTTGCCATATACCTTCGCCATATGCTGGCGTACCACGTCTGGATTCTCGGTGACGAGGAAGGAGCCGCCTACCGGGAAACCGGCATAACCGCTGACTTCCGGAATACCGCTTTTCTGCAGCAGCGGCAGCGCCGCGCCGCCCGCGCCGATAAAGACGTTTTTCGCCGTCAACACGCGTTTCTCGCCGGTGGCCAGCGCATGCAGCGTGACCTGCCAGCGGCCGTCACTCAGGCGTTTAAGATCGTGCACTTCCTGACGCAGACGCAGGCGGAAGCCAGGGTGCTTCTCCAGCGAAGCGATCAGCTGGCGCGTCACTTCGCCGAAGTTGACGTCAGTGCCCATTTCCGTCCAGGTCGCCGCCACTTTCTGTCGGCGATCGCGTCCTTTCATTACCAGCGGGATCCACTCGGCAATCTGCTGCGGATCTTCAGAGTAGGCCATGCCGCGGAACAGCGTGCTTTTCTGCAGCGCCTGATAACGCTTGCGCAGGAAAGCTACGTTCTCTTCGCCCCAGACAAAACTCATATGCGGCGTGCTGTTAATAAAACGTTCAGGCGAATGAAGACGCCCCTTCTGAACCTGATACGCCAGGAACTGACGGGAAATCTGGAAGGATTCATTGATCGCCAGCGCTTTGCTGATGTCGATGCTGCCATCCGCCTTTTGCGGCGTATAGTTTAGCTCCGCCAGCGCGGCATGGCCGGTACCGGCATTATTCCAGCCGTTAGAGGACTCTTCCGCCACGCTCTCGAGACGCTCGACCATTTCAATGGTCCAGTCCGGCTCCAGCTCCTGTAGCCAGGCGCCTAACGTCGCGCTCATCACGCCAGCGCCGATCAGCAGCACATCAACGTCTTTACGCTCGGACATCTGTGGTTTTTCCATGCCAGTGGCGCTCATTGCGAGCGTAAGGCTTAAAGCTGTCTTGCACATGAGGCGACATCTCCTCTCTCTGTTGACCTGATGCTCAACAGGTTCGCAGGCAAAATAGCCGCGCTTCTTGGGAACGCGTTGCGCTATTTCTCAAAGGTTAAGACTCAGGTTCGTTTAAGCGGGATGCAGGTTAACTGCACGTTATGCTTTGTCCATTGAATATAACATTCTCGCCTCTGAATTAAACATTTGTTTATTTTTTAAATGCAGAAATGATTCAGCATAAGAATTAATCATCTCAGGCTGGCGGCTATAAGGAATTTTTTACCGAAAACTCAGCAGGTTAACCGAATATGATGTTGCGTAAATGCACAATGACAGTGCAAGACAGGAAATGGAGAAGAATTCGCCTTATTTTATAAGCTTTTGATTTGAATGGTGTAAGCAGAAAGAGAACGATAAAGAATTTTTTATGAGGCGGGGTTTTTCAGCCGATCCTGTAAAAATAATGTTACATTTTTGTGATTCTTAACTGCCCGCTTCGGCGCAAAAACCGCCACGGGCAGGCCAGAGCATCAGGGACGAAACCAGCGGCGATAAATAAAGCGGATGACGTAAAACTCGATCGCGCCCAGCAGCAGGAACCACACGCAAAAAATCAGGGTGTAGAGCTGGTTGATATCCTGCAAGTGCAGCCGTTGCGTCAGGCTTTTAGCCATAGTCAGACCGAAATTCGGCGCGGGCAACAGCAAAGCAGAAAGAAAGCCAAGCAGCAAAATGCCGCCGGGAATAATCAGGGATTCAAAGGGGTTTTTCATCAGCAGGTTCCGCATTAATCAGCGCGGCTATTTTCCGGTAATCCGCGGCAGGGTTCAATCCCCGTGGTTGCTGTAGGGCCGCGTACCATTTTTATCCTGAGAAAAGGCTTAAGTACCATTAACTTAGCGGTAAAACATAGCGAACGATAAAAGTTATAGCCTTTGCTATACTTAAACCCATGATTTTCTTGTCTTTTTATCAGGCAGGATGCGTGTTAGACTGCGCGCTCTTTTACCAGACTGAACCTTTATTGCGGTAAAAAGCGGGTTTCTGAACGCTTTTTACCCTGACATTAGCCATTATGACTTTTATCGCAACCCTGATCCTTGCCTTCGGAATGTCGATGGACGCGTTTGCCGCTGCGTTAAGCAAAGGCGCGGCGTTGCATCGCCCCGGATTCAAAGAGGCGCTGCGCACCGGTCTGATTTTTGGTGCCATTGAAGCGCTGACGCCGTTAATTGGCTGGGCCGCAGGGCTGGCCGCCAGCCGCTATGTGATGGCCTGGGACCACTGGGTCGCCTTCTTTCTGCTGGCGTTCCTCGGCGGCCGCATGATGATGGAAGGTTTTCGACAGACTGCGACGGCTGAGCCGTGCGAAGCGCCGCAGCGCCATGGTTTTATGGTGCTTGCGACCACCGCGGTCGCCACCAGTCTCGATGCGCTGGCGGTCGGCGTCGGTCTGGCCTTCTTGCAGGTTAATATCATCGCGACGGCGCTAACCATCGGTATGGCGACGACGATCATGGCGACCACGGGCGTGCTGGTTGGCGGCTTAGTCGGTCCTGTACTGGGCAAGTGGGCGGAAGTGCTCGGCGGGCTGGTGTTGATTTCAATTGGCTGCACCATCCTTATCCAGCATCTCAATCTCTTCTCTTAACGCCTTGCGCAGAAAATTAATACTGTTTTTGTGATCTGCTTCAAAATTTATTGCCTGTAAAATGCACAAAAGCTATACTTTCACTGCATTTATTCAACAAATTTTGAATCAGGTGATCTATGAAACGCTTAGTAAAATACGTCTTCCGCGCTTACGTTGAGACCTTCAAATACGTTCCCCCCGGCGCAATGTACTAATCTGCTGCCAGCAGCGCCTGGCATCGCGGGCAGCTCATAACCCGTGATTATCATCTCGCTTCAGACCGTGCTGAACTGTTGCTGTGTCATGCGGTCTGCGCTCCGTCGACAGATCGGATGAGCGAAAGTCTGTACGATTTTTATCTTATCTTTTGCTAACCTGCGCGCGAATTTTCCTATAACAACGAGGCAGTAATGCAGCTTTGCAGTTTTTATCTTCCTGACCAGGCAAGAAAAAGTTTTGGCATCGTGCGTGAGAACGGCGTGGTAGATGTCGGATTGCGCCTGGGCGCGCAGTGCCCGGATTTGAAAACCTTTCTTGAACGTTCTTCCATGGCTGACCTGGCCGCTTTTCGCGAGATGCCGGCTGACTACGCTTTTTCCGCACTGCAGTTCCTGCCGGTGATTGAAAATCCAGGCAAAGTTTTCTGCGTCGGCATGAACTACGCCGACAAGCGCAAAGAGTTCTCCGAGACCCTGGATGCCCCTACGCTGTTTATTCGCTTCGCCGACTCGCTGACCGGACACGACCGGCCGCTGCTGAAGCCAGCGACCACCAGCGAATTCGATTATGAGGGCGAGCTGGCGGTTATCATCGGCAAACCTGCGCATCAGGTAAAAGCGGCGCAGGCGCTGGAATATGTCGCCGGCTACAGCTGTTTTATGGATGCGACGGTGCGCGATATGCAGTTTACCTGGTTCACCGCCGGGAAAAACTGGCCGCAGACCGGCGGCTTCGGGCCGTGGATGACCACTGCCGAAGCTGTCGGCGATCCGCAGGCGCTGGCGATTAAAACCTTCCTGAACGGTCGCGAAGTGCAGAACGACACCACCGGCAGCATGGTGCACAAGGTGGCGAATATCATCGAATATATTTCCGCTTTTAGTCCGCTCTCGCCGGGCGACGTCATTTTCACCGGCTCGCCGGGCGGCGTCGGTAAGAAACGCACGCCACCGCTGTTTATGTTCAGCGGCGACGTGGTGGAAGTGGAAATCGAAAAGATTGGCCGCTTGCGCAACGTGATCGCCTGATCCCGCTGCTGGCTGCGATTGTGCCCGATCGCAGCCTCTTCTTTTGTACCGCACCACAACTTTCCCCCGTCTCGCCTGCTGGTCACGCTTTCGCCGCCTACACTGAAGTAACACAACCATTTTCAGGAGTGGGTAATGAGGCGGAAGGAAAAACCGACGCGCTGGAAAAGCGGCGCGCTGCTGGCCGGGCTAGGGCTGGGCGCAGCGGCAACCTGGTGGGGCGTTCAGCAATGGCGACGTTTAAAGCAGACGCCGCCCGTTTCGCCGCGCAGTCACCATGCGGGACTGGCCGGCTATTTTCAACAGGTCGGTGAGTGGCGCATGTTTACCCGCGTCACGCCCAATGACGCGCCCGGTCTGCCGCTGGTGCTGGTGCACGGGCTGGTGATGTCGGGCCGCGCGATGGAGGAACTGGCGCTGGCGCTCGGCAATAATTACCGCGTTCTGGTGCCGGATCTGCCTGGATTTGGTGCCAGCGCGTTGCCGCCTTCCGCGCCGACGCTGTCGGTTGACGAGCAGGCCGACGCGCTCTGGGAGTGGCTGCAACACAATCAGCTGTCGCGCGCCATCTGGATAGGCAACTCCTTTGGCTGCCAGATCCTCGCTGCGCTGGCCGTCAGGCATCCTGACGCGGTGGCAGGGTTAGTGCTGCAAGGGCCAACGGTAGATCGTCACGCACGCAGTCTGGTGCGTCAGGCCTGGCGCGACTGGCGCAACGGCCGCCTTGAGCGGCACCGTTCTCCCGCATCGCTGGCGCGCATCGACTATGCCAAAGCCGGACTCTGGCGCGCGCTGCAAACCATGCGCGCGATGCTGCACGATCGTATCGAACAGCGCCTGGCTTACGTCAACGCACCGACCCTGCTTCTGCGCGGCTCGCGCGATGCGGTTTCGCCTGCGCGCTGGGTAGAAGAGCTGGGCGCGCTGCTGGCGCGAGGCGAGATAATGACGCTGCGCGGCGGCACCCATATGCTGCACTATGTTTATCCCTGGAGTTTCTGCCACGCCATTCGCCCGTTCCTGGCGCGCATTCAGCAGGAGAATCAGCATGAGTAAACCACCGAAGGGCATCGCCCGCTTCGACTCCGCCGCCGCCATGCTGATGGCGCTGGCCCACGCTCTGCATGACAAACCCTTCGACAGCCCAAGCCAGTCGCCGATGCTGGACCGCCTGCTCCCTTCGCTCAATCGTCTGCCGACCCGGCTGAAAGAGTGGGGCTACGCCATTGGCGGCATGGCGGAGGGGATCAGCGAAGCGCAGGCAGGGGATCTCGACGTCGAAGGCATTGCCGAGTGGATGGTGAGCGAATATCCGGAGCGTGACTATCCTGCCGCTTTTATCGGCTCATCGAACGGCGCGCTGACGCATCTTGCCGCCGCGATGGGCGCGCCCTGGCTGCCGCAAACTTTTCTCTGTCCGGTGCGTTCCCTTAATAACGATCCTGACGACGCGCAGGCGGGATTCGAGCAGGGCAAAGCAGTGGCGGCGGCGCTGCTGGCTGCCTGGCCGCGTCTGGCGGTGCACCATATGCAGGATCCGAATCAGGACAGGCTGATGCTCGATCAAATGAGCTATTTCCGTCTGAAGCTGCGCGCGCTGCCGCTGGCGTTTAATGAATTCCTGATGCGCAGTTTGCCGGATAAAAGCACCCTGTTCGTCAACCACTGCACGCGCCAGTGGCCGGTGACGCGCACCAGCGATCGCTCTTTCTTTCAGTTCGGCGCGCTGGGCGGCGCGACGGAGAAAGAGTATCTGCAGGGCGGCGGGCGCGTGGCGGAATTTCTGGCGCGCTACGGCAGCGATCGCAGCCGCTGGAATGCGCCCGCGCCAACCGATAATGTGCCGGAAGCGGAGTGGGGGCTGGATGAATATATCAAAGCGCCGTTAAAAAGGATGGCGGCCGACCGGAACTGGCAACTGCTGGAGATACGCTATCAGGACCCCGAAGCGTTGAGTTTCGTGGTGGCAGAGATCTACCGTGACTGGTATCTGGCGGCGGGGATCCACGCCACGCGTCTGACGGTCGATAGTTTCCTGCTGATGGACCCCTGGTGCACCATGCGCCAGCATGCCATTCCCTTCTGGCTGGTGTTCGGCACCGAGCCCTCAGCAGCAACGCTGTCTCGTTTTCTGGATCGCCAGCCGCGCTATCGCGATATCGATATGATGCTCTTTTCGCACGGCACGGAGAGCATCGGCATCGCGCCTGTCGAACGCTGGCGGCAATTGCTTGACCGCGCCACGCACGCCGGGGATTTTGTCGGCGTGGATACCGAGCGTTTCCCACACGATTTCGCCACTTTTGCCCGTTTTGACACCGCGCTGCGGGAACGCGCGCCGCTCTTTGCGCCGCCGCCGCCGCTCAGCGTAGAGAAGGTGATCGGCGGCATTGAGCGCTATGGTGCGCGCCACGGCGTGACGCTGCATAAGCTGAACTAGCCGGGCGAATGCCCGGCTCTGTGATTACGCGCCGTCGGTAATGGGCTTACGCACCAGGACCAGATAGGCGAGCGCGCCAGCCACGGCGATACCCGCGCAGATCATCAGCGCGAGGCTGAACGACTTAGTAGTATCCAGCACCCAGCCGGTGATGACCGGCGTAAAAGAGGCGAATACAAAACTGGCGAAGTTCTGGATACTGCCCACCGACGCGGTCATGCGTGCCGTGACGTTAGCGTGGATCAACCCCCAGCAGGAAGTGCCCGCAAAGTGGATGCAGAACAGCGCCATACCGATCAGCGTTACGGCGCTGGTGGTGTCAGTGGCGCGCGTCACGAAGGCGGTAAAGGCTGCCGACAGCAGCATGCCGGAGATAATGCAGACCTTCCGGGTTTTTACCGCGTCGAAGCCGCGACGCACCAGCGCATCCACCGCATAGCCGTTGAGCAGCATGCCCGCTGCGCCAAACAGGAACGGAATCGCCGCCAGCAGGCCGGTGCTTTTCAGATCCAGATGGTAGGTCGACTGCAGATAACCAGGCAGCCAGGCGATGTAGAGCCAGGCGGTATAGTTGATGCCGCTAAAACCGATCATCATGCCCCACATAGTGCGCTGCTTAAACAGGCCGCGCCATTCAGCGAAGCTCAGCGGCTCCTTGCGCGACGCGACGCTTCCCGCCTGCAGATAATGGATCTCCTCTGCGCTGAGGGTATTGTTGTCGCGGTCGCGATAAAGCATGTACCAGCCAATCGCCAGGAACATGCCGAGCACGCCAATGGTAATAAACATGCCGCGCCAGCCGAACGCCAGCATCATCGCGGCCAGAACCGGCGGCGCCACCGACAGCCCAATCATCGAGGCGGCGTTAAAGAAGCCCATCGGCATGCCGCGATCTTTAATGTTGAACCAGTCGTTGATGACCTTTACGCCGCACGGGTTCATCGGCGCTTCGCCGATGCCGAGACCGATACGCACCAGAATAAACTGGGTAAAGTTATGCACCAGCCCGGCGGCCGCCTGAAACAGCGACCAGAAAAACATCCCGATGCCTAACATAATGCGCGGGCCTTTACGGTCCAGCAGCGCGCCGCAGGGCAGCTGCGCCAGACCATACGCCAGCGAAAAGGCGGAGAGCAGCATGCCGATCTCCGTGGCGTTCAATCCCAGCTCCTCGCGGATCGTCATGTTGGCGACCGAGAGCGAACTGCGGTCAAGATAGTTGATGATGGCTGCGCACAGCAGCAGCAGCATGGCGGTGATCTGAATCTTGCGAATGCGCGGCGAGCGCACGATGTCGCTGCGCGCGGGCACATACTCCTGCCCTGGTTGCCCATCGGCAGCCGGGTTTTTAGCATCGCGAGTTGAGGTATTTTCCATGGCTTACTCCCGTAGCGGGGTCGTTATCGTCATCTGATGTCAAAGAACATAGCGGCCCAGCGGCCCGCCATGAGTTGCAGTCGAGACTAGAAGCAATGCAGCCATGATGTTGCGAAGTTGTTTCTGATTCGTGCGGAAGCTAATGCTTTGCGGTTTTTAATCGGTTTTTAATTGTACTGGCGAATAGAGCGTGCCATCGACGAGCGCGACGTGGCGAGGTGGTTATGCAATGCCAGCAGCGCATCGACATCCTGGCGGCTGATAAGCGCGGAGAGCAATGCCATATGTTCCTCCAGCGCCACGATATTGCGCTGCTTGAGATCGCGCTCATCCCACTGATAGTGCGAATGAAAAATAACGGAGATGATCTCCAGCGAGTGGTTGAAAAAGGGGTTGTTGGCAGCGGAGAGGATCAGCGAATGCAGCTCTTTATCCAGCGCGGCAAACTGGCGGTAATCGCTGGCGATGGTATCGCGTAGCGCACGGTGGCGATCCAGCAGGTCGCGGGCCTGAATCCAGCGCTCATCCTGCGACGGCAGGTTCAGAAAGCGCGTCAGCGCATGGGTTTCCAGCATTTCACGCAGTTCAAACAGCTTGTCGGCGTAGTCGAGCGTAAACTTCTTCATGCGCCAGCGTCCGCGCTTTACCGGCTCCAGCAGATCGTAACGCATAAAGCGCAGCAGAAACTCGCGCACTACCACCGGACTGACCTTAACCCGCTGCGCCAGCTGTAGTTCGCTAAAGGCGTCGCCGGGCGCGAGCTGACGCAGGTTAATCATCTCGAAAAACGCCTGTTCAAACTGGCTAGCCTGTTGCTCAATCGGCGAGGACAACTCGCTGAAGCCATCCTCGTCCTGCGGCTGACGCACAATCACGTAAGTGCCCGCAACCTTCTCCAGCACGCCGCGCTGCTCCAGATAGTGCAGCGTATGGCGCACCGTGGTGCGGCTGATATTGAACATCTCCGCCAGCGCCGCCTGCGCCGGCAGCGGCGAACGGATATGGTGCTGGGCGATCCCTTCCAGCATCTGGTTAATGACGTTCTGGCGCAGATTCAGGTTTCGGCTCACGGATGCTCCCCGGGTTTTTATTCATTAAAAACCATTCAAATCCCAAAAAAAACGTCACGCCTCACAGATCGCGCGGGCAAAACGGCCAGTCTGTGATCAATTCGTCATAAAGGCGGCAGGACAACAGGAGAATTCCCATGACGACAATGAAAAGCCTGGTCATCGCTGAACCAAAGAAAATGGTCTGGACCACGCGCGAGCAACCTGCGCCTGCGGCGGGCGAAGCGCTGATTAAAATTATCACCGCCGGTATTTGCGGCACCGATATCCACGCCTGGGCGGGCAATCAGCCTTTCTTCAGCTATCCGCGCGTGCTGGGACATGAGCTGTGCGGCGAAGTGGTCGCGCTGGGCGAAGGGGCGCAGGGCGTTGAGCCTGGCCAGCGCGTGGCGCTGATCCCCTATATCTCCTGTTTGCGCTGCGACGCCTGCCAGAGTGGGAAAACCAACTGCTGCGAAAAAATTTCAGTGATCGGCGTGCATCAGGATGGCGGCTTTTGCGAATTCCTCGCCGTGCCCGCCAGCAATCTCCTGCAGGCAGAAGAGGTCGCGCCGGAAACCGCTGCGCTGATTGAGCCGTTCGCGATCAGCGCACACGCGGTGCGCCGGGCGCAAATCACGGCGGGCGAACATGTGCTGGTGGTGGGCGCAGGGCCGATCGGTCTTGGCGTGGCGGCGATTGCGGCGGCGGCAGGTGCCAGCGTCGCGGTAGCGGACACCAGTGAATTCCGCCGCGCGCATGTCGCGAAAGAGCTGGGTCTGGCGGCGCTCGATCCCGCGCGCGAAGATTTTTACGACGCGCTGCGCGCGCAGTTCAACGGCAGGCTGGCGCTGAAGGTGATCGACGCGACCGGCAGCCCGGCAGCGATGAACAACGCGGTCAATCTGATGCGCCACGGCGGCACCGTAGTCTATGTTGGCCTGCACAAAGGCGATCTGGTTATTCCAGACAGCGAGTTCCATAAAAAAGAAGCGACCCTGATGGGCAGCCGCAATGCGACGCGCGAAGATTTTGACCGCGTGCGCGATTTGATGGCGAGCGGCAAGCTGCGCGCCGAGATGATGCTCAACGCGCATTTCGCCTTCTCGACGCTGGCGGAAAGCTTCGAGCCGCAGGTGATCAACAACCGTGAGCTGATTAAAGGCGTTATTCACTTCGATCGTTAAGCGTGCGCAGGAAATGGTCGCGCACCTGCGCGGCATCCACTCCCAGCGCCACGCGCTGGGCGGGCACATCGCGAAACGGATCTTCCCGCGACGCCAGCGCGCTCAGCTTGCGTACCGTCTGGCCGCGCGCGATGCCTTCGGTAATGACGCGCAGCGGGCCTTCCGCCAGCTGAAACGCCTCCGGCTGACAGAGCCAGGCGATCGCCAGCGTGTCGTGCAGCGCCATGCCGTCGAAGCCCTCTTTTTGCAGGCTATAGGCAAGATAGGGCCGCACAATGGCGTTGAGTACCGGCTGGTTAAGCTGCCGCACCTCCTGGCCGCTGATCAACACCTTATGCGTTACGTCGAGCGGCATGACCACCACCTTCAGCGCCGAGCTGAGCACCTGGTCGGCAGCGTGCGGATCTTTCCAGATATTAAATTCGGCGAAGGGCGTAACGTTGCCGCTATGGCCGTCGGTACCGAACGCGCCGCCCATTATCACCAGCTCTTTTACCAGCGGAATAATGTCGGGTGCCTGATTGATGGCGCTGGCGATATTGGTCAGCGGGCCGATGGCTACCAGCGTAATTTCATGCGGCTGTGCGCGCACGCTGTCGATAATAAACTGCACCGCGCCTGGCGCCATGTCGCTGTACGCGTTATCAAACGCATCGCCTAAGCCATCCTCACCATGCAGTTTCGCCGGTTCGCTGGGCGCCAGCGCCAGCGGGCGGGCGCAGCCGCGATAGATCGGCGCGTCAATCTGCATCTTTTCACAAAACAGGCGGGCATTCTTTACCGCCTGACCCACCGCCACGTTGCCGAACACCGTAGTGATGCCCAGCAGTCGCTGCGTCCGCGCTGCGTAAGCCAGCGCAAAGGCGTCGTCTACGCCGATGTCGGTATCGAAAATCAGAGTACGCATGAATTCTCCTGCGGAGCGGGATATTGCCTGAAAAAGCAACAAAACAGTCGCTCATGGTTTTTTTAAAGTCTAAATTTGGTCCACCAGCAGTGTAAGTAATGAACCGACGGCCCTGATTCGACGCGCGCTGGATGAGTTCGAACAGCGCGTAGCGCTCTGTCCGGAAGGCTGTCCGATCTGTAGCGAACTGCTGGCCTTGGGTATCAGCCGCTATCGCGAATGTTATACCAGCGGAGGCTATCGTATCTTCTACTCGCTGGCGCTGCCGAATGTCTTCGTTCATCTGCTGCTCTCGTCGCGGCAAAGCATTCAGAATCTGCTTTTTCGTCGTCTGCTGCTCACCTGACCCGCTTGTCTCTCCAGGTGCATCGTCGTATTATCAACGCCTTAAGGTGATGGCGTTCCACCTTTCCCAACCGCCTGCTGGCGACCCCAGCGGCTGATGACGCCTGACATTAACCCTAATCCTCTCGCAGGCGTTACTGGTGTGTCAGGCTGCTATTCTCTCCGCCACGACCCTGCGCGATTGCCGACTACAGGAGCAAATCATGTTGAAGTCGCTGTTCGCCGTTATGCTGGGCGGCGCTGCAGGCTGTACGCTGCGCTGGCTAATCTCGCTGCGTTTTAATGCGCTGTTTCCCAGCCTGCCGCCGGGCACGCTGCTGGTTAATCTGGCTGGCGGATTTATTATCGGCGCAGCGCTGGCCTGGTTTATCAAATATCCCCACCTCGATCCCGCCTGGAAGCTGCTTATCGTCACCGGCTTATGCGGCGGCCTGACGACTTTCTCTACTTTTTCGGCAGAAATTCTCATGTTGCTACAATCAGGAAAGTATTTGTGGGCGATGGCGAGCGTGCTGGTGCACGTCACCGGATCGCTGCTGATGACCTTCGCCGGCTTTGCGCTGGTGAATGCGCTCGGCTAAGCAACGCAAATACCGGCCACAGAGGCATTCCGCGTCTGTCGCAACCGATTATTCCGGACGATTAAGGAGGACGTTCATGATTCAACCTGCATTCCTTAACCTGGTGCTGTTAAGCGGTGAACCTGAACAGAAGTTACAGGCCGCGCGCGACGCGGGATTCGATCAGGTCGAAATCTGGCGTGAAGATGTCGAGGCCTGTCAGGGCGGCGCTGCGCGTCTGGCGCAGCAGGGCCTGGGTTTTACCAACCTGCAGGTGCTGCGTGACTTCACCGGCGCGCCCGGCGAGCTACGCCGGCAAAAACGGGACGAGCTGCGCCAGTTTATCGACATGGCGAAAGCGCTGGGCTGCAATACCATTCAGGCGCCCGCCACCACCCGCGATGACTGTATTGCCGAACAAATCGACGAAGATCTGCGCTGGATGGCCTCGGAAGCGGCGCGCTTCGGTATGCGCATTATGTATGAGCCGATGGCGTGGTGCAGCGTGGATAATACGCTGCCGAAGGCGTGGGAGCGTCTGCGTCGACTGGATCAGCCTAATATCGGGCTGGTGGTGGACCTCTTCCATATCTGCGCGCTGGGCGGTGACGCTTCGCATCTCGATGGCATTCCTGCCGAACGGATTTATGAGGTGCAGCTGTGCGATATGGCGGCTCAGCCGCCGCAGGATAAGCAGGCGATCATGACCATCGCTAAACATCAGCGCCAGTTGCCTGGCGCTGGCATCATTGATATCGGCAGCTTCATCGATAAGCTGAAAAGCGCAGGCTATCAGGGACCAGTGGGGATTGAGGTGTTCAATGACGATCTGAAACGCCTGCCACCGCACGAGGCGGCGCAGCAGGCGTATGCGGCGTTAAGGCGTTTCTGGCCTTAATCCTGCAGGCACTGAGCAATAAAGGCGGCGGCGCGCCTCGCGCCCTGTGGAGAAATGGTGTGCTCCGTTCTGGGTTCAAGCTGAAGCTCAAGGGGCACGCCAGCGGCTTTCAGACGCTGCGCGGCCGATTCGCTCTCGCGCCACGGGACTACCGCATCGGCGTGACCGTGGATTAGCAGCGCGGGCGTCTGTTCTGAAGGCGACAGTGGCTCATCAAACGCCAGTCGACCGGAGAAAGCGACCACGCCCGCCAGCGGGAAGCGGCCTGATGCCAGCGCGTCGAGCGCCATAATCGATCCCTGCGAAAATCCGACCAGCACCACCTTCTCCCAGGCGTCGCGCAGCGCATGCCGGGCGAGAATCGCCTCCAGCGTGTCGTCAAAGGCGGCGCGGGCGGCGCGAACGCGCGCCGGACGATTCTCTGGCGTCACCCCATCAAGGCTGAACCACTCAAAGCCCGCGCCATGCGCGAAGGGAAAGGGCGCATCAGGCGCTGCGAAGAGGACGTCCGGCAACAGCGGCGCCCAGTGATGCCCCAGCGACGCTAAATCCTCGCCGTTGCTGCCGACGCCATGCAGAAAAATCACTAACGCTTTCGCCATCCGCTTCTCCTTAAAAACCGTACTCGCTCATGTCGGACCCTGTCGGCACGATGCCGTTGGGATTGAGCGCCTTAATGGAATAGTAGCCCTGTTTGATGGGGGCGATATTCACCCTTTCATGCGCGCCGGAAACCGACAGCATGCCCTTGAGATAGCAGTTGAGCAATGCATAGTCACGCACCCGACGCTGATTACCTGTAAACAGGCCGTAGCCAGCGGCAACAAAGCTGCCCAGCTCCAGTATGGCGATAAACATTCGGCTGCAATCGAGCCGATCCATAAGGCGCCTCTACAACAGACAACGCCAACGTACAGGCTCTTAGCCGTCGGTTGAACGCGTCACGCTTTCCCATTCGGCGATACTGTGTTCAAGACTGCGTAGTTTGTCGCGCACCAGCTGCAGCGCGTCGCTGCCCAGCAGCAGGTGCGACGGCGGCGCGGGATGCTCCAGTAAGCTGAGGATCGCCAGCGCTGCTTTATGAGGATCGCCGTTCTGTCGGCCGCTTTTGGCAATGCGCGCTTCACGTACCGGATTGAAGAGCGCATCGTAATCGCGAATAACGCGTGCGCTGCGCACCATGGAACGGCCTGCCCAGTCAGTGCGAAACGAACCGGGTGCCACGGCGGTTACGGCAATATTAAATCCGGCCAGCTCCAGGCTCAGGGTTTCCGAAAAGGCTTCCAGCGCGAATTTACTGGCGCAGTAGTCGCTGATGCCAGGCAGCGTAATAAAGCCGCCCATTGAAGTGATATTGATAATCCGCCCGCGTCGCCGCGCGCGGAAAAGCGGCACCAGCGCCTTCATCATCGCCACCGCGCCCCAGACGTTAACATCAAACTGATGGCACATTTCCGCCAGCGTTGCCTCTTCGAAAATGCCTTCGTGGCCATAGCCTGCATTGTTGATGAGCGCATCGATCGGGCCGTGTGCCTTTTCCAGCGCCTGCACCAGCGGGGCGATACGCTCCACATCGGTGAGGTCGAGGATCGCGCCGTGGGCGCGCGCCGGATCCAGCGCTGTAAAGGCATCCAGCGCCTGCTGGCTGCGTACGGTGCCGAAAACGCTGTGGCCCGCCGCCAGTGCAGCCTGCGCCAGCGCCTGACCGAAGCCGCTGCTGACGCCGGTGATTAGGATCTTTTTCATTCACTTTCCTCTTTAAGGGGGGTGCTTCAGATTGCGCCCGTCGCGACAAAAAGAGGATGCCTGTTTATCTGTTATCCTTGCCTGAAACGCTGATTTTCACACTCGGTAGAGGGAAATTGCGCCAGAACCGTGCATAATCCTCGCATGAACGCTGAACCCCTACGCCTGCTCGCCGCGCTTGCGCCGCAGGAAGGCTATAACCTGACACCGCTGCCCGACGTGCGGCTGCTGCGCTCCAACCGTCCGCTGAGCCGCACGCCGGTGCTCTACGATCCGGGCATCGTTATCGTGCTGCAGGGCAGCAAACGCGGCTATTTCGGCAATCGCGTCTACTGTTACGACGCGCAGCACTACCTGGCGGTATCGGTGCCGGTGCCCTTTACCATGGAGACCGACGCCAGCGCGGAGGCGCCGCTGCTTGCGATCTATATGCACCTCGATCTGCCGGTGGCGGCAGAGCTGCTGCTGCAGATGGAGCAGGCGGGCGCGACGGTGTCGCACCAGCCAGCCGGGATGCTGTCCACGCCGCTCAGCGACGCGCTGCAGCGCTCGGTGACGAGGCTGCTCCACGCCCTGAGCGATCCGCTGGAAGCGGCGCTGCTCGGTCCGGCGCTGGTACGTGAAATCTACTTCCACGTGCTGAGCGGCGAGCAGGGAGGCGAACTGCGCGCCGCGCTGGCGCAGCAGGGCGCCTTCGGCAAAATCGCCCAGGCGCTGCGTCATATTCATCAAAACTATGCGCAGGCGCTGGATGTCGCGCAGCTCGCCAGCCGTGCGGGGATGAGCCACGCTACTTTTCACGCTCATTTTCGCGCCATTACCCAGACGTCGCCGATGCAGTACGTTAAGTCGATCCGTCTACACCAGGCGCGATTGCTGATGGTGCGCCAGCAGATGACCGCCGCCGCGGCCAGCCTTGCCGTGGGTTACGAAAGTCCCTCGCAGTTCAGTCGCGAATTCCGACGGCTGTTCGGCCTGTCGCCAGGCGAAGAGGCCAGGCGACTGCGTAACAGCTTCGCGCTGCCGCCCGCCCAGCCGAACGCGCTTTTCGTCGCTTCACATTAGGTGCCGTCGCCCTTTCGCTGTGCGGAAAAACCTGCTTGACTAGCCTTTCGCCCGTTTTGGTCTGGAGTTCTGCATGTCTCTGCTTCACCTTGCTTCGCTGGCGGATGTCGATGCC
Organism: Pantoea sp. YU22; assembly: GCF_003970755.1. Classification (NCBI taxonomy): domain Bacteria; kingdom Pseudomonadati; phylum Pseudomonadota; class Gammaproteobacteria; order Enterobacterales; family Erwiniaceae; genus Pantoea; species Pantoea sp. YU22. The sequence goes on along the minus strand of NZ_RYDU01000007.1, from coordinate 184,046 downwards.
GCTGAATGGGACGCGCTGCTGCCCGACGATCAGCCCTTTTTGCGTCATGCCTTTTTGCTGGCGCTGGAGGAGAGCGGCAGCGTGCGCGCTGAGAGCGGCTGGCAGCCGGATCACCTGCTGTGGCGGGAAGCGGGCACGCTGCGCGCCGCCGTGCCCGGCTACCGCAAACGCAACTCATGGGGCGAATATGTTTTCGATCACGCCTGGGCGGACGCCTGTCAGCGCGCGGGCATTCGCTACTACCCGAAATGGCTGGGCGCGATCCCCTTCAGCCCGGTGACCGGCGCACGCGTGCTGGGCGAAGCGCAGGCTGCCGCGCAGCTGCTCGCCGCGCTGCCGGAGAGGCTGCACAGTCAGGGACTCAGCAGCGCCCATATCAATTTCACCGACGCGCGCGCCGATGCGCTGCTGCACCAGCAGCCCGACTGGCTGATGCGGCTCGGCTGCCAGTATCACTGGCATAATCGCGGCTATCGTGATTTTCAGGACTTTCTCGATACCCTGATGTCGCGCAAGCGCAAACAGCTGCGCAAAGAGCGCGAGCTGGTGGCGCAGAGCGGCTTTGAATTTATCTGGTATCGCGGCGACGAGCTGCGCGAGGATCAGTGGGACTTTGTTTACACCTGCTACGCCAATACCTATGCGGTGCGCGGCCAGCGACCCTATCTGACGCGCGACTTTTTCAGCCTGCTGGCGGCGCGGATGCCGCACAGCATTCGCGTGGCGATAGCGCATCTGCAAAATCAACCTGCGGCGATGGCCTTCTGTCTGGTGGATGGCGAGACGCTATACGGGCGCTACTGGGGCTGCCTGGCGGAGTTCGATCGTCTGCATTTTGAAACCTGCTTCTATCAGGGCATGGACTACGCCATCGCGACTGGCCTGAAGCGTTTCGATGCCGGTGCGCAGGGTGAGCATAAGCTGGTGCGCGGTTTTGAACCGCAGATCACCACCTCATGGCACTATCTGACGCATCCAGGCCTGCGCGATGCGGTGGCGGATTTTCTTCAGGAAGAGCGGGAAGGCGTGCGCGCCTGGGCTGATGAAGCGCGCGACGCCTTGCCGTATCGACGCGGCGATTAATGGTCGCCGACAAAGCCGCTGGTCTGGTGCCGCCACAGTCGCGCATAGAGACCGTTATGCGCCAGCAGTTCGCTGTGGTTGCCCATTTCGACGATATGTCCCTTATCCAGCACGATTAGCCGATCCATTTTGGCGATGGTCGACAGGCGATGCGCGATGGCGATAACCGTTTTACCCTCCATCAGCGCGCCCAGACTCTCCTGAATCGCCGCTTCCACCTCGGAGTCGAGCGCGGAGGTCGCCTCATCCATAATTAAAATCGGTGCATTCTTCAGCAGCACACGCGCGATAGCGATACGCTGGCGCTGTCCGCCAGAAAGCTTCACGCCGCGTTCGCCGACGTGCGCATCCAGTCCGGTGCGCCCTTCGGCGTCGGAGAGGCGCGGAATAAACTCGTCGGCGCGCGCGCGATGAATCGCCGCCTGCAGCTCCTCTTCGGTGGCGTCAGGGCGACCGTAGAGCAGGTTGTCACGAATCGATCGGTGCAGCAGCGACGTGTCCTGAGTAATCATGCCGATCTGGCCGCGCAGGCTCTCCTGCGTCACCTCGGCGATATTCTGATCGTCGATGGTGATACGGCCACCGTTCAGGTCATAGAGGCGCAGCAGCAGATTAACCAGCGTCGACTTGCCGGCGCCGGAAGGGCCGATCAGGGCGATCTTCTCGCCGGGCTTGATATGCAGGTTAAGACGGTTAATCACCTGATGACCGCCGCCGTAGTCAAAGCGAATATCCTCATAGCGGATCTGACCCTGCGTCACCTCCAGCTTTTTCGCCTGCGGCGCGTCCTGCACGCTGAGCGGCTGGGCAATGGTATTGATACCGTCCTGCACCGTACCGATATTTTCAAAAATACCGTTCACCACCCACATGATCCAGCCGGACATATTGACCAGACGAACCACCAGACCGGTCGCCAGCGCGATGGCGCCGACGCTGATCAGCGACTGGCTCCACAGCCACAGCGCCAGGCCGGAGGTAGAGACGATCAGCAGGCCATTCAGCGAAGAGAGCGTAACGTCCATGCTGGTCACCATGCGGCTCAGACGATAATTTTTGTCGGTCTGCTCCTGCAACGCTTCACGCGCGTAGCGCTTTTCCAGATCGTGATGCGCAAACAGCTTGATGGTGGCGATATTGGTGTAGCCGTCAACGATGGTGCCCATCAGCTTCGAGCGCGCCTGCGACGCCACCACGGAGCGCGCCTTCACGCGCGGCACAAAGTAGCTCAGCGAGGCGATATAGGCAGCTATCCAGAGCACCAGCGGGATCATCAGCCGCCAGTCCGCTTCCGCAAACAGTACCAGCGACGTTATCGCATAGATCAGCACATGCCAGATGGCATCCACCAGCTGCACCGCGGAGTCGCGCAGCGCGTTGCCGGTCTGGGTGATGCGCTGCGCGATGCGTCCGGCAAAGTCGTTGTGGAAGAAATTAAGGCTCTGGCGCAGCACGTAGTTATGCTGCTGCCACTGGATCATGCTGGTCATGCCCGGATTGATGCTCTGATGCACCAGCATATCGTGCAACGCGATAAAGACCGGACGCAGGAGCAGCGCGACAAACGCCATCCACAGCAGAACAGGCCAGTGCTCGGCGAACAGCGTGGCGGGCGTCGCGCTGTTGACCAGGTCGATAATGCGACTGAGGTAGCTAAACAGCGCCACTTCAATCAGCGCCGATACCAGCCCGACAACCAGCAGCGCCGCAAAGCTTGGCCACACCTGGCGCAGATAGTACAAATAGAAAGAGCCGATGCGGCCTGGCGGCGAATCGGATGGAGCATCCTGGAAAATATTGATAAAACGTTCGAAACGGCGATACAACATAACGACTCTCTTTGCGCCTGGGGAGAGTAAACAGCTTAGTGCAACTTAAAAGGGATTACCGATATGGAATTGATCATTCGCGGTCGTGAACCCAGTGATGCCGCTGGGTTTCAGCGTCTTTACAGCCACCCTGACGTCTATCGCTGGACCACGCAGCTGCCGTTCCCCAGCGTGGCGACATGGCAGAAAAAGTTCGAACGTATGGATAGCGAAGGCTATATCGGTTTCGTCGCTGAGCTTGACGGAAAGATGGTCGGCGAGCTGACCCTGTTTGTCGAAAACCGGCCTCGTACCCGGCACGGTCTGAGTTTCGGCATCGGCGTCGATCCCGCTTTTAGCGGGCGCGGAATCGGCGAACGTTTAATACGTAGCGGCCTTGATTACGCCTTTAACTGGCTGGGCGCGACGCGCGTAGAGCTGGAGGTCTTTCACGATAATGAGCGCGCACGACGGCTGTATCAGCGCATCGGCTTCGAACAGGAGGGCGTACGGCGGAAGGCCTGCCTGCGCGACGGCGAATATCACGACATTATTCTGATGGCGCTGCTGCGGGGGGAGTAAGGTGTTAAAAGCAGAGGGCGGGAGAAATTGTTCGCCTCTTTGCGTTTTCACCGCGAACCGCTGCGTTTCATAGCGTAGCCCGCCATGATTTCCTGGAGCTGGCGCACATTCCCCATGCGCCAGCCAGCATTTGTCCCGCTTATGTGCGGTGCCGCAAGCTGCTTTGTGAAGGCCGCCAAAATCAGTACCAGATAGCGCGCATGATTTCACCATTCGCCCAATGACCAACCCTTCGCCTGCTACCTATATTTCCTCAACAGGGCGTTCAACGCAGCATTCCTGATCATTTTTCCGGAGCAGCACGCTCCTTTTTGAGGAATAGACCTGATGAAAAGAGAGCACTCTGCCGGCGCGCGGCCCACCCGCGTGCGTATCTGGATCCTCTGTCTGATCCTGTTTCTTTCGGTTGTGGCCTACGCTGACCGGTCGATCCTGTCGATCTCAGGATCGGCGATCAAAGATGAGTTTGGTCTGTCAGCGATCCAGCTCGGCTTGATCCTCGCCGCGTTTAGCTGGGCCTATGTGATCGGTCAGATCCCCGGCGGGCTGCTGCTCGATCGCTTCGGCGCAAAGAAAGTTTATGGCGTCACGCTGGCGCTCTGGTCGGTTTCGACCATTGCGATGGGCTTCGTCGGCGAGTTCGCAGGCGGGATGACCGCCGCGCTGGTATTGATGTTTACGCTGCGCTTCGCGCTGGGACTGATTGAAGCGCCGAGCTTTCCCGCCAACGCGCGGGTAGTGATTATGTGGTTCCCCAGCGCCGAACGCGGACGCGCCTCGTCGCTGTTCAGCACGGCGCAGTACTTCGCCGTCGCGATCTTCTCACCGCTCTCCGGCTGGCTGGTATCGCGCTTCGGCTGGGAGTGGCCCTTCTTCGTGCTGGGCGGCATCGGCGTGCTGGCGGTGTTTGTCTGGGCGGCCTATATGCGCGAGCCGCGTAACCACCCCGGCGTATCAGAGAGCGAGCTGCGCCATATCGTTGACGGCGGCGGCCTGGTCGATATCGACGCATCGCATACGCTGCAGGCGCGTCCGCCGATAAACCGGGCGATGTTCAAAACGTTGCTCTCCAGCCGTATGCTCTGGTGCGCCTATCTCGGCCAGTATTGCACCATCGCGCTCAGCTACTTCTTTATTACCTGGTTCCCTATCTATCTGGTGCAGGCGCGCGGCATGAACATTCTTGACGCCGGTTTCGCCACTATCGCGCCTGCGCTGTTCGGCTTTCTTGGCGGCATCAGCGGCGGCTACATCTCTGACATGCTGATCAAACGCGGCTGGAGCATCTCCTGGGCGCGTAAAACACCCTATATCGTTGGCATGCTGATGGCGGCGTCGCTGATTATGGCGGCGGCGATCCCGAGCAACGTCGGCATTATCGCCATCATGTCCTTCGCCTTCTTCGGCAAGGGCGTGGCGGCGGGCGCAGGCACTTGGACGGTGATCAGCGATACCGCGCCGAAAGAGGCGGTGGGGCTGGCGGGCGCCATCTTTAACGGCATCGGCAACATTGCTGGTTTCGTGACGCCGCTGCTGTTTGGCGTAATCGTCGGACTGACCGGCAGCTACAGCATCGGGCTGGTGTTTGTCGGCGCGCACTGTGTGGTCGCCGCGCTGCTGTTCCTGTTCGTGATGGGGCCGATTAATCGCGTCGGCGAGGCGCAGACCTCAGAGGCGACGCGCGAGGCGCAAAAAGAGGCGCATGGTATTAAGGCAGTATAAATTTCCCGCCAGGTCGGCGCGCGCTGCGCCGACCACTTAAATCCCCACTGAAGAAAATTTGCTCATTTGCCGATAATTCTCTACCAGGAGTGATCCTAAGGAGAGATATCTTGCTCAAGCAAATCACTGTCGACGAGCTGCGACCCGGGATGTTTATCCATAAGCTCGAGGTCTGGTGGATCAAAGATACGCGCATCCATAATCAGATGCTGGTGACCGATCCGCGCCAGATCGAAATGTTGCGTAACGAAGGGATCCAGCAGCTCTGGATCGATCTGAATAAATCGTTGCAGGCGCCTGCCGCGCCGCCGCCTGCCAAAAAGCCCATCGACCGCACGCCCTTTTTTCAGGAACTGGACCAGGCGCAGAAGATTTTCCAGCAGGGCAAACCGCAGGTCATGGCGATGTTTAACGAGGCGCGTCTCGGTCATGGTCTCAATCTGGCGGGAATGCTGGAGCTGGTGGATGAAATCGCTGGCTCTATCCGGCGCGAGCCGACCGCCCTGTTGAGCGTGGCGCGCCTTAAAAACCATGACGATTACACCTGGCTGCACTCCATGGCGGTCTGCGGCCTGATGATTAACCTGGCGCAGCAGCTTGGACTGGATAACAGACAGGTGCTGCGCGTCGGTATGGGCGGATTGCTTCATGACGTCGGCAAGGCGGCGGTGCCGCTGGAGATCCTCAATAAACCCGGCAAGCTTACCGAGGAGGAGTTTGAAGTCATGCGCCAGCATCCGGTTACCGGCGCGCAGATGCTGATGGAGGCGAATGCGGAAGCCGATCTGCTGGATATCGCGCTGCATCATCATGAGAAATATGACGGCAGCGGCTATCCGCACCGGCTGAAAGGAGAAGAGATTTCGTTCTACTCGCGTATGGCCGCCGTGTGCGACGTCTATGATGCACTTACCTCGACGCGCGTCTACCGTAAGGGCTGGTCTCCCGCCGAAGCGATGCACAATATGCTGAGCTGGCGCGGCCACTTCGATAATCAGATCCTGTACACCTTTGTGCGTGCTATCGGCATCTATCCGGTGGGTTCGCTGGTGCGGCTGGCGTCAGGGCGCGTGGCGCTGGTGGTAAAAGCGGGCGAACGCTCGCTGCTTAAGCCGGTGGTGCACGCCTTCTGGTCGCTGCATGCCCAGCGCGAAGTGAGGCCGGAACGCATCGATCTCGGCGACAGCTTCTGCACCGACAGCATCATCGGCGCAGAAGAGGGACTGTTATGGGAAAATGCCGATCTTAACCGCGTCTGGGCGCTGGCGAGTTAAAAATCGACGCTGGCGCGCAGCACGATCTCGCGCGGATCGCCTACAGCGACGCGCAGATTATTGCCGCTCGACGGGTACCAGGTTTTATCAAACAGATTGTTGACGTTGACCTGCCATTTCACGCGGTAGCCGTTAAGCGGCATCTGCCAGGCGATAAAAGCGTCCGCCACCGTGTAATCATCCAGATAAAAACTGTTGGCTGCATCGCCGGGACGACGACCGACGTAGCGCGCGCCGACGCCTGCGCGTAGATCGTCCGCCGCCAGCAGGCCGGTAGTGCCAAAATCGTTGGTCAGGAACAGCGCGGCGGTATGGCGCGCCGTATTAGGCATGGCGTTGCCGTTATTCTGCGGATCGGCGGTGACGCGCGCGTCGGTCCAGGCGTAGCTGCCCACCAGGCTGAGCGAGTCGGTCAGCTTGCCCGCCAGATCCAGCTCGACGCCCTGCGAACGCACTTTGCCAGCGGTGCGCGTTACGGTCTCGCCGCCCACCAGTTCATCCACCATCACGTTGCGCTTCTGAATATCAAACAGCGCCAGCGTGCCGGTAACGCCGTTGGGCAGATCGATCTTACCGCCCACTTCCCAGGCCTTGCCCAGCTCCGGTGGCAGCGAGCCGATCTCGGTGGCGACAGAGGAGTTTGGCTTAAAGGATTCGGTGTAGCTGGCGTAGAGGCTTGACCAGCTGTTGAGGGTGTAAACCACGCCCGCGCGCGGCACCAGTCGGCTGTCGGAGCTGCGGGTGCGGGTGACGAACGGGCGGCCTTTGCCCGCCATTACGTCAAAGCTGTCGTAGCGCAGGCCGCCCAGCAGCAGCCAGTCGGGCGTCAGGCGGATCGCATCCTGTAAAAAGAGGCCGCGGCTGTCGATATTCTCGCGCTGGTCGCTGTCGGTGGCGCTCACCGTCGAGGTCGACGACATCTCGTCATAAACCGGATGCCAGATATTAAAGCGGGTATTTTTCTTGCCGCGCAGCATGTCACCGCGGAAGGTGCGGTCAGCTTCGTAGTCGAATCCCGCCATCAGCTGATGGTTTACGCGGCCCCAGTCGACATCGCCGTTCAGCGTCAGCTGCACCATCTGCGAACGGCTCTGCGCGTCACCGGTAGCGTCAGCCTGACGCGTCAGCACACCGGTATCGGCATTAAAGGCGGTGGCGCGCGCCTGGTGATCGCTGTAGGTATTGCGCGTAAAGCTGTAGTTGAGATGCGCTGTCCAGCTGTCGTTCAGCGTTTGATCGGCGGCCAGCGTGAGGGTGTCCTGATCGCCGCGCGTGGCGTTGAAACGCTCGTCGAAACGCTCTTCCCGCGGCGTATTCACCGGCTTGCCGGTTTTCGGGTTAATGACCGTGCCGCGATCGAAAGGCACCAGATACTCCATATGTTCCCAGGCGACGCGCAGAGTGGAGCTCTCGCCAAACCACATCAGCGACGGCGCGATGGTGGTCTGGCGGGTGCGGCCGAAGTTACGCCAGTAATCCGTCTCGTCGTGATCGACGATAAACCGGCCCGCGAAGCCGCTGGTGCCGAGCGGGCCGGTGACGTCGAGCTGGCCGCCACCGCCGCCAAAGCTGCTGTTGCGTCCCTCCAGATGCACCTGCGGCGTCAGCAGCGGTTTCTTGCTGATGACGTTGACCAGGCCGCCCGGTTCATTCATGCCGTAAAGCATGGAGGAGGGGCCTTTCAGCACCTCGACGCGCTCGCTGGTGGGCGTAAAGTTGCGCGCCTGAATGGAACGCACGCCGTCGCGCAAGATCGAGCCGTCGCGGTTATCGCCGAAGCCGCGCTTAATCAGCGCATCCTGGGTGCCGCCCAGCGTATTGGCCTGAGTAATGCCGCTGACGAATTTGACCGCGTCGTCGAGATCCTGCGCGTCGCTGTCCTGCAGCACCTGCTGCTGCACCACGGTCACGTTCTGCGGCGTGTCGAGAATTTTTGCCGGTGCGCGTGTGGCGGTCACGCTGCTGTGCGGCTGATAGCCGCTCTCCTGCGACTCGGCGTCTTGCGTCACCAGCAGCGTGGTTTCCTGCGCGTGCAGGCTGCCGGAAAGCAGCGCGCCGCCCAGCAGGAGGGAAGAAACGTTTTTCATTGAGGTAACTGGCTCCAGAAGGTCCCTGATAAATTCAGCGGCAGGAAGCGCTGATAAAGTTGTTCAAGCGTGCGTTGCGGATCGAGGTCGGTAAAAAGCTGCGGATAGAGCGCTTTGGCGAACACCTCCACCGCCACGACGTGCCACGGGCTGAGGTAGAAGTTGTGCCACAGGCCCCAGGCGCGATGGTTTTTCACCGCCTCAAGCTGGCTGAGCACCGGCTGCGCGGCCAGCAGCTTTTGCAGGCTGGCCGCCGCCTGATCTGCGCTTACCTGCGGGCCGAGCTGCAACGTTTTGTCGTTGTTCGCATCCGCCATGCCGGTCGCGATATAGACCTGCGGCGGCTGCGCCAGCACCTGTTCAGGATTGATCTCGCCGAACACGCCTTTTACCGCGCCCGCTGCAATATTATCGCCGCCCGCAAAAGCGAGCAGCTGGCCGAGGTTGCCGTTGACCGCCGTAGTGCAGCAGGTGTCGCGGCGGCCCAGATGCAGATGCAGCATGACGCGGGTTTTCGGCCCGTGATAGCTCGCCAGCCGGGCGCGGACGGTCTCCATATGCTGCTGATAGAAATCGATAAACGCCTGCGCGCGCTGCGGCTGGTTGAACACCTCGCCAAGGATTTTCAGGCTCGGCACCGTGTTGTTGAGCAGATCGACGCGCAGGTCGACATAGATCACCGGAACATTCACCTGCTGCATCAGCTGGCGGAAATGCGCCTCTTCCGCGCCGCTTTTCGCCAGGCGCGGCAGAATAATCAGATCGGGTTTGAGCTTTAGCACCTGCTCGGGATTGAGATCGCGCAGCGCGCCGCTGCCGAGCTGCGGCACCGCCTTTATCGCCGGAAAAACGGTGGTGAACTGCTGCCAGCTTTGGGCGTCATACTTCGCCATATCCGCAGGCCAGCCTGCGATCTGCGCCGCCGGGTTGCCGGGCACGATCAGCGCCAGGGTATAGAGCATGCGGCTTTCGCCCAGAATCACCCGCTGCGGATGGTCGGGGAGGGTGACGCGCTGACCGGTAATATCGACGATCGATTTGGCGAAAGTGGCGCAGCTGCACAGCAGCAACATCAGGGGAAAAAGAAAACGCATCACAATTATTTCACAAGGAAATCGAAATGATAATGAAAATCAATCGTCTTCACAACGTTAAGGTGGCCGATGCGATGCGCCGCCGGGTTTTATAACTAAAAACAGCAGCGATACGCGGTCATCCGCCTGTTTTATCGCCATTTTTATAACTTTTTTACGCCCGCCCTACGCAATTTAACCGCTTCTTTATACCGATGCGCGCAGGCTAACGCGAAACCCTGATCCCTCTGGAGGTCGCTGTGAGCGTGGGCGTGATAACCGGCATCGTGCTGGTGTTTTTATTACTGGGCTACCTGATCTATGCCCTGCTGAATGCGGAGGCGTTTTGATGGCCGCCAATGCGTTTTTACTGATTGCCGCTTTTTTACTGGCGCTGATGGCGCTGGCGCAGCCGCTTGGGCGCGGGCTGGCCGCGCTGATCGCCGATAAGCCTTTACTGGCCGGATTCGAGCGTCCGCTCTGGCGTCTGCTGGGCGCAGACGCGCCTGCAATGCGCTGGCCGCAATACCTGCTGGCGATTCTGCTGTTTAACCTGCTCGGTCTGCTGCTGCTGACGGCGATCCTGCTGTTGCAGGATCGGCTGCCGCTCAATCCGCAGCATTTGCCCGCGCTGAGCTGGCATCTGGCGATGAATACCGCGGTGAGTTTCGTCACCAATACCAACTGGCAGTCTTATGGCGGCGAAAGCACGCTGAGCTATTTCAGCCAGATGGTCGGCCTGACGGTGCAGAACTTCGTGTCGGCAGCGACCGGCATCGCGGTGGCGTTCGCCTTGATCCGCGGCTTCGCCAGCCGCGCGACCGATACGCTCGGCAACGCCTGGCGCGATCTGACGCGCATTACGCTCTGTCTGCTGCTGCCGATCAGCCTGCTGATGGCGCTGCTGTTCGTCAGCCAGGGCAGCATTCAAAACTTCCTGCCGTACCACGAGATCACCACGCTGGAAGGGGCGAAGCAGACGCTGGCGATGGGGCCGGTGGCGTCGCAGGAGGCGATCAAAATGCTGGGCACCAACGGCGGCGGTTTCTTTAACGTCAACTCGGCACATCCGTTCGAGAACCCCAACGCGCTGACCAACTTTGTACAGATGCTGGCGATATTTCTTATCCCGACGGCGCTCTGTTTTGCCTTTGGCTATGTGGTGCGCGATCGCCGCCAGGGCCATATGCTGCTCTGGGCGATGTCGCTGATGTTCGTGGTGGCGGTGGCGACGGTGATGTGGGCGGAAACGCGCGGCAACCCGCACCTGCTGGCGCTCGGCGCGGACAGCGCCCTTAACATGGAGGGCAAAGAGACGCGCTTCGGCATTCTAAACTCCAGCCTGTTTGCGGTGATCACTACCGCCGCGTCGTGCGGCGCGGTTAACGCGATGCATGACTCCTTCACCGCGCTGGGCGGCATGGTGCCGATGTGGCTGATGCAGCTGGGCGAAGTGGTGTTCGGCGGCGTTGGCGCGGGTCTTTACGGCATGCTGCTCTTTGTGGTGCTGGCGGTGTTTATCGCCGGGCTGATGATTGGCCGCACGCCAGAATACCTCGGCAAAAAGGTCGACGTGCGCGAAATGAAGATGACCGCGCTGGCGATTCTGGTGACGCCGACGCTGGTGTTGCTTGGCACCGCGCTGGCGATGATGACCGATGCGGGCCGCGCCGGAATGGCGAATCCGGGCATTCACGGCTTCAGCGAAGTGCTCTACGCGGTCTCGTCCGCTGCTAACAACAACGGCAGCGCCTTTGCCGGCCTGAGCGCCAACACGCCATTCTGGAACCTGCTGCTGGCGTTCTGCATGCTGGTCGGCCGCTTCGGCATCATTATTCCGGTGATGGCGCTGGCGGGCAGCATGGCGGTGAAAAAGGCGCAGCCGGTAGGCAACGGCACGCTGCCGACCCACGGCCCGCTGTTTATCGCGCTGCTGATTGGCGCGGTGCTGCTGGTGGGCGCGCTGACCTTTATTCCCGCTCTGGCGCTGGGTCCAGTCGCCGAGCATCTGCAACTTCTTCAGGGTACGCACTCATGAGTCGTCAACAACAGGCGCTGAACGGCGCACTGATGCGCGTCGCGCTGCTCGACGCGCTGAAAAAGCTGGATCCGCGCGTACAGTTTCGCAATCCGGTGATGTTCGTGGTCTGGCTCGGCAGCCTGCTCACTACGCTGCTGGCGCTCGGCATGGCGGGCGGCTGGCTCGACGGCCGCGCCAGCTTTACCGGTGCCATCGCGCTCTGGCTCTGGTTTACCGTACTGTTCGCCAACTTCGCCGAGGCGCTGGCGGAAGGGCGCAGCAAGGCGCAGGCGAGCAGCCTGAAAGGCGTCAAGAAAACCAGCTTTGCGAAAAAACTGGCTGAGCCGCGCCACGGCGGGCAGTGGCAGCAGGTCTCCGCCGACAGCCTGCGCAAAGGCGATATCGTGCTGGTGGAGGCGGGCGACATTATTCCGTGCGACGGTGAAGTGCTGGAGGGCGGCGCCTCGGTGGACGAAAGCGCGATCACCGGTGAATCTGCGCCGGTGATCCGCGAGTCGGGCGGTGACTTTGCCTCGGTCACCGGCGGCACGCGCATCCTCTCCGACTGGCTGGTGATCCAGTGCAGCGTCAATCCGGGGGAAACCTTTCTCGATCGCATGATCGCCATGGTAGAGGGCGCGAAGCGGCGGAAAACCCCCAACGAGATCGCGCTGACCATTCTGCTGGTATCGCTGACTATTGTGTTCCTGCTGGCCACCGTCACGCTGTGGCCTTTCTCGGCATGGGGCGGCTCGCCGGTGAGCGTCACGGTGCTGGTGGCGCTGCTGGTCTGCCTGATCCCGACGACGATTGGCGGCCTGCTCTCCGCCATCGGCGTAGCGGGCATGAGCCGCATGCTGGGCGCCAACGTCATCGCCACCAGTGGCCGCGCGGTAGAGGCGGCGGGCGACGTCGACGTGCTGATGCTGGACAAGACCGGCACCATTACGCTCGGCAACCGCCAGGCGACGCAGTTTCTGCCCGCGCCAGGCGTAAGCGAAGAGCAGCTGGCCGACGCGGCGCAGCTCGCCTCGCTGGCGGATGAAACGCCAGAGGGCCGCAGCATTGTGGTGCTGGCGAAACAGCGATTCAACCTGCGCGAGCGCGACCTTAACAGCCTGGGCGCGAGCTTTATTCCCTTCTCGGCGCAGACACGTATGAGCGGCGTCAACGTGCAGAACCGCCTGATCCGCAAAGGCGCCGTGGACGCCGTAAAACGCCATATCGAAGCCAACAGCGGCCGTTTCCCCACGGAGGTCAACGCGCTGGTGGAAGAGGTGGCGCGCGCAGGCGGCACGCCGCTGGTGGTAGCAGAAGGGGCGAAGGTGCTGGGGGTGGTGGCGCTAAAAGATATCGTTAAAGGCGGTATCAAAGAGCGCTTCGCCGAGCTGCGCAAGATGGGCATCAAAACCGTGATGATTACCGGCGACAACCCGCTCACCGCAGCGGCGATCGCAGCGGAAGCGGGCGTGGATGACTTTCTGTCGGAAGCGACGCCGGAAGCCAAACTGGCGCTGATCCGCCAGTACCAGGCGGAAGGCCGACTGGTGGCGATGACCGGCGACGGCACCAATGACGCCCCGGCGCTGGCGCAGGCTGACGTGGCGGTGGCGATGAACTCCGGCACCCAGGCGGCAAAAGAGGCGGGCAATATGGTGGATCTCGACTCGAACCCCACCAAGCTGCTGGAAGTGGTACACATCGGCAAACAGATGCTGATGACGCGCGGGTCGCTCACCACCTTCAGCATCGCCAACGACGTCGCTAAATATTTCGCCATTATTCCGGCAGCCTTCGCGGCGACCTATCCGCAGCTTAATTTGCTGAACGTGATGCATCTGCATTCGCCGTCGTCGGCCATTCTCTCTGCGGTGATCTTTAACGCGCTGGTGATCGTCTTCCTGATCCCGCTGGCGCTAAAAGGGGTGAGCTATCGGCCGCTGAGCGCGGCGGCGCTGCTGCGACGCAACCTGCTGATCTATGGCGTGGGCGGGCTGCTGGTGCCTTTTATCGGCATTAAAGCCATCGACCTGCTGTTAGTGCTGCTGGGTCTGGCATAAGGAGAAAAATATGAGTCAGTTACGTCCGGCAATGTTAGTTTTACTGCTGCTCACGCTGGTGACCGGCGTGGGATATCCTTTGCTCACTACCGGCCTGGCGCAGTGGCTGTTTCCGACGCAGGCCAGCGGATCGCTGACTGAAGAGGGCGGTTCGGCGCTGATCGGGCAGAACTTTACCCGGCCTGGCTATTTCTGGGGACGTCCGTCAGCGACCGGTGACGCGCCTTATAATCCGCTGGCGTCGAGCGGCAGCAATCTGGCGGCAAGTAATCCGGCGCTGGATAAGGCGGTGGCGGAACGCGTCGCTGCGCTGCGCGCCGCCAACCCGCTCTCGCCGCAGGCGGTGCCGGTGGATTTGGTGACCGCTTCGGCCAGCGGGCTCGACCCGGCGATTTCGCCTGCCGCCGCGCGCTGGCAGGCGCCGCGCGTCGCCACCGCGCGCCAGCTGCCGCTGAAAAGGGTAGAGGAGCTGATCGACGCGAATACGGAGCGGCCGCTGCTCGCCTTTAGCGGCGATCCTACCGTCAACGTGCTGCGGCTTAACCTGGCGCTGGATGCGCTGACTCAACCCTGAAGGACGTGATGAACGACGAACGCGAACGCCCCGATCCCGACGCGCTGCTGTTGCAACAGGTGGACAGCCATCGCGGCAAGCTGAAAATTTACTTCGGCGCCTGTGCGGGCGTGGGGAAAACCTACGCCATGCTGCAGGAGGCGCAGCGGCTGCGCGCCCAGGGACTCGACGTGCTGATCGGCGTAGTAGAGACGCACGGCCGGGAAGAGACCGCCAGTCTGCTGCGCGGGCTTCCTGAGCTGCCGCGGCGTGCTACCGGCCGCTCGCGTCATGCCGAGTTCGACCTTGACGCGGCGCTGGCGCGTCATCCGGCCGTTATCCTGATGGATGAGCTGGCGCATACTAACGTGCAAGGGTCGCGCCATCCCAAACGCTGGCAGGATATCGATGAGCTGCTGGACGCAGGCATTGATGTGATCACGACCGTCAACGTGCAACATCTGGAAAGCCTTAACGATGTGGTAGGTGGCGTGACCGGCATTCGCGTGCGCGAAACCCTGCCCGACCCCTTTTTCGACAGCGCCGATGAGATCGTGCTGGTGGATCTGCCGCCGGACGATCTGCGCCAGCGCCTGAAAGAGGGCAAGGTCTATGTCGGCGATCGCGCAGAGCGCGCCATCGAAAACTTTTTTCGCAAAGGCAACCTGTTCGCCCTGCGCGAGCTGGCGCTGCGGCGCACCGCCGACCGCGTTGACGACCAGATGCGCGCCTGGCGCGACCAGCAGGGACGCGACCGCGTCTGGCACACGCGCGACGCTATTCTGCTCTGCATCGGCGACGATACCGGCAGCGAAAAACTGGTGCGCACCGCCGCGCGGCTGGCGGCGCGGCTCGGCAGCGAATGGCACGCGGTTTATGTCGAGACCCCGCGCCTCAACCGGCTGCCAGAAGCGCGGCGGCGCGCCATCCTGAAAACCCTGCAGCTGGCGCAGGAGCTGGGCGCGGAGACCGCCACGCTCTCCGATCCCGACGAGGCGCAGGCGGTATTGCGCTACGCCCGCGAACATAACCTGGGCAAGATCGTTACCGGCCGTCGGCCGCTGCGGCGCTGGCATCGCGACAGCTTCGCCACGCGCCTCGGCAAGCTGGGGCCCGATCTCGATCTGCTGGTGGTGGCGCTCGATGAGCCTGTCGGCGAGGCGCCAGCCTTAGCTGACGCGCGCGACACCGGCGACCGCTGGCGCGTGCCGCTGCGCGGCGTGCTGATGGCGCTGCTGCTTTGCATTGTGGTGACCGCCGCCGGACGCTGGCTACTGGCCGGGTTCGATACCGCTAACGGCGTGATGATCTACCTGCTGGCGGTGGTGATTATCGCGCTGCGCTACGGGCGCTGGCCATCGGTGATCGCCACGGTGATGAATATTCTCGCCTTCGACCTCTTTTTCGTCGCACCAACCGGGACGATCGCGGTCTCCGACTTGCAGTACCTGGTCACCTTCGCGGTCATGCTGGCGGTGGGCGTTATCGTCGGCAACCTTACTGCAGGCGTGCGCTATCAGGCGCGCGTGGCGCGCTATCGCGAGCAGCGCGCGCGCCACCTCTACGAGATGGCGAAATCGCTGGGCAGCGCACTGACGCCAGAAGATATTGCCGCCACCAGCCAGCGCGTTATCGACGTCACCCTGCAGGCGCGCAGCCTGCTGCTGCTGCCGGACGAACAGGGTGAGCTGGTCGCGACGGGCGCGGCGACGCCTGGCAGCGAGCCGGATCGCGCTATCGCCAGGTGGAGCTACACCCGGGGCCAGCCCGCCGGCGCGGGTACCGATACGCTGCCCGCTGTGCCGTACCAGATCCTGCCGCTGAAGAGCGGCGCGCACTGCCGCGGACTGCTGGTGGTGGAGCCGCAAAACCTGCGTCAGCTGATGATCCCGGAGCAGCAGCGGCTGGTAGAGACCTTT
Organism: Pantoea sp. YU22; assembly: GCF_003970755.1. Classification (NCBI taxonomy): domain Bacteria; kingdom Pseudomonadati; phylum Pseudomonadota; class Gammaproteobacteria; order Enterobacterales; family Erwiniaceae; genus Pantoea; species Pantoea sp. YU22. The sequence goes on along the minus strand of NZ_RYDU01000007.1, from coordinate 167,865 downwards.
ACGGTGCTGATCGCCAACGCGCTGGAGCGGATGGCGCTGTCGCAGAGCGAAGCGGCGTCACGGCTGGCGGCGGAGCGCGAACAGCTGCGCAACGCGCTGCTCTCCGCGCTGTCACACGATCTGCGCACGCCGCTTACCGTGCTCTTCGGCCAGGCGGAGATGCTGATGCTGGACCTGGCCAGCGAAGAGTCAAAATATGTCACGCAGGCGAACCAGATCCGCGAGCAGACGCTGAGCACTATCCGGCTGGTGAGCAATATGCTGGATATGGCGCGCATTCAGTCGGGCGGGCTGAATCTGCGCGAAGAGTGGCTGGCGCTGGACGAGGTGATCGGCGGCGCGCTCAGCAGTATGGCGCCGTCGCTGAAAGGACACGGTGTCGCGCTCGATCTGCCGTCGGAGCTGGTGCTGATTAAAGGCGACAGCGCGCTGCTGGAGCGGGTGCTGACCAACCTGATTGAGAACAGCCTGAAGTATGCGGGCAACAGCGCGCAGCGCGGCATCCGCGCCTGGCGCGACGGCGAACGGCTGGAGATCGCGGTATGGGACAACGGGCCGGGCATCGCCGACAAAGACCTGACGCGTATTTTCGACAAGTTTGCCCGCGGCGATAAGGAGTCGTCAGTGCCAGGCGTCGGGCTGGGTCTGGCGATCTGCAAAACCATTGTCGAGAGCCACGGCGGGCGCATCTGGGCAGAGAATCGCATCGAGGGCGGCGTAGCGTTCCGCCTCTCTTTGCCGCTGCCGCCCGCGCCTGAAATTTCTGAAGAGGCGCTGAAATAACTTCACAGAGGATGGGGTATACTCCCCCACCTGTCTGTTTACCTGTGGGAAATTATGGAACGTTTTACCGAAAACCTGATGTATGCGTCGCGCTGGTTGCTGGCTCCGGTTTACATTGGACTTTCGCTGGGTTTGCTGGCGCTGACGATTAAGTTTTTCGAAGAAATTCTTCACCTGCTGCCCAATATTCTCAGTATTGCGGAAAACGATCTGATCCTGCTGTTGCTGTCGCTGGTAGACATGACGCTGGTAGGCGGTCTGCTGGTGATGGTGATGCTCTCGGGTTATGAGAACTTTATCTCTAAACTCGACATCGACGAAAATACAGAGAAGCTGAGCTGGCTCGGCAAAATGGATTCCGGCTCGCTGAAGAACAAGGTCGCGGCCTCTATCGTCGCCATCTCCTCTATCCACCTGCTGCGCGTGTTTATGGAAGCGCGCAACGTGCCCAACGACAAGCTGATGTGGTATGTGATTATCCATCTGACCTTTGTGCTGTCGGCCTTTGTGATGGGCTGGCTGGATACGATGTCGAAGAGCGAGAAAAAGTATTCATAACCGCCAGGAGGCGGCTCCGCCTCTTAGCGCTGAAATGTCCCTGCTGGCCGCGTGCCGGTCAGCTGCGGCATCACTTCCCGCACCATCTCGAAGAACTTCTGCAGTCGCGCCGGGTAGTAGCTTGCCCAGGGGTAGGTCAGCCAGACCGGCAAGGGCGGTGCCTGCCATTGCGGCGTAAGCTGAACCAGCTCGCCGCGCGCTAAATCCTCCTGCACTACCCATGACGACATAATCGCCGCACCCATGCCCATCAGCGCCGCTTTGCGCACCGCGTAGAGGCTGTCGCTGCTGAGTCGCGGCGCAATTGCCATATTAACCGGCTGGCCGTCGTCAATCCGCTGTAACGCAATTTCGTTACGGTAAAAGCTGGTCAGCGCCAGCCAGGGTAAATCCGCCAGTTGCTCTACGACGTCGACCGGCGCGTGCTGCGCCAGCAGACCGGGCGAGGCGACGACGATGCGCGGCACTTCCGCCAGCAAAATCGCTACGATAGCGGGATCGCTCAGCGCGCCGACCTGAATCGCGCAGTCGATATTCTCGGCGATAAAGTCCGGCGTGCGATCGTTGAGCATCCATTCCACGTTCAGGCGCGGATAGCGCATCAGATAGTCCACCAGCGGGGCGACCAGCTGATCCTGACCAAAGGCGTGCGGCGCGCGCACCCGCAGCGTGCCGACCGGCTCGTCGTTGGCGTGGGTCAGATCATCTTCCAGTGCGTGCCAGGTCGCCAGCAGCTGGCGCGCATGGGCATAACAGCGCTCGCCGTCGTCGGTCAGCTTCAGCGCGTGGGTGGTGCGCATAATCAGCTTGAGCCCGAGCCGCTGCTCCAGCGCCTGTAGTCGGCGGCTGATGGTGGGCTGAGTGGTGTTAAGCTGCGCCGCCGCTGCCGACAGGCTGCCGCTCTCGACGATGCGGATAAAGGTTTGCATCAGTTCAATACGATCGGGGCTGGATAAGTTGCTCATACGTATTACGCATAACAGTTTTGTTTTTTACCAGTCTACAACGTATGGCGGCAATCCGCTTTACTAAGCGCCATATACCTGTGGAGAAAGAAACTATGTCAGCCATTAACAGCATTGCGGCCAGCCCGACCGAAAGATTGCCCGGCCCGCTGGTCTTTACCCTCGCCGCAGGCGCAGGGCTGAGCGTCGCCTCGATTTACTACAGCCAGCCGATGCTGGATATCATCGGCAAACAGTTTAACGTCGGCGTCGGCGCGGTCGGTATGGTGCCGATGCTGACGCAGATGGGCTATGCGCTGGGCATTCTGCTGCTGGCGCCGCTGGGCGACCGTCACGATCGCCGCGTCATCATTCTGATAAAAGGTCTGCTGCTGGTGGCGGCGCTGTTGCTGTGCGGCTTTTCCGGCGGACTGAACGCCCTGCTGATCGCCAGCTTCGCCACCGGCCTGACGGCGACGGTCGCGCAGGATATCGTTCCGGCCTCCGCCGCGCTGGCGCCCGAGCGCAGCCGGGGCAAAACGGTCGGCACGGTGATGACCGGTCTGCTGGTCGGCATTCTGCTGTCGCGCGTGGTCAGCGGCGTGGTGGCGGAGTATTTCGGCTGGCGCGCCATGTACTGGCTCGCTGCGGCGCTGGTGCTCTTTATCAGCCTTGCGCTGTGGCGCGTGCTGCCGCGCTTTACGCCGGGCACTTCAGTGAGCTATCCGCGACTGCTGCTGTCGCTGGCGCATCTCTGGCAGCACCATCAGACGCTGCGCCGGGCGGCGCTGGCGCAGGGGCTGCTGTCGGTCGGCTTTAGCGCCTTCTGGTCGACGCTGGCGCTGATGCTCAGCGACCGCTTTCATCTCGACAGCGCGGTAGCGGGTGCTTTTGGCCTGGCGGGCGCGGCGGGCGCGATGGCCGCGCCGCTGGCGGGCAGCATTGCCGACCGTATCGGTCCGGCGCGCGTCACCCTTGTCGGCGCAGGACTGGTGACGATCTCCTTCGCGCTGATGTTCCTGCTGCCCGCGCTGCCGCTACCCGCCCAGCTGGCATTGATCGTGCTCAGCACTATCGGCTTCGACCTTGGGGTGCAGGCGACCCTGGTGGCGCATCAGACGCTGGTCTACAGCCTGGCGCCGGAAGCGCGCAGCCGCCTGAACGCGTTGCTGTTTACCGTGGTGTTTATCGGCATGGCGACCGGCGCCGCGCTGGGCAGCCTGGCGCTGGCGCGCTGGGGCTGGAACGGCGTTGTGACCCTTGCCACACTGGCCGGCGCCGCAAGCTTCGCGCTTCGCCTGGCGAGCCGCCATCTGAAGAACTGATCCCGCTTTCGCGCTCTTGTGCCAGGATTATACGTAATCTTCAGGGAAAACGGAGCGTTATGAACTTTCTCGCCTGGATGGCGGCGACCGGCTGCCTTCTGTTATTAATGTCGCTGGCTTCGGGGTGGATCCACCGCGGGCCAGTAACCTCGTTTGGGCTTTATCTGCTCGCCGGGATCCTCTGCGGACCCTGGGTATTCGACGTCGTACAGATTGATATTCTGAAACATTCGGAAGCGGCCGCGCATATTACCGAAATCACCATAGCAGCCTCGCTGTTTATTACCGGACTCAAGCTGCGCCTGCCGCTGCGCGCGCACAGCTGGCGGCTCGGGATGCGGCTCGCCTTTCCGGCGATGCTGCTGACGGTCGGCGGCATGACGCTGCTGGCGCACTGGCTGGTGGGCTTCGACTGGCCGCTGGCGCTGGCGTTCGGCGCTATCGTCGCGCCGACCGATCCGGTGCTGGCGAGCCTGATCTCCGTCAACGACGCGCGCGACGATGACGCGCTGCGCGTGGCGCTCTCCAGCGAAGCGGGCATGAACGACGGCTCGGCGCTGCCGCTGCTGATCCTGGCGCTGCTGCTGTTTAACGGCGAAAGCCTGACCTGGAGCAGCTTTGGACACTGGACCGCCGTCGAGGTGATCTGGGGCATCGGCGGCGGCCTGGGGCTGGGCTTTCTGTTCGGCCGTCTTGTTGGCGTGCTGGCGACGCGGCTGCGCAACGCGCACGGCGATGTGGCGCCCAGCGACTTTCTCGCGCTGGCGCTGATCGCGCTCAGCTATGCGGCGGCGGAAGCGCTGGGCGCGTCCGGCTTTCTGGCGACTTTCGCCGCAGGCGTCGGGCTGCGCCGCGCCGAGCTGCGCGTTTTTAAAAGTTTTCCCCCGGAAGAGCTGAGCGAAGAGCAGCGGGTGCTGCCCGCCGAGGCGCTGGTCAATCCCAACAACCGTCTGGAGCATGCGGGCGAAAACGGCAATATGGTGAAATCGGTCGGGCTGGTCGTCAGCGATGCGCTCTCTTTTGGTGATACGATTGAGCGTTTGCTGGCGGCGGCGATGATGGTGGTGCTGGGCGTGACGCTGGCCCACCACTGGAACCTCGACGGCGTTCTGTTGGGACTGGCATTATTTATCGTGGTGCGTCCGCTGGCGGTATGGCTGACGACGCTGCGCTGCGGCATTCCGGTGGTGCGACGCCTGCTGATAGGCTGGCTGGGCATTCGCGGTATCGGCAGTATTAACTACATCGCCTTCGCCTGGGTACACGGCATGGCGGGCCAGCAGGCGGAAACAATGGTTGATATGGCGCTGACACTGGTGGTGTGCAGCATCGTAATTCATGGCGTGACGGTGACGCCGCTGCTGAACTGGCGCTCGGCGCGCCTTTCCGCCCGGCAGAACGAAGAGTAGACCGTCACAGGTTAAAACAGGAGTGGATATGAAAAAGTCGTTATTGATTTTACTGGGGATGCTGACTTCATCGGCCGCGCTGGCCGCTGACGATGGCACCAACATCCCGCAGGAAAATGTTTATGCCAGCAAGCTGTGCCATATCGTCAGCGGGGAAACTCAGGTCGGCACCGCGGATTCCTACGTGCAGAAAATGAAAAGCTACACGGCGATGAGCAAGTCCCCCAGCGCAATGAATCAGCCGTCGTTCGACGAGGATATCGCGAACGAGGTGGCAAATGCCTGGCTGCAGCTGGGAGAAGAGGAGCGGGGGAAACTTCGCGCCGACGAACAGCAGTGCGAGCAGACGGTTATGACGCAGTTCCAGCAGGAAGATTAAGCCTTTTTTCTGCTCTGCATAAACGCGCCATCAGGGCGCGTTTTTTTGTGGCATTTTTCCCCAGATTGCGTACATAATCGCCAGCAATTGATACAGGTCACATAATAACAGCGCCGCCGCAGGCAGGCGCGTCTGAATCAGCGTACTGGCATTGACTCAACGGGCATCATGATCACGCGTCGACATTTTCTTTTGGGGTCCGGGGCCCTTCTCCTTTCTATGACCGCAGGCAAACTCTTTGCCCGCGATGAAGTCATTCCGCTGTGGCCGGACGAGCCGCCGGGCGGCGGCGGCCCGTCCGGGCCGCTGCGCGTGAACAAGCACGGCTCCTGGTCCAATATCGTCAGTCCGGCTATCCAGCGGTTTAAGCCGGAAAACCCCAACGGGGAAGCTGTGCTGATCGCGGCGGGCGGCGGCTATAAATTTATCGGCATGGGGCGCGAAGCCTGGCCGGTGGCGCGCTGGCTGAACAGCAACGGTTATACCGCCTATGTGCTGAGCTATCGGCTGCCGGAAGAGAAGTGGCAGGCGGGGCATCTTGCGCCGCTGCAGGACGCGCAGCGCGCCATTCGTCTGGTGCGTTCGTTTGAGCGCAAAGTGCATCTGCTGGGTTTTTCTGCCGGCGGGCACCTGCTCGGCATGGCGGCGGCGCGGCCAGATTTCCGCTCCTACGAGATTCAGGATGAGCTGGATAATGTGGTGCCGAAAGCCGACAGCGTCGGCTTGATCTATCCGGTAATTACTCTGGAAGCGCCCTATACCCATACCACCACGCACCGCATTCTGGTAGGCAACGACGCGACGCCGGCGGAAGAGGCGAACTGGTCGGTACAGAACTACGTAACCCGCAACTATCCGCCCACCTTTCTGGCGCAGGCGGAGGATGACCACATCTCTAACCCTCACAACACCGAGCTGATGCGCGATACCTGTCGGCGCAACCGTGTGCCGGTCGAGCTGATAGAGATCAGCCGCGGCGGCCACGGTTTCGGCCTCGGCACAGCCGGTACGCCTGCCGCTTTGTGGGATCAGGCCTACGCGCGCTGGCTCGATCGCCTCGGCTAATCAGGTCAGCACCCGACGGTTGTCGGGTTGCAGCGACGGCGGCAGCGGGAAGTCGTCGTTCATTTCCCGCAGGCTACGCTCAATGCCGATGCACAGCGCGTTGAGCGGCAAATCATTGGCCTCGACGCCGAAGGGATCTTCCAGTTCTTCCGACACTGACTCCAGCGCCAGAAAGGTGTAGGAGATAAACATCGAGACCAGCGGCGTCATGCCGTGCAGATCGCTCACCAGCGCAAACGGCAATAGCGTGCAAAACAGCGAGACCGTGCGGTGCAGGATCAGCGAGTAGGCAAAGGGGATCGGCGTTGAGGCGATGCGCTCACAGCCGCCCAGCACCAGCGACAGATGGTTAAGGTTCTCATCCATGCTCTGCCAGAGGATATCGGACACCTTGCCCTGCTGACGCTGTTCGCCCAGCCATTTGCCCATGCACAGCAGCGCACGGCTGGCGGGCATCGGGCTGTTGATCACTTCCTCGCGCCAGCGTAACGGCAGCAAACGCATCAAATCTTCATGCGGATCGCTGTTGCGTAGCTGATGCTTCATGCTGTAGCTGAACGCCATCTGCAGCGCCGCAAACTCATGCGCTTTCTCCGCGTCCAGCGGCACGCTCTTTACCTGACGCAGCAGCGAGCGATGGGTGATAAGCATGCTTCCCCAGAGCGTGCGCGCTTCGGTAAAACGCGCATAGCTGGCGTTGTTGCGAAAGCCGAGAAAGATCGCCAGCGCCACGCCGAGCAGGCTGAAGGGCGCGGTAGTAAGATGGACGCTGAGCGATTCGTACCATTGAAAGCAGACGATGGCGATAATCGACATCACCAGGTTTAACGACAGGCGGAAACCGATTTTCGGCAACACCGAACCGTGCCAGCCCAGCAGCCGACGGAACCAGTGCTGATAAGGACGAACAATCATATTGAATGCGATGCGAAGGTTATTTTTGTCTTTTAAGCCTACGCCGACAGAAGATTGAAGGCGAGTTTTCGCGTGCTTTTTCCGTTTCCATCTTAAAAATCTTATACATATCAGTCTTCTAAAATAAACTTCAACAACTTGTAAAATTCTTTCCGTTATCTCTTAACGGCCAGGCTACGTAAAGTTCATCTCAACGGAAACACAACATTCATCCCCTTGAGAGGAACACAATAATGTCTAAATTCGACCTGCTGGACCCGCAAAACTCAACGCTGATTTTCATCGACCACCAGCCGCAGATGTCTTTTGGCGTCGCAAATATCGATCGTCAGCAGCTTAAAAATAATACCGTTGCCCTGGCCAAGGCAGGAAAAATCTTTAACGTGCCGGTGATTTATACCTCGGTCGAAACCGAAAGCTTTAGCGGCTATATCTGGCCGGAACTGCTGGCGGTACATCCAGAGTCGAAGCCGATCGAACGTACCTCAATGAACTCATGGGAAGACGCGCAGTTTGTCGAAGCGGTTGAGAAAACCGGGCGCAAAAAGCTGATTATCTCCGCGCTCTGGACCGAGGTCTGTCTGACGTTTCCGGCGCTGATGGCAATGAAAGAGGGCTATGAGGTGTATGTGGTGACGGATACGTCCGGCGGCACCAGCGTGGACGCCCATGAGCGCTCGGTGCAGCGTATGGTGCAGGCTGGCGCCATTCCGGTCACCTGGCAGCAGGTACTGCTTGAGTACCAGCGCGACTGGTCACGCAAAGAGACCTACGACGCGGTGATGGATCTGGTGCGCGAACACAGCGGCGCGTACGGTATGGGCATGGATTACGCCTATACCATGGTGCACAAGGCGCCAGCGCGCCAGGCCTGAATGCCTCTCTCTTCTTGTCAGGCTAGTTAGTCAGGCAGCAGCGTAAAATTCATTTTCAACAGTGAAGGCCCAGTCTGGGCTTTCACTGTGCTGTTTCTGGTTTACAGGTGTAGATAGCGGGCGCTGGCGCGCTTAGCGGTATCGCGAATGACTGTTTTTTCAGACGCAGGAAAGATGAAGAGAGAACAGAAGGGGGTGCACTGATGACTATTGCAGAACAGCTAAAACAGGAAGGGCGTAAAGAAGGAAAGTTAGAGGGCAAGCCTGAAGCCAGACTCGAGGTTGCGCGCAGCCTGCTGAAAATGAATATGTCGCGCGAGGCGATTTTACAAGCCACCGGGCTGACAGAAGAGCAGCTGAGTCGCATTCAGGCAGATTGATGGACGCCTGAAACCCTGCCAACAAACAGACATAGCAAAAACCGGCTCGCTAAAAGTCAAAAGCCCGCCGAAAGCGGGCTTTGTGATGCGTGACTGGCCAGGCTATACGCCTCTGTTAGCGCATAGTGACAAACTCTTCTGCCGCGGTCGGGTGGATCGCCACCGTATTGTCGAAGTCTTTTTTGGTCGCGCCCATTTTCAGCGCTACCGCGAAGCCTTGCAGCATCTCATCCATACCTGAACCGATACCGTGAATGCCGACGATTTTCTCATCCGCACCGACGCATACCAGCTTCATGCGGCACGGCTGACGGTGCTGCGTGACGGCGGTATACATGGCGGTGAAAGAGGATTTATACACTTTTACCTGGTCATCGCCATACTGCTCGCGCGCCTGCGGCTCGGTAAGGCCGACGGTGCCGATTGGCGGGTGGCTGAATACCACGGTCGGAACGTTGCTGTAATCCAGATGCTCGTCCGGCTTGTTGTTAAACAGGCGCTCCGAGAGACGGCGCCCCGCCGCAACCGCAACCGGCGTCAGCTCTACTGCGCCGGTATTATCGCCCACCGCATAGATGCCGCTGATGTTGGTGTTCTGATACTTGTCGACGTTGATATAGCCTTTCTCGTTCAGCTCCACGCCGGTTACCGCCAGATTCAGGTTATCGGTCGCCGGTTCGCGGCCGATCGCCCATACCAGGCAGTCTACGGTCTGTTCGCGCCCGTCTTCCAGCTGCAGCGTCAGGCTGCCGTCGGCGTTCTTGATTACCGCTTTCGGCACCGCATGGGTGTGCAGCGTCGGGCCTTCGGCGTTCATGACTTCTACCAGCGTGTCGGTGATCAGCGGATCGAAGCTGCGCAGCGGCGCGTGCTTACGCACAAACAGATGCGTTTCTGAGCCCAGCGCGTTGACCACGCCCGCCAGCTCAACGGCGATATAGCCTGCGCCGATCACTGCGGTACGCTTCGGCAGCGCGTCCAGCTCAAAGAAACCGTCAGAGTCGATGCCGTACTCGGCACCCGGCACCGCCGGATGGCTCGGACGGCCGCCCGTGGCGATCAAAATATGATCGGCGGTAATGCGCTCGCCGTTGACTTCCACCGTATGGGCGTCAACAAAGCGGGCGAAGCCTTTGATTACGTCGACATTATTTTTACCCAGCACGTTGTCGTAGGAGGTGTGGATGCGGTCGATATAGGCGCTGCGGTTTTTCACCAGCGTCTTCCAGTCGAAATGGTTTACCGTCGTATCGAAGCCGTAATCCGGACCGTACAGGTGGATAGCCTCGGCGATCTGCGCCGCATGCCACATCACTTTCTTCGGAACACAACCCACATTTACGCAGGTGCCGCCCAGCTCTTTGGCTTCGATCAGCGCGCATTTCTGGCCATACATGGCTGCACGGTTAATCGAGGCGATACCGCCGCTGCCGCCGCCAATGGCGAGATAGTCATAATGTCGTGTCATGGTGTGTCCATCCGGTTGCAAGAGTTTGGTCGGGATTGTAACGCTGAGAGCCGAAACGGCGCAAAGATTGCGCCTATGATTGTAATAGGGTTGAATTCTCCCATTACTGACAGGGAAGCATAGCATGCAGCTTACATTTCTCGGCACGGGCGCCGGCGCGCCTGGCCTGCAACGCAACGTCACCTCCATCGCTTTTACCTGGTCGTCGCGCGGCGATACCTGGCTATTCGACTGCGGCGAAGGGACGCAGCTCCAGTACATGCGTTCGCCGCTTAAGCCGAGCCGCATGAACAAAATTTTCATCACGCATCTGCACGGCGATCATATTTTCGGCCTGCCTGGGTTGCTGACCAGCCGCTCTATGGGCGGCATCACCGAGCCGCTGACCATTTACGGGCCGGAAGGCATCAAACGCTTTGTCGAAACGGCGCTGTCGCTGAGCGGCTCCTACACCGACTATCCGCTGGAGATTATTGAGATTGAGGCGGGTCTGGTGCTTGACGACGGCGAGTTCCGCGTCAGCGCCTGGCCGCTGCTGCACCCAGTACCCTGTTTCGGCTACCGGATTGAACAGCACGATAAGCCGGGGTTTCTCGACGCGGCGCGTCTGAAAGAGGAGGGCGTGCCGCGCGGTCCCTGGTATCAGCAGCTAAAAGCGGGAGAGGCCGTGACGCTGGAGGATGGCCGGGTGATTAACGGCGCGGATTATCTTGGCCCGGCGACCCGAGGCAAAACCCTGGCGATTTTCGGCGATACCGCGCCGACGCCGATGGCGCTGCAGCTGGCGGCCGATGTCGATCTGATGGTGCATGAAACCACGCTGGAGGCGGCCTTGCAGGAGAAGGCCAACGGACGCGGCCACTCCACGACGCTGCAGGCGGCACAGGTGGCGAAAGAAGCGGGCGCAAAGCGCCTTATCGCCACGCATTTCAGTTCGCGCTATCTGCCGCGCGATATGCCGCGTTTGCTGGAGGAGTGCCGCTCGGTATTTCCGAATACCGAGCTGGCACAGGATCTGGCAGTGTTTACGCTGTAAAACCTGACGGGCTTATTCCGGTACGATCTGCGTCACGCTGGTGTGGCCGGTTCCGGCAGGCACCAGCTTCTGGTGCAGCCAGGGCAGCAGATCGTTCATCTGCTGCGCCAGCTTCCATGGCGGGTTGACGACAATCATGCCTGATGCGGTCATGCCACGCTGATCGCTGTCGGGACGGACCGCCAGCTCAATCTGCAGAATATTGCGGATGCCGGTCGCTTCGAGGTCGCGCAGCATATGCTTGATCTGCTGACGCAGCACCACCGGATACCAGAGCGCGAAAACGCCGGTAGCGAAGCGCTTATGGCCTTCATGGATCGCTTTCACCACCGCCTGATAGTCGCTTTTCAGCTCGTAAGGCGGATCGATCAGGATCAGGCCGCGACGGGTCGGCGGCGGCAGTTTCGCCTTCAGCTGCTGATAGCCGTCGGCGCGCTCTACGCGGGCGCGGCTGTCCTTCAGGAACTCACCGCGCAGCAGCGGGAAATCGCTGGGGTGCAGCTCAGTAAGCTGCAGTTTGTCCTCTGCACGCAGCAGATAGCGCGCGATAAGCGGCGAGCCGGGATAGTAGCGCAGCGTACCGCCGGGATTGAGATCGCGAATGGCGTTGAGGTAAGGCTTGAGCAGTTCCGGCGCGTCCGGCTGCTGCCAGATACGGGCGATGCCTTCCAGATATTCGCCGGTCCGTTCGGCGTGTTCGCCGCTCAGCAGATAGCGGCCTGCGCCGGCATGGCTGTCGAGGTAGAGGAACGGTTTTTCTTTCTCTTTCAGCGCGCTGATGATCAGGCTCTGTACGGTGTGTTTCAGCACGTCGGCATGGTTGCCGGCGTGAAAACTGTGGCGATAGCTCAGCATAACAGTGGGGATTCCGCGGTTGCGTAAAAAGGCGTACTGCAAGTAAGCGGGATTATACCTGCTGAAGGCGAAAAATGCTGGCCGATTCTCCGTCGCGAACCTTCCCGAGTCGATTCTTCGCCGCTCAGCCTGGGTGGCATTGATTTTCGCTACACTTAGCCGCATGTTAGTACGATTGCGTTGCGCGCCCCGCGCGCCCCATACATTGAACAAGGACTGCGCTATGACCAATCCATTACTCCAGCCTTTTACGCTGCCGCCTTTCTCCGCCATTCAGCCTGAACATGTGGTGCCCGCCGTGACCGAGGCGCTGAACGAGTGCCGCGCGGCGGTGGAAAAAGTTGTGGCTCAGGGCGCGCCTTATACCTGGGAAAACCTGGTGCAGCCGCTGGCGGAAGTCGACGATCGTCTCGGCCGTATCTTCTCGCCGGTAAGCCACCTCAACTCGGTGAAAAACAGCCCGGAGCTGCGTCAGGCCTATGAACAGACGCTGCCGCTGCTCTCGGAGTACAGCACCTGGGTCGGTCAGCATGAAGGGCTGTATCAGGCCTATCGCAACCTGAAAGAGGGCGAGAACTTCGTTACGCTCGACGTGGCGCAGCAGAAAGCGGTAGACAACGCGCTGCGCGATTTCGAGCTCTCCGGCATCGGCCTCGATAAAGAGAAGCAGCAGCGCTATGGCGAAATCGCCGCGCGCCTCTCCGAGCTGGGTTCGGCCTACAGCAACAACGTGCTGGACGCGACCATGGGCTGGAGCAAGCTGATCACCGACGAAAGCGAGCTCTCCGGTATGCCGGAAAGCGCGCTGGCAGCGGCGAAAGCGCAGGCCGAAGCCAAAGAGCAGGAAGGCTGGCTGCTGACGCTGGATATTCCAAGCTATCTGCCGGTTATGACCTACTGCGACAACGCCGCGCTGCGCGAAGAGATGTATCGCGCCTATTCGACCCGCGCTTCCGATCAGGGCCCGAACGCCGGTAAATGGGATAACGGTCCGATTATGGCGGAAGAGCTGGCGCTGCGTCATGAGCTGGCGCAGCTGCTGGGCTTCGACTCCTACGCCGATAAATCGCTGGCCACCAAAATGGCGGAAAACCCGGCGCAGGTGCTCGACTTCCTGAACGATCTGGCGAAACGCGCCCGTCCGCAGGCGGAAAAAGAGCTGGCACAGCTGCGCGCGTTCGCCGAGAAAGAGTACGGCGTCAGCGAGCTGAATCCGTGGGATCTCACCTACTACGGCGAAAAGCAGAAGCAGCATCTCTACACCATCAGCGATGAACAGCTGCGTCCTTACTTCCCGGAAGCGCGCGCCGTCAACGGTCTGTTTGAGGTGGTGAAGCGCATCTACGGCATCACGGCTAAAGAGCGTACCGATGTGGACGTTTACCATCCCGACGTGCGTTTCTTCGACCTGTTTGATGAGAGCGGCGAGCTGCGCGGCAGCTTCTACCTCGATCTCTACGCGCGTGAGCATAAGCGCGGTGGGGCCTGGATGGATGACTGCGTCGGCCAGATGCGTAAAGCAGACGGCACGCTGCAAAAGCCGGTCGCCTATCTGACCTGCAACTTTAACCGTCCGGTGAATGGCAAGCCCGCGCTGTTTACCCATGATGAAGTGACCACGCTGTTCCATGAGTTCGGCCACGGTCTGCATCATATGCTGACGCGCATCGAAACCCCCGGCGTTTCCGGCATCAGCGGTGTGCCGTGGGATGCGGTTGAGCTGCCGAGCCAGTTTATGGAGAACTGGTGCTGGGAGCCGGATGCGCTGGCCTTTATCTCCGGCCACTATGAAACCGGCGAACCGCTGCCGAAAGAGCTGCTCGACAAGATGCTGGCGGCGAAGAACTACCAGGCGGCGCTGTTTATCCTGCGCCAGCTGGAGTTCGGCCTGTTCGACTTCCGCCTGCACGCCGAGTTCGATCCGGCGAAAGGCGCGCAGATCCTTGAGACCCTGCGCGAAGTGAAAAAGCTGGTGGCCGTGGTGCCGAGCCCGGAATGGGGCCGTTTCCCGCACGCTTTCAGCCATATCTTCGCCGGCGGCTATGCGGCGGGCTACTACAGCTATCTGTGGGCGGATGTGCTGGCGGCGGACGCCTATTCGCGTTTCGAAGAAGAGGGCATTTTCAACCGCCAGACCGGCCAGTCCTTCCTCGACAACATCCTGACGCGCGGCGGTTCGGAAGAGCCGATGGAGCTGTTCAAGCGCTTCCGTGGTCGTGAGCCGCAGCTGGACGCGATGCTGGACCATTACGGCATCAAGGGATAACGGTTGCAGTGAAAATCTGTTTGATTGATGAATCGGGCGCCGGTGACGGCGCCTTGTCGCATCTGGCGCAGCGCTGGCAGCTTGAACATGACGAAGCCTGCGTGCTGGCGCTGGTGCAGACGCCGACCCACCTTGAGCTGCGCAAGCGCGACGAGCCGAAGCTGGGCGGCATCTTTGTCGACTTCGTCTCCGGCGCGATGGCGCACCGTCGTCGCTTCGGTGGCGGGCGCGGCGAAGCGGTGGCGAAAGCGGCTGGTGTTAAAGGTGATTATCTGCCGGACGTGGTAGACGCGACCGCCGGGTTAGGGCGCGACGCCTTTGTGCTGGCGGCTATCGGCTGCCGCGTGCGCATGCTGGAGCGCCATCCGGTGGTGGCGGCACTGCTGGAGGATGGGCTGCAGCGCGGCTACCAGGACGAAGAGATTGGCGGCTGGCTGCGCGACAGGCTGACGCTGATCCATGCGCCGAGCGCGCAGGCGCTTGGTGATATTACGCCTGCGCCGGACGTGGTTTATCTCGACCCGATGTATCCGCACCGGCAGAAGAGCGCGATGGTGAAAAAAGAGATGCGGGTGTTTCAGTCGCTGGTAGGGGCGGATGAAGACGCCGACGCGCTGCTGGAGCCCGCGCGTCGTCTGGCGAAGAAGCGTATTGTGGTGAAGCGTCCTGATTATGCGCCGCCGCTGGCAGGCGTCGCGACGCAGTCGGCGGTAGTGACCAAAAGCCATCGCTTCGATATCTATCCGCCGCTCGGCCAGTAGGGCAGCAAGCCGGAAAGTAAAGCCGTCTGTTACCTGAGTCAGCAGAGTGACGAGGGAAGTTAATTTACCTGTAATGGCGTTCAGGCCAGAGGCAGGGTAAAACAGGTCAGGCTGAAAAAAGCCGGTTCTCGCCGGCTTTTTTCTGCTGTTATTCGTCGTCCGCGTCGCGCAACGGAACAATCAGCATATCGATATGCACGGTGTTGATCAGCTGGCGCGCCGACGACATCAGCTTGCTCCAGAAGTCCTGATGATGGCCGCACACTACCAAATCCACATCATATTTTTTAATCGCATCGACCAGCACCTGGCCGAGATCGCCGCTGCCGCTCAGGGTTTCGCTAATAGGATAACCTGCCGCATCCGACAGCCCGCGCAGCGCAGTGTGCGTCTCTTCCGAGATGCGCTTCTGCATATCGCCCAGATTAACGTCAATCAGGCCGGTATAGAGATCGGAATAGTTCACGTCGACGTGAATCAGCGAAATTTTGGCGTCGTAGGGACGCGCCAGCGAAACGGCTTTATCCACCAGTAGCTGGCTTTCGGGAGAAAGGTCTACCGCAATCAGGATATGTTTATAAGCCATGATATAACTCCTTTCACAAGATTCAGGATGGCGACCTGTCTTCCTCTCGCGTCATTGCCTGCGCAATCCTTTACGCGAACGGGCGATGCCTGTCACCAGATGTGTGCTGTCGGTGCTCCCGACAGATAGTTATTATGCCTTTAGTATAGCGGCGACGGATAACAAATGCTCCCGTACGCGCTTCGGTTGTGAATGAGATCAAGGCTTATCGCGTTTTTCGCTCGCGGCGAACGAAAATCATCGCTGGAAAAGAGTTAAAAATTTCTCCTACACTACAAATTAACGGTGGTACTCGTCTGGTGCCGACCGCGTATGTTTGCCAAAAAAAACAGATCTGTTCAGGTCACTCAGTGGTCGGCTTTTTCCCGTAGAGCATAAGGCGCAGCCGCGCTTAACCTGTCTCTGCGGCTCCAGTCGGGAGGGGAATATGATCAGCACTATCGCGCTTTTCTGGGCTCTTTGTGTGGTATGTATTGTGAATATGGCGCGCTACTTTTCGTCTTTGCGCGCGCTGCTGGCGGTGCTGCGAGGCTGTGATCCCTTACTCTATCAGTACGTCGACGGGGCCGGTTTCTTTACGTCGCACGGCCAGCCGAGCAAACAGGTGCGGCTGGTGCGTTATATCTGGGCAAAACGCTATCTCGACCATCACGACGAAGAGTTTATTCGTCGCTGCGAGCGGGTGCGCGGTCAGTTTATCTTAACCAGCGCCTTATGCGGCTTAGTGATCCTCAGCCTGATTTGCCTGGCGATCTGGCATTAGAAATAAAAAAGGGCGACTTGCGTCGCCCTTGATACTGAAGCCTGTTACACCAGCTTCAGCGCCAGCCAGTAAAGGCATCCCGACAGCAGAATACACACCGGCAGCGTAAAGACCCACGCCATGGCGATATTCTTGATGGTGCGGCTCTGCAGTCCGCCGCCGTCCACCAGCATGGTGCCCGCGACCGACGACGACAGGATATGCGTGGTGGAAACCGGCATACCCGTGTAGCTGGCGATACCAATCGAGACCGCTGCGGTAACCTGCGCCGACATGCCCTGCGCGTAGGTCATGCCTTTTTTACCAATCTTTTCGCCAATGGTGGTGGCGACGCGACGCCAGCCGATCATGGTGCCGATGCCGAGCGCCAGCGCGACCGCCATAATAATCCACACCGGCGCGTACTCGATGGTGCCCAGCAGATCGGTTTTCAGCTTGCCGAGGAAGCGTTGATCGTCGGCGCTGGTTTC
The DNA here is from genome assembly GCF_003970755.1 of Pantoea sp. YU22. NCBI lineage: Bacteria > Pseudomonadati > Pseudomonadota > Gammaproteobacteria > Enterobacterales > Erwiniaceae > Pantoea > Pantoea sp. YU22. Next base: position 151,027 of record NZ_RYDU01000007.1, on the reverse strand, counting down.
CGGCAGCTTGGCCGCTTTATCGGCGGTATCGGCGATGCACAGCAGCAGGCGACGCATCTGGCTGCGCTGCTCGACGGTAAGCTGCTCATAGCTCTGCAGATTGTTATTCAGCAGGTTCTGCGCATGCTGAACCGCCTGCAGCGCACGGGCGCTGTCGCAGTGGAACTGCTGCGGGCCGGACGGCGTCTCTTCTGGCGTCGGCAGGGCAGGCGGCGCCATCTGAATGATGTGCGTCAGCGCCTCGCTGTGCTGCTGATAATACTGCTCAAGGTGATTGACCGCGTCGCGCGTACGCGTGATGTCGTAACCGCTGGCGTTCATATTGACCACGAAACCAGCGGGTGCGACGCCAATCAGCACCAGCATAATCAGGCCGATGCCTTTCTGGCCGTCGTTAGCGCCGTGCGAGTAGCTGACGCCGATCGCCGAGACGATCAGAGCGATACGCGTCCAGAAAGGCGGTTTTTTCTTACCGTCGATCTTCTCGCGGTCAGCGGGGGTCATATGGATGCGCGCGCGCTTTTTAGTGCTGCTCCAGTAGCGACGCAGCAGGAAAATCAGGCTGCCTGCGATGATCAGACCAACAATCGGCGACAGAATCAGCGACAGGAAGATATTGATTACTTTGGGGATATTCAGCGCATCGATCACCGAGGTGCCGGTCATCAGCGCGTTGGTGAGACCGATGCCGATAATCGCGCCAATCAGCGTATGCGAACTGGAGGCCGGCAGACCGAGATACCAGGTGCCAAGGTTCCAGATAATCGCGGCCAGCAGCATGGAAAAGACCATCGCCAGGCCATGCGCAGAGCCAACATTCAATAACAGATCGGTAGGAAGCATATGCACGATAGCGTAAGCGACGCTTAAGCCACCAAGCAGGACGCCAAGGAAGTTAAATACGCCCGCCATCACCACAGCAAGCTGTGCGCGCATCGCGCGGGTATAAATAACCGTCGCCACTGCGTTGGCCGTGTCGTGAAAGCCATTGATTGCTTCATAAAACAATACAAACAGCAGGGCAAGAACCAATAACAGGCCGGTACTGAGGTCAAGACCAGCGAACAAATGTAGCATAAACATTACGCCATTTTTGAGGACATGAGCGCGGCGCATTATCTGCGACAATGCACGGTATGGGAAAGCAAAATATAGCCTTGTTTTGACTTAGGAATGTCTTAAATCACCTGGTTTCGCCTAAAAGTGTCTTAAAATTAGGCATTTACAATATGACATAATTACGACAACTTTTTGACGCTGGCGTCATGCAGAGCAGACCTCTACAATCAGCGCCTCTTAAGACAGGCAGGGCGAACGCAGTGGAAAAGTTTGACGTTATTATTATCGGCGCCGGTGCGGCGGGACTGTTTTGCGCGGCGCAGGCCGGGCAGCGAGGCCGACGCGTGCTGTTGCTGGATAACGGCAAAAAGCCCGGGCGCAAGATTCTGATGTCAGGCGGTGGTCGCTGCAACTTCACCAATATGTACACCGATCCCGCCGCCTATCTCTCGCACAATCCCCACTTCTGCAAATCGGCGCTGGCGCGCTATACCCAGTGGGATTTTATCGATCTGGTTAACCGCCACCATATTGCGTATCACGAAAAGACGCTGGGCCAGCTCTTTTGCGACGACTCGGCGGCGCAGATTGTCGATATGCTGATGGCGGAGTGCGAAAAAGGTCAGGTCACACTGCGCCTGCGCAGCGAGGTGCTGAGCGTCGCGCGTGAAGAGGCGGGCTATACGCTACAGCTTAACGGCGCGACGGTTCAGGCGGAGAAGCTGGTGATCGCCAGCGGCGGTTTATCTATGCCGGGTCTCGGCGCATCGCCTTTCGGCTATAAGATTGCCGAACAGTTCGGCCTGAAAGTCTACCCGACACGCGCCGCGCTGGTGCCGTTTACCCTGCATAAGCCGCTGCTTGAGCGGCTACAGACCCTTTCCGGCGTCGCGCTCGATACCACAATCGAAGCGCAGGACGGCACGCTCTTTAAAGAGGCGATGCTGTTTACCCATCGCGGTCTTTCCGGCCCGGCGGTCCTGCAAATTTCCAGCTACTGGCAGCCGGGCGAGCACATTACCGTTAACCTGTCGCCCGCCACCTCGCTCGATGACTTCATCAACGCGCAGCGCGAGGCGCATCCGAACCTGAGCCTGAAAAACAGCCTGGCGAAGCTGTTGCCGAAACGTCTGGTAGAGGTGCTGCAGGAGATGAAGCTGGTGCCGGACGTGACGCTGAAGCAGCTCAACAGCAAACAACAGGCTGAACTGGCGCAGACGTTACATCAGTGGCGCGTGCAGCCGAACGGCACCGAAGGCTACCGCACCGCGGAGGTGACGCTGGGCGGCGTCGATACCACGCAGCTCTCGTCGAAGACCATGGAGGCGCGGGATGTGCCGGGGCTCTATTTTATCGGCGAAGTGGTGGACGTCACCGGCTGGCTGGGCGGCTATAACTTTCAGTGGGCGTGGAGCTCAGCCTGGGCGTGCGCGCAGGCGCTGTAATGGCTTTATTCGGCGTCATTTCTCCCTTTCTGGCTCTGCCGCAGCCGGTGTGGCGCCGCGCTGAAAACGCCAGCCAGCGATAAATCCTCTCGCCGCCATAGCGCGGCTTCTCCTTGTTCCGCTGACCAGCCGCTTCGCTAATCCTCTTAGCCGCACTACTTTTAGACTAATCCGCCTGGCGCGTTTGCCGCCTGGATTTCATACTTCTGATTTACCACAAAGGAGATCCGCCCCCAATGCTCACCTTTATGCGTTCCCTGTTTTCCAGCCCCGAAAGCTTTATCAGAGGCATGTCGCGTCAGGATTTAAATGATTCCATCGCCGATGGCGAGCGCATCATTATCGACGAAGACGGCAACGCTTCGGTAAACGTGCTGAGTGAGGAAGTGCATGAGGATTTCGCCCGCCACATCGAAACGCTAAAAGGAGTTTAAGATGGGTACGGCGATATTCATGGTGCTGATGGTATGCGGCTACTGGTACACCAGCCGCGATCTCTCCAGCCGTTTTAAAATCCGTCGCAGCTTCGGCTGGGATGTCTATTTTCTGGTGGCGCTCTACGGCTGCATCTTCGTCCTGCAGGGGATGCTGGCGACGGCCATTATCTGGCTGCTGCTGCTGATTATCTCCAGTACTGCCAACGCATTGCATCTGGTGCCCGGCGAACATCTGCGCTGGCAGATGGAGTTTATGAACTGGAGCTTTCTCGGCATTCAGGCCCCGGTCGTAGTGATGCTCGCTTTTGCAGTACTGTTCTGTATGTATCGGTCAAACTGGTCAGCGAGCGCGCGCCTTAACAGCAGCGGTCGTAAAGATCTCTATCAGCAGCTCTCAAAATCCAATGGCGTCGAACAGCTGCTCTACCAGTGCATGCAGGAGGGGGAGCTGGCGTGGATCACCCTGAAGTCGCGCCGCATCTATATCGGTATGGTGCATGCCGCCACCTTTGAGTATGAAAATACCGCGAATATCGTGATCATTCCCATGCTCAGCGGCTACCGCGACAGTAAAACGCTCAGCATGTCGATAGAGCATAACTACAGCCGCTGGTATGCCGAACACGGCATCACGCTGACCTCCGAGCCCAAAAACGCCATGGCGTTTCGTAAAGTGCTGATGGTGGATCAGATTGAGAGCCTGTCGCTGTTCGATCCGGCCAGCGCCAGTTCGCTGGCCATGACTCACCACGACGGCATGCCGATGGAAGTACACGGCTCCTTTACTCCACATTCTCCGCCGTAAACAGCCGTAAGGCGACTTTGCCGTCCTGATAGGTATCGGGCTGGTAGCCGCTCTCCAGGTGACGCAGCAGCAGTTCAATAGCCAGACGCGCGTGCTGCTGCGCATTCTGATCCAGTGCAAAGGCCAGCTCGTCATTGCGCAGCAGCTGCCGCGTAACGGAATAAAGCTCATGGGTAATATAGCCGCAGCGACCCAGAAGGTGATGAGCGCGCAGCGTTTCGCTTATGTCGCTGTTGCCCATGCCAGTATTATAGAGACCCGCAACGTGCTGCGACTGCGCCAGGCTGCTCTCCAGCAGCGTGCGGATCGTGTCGCGCTGATCGAGTCCAAACAGCACTTCGCGCAGGTGGCGCTGCGGTGCGCGCTGCATCATGACCTCGCGAAAGCCTGCGATACGCTGACGATGCGCCCAGTAATCGAAGCGACCACTCACCATAACGATATCGCCCGGCTGATGCACTACCTTGCTCATCAACAAACCGGCGGTGCGGCCTGCCTGATACTGATCGATGCCGACATGGCAAAGGCGATCCGCATCCGGCAGGTCGGTGACGATGGTGATAACCGGCACGCCGCGTTTGCAACAGAGCGCCAGCGCGCGATAGATGGGCGGATAGTCGTGGCCGAAAACGATGATGCCGTCGCGCGTGGCGCTGCGTGCGATAATACTTTGCGCCAGCTTTTCCGGCTGCGACTCCGCAGCCAGCGTTTTATGCAGCGTAATGCGCCGATAGCCCAGCTCGCCCGCTACTTCGCTAAAGTAGCGCACCAGTTGCTGAAAAAACGAGGAGCCGTTATTGCTGAGAAACACTTCTATCTGCCAGGGATGGCGATACTCTTCCGGCAGCAGCCGCTTCAGGCCGAGTTCGCGCGCGGCTTTTAATACTTTGCGCGTCGTCTCCGGCGAGACGCCGCCGCGTTCGTTTAATACCCGATCGACAGTTGCGATACCGACGCCCGCTATTTTTGCCACCATCTCAAGGGTGAGCTTTTTCATTCTTGCTCCACACATGACTCTTTTTGTCATGCTGTTACTATTACTCGCCTGCTGGCGTGCTGCCTGCAAATGAATAATAAATTCCTGAACTATCTGGCGCTATTCTATTCAGCGCGCTGAACCTTACGCCAGCCTATTTTGATGACATTTCATGTCGCTGAAAAAATGTGCGCCTGAAGCAGTCAAAAAACAGGCAAGAAAGCGTGGATTAATAACTTATCGAAACTTTCTGCTGTCTTAAAAATGAGGGTTAGTGAATAACACTGTAAACCTTGATGTGATTAACTTGCTGAATTATAAAATATATTAAGTTTATTGATGGCTTTTCATCAACGCTTCGCTTTCCGGAAACAGGTTAAAAATTTATTATTATTTTGTTGTTAATAAACGGATTGTAATTTCAGGATATCAGCAACTCACCTCTGAACAGCACGATTTCTTCGTCGGTTAACGTAAGCGTTTAACGTGAAGTTTAATAAAAATTACTATTCTGTCGCCAGAGGGGATATTTCTGCGCGCAGTTAAAGGCCATGCTCTGAATAATTGCAGTCAGCATCGCCTTCGCATCTTCAAATAAAATTAAGCATTTAATGTGATTAATTCGTTAGCAGGGAAAATATGAAACGCAGAGAGTTTCTCACCTCCGTGGCTGCCCTGGGCGTGGCGTCGTCGCTGCCCATGGCAAAAGCTGAAACCGTCCAGGGTGGTCAACCCTGGGAACCCGGCAAAATCAACACGCCGTCTCTGCCGCGCAAAGGCGGCCTGCAATATCTGACACCGCACGAGTTCGACACTGTTGGCGCAATCGCCGAACGCTTTATTCCTGCTGACGATCTGAGCATCAGCGGTAAAGAGGCGGGCTGCGCGACCTTTATCGATCGCCAGCTGGCGGGCGATTACGGCAATGCGGTAGCCATCTACCGTCTGGGCCGCTTTGTGAAAGGCACCCCGGAGCAGGGGCCGCAGTCTCCGCTGACGCCTGCACAGCGCTATCGTCAGGGCCTCGCCGCGCTCGATGCCTGGACGCAAAAAACCTCCAACAAAGACTTTGTCGCGCTGAGCGGCGACCAGCAGGACGATCTGCTGCGCCGTATGGAGGCGAACCAGCTCGACCTCGGGCCGGAAGTCGAGACTAAAGTCTTTTTCGAACTGCTGCTGCAGAACGTGCGCGAAGGCTTTTTGTCCGATCCCATCTACGGCGGCAACAAAGACATGGCGAGCTGGAAAATGATCGGTTTTCCCGGCGCGCGCTATGACTTCCGCGACCTGATTGGCAAGAAAGGGAAGAAGCTCAACATCATCCCGACCAGCCTGATTGATAACACCCTTTAAATCTTCAGTCTGACTGAGCAGTGAGTTAACACATGCAAAATATTCGTCCAAAAGCTGACGCTGTGATCGTCGGCCTGGGTTGGTGCGGCTCGTTGATTGCCGAAGAGCTGACCCGCGCTGGCCTGAACGTGGTCGCCATCGAACGCGGCCCCTGGTTTGAAACCGCCACTGATTTTCCGCCCTCTATCGACACCGACGAGCTGCGCTGGGATACCCGCCGCAGCATGCTGCTGCCCCCTGCGGTAGAAACCACCACGTTCCGTAATAATCGCACGGAGACCGCGCTGCCGACGCGCGAATGGAACCTGAACGAGCTGGGCTATAACGTCGGCGGCTCCGGCACCCACTGGGCCGGTATGGCCTGGCGCTTTACGCCGTGGGATTTCCAGCCTTATACCCAGACGGTTGAGCGCTACGGCAAGCAGCAGATCGCCAAAGGGCTGATTCTGCAGGACTGGGGCGTGACCTACGACGAACTGGAGCCTTTTTACGATCGTTTCGAGAAGATCGCTGGCGTTTCTGGTAAAGCGGGCAAGCTTAACGGCGAGATCATACCCGATGGCAACCCCTTCGAAGGCAACCGCAGCAGCGACTATCCGCTGCCGCCGCTGGAGAGCACGCGCCTGACCGATCTGTTCCGCGACGCGGCGAAATCCCTTGGCCAGCATCCCTTTATGGTGCCTGCCGGACAGACCTCGCGCGCCTACGTTAACCCGCTCGGCGTCCATATGGGGCCTTGCACCTACTGCGGCTACTGCCTCTATTACGGCTGCGGCAACTTCTCCAAATCCAGCCCGAACGCCTGCGTGATCCCGGCACTGATGCAGCGTGAAAACTTTACCGTACTGACCGATTCCGCCGTTGTGCGCGTTAATAAATCGGAAGATGGCAAAACCGCCACCGGCGTAACTTATATCGACAAGAACAAAAAAGAGTGGGTGCAGCCAGCCGATATCGTCATTCTGTCGGCGTTCCAGATGCAGAACGTGCGCCTGCTGCTGCTGTCGAAAATCGGCCAGCCTTACAATCCGGAAACCAAAACCGGTACGGTCGGTCGCGCTTACAGCTTCCAGACCGTCTCCGGCGCCAGCCTGTTCTTCGAAGATGAATACCTTAACCAGTTTATCGGCGCAGGCGCGCTGTCGCAGCAGGTAGACGACTGGAACGGCGATAACTTCGATCACAGCGGCAAAGGCTTTATCGGCGGCGCTGGCATCCTGGTGGTAGCGCGCGGCGCGCGTCCTATCGGCAACGCCGACGCGCTTTTGCCAGGCACGCCGCGCTGGGGCAAAGAGTGGAAAAAGGCCTACACCCACGCTTTCCAGAACGCGACCTTTATCTTCGGTCAGGGCACCAGCTTCTCACACGAAGATTATTACCTCGATCTCGACCCGGAATACAAAGATGACAACGGCAACCCGCTGCTGCGCGTCACCTTCGACTACAACGAAAACGATCGCCGTTCAGCGAAGTTTATCGAAGAGAAGAGCGTAGAGATCGGCAAGGCGATGGGCGCGAAAACCGTGATCGGCACCAACTCGGCGGCGGGCAAATATTCGCCCTATAACTTCGCCAGCGACCATACCATCGGCGGCGCGGTGATGGGCACCGATCCGAAAACCAGCGTACTCAACCGCTATCAGCAGAGCTGGGATATGCACAACCTGTTTGTGCTTGGCGCCTCCTCGTTCCCGAACAACGCAGGCTACAACCCAACCGGTACTATCGGTGCCCTGAGCCTCTGGACGGCGAAGGCGATCGTAGAGCAGTACCTGAAAAACCCCGGCCCACTGGTGAAGGTGTGATATGAAAAAAACGACCCTTGCAGGCGGCGCGGTGGTGATCGCAGCCATTATTGCGGCGGGCCTGCTGTGGCAAAACGGCGATACCTCGGCCGATGACGTGGCAGATAATCAGACGCTGACCGGTCAGCCGCCAGCGGCGGCGGACGCCGCAGCGGTGGCGCGCGGCCGATACGTGGCGATTGCCGGTGACTGCGTGGCCTGCCATACCGCGCCGGGCAGCAAAGAGGCCTTTGCCGGCGGCTACTCTATCAGCACGCCGTTTGGCGGCATTTTCGCCAGCAACATTACGCCGGATAAAGAGACAGGCATCGGCAACTGGACCGAGCGCGACTTCTACCGCGCGGTGCGTCACGGCAGAGGTAAAGCGGGCGAGCACCTTTACCCGGCGATGCCGTACAACGCCTACGTAAAAGTCAGCGATCAGGATATGCACGACCTGTGGATGTATATGCGCTCGGTAAAACCGGTGCACTACAAGGTGCCGGAAACCAACCTGGGCTTCCCGTACAATATCCGACTGGCGATGATGGGCTGGAATTTGCTCTTCTTCCGCAACAGCGCCTTTGAAACCGATCCAGGCAAGTCCGCCGAGTTCAACCGCGGCGCCTATCTGGTAGAGGGGCTGGAGCACTGCGGCGCCTGCCATACGCCGAAAAATCTGCTGGGCGGCGATACTGACGCCTATTTGCAGGGCAGCAACCTCAGCGAATGGCACGCGCCGGACCTGACTTCGAACCGCTATGTCGGCGTCGGCAACTGGAGCAAAGAGCAGATCGTGGATTACCTGAAGCTGGGCAGCAACCACGTCGCGGTCGCGTCCGGCCCGATGGCGGAAGCGGTCACCAACTCGACGCAGTATCTCAACGACGCCGATTTGCGCGCTATCGCGACTTATCTGAAGGCGCAGCCCGCCTCCGCGACCCAGCCGCCGCAGCCGCAGACCCCTGACAGCGCGCTGATGAAGACGGGAGCGAATGTTTACAGCGCCAACTGCAGCGCCTGTCATAACAGCGACGGCAAGGGGATCCCGAACCTGGCCGCCAGCCTGGCGAACAACCCAGGCCTGCTGGCAGATGACGCCTCGTCTGTCATCACGACGGTGTTGCAGGGCGGGCGCGGCGCGGTGACGCAGGGCAATCCGACCAGCGGCGCGATGCCGAGTTTCGCCTGGAAGCTGACTGACGAACAGATCGCCGCAGTATCGACCTATATCCGCAACAGCTGGGGCAACGTCGCGACGCCGGTGAAGGCCGAAGAAGTAGCGGGCAAGCGCAGGCTGCTGAAGCTGCCAGACCAGATGGCGGCGCACTAAAAAGAGAGGCGGCGTCAGCCGCCTTTTTTACACCCAGTGCTCTCGCCTTTCTTCATCGCCTCTCAATTCGCGTGCCAGGCTATAAGCTGTTTAAGTCACTTCATCAGAGAGGAACGGATATGGCAGGCAAAGCATTAGTCATTGGCGCATCGCGCGGTATCGGGCTGGCGGTGGTCAACGCGCTGGCGGCAAAAGGCTGGCAGGTAACGGCAACCTATCGCAGCAGCGCGCCGGAGGCCGAAGCGCAGTGGCACGAGCTGGATATGACGCATCAGGACCAGGTGCGCCAGCTGGCGGCGCAGCTCAAGGACGAGACCTTTGACGCGATCCTGATCAACGCAGGCATTTCTGGCCCGTCGCATCAGAACCTGTTGCAGAGCAGCGACGCCGAGCTGGCGCAGCTCTTTCTGACCAACGCTATCGCGCCGGTACGCAGCGCGGAAACCCTGCTGCCGCTGCTGGCGAAGCAGAATGGCGTTATCGGCTTTACCACCTCGATTCTCGGCAGCCTGAACGAGAACGATACGGCGGCGATGCCGATCTACTCCGCCAGCAAATCGGCGCTCAATATGCTGAGCCGCGCGCTATTGCCGCAGATTAACGAGCATAACGCGACGCTGCTGTCGCTGCATCCAGGCTGGGTGAAAACCGATATGGGCGGCGAATCCGCGCCGGTGACGGTGGAGCAGAGCGGCGAAGGGCTGGTGCAGCAGCTGGAGGCGTATCGCGGACGCGGCGGCCACCACTACGTGGACTATGCCGGACAGCTATTGCAGTGGTAAATCCGGGCGCGCCAGCGCCTTTTTTGCATCTGCAGCGGCGAAACACTACACTCGCGGCATAGTCTGACAAGGAGTTCGTATGTCTCATTCCCTTCAGCGTAAGCCGCTGCCGCTGCCTGGCGGCCATAACAAAGTCCTGCTGCACTCCTGTTGTGCGCCCTGTTCCGGCGAGGTTATGGAGGCGATGCTCGCGTCCGGCATCGACTACACCATCTTCTTCTATAACCCCAATATCCATCCGCTGAAAGAGTATGAGCTGCGCAAAGAGGAGAATATCCGCTTTGCTGAACAGTTCGGTGTGCCCTTTGTCGACGCGGACTACGACCGTGATAACTGGTTTGAGCGCGCAAAAGGGATGGAGTGGGAGCCGGAACGCGGCGAGCGCTGCACCATGTGTTTTGATATGCGCTTTGAGCGCACCGCGCTTTACGCCCATGAACATGGCTTTCCCGTTATCACCAGCTCGCTTGGCATTTCGCGCTGGAAGAATATGCAGCAAATCAATGACTGCGGCGTGCGTGCCGCGTCGCGCTATCCCGATATGCTCTACTGGGAGTTTAACTGGCGCAAAGGCGGCGGGTCAGCGCGTATGATCGAAATCAGCAAGCGCGAGCGTTTTTATCAGCAGGAGTACTGCGGCTGCATCTATTCGCTGCGCGACAGCAATCGTCATCGCGTCGCCAACGGGCGTGAACGTATCAAGATCGGCGTGCAGTATTATACCCCGGACGAAGAGTAGAAAAATAAAGGGCGGCGATCGCCCTTTATTCCCGACAGCCGCGCAGGCATTCAGCGCAGGCCATTGCGCGCCTCATCCGTGTCGATAGTACGGATTTCCAGGCGAGCCGCAGTAAAACGCCTGCGATCGCTGGCCGCTGGCTGTGCCTGGCGGCAAAGCTCGCACGGATTTGTATTGCCTTCCAGCTGCGCCTGCGTTTGCGCGTCCAGCTGTTGCTTACGGCAGACGTAAGGCGTACAGCCCATTACCTGTTTAAACGATCGCGTAAATGACTGCTGGCTTTCAAAATGGTATTTCATCGCCAGCGTAATAATGGGCGTAGAACTGCTTTTGAGCGCATGAACGCAGGCGGCCAGCTTTCGCTGACGGATATAGCGCGCCAGAGTTTCGTTGCGGCAACGTGCAAACAGCTTCTGTAAATACCATTTGGAATAACCCGACTTTTCGGCAATGTCATCTATGCTAAGCCGCTGATCGAGATGGTTGTTAATCCACTCGGTAATGCTATCAATCACTTCTTCGTTATATTTTTTCTCACGCATAATCAACCTCATCAAACAGTTGGATACAGTGTAGGGAATTTAATGTTTCTCTATACGCGGCTTCGGTAAAGAAATATCAGAAAACGCATGTTTATTTTTTTGCAAGAGGAGCGGTATCGATGGTTTTTATCAAATGCTGGCGAAGGTTAATTAACGGATTCGGTGGGCAAATAAAAAGTTAAATAAGCGTGAAAATAATGTTTGACTTTGCTGTTAACTCTTTAGCGATTCTGTAATGTCGATAACGCGTATCGTTTAAAGCAGTTCTGCCGCAGGCGCAGGCCAGCAGGCAAAATAAGCTGAAGCCCGCTACGCTTCTTTATATAAAAATCATCTACATGACACAGCGCATCAATACGCCCGGTTCGCGCGCGTGTCACACTGCCGCTCTTTTTCCCATGGAGATCATCGCATGCGTCCGACCTCTGGCCTGAAAAAAACGCTTGCTGCCCTGCTCGCGTCGGTAACCCTGTTTAGCGCTGCGCCCGCGCTGGCCGCCAGCACTTACGGCGAGCAGCTGGAGGGCTTTCACTATCCCTTCCCGCTGCAGCGCTTCAACTTTTCCTCCCAGCAGCAGCCGCTCAGCATGGGCTACATGGATGTAAAACCAGCTAACCGCGCCAACGGCCAGACGGTCGTGCTGCTGCACGGCAAAAATTTCTGCGGCGCGACATGGGAAGAGAGCATACGCGCGCTGACGCAGGCGGGTTATCGCGTCGTCGCGCCCGACCAGATCGGCTTTTGCAGCGCCAGCAAACCGGCGCACTATCAGTACAGTTTCCAGCAGCTGGCAGATAACACGCATCAGCTTCTGGCCCATCTCGGCATAAAGAAAGCGGTTATCGTTGGTCACTCTACCGGCGGCATGCTGGCTACGCGCTATGCGCTGATGTATCCCGACGAGACGCAGCAACTGGTGCTGGTGAATCCTATCGGGCTGGAGGACTGGAAAGCTAAAGGTGCGCCATGGCGCAGCGTCGATCAGTGGTATCAACGCGAGTTGAAGCTCGACGCGGCGGGCATTAAAAAGTATGAGCAGCACACCTACTACAGCGGGCAGTGGAAGCCGGAATATGACAAATGGGTCGATATGCTGGCGGGCCTGAACGCCGGTCCGGGGCACGAGAAAGTCGCATGGAACTCGGCGCTGATCTACGACATGATCTTTACCCAGCCGGTGTTTTATGAGTTCGGCGATCTGAAAGTGCCGACCACGCTGATGATCGGTACGGCCGATACCACCGCCATCGGCAGCGATATCGCCTCGGCGCAGGTAAAAGCGAAGCTGGGCCACTACGATGTGCTGGGCAAAGAGGCGGCGAAGCGTATTCCCGGCGCACGCCTGATTGAATTCCCCGGCATGGGCCATGCGCCGCAGATGGAAGCGCCTGCGCAATTTAACCAGACGCTGATCGCAGCGTTAGCGCACCGCTAACGTCGCGCAGGTTACAGCTGCGCTTTCTTACTCTTTTTAGCGGCGTACATGCGTGCGTCGCTCCCTTCCAGCATCCGCTCCAGGCTTTGCGGGTGGGCGGCGTCAAACTCGACTACGCCTGACGAGAAGTGCAGCGCGTAACGACGATTCAGGCTGCTGGCCTGCTGTTGCAGATAACGTTCAAAGTCAGTCAGCAGCGCTTCCGCTTCCGGCTGACGCAGGCCGTTAAACAGCACGACGAATTCGTCGCCGCCCAGTCGTGCGAAAAGGTCGTGGTGGCTAAAGCAGACCTTCATCGCGTCGGCGAAATCCATCAGCGCGCGGTCGCCTTCGCGATGGCCGAGGGTATCGTTGATCTGCTTAAACTTATCGAGATCGAGAAAGGTCAGGCTGGCTGGGCGCTGCTTTAACAGGCAGTCGTTAAGCACCAGCTGCCCAAGGGTCATAAAACCGCGACGGTTAGTGATTTGCGTGAGCTCATCGCAGGTCGCGGTCTGAAACGCCGCCAGTTCTGCTTCGGCCAGCGCCGCCAGGTCACGCAGCGTTGCGCGATCGTCAGCGCTGAAGTCGCGCGGCTCGGGGCCGAGAATGCAGAGCGTGCCGACGTTAACGCCGCCTGGCCCGCGCAGCGGACAGCCAGCATAAAAACGAATATGGGGCTCGCCGGTCACCAGCGGGTTATCGTGAAACCGCTCGTCGTTAAGCGTATTTTCCACCACCATGATGTCGTCCTGCAGAATAGCGTGACCGCAAAACGAGATATCGCGCGGCGTACTCAGGGCGTCATAGCGGCCGGAAACGGATTTGAACCACTGCTGGCTGGCTTCCACCAGGCTGACCAGCGCCACGGGCGTGTTAAACAGACGACGCGCCAGACGCGTCAGGCGGTCAAAGCGCTCCTCCGGCGGCGTATTAAGGATTTTAATCTCGTGCAGTTCGGTAAGGCGTTGCGCCTCATTAGCCGGGTACTGAGGTGCTTTCATCGCGGTACTCTTATCTTTATTTATGCAGGTGAAGCGAAACTGGTGTGGCCGCAAGGGCTAAAAGAGATGCTGCCGCCATTAAGGCGGCAGCATCTCAGGCGGGATCAGAGCACTTTTTGTTCTGCAAGATCAAGGGCGAAATAGCTGAAAATCAGGTCAGCGCCGGCGCGTTTAATCGCGCCCAGGCTTTCCAGCACCACGTTACGCTCGTCAATCGCGCCCGCCTGAGCGGCGAATTTGATCATCGCGTATTCACCGCTGACCTGATACGCCGCCAGTGGCAGCTCGGTGCGGTCGCGGATTTCACGCAGCACGTCAAGGTAGGCGCCGGCCGGTTTCACCATCAGCGAATCCGCGCCTTCAGCAGCGTCAATCAGCGACTCGCGAATCGCTTCGCGGCGGTTCATCGGGTTCATCTGATAGGTTTTACGATCGCCTTTCAGCGCGGTGCCAGCCGCTTCGCGGAACGGACCGTAAAACGATGAGGCGAACTTGGTGGAATAGGACATGATGGCGGTCTGGGTAAAGCCCGCCGCGTCCAGCGCCTGACGGATCGCCTTAACCTGGCCATCCATCGCCGCCGACGGCGCAATAAAGTCCGCGCCCGCTGCTGCTGCCACTACCGCCTGCTTACCGAGATTAATCAGCGTCGCGTCGTTATCGACGCCGTGATCGCACAGCACGCCGCAGTGGCCGTGGCTGGTGTATTCGCAGAAACAGGTGTCGGACATAACGATCATTTCCGGCACCGTCTCTTTACAGATGCGCGACATGCGCGCCACCAGGCCGTTTTCATTCCAGGCATCGCTGCCGGTAGCGTCGGTGTGGTGCGAGATACCGAAGGTCATCACTGAGCGAATGCCCGCTTTGGCGATACGCTCAATTTCATAAGCAAGACGCTTTTCCGGAATGCGCATTACGCCCGGCATCGCTTCAATCGCTTTATAATCGTCAACGCCTTCCTCAACGAAAATCGGCAGCGCCAGGTCGTTCAGGCTGAGGGAGGTTTCCTGGAAGAGTTCACGCATCGCCGGGCTGGAGCGCAGCCTTCTTGGACGCTGGAGCAGAGAAAAATCAGACATATTCATTCTTACGCAGGTGAAAAAAGTAGCGTTAGTCTACTCCTTTTAACGCGCGGAAATGAAGAATGTGTGCGGCGATGGTAGAAATAGCGCGGAACACGTTGCGCTTCTGGCGCGCTTATCAGCCTGCCAGTTACGCAAAAAAAAGCCCGCCGTTCGGCGGGCATTAAAGGCTTTATTCGTTGATGTCGGGATGCTGCTGTACCAGGTTTTTACGCTTTTCTTCGAGGCGGGCAATTTCCACGTCGATATCTTCGATTTTCTGCTCGATATTGTCGTGGTGCTCCTGCAGGATCTCACGTGCTTCTTCGAGGTCAGATGCGGCAGGCGTCGCGCCGCGCAGCGGTTTATTCGCCGTCTCTTTCATATAAATGCCGGTAATCAGGCCGATTACCGCCACCACCATCAGGTAGTAGGCTGGCATATAGAGATTATTGGTGGTTTCCACCAGCCATGCTGCGAGCGTCGGGGTCAGACCGGCAATCAGTACGGAGATGTTAAAGGCGCTCGCCAGCGCGCTGTAGCGGATATGCGTCGGGAACATCGCCGGCAGCGACGACGCCATTACGCCGGTAAAGGCGTTGAGGATCACCGCCATCAGCAGCAGACCGGCGAAAATCAGCCCCAGCACGCCGCTGTTAATCAGCATAAATGCCGGAATGGCGAAGATCAGCAGCGCGATGCTGCCAATAATCACGAAAGGACGACGGCCGAAGCGGTCGCTCAACATCCCCATCACCGGCTGCACAAACAGCATGCCGAGCATAATCGCGATGATGATCAACACGCCGTGATCTTCCGAGTAGTGCAGGTTATGCGACAGATAGCTCGGCATGTAGGTCAGCAGCATGTAGTAGGTGACGTTCGTGGCGATCACCAGACCGATACAGGCAAGCAGGCTTTTCCAGTGTTTGCTGGCGATCTCTTTAAACGACACCTTCGGGCCGTCGCGCAAGCCTTCACGGTCGCCTTGCTCCAGTTTCTCAACGTGCTGCTGAAAGGCAGGGGTTTCTTCCAGCGCGTGGCGCAGGTAGAGGCCGATAATACCGAGCGGCAGCGCGAGGAAGAACGGCAGACGCCAGCCCCATTCCATAAACTTCGCTTCGCCGATAATCGCGGAGATCAGCACGACGATGCCCGCGCCGAGCACGAAGCCTGCGATTGAACCGAAGTCGAGCCAGCTGCCCATAAAACCGCGTTTACGGTCGGGCGAGTATTCGGCGACAAAGATCGAGGCGCCGGTATATTCGCCGCCCACCGAGAAGCCCTGTGCCATTTTGGCTAACAGCAGCAGAATCGGTGCCCAGATGCCAATCGAGGCGTAAGAGGGTATCAGACCAATACAGAAGGTACTGATCGACATAATCACAATGGTGATAGAGAGGATTTTCTGGCGCCCATACTTATCGCCCAGCATGCCGAAGAAAAGGCCGCCCAGCGGTCGAATCAGAAAGGGAACAGAGAAGGTGCCGAGTGCGGCAATCATCTGAATGCCTGGCGAGGCATCAGGGAAAAAGACTTTACCTAACGCGTAGGCAACAAAGCCGTACACGCCAAAATCGAACCATTCCATCGCATTGCCCAGCGACGCAGCGGTAATGGCTTTGCGCAAACGGGCGTCATCAATAATAGTGACGTCATCCAGCCCAATAGGTTTGACACGCTTCCTACGTAATTTCATAGATTTACCCTGTAATAGCACATGAAAGTCCTCAAGGTCGCGAACCGATTGAACGAAACAGTCCGCGGCATTGAGAAAATTTAAGCATAGCCGTTTGGCAGAATTTTCCACTGGCTACTATGCGCAATAATTAGTATTGAAATTATTGCGACAAGTGGCAGAGTATACCGTTTTTCTTTGATATTTGTCATGTTTGGACTGATAGCGGCCTTTTTTGCCGACGATAGCGGCTAAGCCAGCGGTGGGATAAAGCGGTAAAAAAGCGGTTTTGCGACAGCGGTTTTTTCTAAAAATGTAAAGGCGATCAATCTGGCGCAGGCGCGTCAGCTCTGGGCGGCTCAAATCCTCTGCGGCAGCGCGTTGACGTCAGGCGCAGCCCATCTTGCCGCTATGGCGTTATTCAGTAATACTTTGCGCCTCACTGTCAATGGAAGATCGATGGTAAGGAAAGAGACTGCGCCCTTTGAAAACCCCTGGCTGTCAGCCATTGACAGTACAGAAAAGAAACTTACCCGCTACGCTTCGTTTGCTCTACTTCATCCTGTGTCAGAGACGCCGTGCAGCGTCTGGCTTGCTCGCCATCCGCGGGCCCCTTTCGCGCAAAAAAGGCTTCCGCGCGCAAACGATTGGCTTTGCGTCAGGAACGCGCAGCGCAGCCCCTTAAAGGCGCTGCCGGAAGAGGAGTATCAGCAGCTGATGCCGACGCTGGCGCGCATCAACCAGCGATTAGCGGCGAAAAAAAGCGCGATAACGGCGACACATTGCCCGGATGAGAGTGTTGAAGTGGCGCTGCGCGCAGTAAGAAAGCTGCGCGCAGGGCGGCTAAAGCAGTGAGCGCAGCGGCTGATGTTGCAGCCAGGCCGCAATATTCTCCACCGCCTGCGTAAAGTAACGCCGGTAATTACTGTCGGCGACATAGCCCAGATGCGGCGTCGCCAGCACGTTCGGCAGCTGCCGCAGCGGGTGATCGGCGGGCAGCGGCTCCGTATCAAATACGTCCAGCGCAGCGCCAGCCAGCTGGCCCGAACGCAGCGCGGCGATCATCGCCTGCTGATCCACCAGGCCCGCGCGCGAGGTGTTCACCAGCAGCGCGCCCGGCTTCATCTGCGCCAGCGCGGCGCCATCCAGTAAATGATGCGTGCGCTCGCTTAACACCAGATGTATCGACACCATATCGCTTGCCGCCAGCAGCGCCTGCAGCGACGGCATCAGCGAAGCGCCGCACTGCGCCGCGCGCCCGGCGGTGAGGTTCTGGCTCCAGGCGCAAACGCGCATGCCGAACGCCTGAGCCACCTTCGCCATCCCGCCGCCAATCTTACCCAGCCCGATCAGTCCCAGGGTTTTGCCCTCAAGCCCGATTCCAAGATGCTGCTGCCAGGGACCGTTGCTGCGCAGCGCCTGATTCTCCGCCACGATATGGCGCGCCAGCGCCAGCAGCAGACCCTAGGTTAGCTCCAGCGGCGGGGCACTGCTGCTCTCGGTGCCGCATACCGCGATGCCGCGTGCGCGGCAGGCTTCAAGATCGATGGCGGCATTGCGCATGCCGGACGTAACGATAAGTTTCAGTCGCGGCAGGCGCGCCAGACGGGCGGCCGTGAGTGGCGTGCGTTCGCGCATCGCCACCAGAATATCACTGTCGGCAAGCGCAGCGATAAGCGGCTCATCATCGGCGATATGTTGCTGCAGCGAGCGAGTCTGGACTGTGGGCTGTAGCGAAGACCAGTCGGCCAGCGTCAGCGCTACGTTCTGGTAGTCATCAAGAAGGGTGCAGTTGAGCGTCATCAGGGACCTCTGTGCGCATCGGCTGGTGTTGATGCTCAGCGAGCCAGTCGATGAACGCGTCGTTATCCATGGGCAAAGCATAATAGTAGCCCTGAATAAAGGTCACGCCGCGCTGGCGCAGGTAGAGATACTGCAACGGCGTCTCTACGCCTTCGCCCAGCACTTCCAGCTGCAGCTTATGGCTGAGCGTGATAATCGCATCCAGCACCGGCGTTTCTCCCGTCAGCGACTCAATGGCGTTGATAAAGCCGCGATCGATTTTCAGATAGTCCAGCGCGAAGGTTTGCAGATAGCTCAGCGAGCAATGCCCGGTGCCGAAATCATCAATCGCCACCTTCATCCCGTCGGCGCGCAGGCGATCGAGCTTTCTTGCCACATCTTCGCCATCTTTGATCAGGCTGCGCTCGGTCAGCTCCAGCGTAATCTGCAGCGGCGTATGTTTAATTTTATCGGCGAAACTGGCCATATCCTCAACGAAGGCCGGGTGTTGCAGATGATCGGCGGCAACGTTGATGCCGATATGAAAGCCAGGCTCGATTTTCCACTGCTGAACATCTTCGGCAATGAGGTCGAGCAGGTGACGCGTCAGCGGCACAATCATGCCTTCCGCCTCGGCGGCGCTGATAAAGATATCGGGCCGGATAGTGTCGCCGTTCGGCAGCGTCCAGCGCAGCAGCGCTTCGGCGCCGGTACAGGTTTGAGTCTGGTTGTTATAGACCGGCTGGTAGTGCACCGAGAAGTGGCGCGCATTGATGGCGCGGCGGATCTCATCGCGCCAGGAGATGCGACGCTGTAGCCAGTTAGCGGTCAGCACCATCAGCAAAATAGAGAGGATCGCCGTCATCGGCAGGAAAATAAAGGTCACCTGTCGCCAGGCGCGCATGATCTCCGAGCCGGGCGTCTCGATTGTCACGCTGATGGGATAACGGTTCGACTGCGCCTGATAAATCTGATCGCTAAAAAGGCTGGCGTGAAGCGGAGTCGCTTTTCCGGCGGAGATCGGCGCGCCGTCACTAAAGCGCATGCTGAGCCGGTAGCCGCGCGACTCGCCGATGGCGTTCATAAAATCAATCAGATACTGGCCGTCGATAATCGCCCAGAAGCTTTGGTTATCCGCCAGCTGCCGCACGAAAATCACTGCCGGACGCTGCGGTACGGCAGCCGTACCGGCGAGAGAGAGGCTCCACCAGGCTTTGCCGGTTACCGGCGGCGCACGCCGCATCATTTCGCTTAATGTGCCGGGATTCATGCCATAAGCCGAGGAGCAGGTAATTTTTTGCCCCTCCATTTTACCGATGGCGCGGAAATAGGCGTTGAGGGTGCCGGCGCGCTGCAGCTCATCCTCAAACGCACTGCAGGGTTGATACTGAAAACGGCGTAGCCAGGTAATCATATCCCAGGCGCTGTCGCTCATTTTTTCTGCCTGCGAGAGCAGGGTGCTGGCGGCGCTGAGCTGCTGCTGCTGAACGGTGTGCCGTGCGTCGATAGCGGTAAACAGGATGCCGAGCAGCAAGGGCAGCACCCCGGACAAGATAATAATTATTCTGGCGTAGTCGCGTTTTCGTTTTAACGGCGGCACCGCGAATTCCTCTGAATGTGGATGCGTCTGTGAGGAGGTGCAAATTTAATCAGCGCAGCATAACACGCCCTCAGGCCGTGCAGGGTAGCGTTTTGCTCCGGCGAGCAGGTGATACAGATCAAGTATCGACCGCGCTTTGCATTTATTGACAATGTTTTGCCGCTTTTGGTATTTCCCAGCGGCAAAAACGCCGTGTCACCATGACGCCACACTGAATCGCGTACAAGAGGCGTATATGAGTACGGCAACCCTGGCATCATCTTCCCTTCAACAGCGCATTTCCGATGCGGAATGGCAGGCGCGCGTTAAGCTGGCGCAGGCTTACCATCTGGCGGCGAAGCTGCGCTGGACCGACCATATCTACACCCACTTTTCGCTGCGCGTGCCGGGCGATCGGCCGCATTTTCTGATTAACGCTTACGGGCAGACTTTTGACGAGATCCAGCCGGAAACGCTGGTCAAGATCGATATCGACGGCAATATCATCGACGATCCCACCGGGCTGGGGATCAATCCGGCAGGCTTTGTGATCCACAGCGCCATCCACCGTGCCCGCCCGGATGCACACGCAGTCATGCATACGCATACGGCGGCAGGCATCGGTGTGTCGGCGCAAAAGCAGGGGCTGCTGATGATTTCGCAGCACAGCACGCGTTTTCACAACCGCGTCGGCTATCACGATTACGAAGGGATCGCGCTCGATCTCGACGAGCAGCAGCGCATCGTAGCGGATCTCGGCACCCTGAACACGTTGATCCTGCGCAACCATGGCCTGTTGACTGCGGGCGGCAGCATCGAAGAGGCGTTTTATAACCTCTACTACCTTGAGCGCGCCTGCCAGGCGCAGCTGGCTGCACAGTCGGGCGGCGCGGAGCTGATTATTCTGCCGGACGCGGTGTCAGAAAAGGCAGCGCAGGCGTTTGATAACAGCATCCGCAACAAAAAGTATCAGCTGCACTGGGATGCCTATATTCGCCAGCTCAACCGCAACGCGCTGTAAGGAGCGGCAATGAACAGACTCAAGGTATTTGCGGCGGCGCTGCTGCTGAGCGCCAGCACACTGGCGCAGGCGGCGCCCGATCTCAGCGAGGTAACGCTGGTGCTGGGCGATCAGGCGCGCAATCTGCGCTCGCTGGTAGAGGCATCCGGCGTGCTCAAGGATGCGCCTTATCATTATCGCTGGGCTAACTTTCAGGGCGCGGCGCCGCTGTTTGAAGCGCAGCGCGCCGGCGCGGTCGATACCTCTTACGCAGGCGATCTGCCGGTGCTGATGGCGGCATCCGGCGGCGTGCCGCTGAAAATCATCGCCACCAACGTCGGCGACGCGGGCGCAAATGGGCTGATCGTGCCCGCCGATTCGCCGGTGCGCAGCGTAAAGGAGCTGGCGGGCAAAGAGGTCGTGATATCGTCGGCGCGCGGCAGCATTTCACAGCATTTGCTCTATGAAGCGCTGGAAGAGGCGAAGGTACCACGCGACAGCGTGTCGGTGCGCTTTGTGCTGCCGACCGACGCCAGCGCCGCCTTTAATGCCGGGCAGATTGGCGCCTGGGCGACCTTCGATCCCTATCTCGGCATCGCCGAGCAGCATGGCGCGCGCCTGCTGCGCGACGGTACGGGGTTGACCACCGCACTCTCCTTCGTGACCGCTACCCGGCAGTCGCTGGACGATCCCGGCAAGCGTGCCGCGATCGCCGATTTTGTCCAGCGGCTGGCGAAAGCGCGCGCATGGGCGCTGACCCACAAGGCGGCCTACAACCAGGTTTATGCGCAGCTGACGCGCCTGCCGCCCGCCGATGCGGAGAAAATTACCGCGCGCATTTCGCACGGCATTCGCGCCGTGACGCCAGAGGATATTGCGAAAGTACAGAAGGTGTCGGATCTCTTCAGCGAGCTGAAGATTTTGCCGAACAGGGTAAACGTGGCGGCGATTACCGATCGGAGCCTGTTTCCAGAGTAAGCCGGAGAGGCCAGGCACCGATATGGCGCGTTTCGCCGGTAAGCGATGCTGCGACCAGCATGGCGTCAAGCCGCCATGCTGGCCCGGCTTACGCAGACAGGCGCCTCATCCCTGAGGTGCGCATAACACGCCAGCGCTCTGCGTTTCTGTGCTGGCTCTTCCGCCATACCTGCCGCCGTAACTGATATTACCGATCGTTATACAGCGTCTGGCGCAGCGCCAGCTCGACGCCGCGCAGCTCCGCCAGCCCTTTCAGACGGCCAATCGCCGAATAGCCCGGATTGGTGCGCTTGTGCAGATCGTCGAGCATCTGATGGCCGTGATCGGGACGCATCGGAATGGCGTCTTTCTCTCCCGCGCGCCGACGGCGCTGCTCCTCCGCCAGAATCACGCTGATCACGCCGACCATATCCACATCGCCCGCCAGATGCGCCGCCTCATGGAAACTGTTGGGATTGGCTTCGCGCTGCGTGGCGCGCAGGTGGATAAAATTGATGCGATCCGCGAACCGCGCCGCCATCTGCGTCAGATTGTTATCGGCGCGCACGCCGTAAGAGCCGGTGCAGAAACAGAAGCCGTTATGCAGGCTGTCCACCGTCTCCTTCAGCCACTGCATATCCTCCTCAGTGGAGATAATGCGCGGCAGGCCGAGAATAGGGCGCGGCGGATCGTCCGGATGCACCGCCAGCTTGATGCCAACCTCTTCGGCGACCGGCACGATGGCGCGCAAAAACGTCGCCATATGTTCACGCAGCTTCGCCTTGTCGATGCCGTCATACTGCGCCAGCTGGGCGCGGAACTGATCGAGCGTATAGCCCTCTTCTGCGCCCGGCAGACCGGCGATAATATTGCGTGTTAACAAGGCTTTCTCATCGTCGCTCATGGCGGCGAAGCAGCGCGCGGCGGTCTCTTGTTCCGCCGCTGAATAATCCTCTTGCGCGCCGGGACGCTGCAAAATATGGAGTTCGAAAGCGGCAAAGGCGTCCGCGTCAAAGCGCAGCGCTTTCGCGCCGTCCGGCAGCGTCCAGGCGAGATCGGTGCGCGTCCAGTCGAGCACCGGCATAAAGTTGTAGCAGACCGTCTCGATGCCGCAGGCCGCCAGGTTGCGGATCGACTGCTGGTAGCTGGCGATATAGCGCTGATAGTCGCCGCGCTGCGTCTTGATCGCCTCGTGTACCGGAATGCTCTCCACCACCGACCAGACCAGGTTCTTTTCAGCCAGCAGCGCCTGACGCGCTTTAATCTCCTCAACCGGCCAGACTTCGCCGTTCGGAATATGGTGCAAAGCGGTAACGATGCCGGTCGCGCCTGCCTGACGCGCATCGTCTAACGAAACCGGATCGTTGGGGCCGTACCAGCGCCATGTATGTTCCATTTTTACTCCTTAGCCGCAAATTTGGCCCAGTGGTCAGGCCGCTGGACCAAGAGTATGCTAGCCTGACGGGAAAGGCCGTGATCGCGATCGCAGCGCAGTGAATTGCGTCTGTCGGAAAGGGCGCGCGGCTTGTGCTACGCTGCACCGCTGCTGACAGGAGAAAAAACATGGCGCTGCCTGTGCTGAAAACGGAACGTCTTTATCGCCAGATCGCTAACGCGATAATGGAAAGTATCAAACGCGGCGAGTTCGCCCCAGGCGCGGCGCTGCCGCCGGAGCGCGAGCTGGCGAAGCAGCTGGGCGTCAGCCGCTCCTCGGTGCGCGAAGCGCTGATTGCGCTGGAGATGACCGGCTGGGTGGATATTCGCACCGGCAACGGCGTCTATGTGATGCAGCCGCTGCCGCAGGCCACTGGCCCCGTGGCGGAGGCAGATTTTAGCCTGGAGGATCTGTTACAGGCGCGTCTCGCTTTTGAAGGGATGCTGGCGGAGATGGCGGCGCGAAACGGCAGCCCGGCGCAGCGCGGCCAGCTGCGCGCGCTGGCCGATACGCTGCTGCGCTACAACGCCAACGACGCGCAGTTTCTCGATCAGGATAAACGCTTTCATCTGCTGATTAGCGAAATGAGCGGCAACGAGGTACTGCGCGACCTGATGGAGTATCTCTGGAACAAGCGCGACAGCGCGCGTTTCCGGCGGCTGGAGAGTCATTTTGCCGACAACGCCTTTACCCAGGAGATGAACCGCGACCACCAGCAGATCGCCGCCGCGATAGAGGCGGGCGATGCCGCCGCCGCGCGCGCCGCGATGGAGAGCCATCTGGCGCAGGTGCAGCAGCGGCTGTTGGGTTAGATTTTATGGCGCTTAGGGCGGCCCGCGCCGAGCATGATCGCCAGTCTGCTGCCGCCCGGCGTCGTTTCCATCAGGATTTTGGTAATGCTCGTCAGCGGCACGGAGAGCAGCATGCCGACCGGCCCCAGCAGCCAGCCCCAGAAAATCAGCGAAAGGAACACCACCAGCGTCGACAGCCCTAAGCCGCGCCCCATAACGCGCGGCTCCAGCATATTGCCGAACACCATATGAATGGCGATAAACAGCGCCGCCACCAGCATCGCGTCGTAAGGGCTGTTAAGCAGCAACGCCTGCAACACGGGCGGAATGCCGGCGATAATCGGGCCGATATTGGGAATGTAGTTGAGAATAAAAGCCACCACGCCCCACAGCAGCGCGAACTTAACATCAAGCAGAAACAGGCTGCCCCACACCGCTACGCCGGTAATCAGGCTGATCAGCGTCTTCAGCGCCAGATAGTGGGTTACGCCTTTCAACGCCCTGTGCAGCCCGGCGATGCGGATCTGCGGGTTGGTCAGGGCATTGCGCATCTTGTAGGGCAGGTGACGCACTTCAAACAGCATAAACACCACCGTCAGGATCAGCAGCACGAAATTGCTCATCATGCCGGAG
Source organism: Pantoea sp. YU22 (assembly GCF_003970755.1). Classification (NCBI taxonomy): domain Bacteria; kingdom Pseudomonadati; phylum Pseudomonadota; class Gammaproteobacteria; order Enterobacterales; family Erwiniaceae; genus Pantoea; species Pantoea sp. YU22. The sequence continues at coordinate 126,435 of NZ_RYDU01000007.1, read as the reverse complement.
AACTGCGTCAGCGCGACGGTGGCGAACGACATCAGCATATTGGGATCAAAACGCTGCACCAGCGTCGTGGTCGAGACGTGAATGCCGATGCCCGCCGCCAGATGCTGCACCACGCTCATCTTCCTCTCCATGGTGGTGCGCAGCTGTGGATAGATATCGGAGAATTCGCTTACCGAGCTGGCGAGCACCGCCACCAGCAGCAAAATAACGATAAATATCACCGTAATCACTACCGTGATCGCTAGCCCGCGCCGCCAGCCGCGCCGCATTAAAAAGGTGACGATAGGATTCAACACGATGGCGAAAAAGGCGGCCAGCAAAAAGGGCACCATAATTTCGGACGCGGCGCGGATCCCGGCGAGAATAATCACCAGCATCGCCAGCTTAATCAGAATGCTTTGTCCTATTTTTTCCTGCTGTTGTTCGCTCATTCCCTCTCCCGAAAAGCCAGACCGCAGAGAGTAGTGTAGCTGAACGGCAATTAAACGCCTGATTCTGTTATGAAAGCGTAACGATAATCAGACTTTTTTACTGCGCTGCAGCAGCGCCGTCGCGCCCAGCATCAGCGCCAGCGTGGCGACCAGCGTCAACGTCGCCATCGCCATGCCTTGTCCCACCGAGCCTTGTTCGAACTGACGCCAGATAAACAGGGCGACGGTCTGCACGCCGGCGGGTGCCAGCAGCAGCGAGGTCACCAGCTCGCGGGAGGCGACGGCGAACACCATCATCATCGCCGCCAGCAAACTGGGCGACACCAGCGGGAAGACCACCAGACGCAGCGCCTGAAGGCGCGACGCACCGTGTACGCGCGCCGCTGGCTCCAGCGTCGGCGCGAGCTGACGCAGCGCGCTGCTGACGTAGCGCACCGGCCAGGGCAGCAGCAGACAGCAGTAGGAGAGCAGCAGGATGGCTGGCGTGTTGTAGGGCGAGACCGGCCAGAAGCTGCGGTTCCACAGCAGGATCAGGCCGACGCCGATGACCACGCCAGGGATCGCCGCAGGCAGCAGCGCCAGACCATCCAGCAGCGCCAGCGCGCGGCTCTTGCCCTCCGCCACGCGCCACGCCACCAGAAAACCCAGCGCGCCGGTCAGCAGCGCCGCGCCTAACGCCAGCCCGATGCTGGTAGAAAAGGCGCTCAGCGCATCGCCCTGCTGCGAAAAGAGCGCGGCGAAGTGGCGCAGCGTCAGATTCGCGCCGCGGAGGCCGCCCGACAGGGTATCGAGCAGGCCGCTCAGCGTCATCGAGCAGAGCGGCAGCGCAACGGCGACCAGCGCCGTAAGCGCAAACAGTAGCACTATTGGCAAGGTCCAGACGCCTGCGCTGACCGCTTCGCTGGCCGCGGGCTTGCCGCCAATAGTGGCGACATCCTGCGCGGCGGTCAGATGGCGCTGAGCAAACCAGGCGGCCAGCGCGACCAGGCTCAACAGCAGCGACAGCATGGCCGCGCCGGGTAAATCGATCGGCCAGTCCGACAGCTTCTGCTCAATACCGACCGTCATCAGGGTGAGGCCAGCGCGGGCGCCGAGCGCCGCCGGCACGCCATATTCATCAATCGCCAGCGTGAAAGCGAGCAGCGCGCTGCCCGCCAGCGCAGGCAGCAGCAGGGGCAGCGTAACGTGCCAGAAGGCGCGCCATGCCGACGCGCCGTGCACGCGCGCCACCAGCGCCAGCCGCTGCCCGCTCGCCATCAGCGCGCGCGATACGGCGAAATAGACCACCGGAAAGATATTGATCGTCATCACCAGGGTGATGCCGCTGGCGCTGAACAGCAGGCTCTCCAGATCGAGGCCGGTAAGCTGTTGCACATAGCCGTTGCGCTGCAGCGCCAGCGTCCAGTTCAGCGCCGCGATATAGGGCGGCGTAAGAAAGGGCACCAGAAACAGCAGATCCCACAGCGCGCTGCCGGGCAGGCGAAACAGGCCGCGCAGCACGCCGAGCGGCAACCCGATAATCAGGCTGCACAGCACCACGCCCAGACCCACTTTCAGCGTACCGAATCCCATCGGGAGCAGCGCGTCGTCGGTTAACAGGCGCGGCAGTGCGCTGAATGCGCCCTGCCAGCTTCCGGCACCCAGCTGCGGAAATATCGCCTGCAGCACAATAAACAGCAGCGGCAGCGCCACCAGTATGCCGAGCGCCAGCAGGATCAGGCTGTTCAGGACGCGCGACATCTTACTGTCCGAACAGCGTCGCGAAGCGCTTCAGAATCGACGCGCGGTCGGCGTTGCTCTCCTGCGGCATCGGCAGCAGTCGGATCTCGGTAATCAGCGGCCGCTGCGCCTTGATATCGGTGCGCGCGGGCATCAGCCAGGCGTTCGCCACCTGCTGCTGACCTTCATCAGAAAGCACGTAGTCGACGAATTTCTTCGCGTCGTCAGCGTGCTGACTGCTTTTCAGGATCATCATCGGACGCGGCGCGACCACGGTGCCGCTTTCCGGGAAGATCACCTTCACCGCTTCGCCCTGGGCGATATTGTTGTAGGTGACATAGTCCACCGCGCCGAATACTGCCGCCTTCGCGCCCTGCAGCACCGGCGTGACCGCCTGCGCGTTCGGTCCGCTGACCACCATGCCGTTCTGTTTCAGCTGCTGGAACAGCGTCCAGGCTTTTTCGCCTTCGCTGTTTTGCAGACCAGCCAGCAGATCGAGCGATGCGCCGGAGAGCGCCGGATCCGGCGTGGTGACCTTATCTTTGAACGCCGGGCCGGTGAGGTCCTGCCAGTTTTTCGGCTCCGGCGTGCCGCTTTTGGTATTCCATACGATGCCCAGCGCGGAGATGCCCTGTGCCACATAGTCGGCGGTTTTAAAGGCGTCTGGCACCTTTGCGGCGTTGGGACTTTGATAGGGCTGTAGCCAGCCGCGCTGTTGCAGATCTTCGGCGATATCCCATGAGGCGGAAATCAATACGTCGGCCTGCGGGCTGGCCTGCTCGGCCTCCAGTCGCGCCATGACCTTGCCGGTCGTGGCCTGAAAGATATTCACTTTAATACCGGTCTGTTTTTCGAATCCAGCCGCCAGGCTTTTCGCCAGCGAGCCGGGGCCAGCGGTGTACACCGTCAGCGCATGGGCGTCACTCATCATTGCGACAGAGGTCAGCAGCATCGTTAACATCGCTCCTGTTTTAACGGGCTTGAGAAAAGACATAGGGTTCCCCTGAGGATTGGGTAATGGACACAATCTGGCCCTGCGCCAGATGAAGGGTGCGATCGGCGATAATCTCCGCTTCGTCGCGGTCGTGGGTTACGTAGACGGCAGTGGTGCCGGACTGGCGCAGCAGCGCCTTCATGCTGTGCACCAGTGTTTCTCGCAGGTCGCGGTCGAGGTTGGAAAGCGGTTCGTCAAACAGCAGAATGGCCGGTTCGGCCACCAGCGCACGCGCCAGCGCCACGCGCTGCTGCTGCCCGCCGGAGAGCGCAGCAGGCTTACGCGCCGCGAAACCGTCAAGACCGACGCGCGCCAGCATGGCGCGGGCCTGCTCTTCGCGCGACTTTTTCCTCACGCCGCGCATGCGCAGCGGAAAGGCGACGTTTTCACCAACGCTCATATGCGGCCAGAGCGCATAATCCTGAAAGACCATGCCGAGCTGGCGTGCGTCGGGCGGCAGCGAATGGCGGGCGCTGGCGACGCAGCGATCGCCAATCCAGATTTCGCCGCTTTCCGGCTGGTTCAGGCCAGCCAGCAGTTTCAGCAGGGTGCTTTTGCCGCAGCCGGACGGACCGAGCAGGGCCAGGGTTTCGCCCGCGGCGATATCAAACGACAGGTTGTGCAGGACCGGCTGGCGACTGATGGACCAGCTGACCGCTTTTACAGAGACAGGCAGGGAAGCGCGCGTCATCGACCACCTCCGCGAAGGCACGCGGGCTGGACGAAGAACAGGCGCGCCTGAAAACTCAGGAGCGTCATCAGATTGTTATCCTCTTTGGGACTTATGGCGCGAGTGTAGGCGGCGATTATGACGACCCGATGACTAAAACCGCCTCCCAGGCGCGGCGGCGGCTCGAAATATTCCGCTGATGGTGGCAAGCTGTAGATAAAACTCAGTCAACCACGAGCGCACTTTGTCATGCCAGATCAACCCGCAGCGGAACCTGCTCATAAGGGCGTCGGATTAACCCTTCTGATTATCTCGATCGTGATCTACAACTTCGCCAGCTATCTCACCATCGGCCTGCAGCTGGCGGTGCTGCCAGGCATGGTGCATGACCAGCTCGGCTACAGCGCTTTCTGGGCGGGGGTGGTGATCAGCCTGCAGTACCTGGCGACGCTGCTGAGTCGTCCCCATGCCGGGCGCTACGCCGATATCTGGGGGCCTAAGCGCGTAGTGGTGCTGGGGCTGGTGGGCGTGTTGCTCAGCGGGGTCTGCTATCTGCTGGCGACCTGGCTTGCGGCATCGCCGATCGCCAGCCTGGCGCTGCTTTGCATCGGGCGCGTCATTCTTGGCATCGGGCAGAGCTTTACCGGCACCGGCACCTCGCTGTGGGGCGTCGCCCGCGTCGGCTCGCTGCATATCGGCCGCGTTATCTCATGGAACGGCATCTGCACCTACGGCGCGATGGCGCTGGGCGCGCCGCTTGGCGTCATCATCTATCGTCACGGCGGTCTGCTGCTGCTCTCCGCGGTGATTATCGCCATCTGCGCGCTGGCGATAGCGCTGGCGCTGCCGCGCCCGGCAGTGAAGGGCAGCCGCGCGCGTCCGCTGCCGTTCCGCGACGTGCTCGGCAAGATTTACGGCTTCGGTCTGATTCTGGCGATGGGATCGGCGGGATTTGGCGTGATCGCCACCTTTATTACCCTGTTTTATCAGGCGAAAGGGTGGGACGGTGCGGCTTTCGCGCTGACGCTGTTCAGCGCGGCCTTTGTCGGCACGCGCCTGCTGTTCCCCAACGCGATCAACCGTCTCGGCGGGCTGCGCGTCGCCAGCGCCTGTCTGGCGGTGGAAGCGGTCGGTCTGTTTCTGGTGGCGGGCGCATTCGATCCCTGGATGGCGAAAACCGGCGCGCTACTGACCGGCGCCGGTTTTTCGCTGGTCTTTCCGGCGCTCGGTGTGGTCGCAGTGAAAGCGGTGCCGCAGGCGAATCAGGGCAGCGCGCTGGCGACCTATACCGCCTTTATGGATTTAGCGCTGGGGATTACCGGGCCGGTAGCGGGATTTATTATGAGTTTTGCCGGGGTGCCGCTGGTCTATCTGCTGACGGGGCTGCTGGTTTGTCTGGGACTGTTCTGCACGCTGCGGCTAACCCGACGGCTGCCAGAGACATCAGCAGAAGTGAAAGAGAATTAAAAAAACGGCCTCCGACCGAGGCCAAAATGTGTCCAGGACACAGATAAGGGTAGGGCGACGCGGCGGGCTACTGGCCCGCCGCATGACAGTCAGGCCTGCAGTAGTTCAATACTGTGGCGAATCTGGCGCTCAATTTCAGCAGGCGTCCAGCTGTTAAGTTCAGACGAGAACGGCTCGAAGGCGTAGATGCCCTTGTAGCCAAGCATCTCCAGCCGTTTCACCTGCGCCACGCTGTTCAGCACGTCGCGGTCGCTCAGCATAATGCGCTCTTCGTCGGTGAGTTCTGCGGTGGGGCGCGTATCTTCCACGCCGGAGAGATGCACCAGGCCGATCATGTTGACATCGATTTCTGCCGGAAACTCCTGTTCGGCGTTCTCATACAGATGATGATGGAAGGTGTCGATGACCAGCTTAAAGGGCGCCTGGGCGTCGCGGATAAGCTGCTGCGCCTGCACCGCCGAGCGCAGAGAGCTGACCGGGAAGCCCAGCGGCTCTACCAGTCCCTGGACGCCATGCTGCGCAAAGCGCGGCGCAAGCGTGCGAAGCGCCGCCAGCGTGTCGTCCGGCGCAATGTTGACGCCTTCGTTCAGCGGGCACATTACCAGCGCTTTCGCGCCGATCGCCTGCGCGTCCTGCAGCAGCGCGTCGGTTTTCGCCAGCAACGCCTCATCCACGCGGTTGAATGGATAAATCGCGTTAATGGTGACCACTTCGATGTTGTACTTCGTTAACAGGGCGCGCGTCTGCTCATAAGTCAGATCGTCGCACACCTTGCCGCTCGGCATGTCGTTACGCAGTTCAACTTTATTCAGGCCCAGGCGTTGAACCAGCTGGAAAAACGCTTCTAAAGAAAGGGTCGGCGCAATTTTACGGTTAATACAGAAACGGGTCGGGTCGATGGCCATGCTGCAGCTCCTGTAGTGATGCAAGAGGAAAGATAAATAGGCTGGGGCCAAAGAAAACATTTATTTCATAAATAGTGAATTATGAAATTTAAAGGTTGAGATCTGCCTCTCAATAATTTCATTTTTCGCCGTTGTCGCGCCGGTTTAGCGCGCCCGGGCTGACAAAAAACCTGCTGTTCAGGGCAGCTTAATCCGGGCGCTGCGCCCTGTCAGCGCGCGGTTTTCGGCTTCGGTCGCGAAAATGCGATCCATGCCGCTAAAAGGGAATTTCTCAAAAAGTTTTATTTGAAAAATTTATTTCACTGTAATAGCTTCTTAGCATGCTTTCGGTTTTGCCTGGTCAGACGGCGTGGCGTCACGCTAAGGCTCTGCAGGGAACTCACACATCTTAAGAGGCTATGAAATGAATATCACAGGAAACTTCATTGGCGGTCAGATTACCTACAGCGCCAGCAACGAAACCATCCCTGTTTATGACCCGGCGACCGGCAAAGTGGTGCGCGAGCTAACGCAGAGCACCGGCGCAGAAGTCGCCGAAGCGATTAAAGTGGCGCATGACGCCTTCCCCGCCTGGTCGAAAACTTCGCCGCTGCGCCGCGCGCGCGTTTTGTTTAACTTCAAGGCGCTGATGGAGCAGCACCGCGACGAACTGGCCGAACTGATCGTCTCTGAACATGGCAAAGTGTGGTCGGATGCACAGGGCGAGCTGACGCGCGGGCTGGAAGTGGTTGAGTTTGCCTGCGGCATCCCGCATCTGATTAAAGGCGAATATTCGGCAAACGTAGGCACAGGCGTCGACAGCTACTCGCTGATGCAGCCGGTGGGAGTGGTTGCGGGCATTACGCCGTTTAACTTCCCGGCGATGGTGCCGCTGTGGATGTTCCCGATCGCGCTGGCCTGCGGCAACACCTTTGTGCTCAAGCCGCCTGCGCTCGACCCTTCCGCAGCGGTGCGTATGGCGGAGCTGCTGAAAGAAGCAGGTCTGCCGGACGGCGTGTTTAACGTGGTGCACTCTTCTAACGAAGATGCCGAGCAGCTCTATAAAGATCCGCGCATCGCGGCGGTGAGCTTCGTCGGCTCTTCCGGCGTCGCCGAGCACATTTACAAAACCGCCAGCGCCCATGGCAAACGCGTGCAGGCGTTCGGCGCGGCGAAGAACCACGCTATCGTCATGCCGGACGCCGATCTCGACGCGACGGTGAACGCTATTATGGGCGGCGCATTCGGCTCCGCCGGCGAACGCTGCATGGCGCTGCCGGTCGTGGTCGCGGTCGGCGACGATACTGCTGACAAGCTGATTGCCCGCCTGACGCCGCTGATCAAAGCGCTGCGCGTCGGACCTGGCATCAAGCAGGGCGCAGATGAGAATGAGATGGGGCCGGTTGTCTCCGCCGCGCATCAGAAAAAAGTGCTGGGCTATATCGATAAAGGCGAGCAGGAAGGAGCGAAGCTGGTGGTTGACGGCCGCAACTTCCAGGTGCCGGGCCACGCTGAAGGCTACTACGTTGGCGGCACGCTGTTCGATAACGTGACGTCAGATATGACTATCTGGCGCGAAGAGATTTTCGGGCCGGTGCTGAGCATTATGCGTGCGCCAGACTACGCCAGCGCGTTGCAGTTAGTGAACAGCCATGAGTTCGGTAACGGCAGCGCCATTTTCACCAGCAACGGCAACACGGCGCGCGAGTTCGTGCAGAACGTGGAAGCGGGCATGGTCGGCGTCAACGTACCGGTGCCGGTGCCGATGGCGTTCCACAGCTTCGGTGGCTGGAAACGTTCAGTGTTCGGCGCGCTTAACGTGCACGGGCCGGACGGCGTACGTTTCTACACCCGCATGAAGACCGCTACGGCGCGCTGGCCGAGCGGCCAGCAGACGGTATCGGAATTCAGCATGCCGACGCTGAGCTAATAAGCACACAACGTCATAATAACAGCTACAGGCCAGCGGCAACGCGCCTGTAGCTTCTTGTTTTCACGTTAAAAAGGAGAGTGGGAATGTCTTTTCTTGCAAAAGCGCAGCAGCCGGACGCCAGCGGTCGTATCCAGCACGTGACGCCGGAAAGCGCAGGCTGGCGCTATGTCGGCTTTGACGCCTACCTGCTGAAAAAGGGCGACACTCTGCGACTGAGCAGCGGCGACAAAGAGCTTTGTCTGGTGCTGGTAGCGGGACTCGCTTCGGTAAAAACGCGCCACGCAGACTTCCCTGGCATCGGCAAGCGTATGTCGCCGTTTGAGCGCGTTCCGCCTTATTCTGTTTATGTGCCGCATAACGATGAAGTGGAGATCGTCGCTGACAGCGATCTAGAACTGGCGGTCTGCAACGCGCCCAGCCAGGGTAATTTGCCGGCGCGTCTGATCGCACCAGCGGACGTCGGCGTCGAACACCGCGGCAAAGGGCGCAATAAGCGTCTGGTGCATAATATTCTGCCGGACGATAAGCCAGCCGATAGCCTGCTGGTGGTAGAGGTCTACACCGACGAGGGCGATACCAGCTCCTATCCCAGCCACAAGCACGATCAAGAGAGCGAAAACGAAACCTATCTGGAAGAGACCTACTATCACCGTTTCGATCCTGAGCAGGGGTTCGCTATGCAGCGCGTCTACACTGACGACCGCTCGCTTGATGCCTGTATGGCGCCTTATAACCGCGACGTCGTGACGGTGCCGCGCGGCTACCATCCGGTGGCGACGATTGCCGGTTATAACAACTACTATCTGAACGTGATGGCGGGGCCGGTGCGGCTGTGGAAATTTACCTGGGAGAAAGATCACGCCTGGGTTAACAGCGATAATTATCCGCGCGGCTAGCAGAAGCGGCGTTCATAAAAGAAAAGGGCAACCGCAGGGTTGCCCTTTTTATTGTCAAAACCCGTAATCAGGCGCTGGCATTATTTAACGCCAGCGATACCGCCAGCGTTTGCGCCAGACAGAGCGAAGCGACCTGCGAGCGGAAGCCATCCACCTGCGCTTCACGCACTACAAAACAGACGTCGCTGAAGGCCGCCAGCGGGCTCACCTGGCTATCTGTAATAGCGATCTGATGCGCGCCGCGCTTCGCACCCATCTCTACCAGCTCTACCGCTTCGCGCGCATAAGGAGAGTAGCTGATGGCGATAACGACATCTTTCGGGTTTACCAGGCTGAGCTGTTCGGTGAACATGCCGCCCAGGCCGTCGATCAGGAAAGCGCGGCGCTCAAGATGGCGCAGCGCATAGACCAGATAGGAAGCGACGCTGAACGAGCGGCGCAGGCCGATTACATAGATATTCTCAGCGTCATTCAGCAACTGCACCGCTTTGTTAAGCTGGTCGGGATTGATCTGCATCGCCAGCTGTTGCAGCGCCTGGCTATTGACCATGGTAAAAACGTTGAGGATTTCTACCGGGCTTTCCGGCGAAGTCGCAGCGTCGTCGGTGGCGGTCTGACGGAACAGGCGCGCGCGCTCGGTATAGTTAACCGTCTCTTCCATCAGGTGCTGACGAAAAACCTGTTTCATTTCGTTGAAGCCGCTGAAACCGAACGCGTTAGCGAAGCGAATAAGCGTTGATGGCGGGACGTCAGCCTGAGCGGCAATAGAAGCCACGGTATCAAAGGCGATGCTGTTGCTGTTATCAAGAATATAACGAGCCACCTGCTTCAGTCGCTTGCTCAGCGTTTCGTAGCGTCGACGAATATCATCCTGTAACAGGGAGAGTTGGGTAGGATTGTTGGTCATTACTTCGGCCCGTTAAAAAAGAAATATGGCTGGATAATGAGCGCTATAGTACCAGATGAATGGAAAATTTCATTTGTTTGCGCCCGATGCGGGCTTTATTTCATGGGTTTATGAATTGCCTCACATAATGCGGGGAATGTGGCGGGAATGGCGATGAAAACCCAGAAATAAAGCGGAGTTGAGGATCCTGCGCGCCGTCAGGCGGCGCAGGATCGCACAGGGAAGGCCCTTACAGCCCGGCGTTTTCGCGAATATATTTGCGCGCTTTCACCGCATATTCAAACGGGTTAGCCAGCGCCGGGTCCTGCTCCGCTTCCACCACCATCCAGCCTTTATAGCCGTAATCATCCAGGATCTTAAACACTGGCCTGAAGTCGATAACGCCGTCGCCCGGCACGGTGAAGGTGCCTTTCTTCACGCCGTCGAGGAAACAGAGATGATTGTCACGCACCTCTGCGACCACCTCATCGCGCACATCTTTCAGATGCACATGGAAAATACGCGGCAGATATTTTTGCAGCACGTCGAGCATCGCCTGCTGTGAGCCTTCGGAATAGTAGATATGGCCGGTGTCGTAGAGCAATCCGACAGTATCATTGGTCAGCGCCATAAAGCGGTCGATCTCTTCCACGGTCTGAATGCCGGTGCCCATATGATGGTGCAGCGTTACGCGCATCCCTTTCGCAGCGGCGATCTCCGCCAGTTCGTTGTAGCCTTCGGCCGTCAGGCGCCACTCTTCGTCGGTGAAAATCGGCTTTTGCTCCAGCACCGGCAGCGTGGTGCCCTGGATGCTTTTGCTCTGCTCAGAGCAGCCAATCACGCGCGCGCCCATGGCGTGCAGAAAGTTCATATGATTGACGAATTCATCGATGGTTTTCGCCTTGTCACCGTTGGCGAAGAAGGTGCTGAACCAGGCGTTGCAAATCTCAATGCCGCGAATATCGAGCATCGGCTTCAGCACCGCCGGATCGCGCGGGTATTTGCTGCCAACTTCGCTGCCGGTAAAGCCCGCCAGCGCCATTTCGCTCACCGTCTGCTGAAAGGTGTTCTCTTTGCCCAGCTCCGGCATGTCGTCGTTGGTCCAGCCAATCGGCGCGATAGCCAGTTTTACGTTCTCTTTGTTCATCTGTTTAGTCCTGACAGGTCGGGGCGGCCGCAGCCGCCCGCAAGGAGAGGAAAACGCTTATTTCTTGTCGTAGAAAGCCGGACGCGGCGGCATTTCAACCGGCTCAATGGCGCCGCTCTGTTGCGCCTTCAGGCAGGCATCGGCGGCCACTGAGGCGGCGAAGCCGTCCCAGGCGGACGGGCCGGTAAGCTGGCCCGCTTTCACGTCGTTGATAAAGGCCTGCAGTTCGACGTCATACGCTTCGATAAAGCGATCTTTCCAGTCGGTCAGGATAGTGGTAGAGAGTTTGGCTTCGCTGCGCAGCTGCACCGAGGCGGGCTCCGGCAGTCTGGCGATGCCGGTTTCACCAACGACTTCACACTGGATATCGTAACCGTAGGCACAGTTAACGAAGATCTCGACGTCGATGCGCACCCCTTTCTGGGTTTCAAACAGCACGATCTGCGGATCTTTCAGGCGCGCATGCGATTTTGAGGTCACGCGCGGGAAGACCACCTGTACGCTTTTATAGTCGTCGTTGGTCAGCCAGCGCAGCACGTCCAGCTCGTGGATCAGCGTATTGGTGATCGCCATATCAGTGGTATAGCTCTCCGGCACGGCCGGGTTGCGGTGCGCGCAGTGCAGCATCAGCGGTTCGCCGATGCCGCCTTCGGTAATCACTTTTTTCAGCGCGCGGTAGCCCGCATCGTAAGGGCGCATAAAGCCGACCTGCACCAGGCGCTTGCCGTGTTTGATCTCCGCATCCACCACGCGGCGACAGCCTTCAGCGCTCAGCGCCAGCGGCTTTTCGCAGAACACCGGTTTGCCAGCGGCGATGGCCGCCAGCGTAAACTCTTCATGCGTCGGGTCCCAGGAGGTCACCAGAATCGCATCCACTTCCGGCGACTGGATGACCTGATGGCCGTCTGCGTAGACTTCCGCTTCAATATTCAGTCGCTGCAGCGCAGCGCGCGCGCCGTCGACGTTAATATCCGACACCGCCACTACTTTTGCCCCCTGCAGGACATTGTTGCAGCGACGAATGTGTTCCTGGCCGATTGCGCCAGCACCGATAACGCCTAGTTTCAAAGTCATAATTACACCTGTAGGGTTTATAGCGAGGAATAAAGGGCCGGTTTCCCGGCCGGAAATCAGTATTTACGCGCCTGATCGAGATGGGCGTTAAGTTTTTCTGCTACCGCCTGTACGCGTTCGGATTCAGAGGCTTGCGCCACGCCGACGTGCCACCAGCTGAAGTATTTATGCACCATGGTCTTCGGCAGCACCTTGATGTCGATAAGCGTGGAAACCGTCTGCTTACGCGCATCTTCCAGCGCCGCGGTAAGCTGATCCAGCGTAGTGACGCGATAGGTTTTACAGCCGTAGCCCGCCGCGATGGCGGCGAAGTCCACCGGCACGAAGCCGCCGTCCAGCTTGCCGCCTTCTGGATTGCGGAAGCGGAATTCGGTGGTGAAGCTGTCCATACCATGTTCCATCTGCAGGTTGTTAATGCAGCCGTTGGTCATGTTGTCGAACAGCACCACGTTGATTTTGGCGCGCTCCTGAATCGAGGTGACCAGCTCGGAGTGCAGCATCATAAAAGAGCCGTCGCCCAGCAGCGCGTAGACCTCGCGATGCGGCTGCGCCAGCTTCGCGCCCAGCGCGGCGTTCACCTCATAGCCCATGCAGGAGTAGCCGTACTCAACGTGATACGAGTTGTAGTCGCGGGTGCGCCAGACGCGCTGCAGATCGCCCGGCAGACTGCCCGCTGCCGCCACAATCACTGCATCCTTTGGGAGCTGCTCATTTAGCGTGCCGAGCACGCGGCTCTGGGTGAGCACTGACTGGGTCAGACGATTAAATTCGGCAAATACCGCGTCGCGATCGATATGGTCGGCAATCTCCGGAATAAAGCCGTCGCCGGTATATTCCACCTGATAGACGCGCTGCGTCTCTTTCAGCAGCTTGCTCTGCGCCTGCTCGATCTGGCTGCCCCAGTCGTTGCTGTAGTTCTTATCCGCCAGTCCCGCCTCCAGCGCGACGAGCCCTTCACGCGCGTCGGCCAACAGCTGCACGCCGTCGAGCTTGTAGGTGTCGAAATTGCTGACGTTGACGTTAAGGAAGCTGACATCCGGGTTCTGGAAAATCCATTTCGATGCGGTGGTGAAATCGGTGTAGCGGGTGCCGACGCCAATCACCAGATCCGCCTCTTTCGCCAGCAGGTTGGCGGCCAGACAGCCGGTTTCGCCAACGCCACCGACGTTAAGGGGATGGTCAGAGACGATCGTGCCTTTGCCCGCCTGAGTTTCAGCGAACGGAATCTGGTAACGCTCGGCGAACTGACGCAGCGCCTCGCCCGCTTCAGAATATTTCACGCCGCCGCCCAGCACGATCATCGGCTTGCGTTTGCGCACGATCAGCGCCAGCGCGTCATCTAGCTGCGCAGCGGTCGGCAGACGGCGATCGAGACGGTGCACGCGCTTCTGGAAGAAGTAGTCCGGGAAATCCCAGGCTTCGCCCTGCACGTCCTGTGGCAGCGCGATCGTCACCGCGCCGGTTTCGGCGGGGTCGGTCAGCACGCGCATGGCGTTAATGCAGGCGGTCATCAGCTGTTCGGGACGGCTGACGCGGTCCCAGTATTTGCTCACGGCGCGGAAGGCGTCGTTGGTGCTGATGCTGAGATCGTAGCTCTGTTCGATCTGCTGCAGCACCGGATCGGGCTGGCGCGTAGCGAAGACGTCGCCCGGCAGCAGCAGCAGCGGAATGCGGTTCGCAGTGGCGGTGGCTGCTGCGGTGATCATATTGGCGGCGCCCGGGCCGACCGATGAGCTGCAGGCGATAATCTGGCGGCGCAGAGACTGTTTGGCGAAACCCATCGCGGCGTGCGCCATTCCCTGTTCGTTGCGGCCCTGATGCACAATCAGATCGCCGCTGTCCTGCTCCAGCGCTTGCCCCAGGCCCAGCACGTTGCCGTGACCGAAAATGGCGAAGAGGCCTTTCACAAACTTCGTTTCCACGCCGTCGACATTAATGTATTGATTATCAAGAAACTTAACCAGCGCCTGTGCGGTGGTCATTCTGATTGTGGCCATATTCTTTTCCTTTACATACTGCAACCTGGTGACAGGTTAGCGACGTGGCGTGTCGCGAAAGGCGACCGCAGGTAACTGAAACTTGAAGCGATTATAAACAAATATATTTTTCATAAAATACGATTACAGAAGAAACATTTCATTTTGCGATTGAGATCAAATTTAACCGTGAAACGCAGCTTTAACGGGACAGCGAAGCGGGCTAAGTGAAACAAGAAATGCGAAAAGCGGAGAAGCTGGAAGTTTTCATTTTAATTCAGTCGCTTCCTGCAGAGGCTTAGCTTTTTCTGCGATCCGCTTCACACCCCTGCAGCGGCGCGAAACGGATGAAACATCGCGCGCGTGATGTGCAGGCGGTGCAGAGTTTTACCTGGTTCACAAAATCGCGATGGATGTTTCATTTCATATTGAATTTGGAATTTTTATTCCTCATAATTTCTCCATCGTCAGTCTGGCAAAGGCAAAACCCAGACGCACGCCGGGATGCCTGCTCCCTTGCACGCGTGTCTGCTTATCACAGAAGGAAACCACAGGTATGAGTACAGAAAAGAAGCGGCTTGATGTGATTTGTATTGGGCGCATCGCCGTTGACCTTTATGGTCAGCAAATTGGTGCGCGGCTGGAGGATATGAGCACATTTGCTAAATATCTCGGCGGCTCCTCCGGCAACGTCGCCTACGGCACCGCGATTCAGGGGCTAAAATCGGCGATGCTGGCGCGCGTCGGCGATGAGCATAACGGCCGCTTTCTGCGCGAAGAGCTGAACCGCGTAGGATGTAATACCGACGGGCTGATTACCGATAAGCAGCGTCTGACCGGACTGGTTATTCTGGGCATCAAGGATGAAGAGACCTTTCCGCTGATCTTCTACCGCGATAACTGCGCCGATATGGCACTGGTGCCGGAAGATATCGATGAGGACTTTATCACCTCGTCGCGCGCAGTTGCCGTAACCGGCACCCATCTCTCTCATCCGCAGACGCGCGCCGCGGTGCTGAAAGCGCTGGATATCGCAAAGCGCAACGGCCTGCGCACCGCGCTGGATATCGATTATCGTCCGGTATTGTGGGGCCTGACCTCACTCGGCGACGGCGAAACGCGTTTCATCGAGTCTGAACAGGTGACGCGACAGCTGCAGGAAGTGATTCACTATTTCGACCTGATTGTCGGTACGGAAGAGGAGTTTCATATCGCTGGCGGCAGCACCGATACGCTTACGGCGCTGAAGAATGTGCGCCAGGCGACTCAGGCGACGCTGGTTTGTAAACGCGGTCCGCTGGGCTGCGTGGTATTTGAGGGCGATATTCCCGATTCCTGGGAACAGACGAAGCTACAAAGCGGCGTACGGGTTGATGTATTAAACGTGCTGGGCGCGGGCGACGCCTTTATGTCCGGTCTGCTGCGCGGCTGGCTCAACGACGAAGGCTGGGAACAGGCGTGTCGTTACGCCAATGCCTGCGGCGCGCTGGTGGTGTCGCGTCACGGCTGCGCCCCGGCGATGCCGACCAAAGAGGAGCTGGATGATTTCCTCAGCCGCGATAAAGAGGTGAAGCGTCCCGATCTCGACGCGCGTTTAAATCACCTGCATCGCGTGACCACGCGCAAACAGCAGTGGCCGGAGCTGAACGTGTTCGCCTTTGACCATCGCAAACAGCTGGCCGATATGGCGCGCGAAGCGGGCGTCGACGAGAGCAAAATCCCGGCGCTGAAAGTGCTGCTGCTGAAGGCGGCTGAAGAGGCGGCGCGCGAGGCCGGACTGGAGAACAAGAGCGGTATTCTTGCCGATACCACTTACGGCCAGAAAGCGCTGAACGCCATTACCGGCAAAGGCTGGTGGATTGGCCGTCCGATCGAAATGCCCAGCTCGCGGCCGCTGCGCCTGGAGCATGGCAATATCGGCTCGCAGCTTATCGACTGGCCGGCGGAGCATGTCGTGAAATGCCTGGTCTTCTACCATCCGCACGACAGCGCCGAAATGCGCAAAGAGCAGGACGATCTGGTGCTCGACGTCTGGAACGGCTGTAACAAGAGCGGGCACGAGCTGCTGCTGGAAGTCATTCTGCCGGAGAGCAATCCCGATCGTAACGAGGCCTACTATCTTGAGATCCTCAGCCACTTTTATCAGATGGGCATCCAGCCCGACTGGTGGAAGCTGCCGCCGCTGTCGGCGGAGAGCTGGCAGGCGATTAGCGGCCTGATCGAGCAGCAGGATCCTCATTGCCGTGGCATTTTGCTGCTGGGACTCGACGCGCCGGAAGAGAAGCTGAAGGCGGGCTTTGCCGCTGCGGCGAAAGCACCCTGGGTGAAAGGGTTTGCGGTCGGCCGCACTATCTTCGGCCAGCCGTCGCGCCAGTGGCTACAGGGCGAGCTGGATGATGAGGCGCTGGTTGAGAAGGTGAAGGGCAATTATCTGCGGCTGATCGACTACTGGCGCGCCGCGCGCGGTTAACAGCTAAAAAAACGGCGGGAACATTCCCGCCGTTTTTATCTGTCAGTTCTTATCTCAGGCTTTCAGCCATCCTTAAAAACATCCTTATTTCAGCGTGATGCTCTGGATAATGCTGTCCGCGTCGCTCTGCGCCTGCTGCTGGTTGTCGCCCGGCAGAGTAATCTGCAGCGTCAGCAATTTGCCGTCGACTTTCGCCAGGATCACTGAGGACCAGGAGGTCTGATTATTGGCTGACACTACGCTGTCCAGACGCTGCGCAGGCTGATCTTTCAGGGTAATCGCTTTGTCAGAAACCACCTGCAGCTGCGGGTCGCGGTTGCGCTGCTGCTGTTCCAGACGCTGCGCCAGCACGTCCAGCCCTTCGCTGGTGGCGTCGCCTGCGATCACAATAATGGCGCGCGCGCCGGTTTCATCGGCGTACACGTGCATATTGGTGGTCTGGTTGCCCAGCTTGCCGCTCTTGTCCGACATGCCGGCCGGCAGCGAGAAGCTCAGCTTACCGTCCATCAGCGTTACGTTCTGCGACGACTGGCTGGCGCTGGTGCCATTGCTGCCAGCCGCGTCATCTTTCTTCTGATCGCAGGCCGCCAGGCCCAGCACCAGTAAGCCAATACCCGCATATTTCACTAAGTTTCGCATCTGAATCCCTTTATTTGATTCCAGTAAGGCGTTCATACAACTCGAATCAGGCGGCAAAAGCAACCGCCCGATTGTCAGCAGATCTTAGCGGGTCGCAGCGAAACGCTCTATGTCCGTTTAGCCGAAATTAACCTGCGGGCGCTGCGAACGTTCTGTCAGACGTTTCAGCATCGCATTGAGCAGCACGCCGTAAGCGGGCAGGAAGAAGACAAGGCAGATCAGCACTTTAAAGCTGTAGTCCACCAGCGCGATCTCTACCCAGTGCGCGGCCATAAAGGGATCGGTGCTTTTATAAAAGGCGATAAAGAAAAAGGCGAGCGTATCGCTGATATTGCCGAGGAACATCGCGCAGCCAGGCGCGACCCACCACTGCGGCAGCTGGCGCAGGCGGTTAAAGACATGGACGTCAAGGATCTGTCCCAGCGCATAGGCCATAAAACTGGCGCAGGCGATGCGCGCAACGAACAGGTTGACGTTATGCAGCGCGGCGAAGCCCTGCCACTGGCCCTGATAAAACAGACTTGAGACCAGATAGGAGACAAACAGCGCCGGGATCATCACTGCCAGGATAATGCGGCGCGCCAGCGGGGCGCCGAAAATACGCACGGTCAGGTCAGTCGCCAGAAAGATAAACGGGAAGCTGAATGCGCCCCAGGTGGTGTTGAAGCCAAACACGGAAACCGGCAGCTGCACCAGATAGTTACTGGAAATAATCACCAGCAGGTGAAACAGGGATAGCCAGACCAGCGCATGCTGACGCTGACGCGAAGAAAATGCGATCATAATGGACCTTTTTCATATTGGGGTGAGGGAACCCATTGCCGTGCAAAGCGGAGCCTGCGCGACGGTACCGAATGTAAAAACCGCGGCATCTTACCGCGTTGTGCTATTTACGCAATGGTTAATTTTAACGCAATCGTTCTCGTCTTGCGTCTGCGGGAGCGCGCGTTAAAATGAGCGCCCCCTGTTTAGAACCGAGTGATTTATGAGCGACAACTTCTCCCATGCCGACCATCAGCTGGATGCCCTGGGCCTGCGCTGTCCGGAGCCGGTAATGATGGTGCGTAAAACGGTCCGCACTATGCAGGACGGGGAAACGCTGTTGATTATCGCCGACGATCCGGCCACTACGCGCGATATTCCCGGCTTCTGCCGCTTTATGGAACACCGCCTGCTGGCGCAGCAAACCGAAACCCTGCCTTACCACTATCTGATCCAGAAGGGTCTCGGCGCCTGATCGTCCTGTCGCGCGTTATTCCCGACGCGTGCGCAGCAGGCGCAGCGCGTTAGCGGTCACCAGCGCCGTCGCGCCGGAGTCGGCGACCACCGCCAGCCATAAGCCAGTCAGGCCCAGCAGCGTTGTGACCAGAAACAACGCCTTCAGCCCCAGCGCAATGGCGATATTCTGCCGTAGCGTGGCGCGCGTGCGCCGCGCCAGCGCCACCAGCGACGGCAACAGCGGCAAGGCATCGCGCGTCAGCGCGGCGTCGGCGGTCTCCAGCGCGATATCGCTGCCGCTGCCCATGGCGATACCGATGGTGGCCGCTTTCATCGCGGGCGCATCGTTGATGCCGTCGCCCACCATTGCCAGCGGTTGCTGCTGGCCCAGCGCGCGAACAGCATCGACCTTATCGGCAGGCAGCAGAGCGGCGCGAAAATCGATGTCGAGTTCGCGAGCGATCGCTGCCGCGGCGCGCGGGTTGTCGCCGGTAAGCATCATGCTTTCGATGCCCATTTTCTTTAACGCCGTTACCGCGACCTGCGCGTCGGCGCGCAGATTATCGCGCAGCGCCAGCGCGCCCAGCGGTTCGCCGTCGCGCAGGATCGCCACCAGCGTTTGTCCCTGTTCTTCCTGCTCGACAATCTGCGCGCGCTGCGCGGCGGTCAGGACGTCAACGCGGCCAGGGGACAGCAGTTCCACCTGCGCGCCGTCGACCTGCGCGGCGATGCCGCTGCCCGCCAGCGTCACCTGCTGGCTGGCGGAGGGCAGCGTCAGCTGCCGCTCCCTCGCGGCCGCGACAATGGCCGCCGCCAGCGGATGGGTTGAACCCTGTTCCACCGACGCCGCCAGCGCCAGCAGCTCATTCTGCGACAGCGTGGCGAAGCAGAGCACGGCGGCGACCTGCGGCTTGCCCTGCGTCAGGGTGCCGGTTTTGTCGAAGGCGATGGCGCGTATCTGGCTGAGGCGCTCCAGCGCCGCGCCGCCTTTAATCAGCGCGCCCTGACGCGCGGCGGCGGCAAGACCGGAGGTAATGGCGGCAGGCGTGGCAATCACCAGCGCGCAGGGGCAGCCGATCAGCAGCAGCGTCAGCCCTTTATAGATCCACGGCAGCCAGGCGCCGAAACCGAGCAGCGGCGGTACCACCATCACCAGCGCGGCCAGCAGCATAATCAGCGGCGTATAGATGCGGCTAAAGCGATCGATAAAGCGCTCCACCGGCGCGCGATGGCTGTCAGCCTCTTCTATCAGCGTCAGAATGCGGTCGATGGCGCTTTCGCCTGGTTTCGACGTTACCTCAAGCTGAATCAGGCGATCCACGCTGGTGGCGCCCGCCAGCAGCGCATCGCCCTTTTCACGCGTGACCGGCAGCGACTCGCCGGTCAGCGCGCTTTCGTCCAGGCTCGCTTCGTTACTCAGCAGACGGCCATCGACTGGCAGGCGTCCGCCAGCCGCGACCTCAATCACGTCTCCGGGCCGCAGCGCCGCCAGCGCCACGGTTTCCCGCACCTCGCCGTTTAACCGTACGGCGTTTTCCGGACGTAGCGCCATCAGCTGCGTAACGCCGCTGCGCGCGCGGGCGGCGGCAAAGGCTTCCAGTCTTTCGCCCAGCAGAAACAGCAGCAGCACCATCGCCGCTTCGGCATGGGCACCAATCAGCAGCGCGCCAGCGGCGGCAACGCTCATCAGCATTTCGATAGTAAAGGGCGAGCCGCTGCGCGCGCGTCGCCACGCGTCACGCGCCACCGGCCATAATCCAGTCAGCGTGGTGGCGATAAACAGCATGTCGCCCCAGTGCGGCATGAAGCGGCTCAGCGTAAAGCTGGCGAGCATCATAACGGCGAGTATCAACAGAGTTTGGTTCTCGCGCCAGCGGGAGGCGGGGCGGGGCGGCGTCGTCTCGCTGACTAGCGAGAAACCGGCGCGCGCGACGGCCTGTTCAACGGCGGCGGCGATATCATCGCTGGCGTCCACCAGCAGCTTTTCGCTGGCGAAGACGACGCGCGTGCGAACAACCTGGGGCAACTGGCTAACGGCGGTTTCAACGGTGCGGGCGCAGCTGGGGCAATCCATGCCGCTGACGCGCCAGCTAAAATGCCAGGAGCCACGCCTGTCGCCTTCTTCGTCGCCATCGCCGCCGGGGCTGCTGTCAGCCTCGCAGCAGCCCCCGCTGCATTCAGGTTGTACAGGCGTGGCAGCCTTAATATTGAGACGAACGGGCGTGGCGCCAGGCAGGGCGCACAAGGGTTTGGTTGCGGAATGGGTGGTGCCTGGGCGGCCGCAGCCGCAGGCGTGACGATGTTGGTGCATATAACCTCCAGTAACGGGCGGGCGACGCCGCCCGCTACTGCATCCTACACTCTGGAGTCGACTCCAGAGTCAAGACCGGTTTTGCACTAGTAGAGCCAGAGCGAACGAACAATCATAAAGTGCCCGGCGAAGTAACAGGCGGCGACGATGGCGCTGTCGGCGCTGAAGCGGCGGCGATAGTGGCTGACAAACCAGACGATATTCGCCAGCAGCAGCAGGCTCGCGCCCACAACCAGCGTGAAGCTGTCATCCGAGGGGCGGAAAACGTACTGCTCGGCGGCCAGCCATGTCATCACCAGCGTCATGCCAATCAGCGTGCAAATCGGCCAGCGCAGCGTCTCCAGGCGGCTCCAGATCACCGCGATGGTGACCACGCCGATAATTAACAGCGTCAGCGGAATCGGCCAGTAGAAGGTCATCGTCATGCCGGCGGCGAAGCAGATGGTGTAAAGCAGATGAGAGAGGAAGAACGCGCCCAGCGCATAGAGCATTTGCTGACGCGGCAACAGCAGCAGCGCATCGCCGACCAGCGTCGCGATAAGCCCGGCGATAATCAGGTAATCGGTAGGTTTCAGCACCGGCGCCTGCCAGGCCCAGCCGACCATTAGCAGCAGCGTGATGGGTTTGAATAGCCAGCGCTGCCACTGCGGGCCGCGATAGGATGCATCAACATAGAGCCAACCGGAAAAAAGTACCGCAAGAAATGACCAAAGCATTGCTGCTCCCTTAAGGACAACCTGTCCATCAGATGGTGAAAATTCCCAATAAGTCGATCCCAGTTTAGGTTACGGCTTCGCAATGTGACAATGAGGCAACTCTGGTTGTATGCTTCACCCGCATTGCTTTTCAGAGCTTAACGAGACGAGAAAAAACCATGAGCAAACCACCGCTACTCTTTTTTATCGTACTGGCCGTTATCGCCGTGCTGGCGACTCGTCAGTTTATCAGGCAGCGGCGCGAAGCGGCGGTCAACGACGCCTCACCGGTGCGCACGCTGACGGTGAAGGTGAAAACCAAGCGGGAATATCCGTCGCCTAATCGGCGTTCACGCCAGCGGGAAACGATCGCAGGCGAAGATATGCGTTATGAAGCCTGGTTCCATCCTCTGAACGGTGCCAGCGACATTAAAGCGATTGTGGGCGAGCGCGATTACAATCAGATGGATACCGGCGCGAAAGGAGAGCTGAAAATGCAGGGATCGCGCTTCGTCAGCTTTACGCCGGTACAGTAGAAAAGCGCTGACGGGATGCCGTGCCAGCGCGGGCGAGGCGGAACGCTTTGCTTGTCGTTCCGCTCATCCGGCCGCGAACCTTGCCAGCCGTTTGATCGCCGTGCTTATTTCTTCTTAGGGAAATTGGCCTTCTGCCACGCCAGCAGCTCAAAGACGCCAAAGAGAAAGATTTTCGTCTGCGTCCAGCGATCGATCGGCGGCGCGTCTTTCGGCTGGGTTGCGCGCAGCAGCGTCAGCTGCAGACCGTGCATCAGCACCATAAAGAACAGCGCGACGTGGATAAAATAGCGCAGCGGTTTAGGGTAGGGGTCTACCAGGTTGAACAGTAAAAAAGCCCAGACGCACAGCATCAACAGGCGACCTGAATTAAGCAACATCGGATGTCTCTTGTTGTCGGTGATATAAACGATACGCCACTTGCCCGGCGATCTTTTCGCGATGCAGCGCCCAACTGGTGGGCACCGGCGGCGCGCCGTGCTCCACTTCGCTCTCTACATAGATCATCGCCTCGTCCGCCAGCCAGCCATTCTGCTCCAGCAGCTGCAGCGTTTGCTCCAGCAGACCTTTGCGGAACGGCGGGTCGACGAATACCACATCATAAGGCTCGCCGGAAGCAGCCAGCCAGTTAAGGGTATTGGCGTTGATCACCTGCGCGTCGCTGGCACGCAGGGTTTGTACATTCTTCTCCAGCTGTTGCGCCACCGAACGTTCCAGCTCCAGCAGCGTCACCGACGCGGCAAAGCGCGACAGCGCCTCCAGACCGAGCGCGCCGCTGCCGGCAAAGCAGTCGAGACAGCGCGCCTGCTGCAGAACGGGCGCCAGCCAGTTAAACAGGGTTTCCCGAACGCGATCGGTGGTAGGGCGCAGCCCGGCGCTGTCGGGCACCGGCAGTTTGCGTCCGCGCCACTGACCGCCGATGATGCGGATTTGTCCGGCACCGCCTGTGCCACGAGGGGTTTTACTCATCTTGCTCACAACTCGTCATAATTTGTTGCGTAGTTTAACGGGCGAATCGGTGAGAAGAAACGGTAAAAAAGGGTGCTGTGGTGCGCTGGCTGGAAAGTGTTAGACTAGTGAGTTGCTGAAGTCATACATAATTCTGCCGTTTTTCGCCCTTTTGGCGGTGAAAACCAGAGCTAATTTTTATCCCCTGGGAACAGCGAGCGACCGGGATTAAGCCATCGAGGAGTGTGGTCACACAATGGCAAAAGAGAAAAAACGTGGCTTTTTTTCCTGGCTGGGATTTGGCAAAGAAGAAGAGACACAACAGCCTGCTGAAACGCCTGAACAGCAGCCAGAGGATCCTGCGCTAGCGCAGGCGGAAACCGACGCGGCACATACCGTCGAACTGACCGAGCAGCTCGCCGAGGCGCAGCGCGAAGCGCCAGCGCACGCCGTTGACGAGCACATTGCCGCTGAGCCGGAAGCGGAACAGATCGTCCAGAAGGCGCAGGATGCGGAAATTATCGCGCCGCTGGAGGAGATCATTCCGGAAGAAGAGCCGGAGCTGGCGCCGCAGCCGATTGAAGAAGAGATTGTGCCGGAAGCGCTGCCCGAAGAGGAGCAGCCGCTGGATGACGAAGAACTGGCGGCGCTGGCATTGGCGGAAGCGCCGCAGGATGAAGCGGCGGAAGAGATCGCCGCCGAAGACGAGGTTCAGGATACCGTCAGCGATCTGCCGCTCGCCGCCGCGCCGATCGTTTCTCAGGAACAGGAACGCCCCACCAAAGAGGGTTTCTTTGCCCGCCTGAAACGTAGCCTGGTAAAAACCCGCCAGAACCTTGGCTCCGGCTTTATCAGCCTGTTCCGCGGCAAAAAAATTGACGACGATCTGTTTGAAGAGCTGGAAGAGCAGCTGCTGATCGCCGACGTTGGCGTAGAGACGACGCGCCGCATCATTACTAACCTGACGCAGCAGGCGAACCGTAAACAGCTGCGCGATGCGGAAGCGCTTTACGGCCTGCTGAAAGCAGAGATGTCGGGCATTCTGGCGAAGGTCGACGCGCCGCTCGCCGTCAGTGGCAAAGCACCGTTCGTTATTCTGATGGTCGGCGTAAACGGCGTCGGTAAAACCACCACCATCGGCAAGCTGGCGCGTCAGTATCAGGCGCAGGGCAAATCGGTGATGCTGGCGGCGGGCGATACCTTCCGCGCGGCGGCCGTTGAGCAGCTGCAGGTGTGGGGCGAGCGCAACCATATTCCGGTCGTCGCGCAGCATACCGGCGCAGATTCCGCCTCGGTGATTTTCGATGCCATCCAGGCGGCGAAAGCACGCGGCGTTGACGTGCTGATCGCGGATACGGCGGGTCGACTGCAGAATAAATCGCACCTGATGGAAGAGCTGAAGAAAATCACTCGCGTGATGAAAAAGCTGGACGAAGAGGCGCCGCACGAAGTGATGCTCACCCTTGATGCCAGCACCGGTCAGAACGCCATCAGCCAGGCGAAACTTTTCCATGAGGCGGTCGGCCTGACCGGTATTACCCTGACCAAGCTGGACGGAACGGCGAAAGGCGGCGTGATCTTCTCTGTGGCCGATCAGTTCGGCATCCCGATTCGCTATATCGGCGTCGGGGAAGGCATTGAGGATTTACGGCCCTTCAAGGCCGAGGATTTTATTGAGGCACTGTTTGCCCGAGAGGACTAATTGGGATGATTCGCTTTGAAGAGGTCAGTAAGGCATATCTCGGTGGACGTCAGGCGCTGCAGGGCGCGGATTTCCATTTGCGGCAGGGCGAAATGGCGTTCCTCACCGGCCATTCCGGCGCCGGTAAGAGTACCCTGCTGAAGCTGATTTGTGGCATTGAGCGGCCGAGCGCGGGCCATATCTGGTTCAGCGGTCACGACATTTCCCGGCTGCGCAACAGCGAGGTGCCGTTTCTGCGTCGCCAGATCGGCATGATCTTTCAGGATCACCATCTGCTGATGGATCGTTCCGTCTATGACAACGTGGCGATCCCGCTGATTATCGCCGGCGCCAGCGGCGAAGATATTCGCCGTCGCGTGTCGGCGGCGCTGGATAAGGTCGGCCTGCTCGATAAGGCGAAAAGCTTTCCGATTCAGCTCTCCGGCGGTGAACAGCAGCGCGTCGGCATTGCACGCGCCGTGGTGAACAAGCCCGCCGTGCTGCTGGCGGACGAACCGACCGGCAACCTGGATGACGCGCTGTCGGAAGATATTCTGCGCCTGTTTGAAGAGTTTAACCGCGTGGGCGTTACGGTGCTGATGGCGACGCACGACAGCGGGCTGATCGCGCGCCGTCGCTATCGCGTTATGACGCTCAATCAGGGACGCCTGCATGGAGGCCACGATGGTCAATAAACGCAACAAGCGCCCCGCTGCGCCAAAAGCGAAAGCGCCGTCAAAAAGCAAAGCGCTGAAGGGCGGCTGGCAGGAACAGTGGCGCTACGCATGGCGCGGCACGCTGTCCGATATGTATCGCCAGCCGCTGGCGACGTTGCTGACGGTGATGGTTATCGCCATCTCGCTGACGCTGCCCAGCGTCTGCTACATGGTATGGAAAAACGTCAGCCAGGCCGCGACGCAGTGGTATCCCGCGCCGCAGCTGACGGTTTATCTGTCGAAAACGCTGGACGATACCGCCGCTGAAAATGTGGTGGCACAGCTGAAGCAGGTCGATGGCGTGGATAGCGTCAACTACCTGACGCGGGAAGAGGCGCTGAACGAGTTTCGCAACTGGTCGGGCTTTGGCGGCGCAATGGATATGCTGGAGCAGAACCCGCTGCCGGCAGTGGCGATTATCACGCCGAAGCTCAACTTCCAGAACTCCAGCACCATGCAGAACCTGCGCGACAGGGTAGCGAAAGTGCAGGGCGTTGATGAAGTGCGCATGGACGACAGCTGGTTCGCCCGTCTGGCGGCGCTGACCGGGCTGGTGGGACAAGTCGCTTCCATGATCGGCGTTCTGATGATTGTCGCGGTGTTCCTGGTGATCGGCAACAGCGTGCGGCTTAGCATCTTCGCGCGGCGCGATACCATCAACGTGCAGAAGCTAATCGGCGCCACCGATGGCTTTATCCTGCGCCCGTTCCTTTACGGCGGCGCGCTGCTTGGCTTTAGCGGCGCGGTGCTGTCGCTGATCCTCTCCGAGGTGCTGGTTCTGCGCCTGCAGTCGGTGGTGGCACAGGTGGCGCAGGTGTTTGGCACGACCTTCGCGCTGGAAGGCTTCTCATGGGATGAGGGGCTGCTGCTGCTGCTTATCGCTGCCATTATCGGCTGGATTGCGGCCTGGCTGGCGACCGTGCAACATTTACGTCGTTTTACGCCCCAGTAACCGCCTGCAACGTTTTTTTGATATAATGTTCCTCTGCTGCCGACGATCCGGGCGCAGAGGAACCCCTCTCTTCCCGCCTCGTCATCTGTGTGTAAAATATTCACCGCTATAATTGAACTTGTGGATAACTTAGCTACTCTAAGTAGCACAGATTGCTTTCGGATTTTCCCCGGCGTTGACTTAAGGTAACGTCTGCTCAAAGGGAAGACGCAGCAACTTAATAACCATTGTGAGGGTTTGAATGACCAAAGAAATGCAAACTTTAGCTATTGCTCCTCTTGGCAACCTGGAATCTTACGTTCGGGCCGCCAACGTCTGGCCGATGCTGTCGGCAGAAGAGGAAAAAGCGCTGGCTGAACGGCTGCATTACCAGGGTGATCTGGATGCGGCTAAGACGCTGATCCTGTCTCACCTGCGCTTTGTAGTTCATATCGCTCGTAATTATTCCGGTTACGGCCTGCCTCAGGCGGACCTGATTCAGGAAGGGAACATCGGCCTGATGAAGGCGGTGCGTCGCTTTAACCCTGAAGTTGGCGTGCGTCTGGTCTCTTTCGCCGTGCACTGGATTAAAGCCGAGATTCACGAATACGTGCTGCGTAACTGGCGTATCGTGAAGGTCGCTACCACTAAAGCGCAGCGCAAGCTGTTCTTTAACCTGCGTAAAACCAAGCAGCGTCTGGGCTGGTTCAACCAGGACGAAGTCGAGATGGTGGCGCGTGAACTGGGCGTAAGCAGCAAAGACGTGCGTGAAATGGAATCGCGTATGGCCGCGCAGGATATGACCTTCGATATGTCCGCCGACGATGAGAGCGGCGAAGGCAAAACAATGGCGCCGGTGCTCTATCTGCAGGATAAAACCTCAGACTTCGCTGACGGCATCGAAGAGGATAACTGGGAATCGCACGCTGCCGATAAGCTGAGCGACGCGATGCTGGGCCTCGACGAGCGCAGCCAGCACATCATCCGCGCCCGCTGGCTGGACGAAGATAACAAAACCACGCTGCAGGAACTGGCGGATCGTTACGGCGTGTCAGCCGAACGCGTGCGACAGCTTGAAAAGAACGCCATGAAGAAATTACGTATGGCGATAGAAGCATAAAAAAACGGGCGACGCGAAGTCGCCCTTTTTTTTGCCTGTTATTTGACCCAGCCGTCACTCTGCGCGCGAAAACCGCAGGCCTGCATAAAAGCGGCGCGCTCGCCCTGATTTGCGCTGCCGTCATCCGCTACCCACCAGCTTGAGACAGAGCCGTTTTGCGCCATCGTCTCTTCCATCAGATATTGACCCACGCCGCGCCGCCGCGTCACCTCACGCACCTCCAGCTGCGAAATTTTCCCCTGCGATCCCACAATCTCCAGCTTTAGCGCACCCAGCAGCCGTTCATTAAAGCGCGCGGCGTAAAGGCGCTGGTTTTCACTCAGGCTTTTTTCCAGCGCCGCAATATCTTCGTTTGGCCAGATTTTCGCCAGATCGATGTGGTCCTGCGGGCTGAAGGTGGTCAGGCGCAGAATAGTCAGCTTCATAACAAACACCTGTACTAGTCGAAAGGGCATAGTGTAGCGAATTTATACAGTCAGAGCGCCGTCACTTTTTTAAGTTGAAAACAGGTCAAAAGATGGCCGGGATGCCAGGATAGAGGAGATAAAGAACAATAAGCGGCGCATAAGCCAGCATAACGCGCTGGAGAAATGGAGAAAAAGCCTGCATAACAACCAGATGATTATGCTGTTTCGGCCCGCTATTTCCCAACAGGTCAGTTGATTTACAGAAGAAACTTCCTGTTTAATAACCTGAAAAATAAAGCCTTATTATCAAAAAATACCGGAAAAGCACGCTAAATCGTTCATAAACATCATTTTTCGGCTTTATCCGGTAGCAACAGCAAACCACAAATCACAGACACAACAAGATGGGGAAGTCCGCATGAAAATGAGTAAAGGCCGCGCATTACTGGCGGGTTGCGTTGCGCTGGCGATGAGCCACGCCGCCCTGGCTGCCGATATCAAAATCGCTATCGTGGGTGCCGTGACCGGCCCGGTAGCGCAGTATGGCGATATGCAGTTCACCGGCGCCGCTCAGGCGATTAAAGATATCAACGCCAAAGGCGGCGTGAACGGCAACAAACTGGTGGGCGTAGAGTATGACGACGCCTGCGACCCGAAACAGGCCGTGGCGGTGGCGAACAAAGTCGTCAACGACGGCATTAAATATGTTATCGGCCATCTTTGCTCCTCTTCTACCCAGCCTGCGTCTGACATTTATAACGACGAAGGCGTGCTGATGATCACCCCGGCGGCGACCGCGCCAGAGCTGACCGCACGCGGTTATGCCACCATTATGCGCACCACCGGGCTCGACTCCGATCAGGGCCCGACCGCTGCTAACTATATCCTCAGCGAGATCAAACCCAAGCGTATTGCCGTGGTGCATGACAAGCAGCAGTACGGCCAGGGGCTGGCGGAATCCGTGCAGAAAACCCTGAAAGCCAAAGGCGGCAACGTGGTGCTGTTTGAAGGCATTACCGCAGGCGATAAAGACTTCTCTACGCTGATTGCGCGTCTGAAGAAAGAGAATGTGGACTTCGTTTACTACGGCGGTTACTACCCGGAAATGGGCCAGATCCTGCGCCAGGCGAAAGCGGCGGGTCTGAACGCTGGCTTTATGGGACCTGAAGGCGTGGGCAACGCCTCGCTCTCTAATATCGCAGGCGACGCCTCGGAAGGCATCTACGTGACGCTGCCGAAGCGCTACGACCAGCTACCGGAGAACAAAGCGATCGTTGACGCTATCAAAGCCAACAGCGCGCAGAACCGCAAAGATCCGACCGGTCCGTTCGTCTGGACCACCTACGCGGCGATCCAGTCGCTGGTGGCTGGCATCGAGCGCAGCAAAAGCGACGAGCCGGAAGAGATTGCGAAAAACCTGAAGGGTGGCGAGCCGGTACCGACAGTGATGGGCAACCTGAGCTGGGACCAGAAAGGCGATCTGAAAGGTTTCGAGTTCGGCGTATTTAAATGGCACAAAGACGGTTCTTCTACCGCGGTTAAGTAATCGTCCCATCGGCAGACAAATCCCTTGCCGCTACGGCAGGGGATTTTCCCGTTCTAATGCAGGTCTTCACTATGTCCGAGCAGTTTCTTTATTTCACTCAGCAGATGCTTAACGGGGTCACTCTCGGCAGCACCTACGCGCTGATCGCCATTGGTTACACCATGGTTTACGGCATTATCGGCATGATCAACTTCGCTCACGGCGAGGTCTATATGATCGGCAGCTATGTCTCTTTTATCGTTATCGCCGCCCTGATGATGATGGGCATCGACACCGGCTGGCTGATGATCGCCGCTGGCTTTGTGATGGCGATCCTGATCTCCAGCGCCTACGGCTGGAGCATTGAGCGTGTCGCCTATAAGCCGGTGCGATCGTCGAAGCGATTGATCGCGTTGATCTCCGCCATCGGCATGTCGATCTTCCTGCAAAACTACGTCAGCCTGACGCAGGGCTCACGCGACCTCGCGCTGCCGAGCCTGATCACCGGCCAGTGGACGCTGGGCCAGAGCAACGGCTTTGCCGCCACCATCTCCACCATGCAGATCGTGATCTGGCTGGTGACCTTTCTGGCGATGCTGGCGCTGACGCTGTTTATTCGCTATTCGCGTATGGGTCGCGCCTGCCGCGCCTGCGCCGAAGACCTGAAGATGGCGAGCCTGCTCGGCATCAATACTGACCGCGTGATTTCGCTGACCTTTGTGATCGGTGCGGCGATGGCGGCGGTGGCGGGCGTGCTGCTCGGCCAGTTCTACGGCTCCATTAACCCCTTTATCGGTTTTATGGCGGGCATGAAGGCCTTTACCGCCGCGGTGCTTGGCGGCATCGGCAGCATTCCGGGCGCGATGATCGGCGGCCTGGTGCTCGGCATCGCCGAAGCGCTGACCTCCGCCTATCTCAGCACTGAATATAAAGACGTCGTCTCTTTTGCGCTGCTGATCGTGGTGCTGCTGGTCATGCCGACCGGTATCCTGGGTCGTCCGGAGGTAGAAAAAGTATGAAGTCCTCCTTTATCAATGCGCTGATCTCCACCGTCATGCTGCTGGTGCTGGCCAGCTTCTTTATGGGGATGCGGCTCGGCCTGGACGGCACGCGACTGGTGGTGCAGAGCGCCGGGGACGTGCGCTGGAACTGGATTTTCGTCGGCTGCGCGGTGGTTTTTCTGTTTCAGCTGCTGCGCCCGTTCTGGCAGCGCGGCATGAAAAAGATCGCCGGCCCGACGCTGGTGTTGCCCGGCATCGACGGCTCTACGCCTAAGCAGAAGCTGTTTATGCTGGCGCTGATCGTCGTAGCGGTGGCCTGGCCCTTTTTCGTGTCGCGCGGCGCGGTGGATATCGCCACGCTGACGCTGATCTACGTAATGCTTGGCCTGGGCCTGAACGTGGTGGTTGGCCTCTCGGGTCTGCTGGTGCTCGGCTACGGCGGCTTCTACGCCATCGGCGCTTATACTTTTGCGCTGCTGAACCACTACTTTGGTCTCGGCTTCTGGGAGTGTCTGCCGCTGGCGGGCATCGTGTCGGCGCTGTTCGGCCTGCTGCTCGGCTTTCCGGTATTGCGTCTGCGCGGCGACTATCTGGCGATTGTCACCCTCGGTTTCGGCGAAATCGTGCGTATCCTGCTGCTGAATAACACCGCCATTACCGGCGGCCCTAACGGCATTGCACAGATCCCGAAACCTTCGCTGTTCGGCCTGGAGTTTGGCCGCAAAGTCTCTGAAGGCGGCTGGAGCACGTTCCACGAATTTTTCGGCTTGAAATATGACCCCAGCGATCGCGTCATTTTCCTCTACCTGGTGGCGTTGCTGCTGGTGGCGCTGACGCTGTTCGTGATCAATCGCCTGCTGCGTATGCCGCTGGGCCGCGCGTGGGAAGCGCTGCGCGAAGATGAGATCGCCTGTCGCTCGCTCGGCCTGAGCCCGACGCGCATCAAGCTGACCGCCTTTACCATCAGCGCCGCCTTCGCGGGCTTCGCCGGTACGCTATTCGCCGCGCGCCAGGGCTTTGTCAGCCCGGAATCTTTTACCTTTGTCGAATCAGCCTTTGTGCTGGCGATTGTGGTGCTGGGCGGTATGGGCTCGCAGTTCGCCGTTATCCTCGCCGCTATCCTGCTGGTGGTTTCGCGCGAGCTGATGCGCGACCTGAATGAATACAGCATGCTGGTGCTGGGCGGCCTGATGGTGCTGATGATGATCTGGCGTCCGCAGGGGCTGCTGCCGATGAAGCGTCCGCATCTGAAACTGAAACAGAAACAAGGAGAGCAGGCATGATTCAGCCTTTATTAGCCGTTGAGGGTCTGATGATGCGCTTCGGCGGCCTGCTGGCGGTCAATAACGTGGCGCTGGAGCTGCGCCCGCAGGAGATCGTCTCGCTGATCGGCCCGAACGGCGCGGGCAAGACCACCGTTTTCAACTGCCTGACCGGCTACTACAAGCCGACCGGCGGCACCATTAAGCTGCGCGAGCAGCATCTGGAAGGCCTGCCCGGCCAGAAGATCGCCCGGATGGGCGTGGTGCGCACTTTTCAGCACGTTCGCCTGTTCCGTGAGATGACGGTTATTGAGAACCTGCTGGTGGCGCAGCATCAGCATCTGAAAAGCGGCCTCTTTTCCGGCTTATTAAAAACGCCTGCGTTTCGTCGCGGCGAGAGCGAAGCGCTGGATCGCGCCGCCACCTGGCTGGAGCGCATCGGGCTGCTCGATCTCGCTAACCGCCAGGCGGGCAATCTGGCTTACGGCCAGCAGCGCCGTCTGGAGATTGCGCGCTGCATGGTGACGCGCCCGGAGATCCTGATGCTGGACGAACCGGCGGCCGGGCTGAACCCGAAAGAGACGCACGAGCTGGATGAGCTGATTGCTGAACTGCGCGGCGAGCACAAAGTTTCCGTGCTGCTGATTGAACACGATATGAAGCTGGTGATGGGTATTTCCGACCGTATCTATGTGGTGAACCAGGGTACGCCGCTGGCCAACGGCACGCCGGAAGAGGTGCGCAACAATCCGGATGTGATCCGAGCCTATTTAGGAGAGGCGTAACATGGCAAACCCGATGTTATCCGTTAATAACGTCAGCGCGCACTACGGCAAGATCCAGGCGCTGCATAACGTCAGTCTGCATATCAGCCAGGGGGAAATTGTCACCCTGATCGGCGCCAACGGCGCGGGAAAAACCACGCTGCTCGGCACGCTGTGCGGCGAGCCACGCGCCACGCAGGGCACGATTACCTTTGACGGCAAAGTGATTACCGACTGGCAAACCGCGCGCATCATGCGCGAGGCGATCGCTATCGTGCCGGAAGGACGCCGGGTGTTCTCGCGCATGACGGTGGAAGAGAACCTGGCGATGGGCGGTTTCTTTGCCAGCCGCCGGGATTATCAGACGCGCATCGCGCGCGTCTATGAACTCTTCCCACGCCTGGCGGAGCGTAAAATCCAGCGTGCGGGCACCATGTCCGGCGGCGAGCAGCAGATGCTGGCGATCGGCCGCGCGCTGATGAGCCAGCCGCGTCTGCTGCTGCTGGATGAGCCTTCGCTAGGACTGGCACCGATTATTATCCAGCAGATCTTCGACACCATCGAACAGCTGCGCAAAGAGGGGATGACTATCTTCCTGGTGGAGCAGAACGCCAATCAGGCGCTGAAGCTGGCGGATCGCGGCTATGTGCTGGAAAACGGCCATGTGGTGCTGGAAGATACCGGGGAAGCCCTGCTCTCCAACGAAGCCGTCCGCAGCGCCTATTTAGGCGCCTAGGGCTGGCTGGCTTGCCAGATTGCGGTTGGGCAGCGCTCGTCATCCTCGCGTACTGCATGTACGCTCCGGTGACTGTGCCCTGGCCGTCCGTAATCTGGCTGCGTCGCCAATGGCCTGCGGCTGTAGTCTGTTAAAAAGGTCAGCTAAACCCTTTCATCTTGCCGTCATACGGCTGTCATTTATCTGTTATTAATCCGTCATTTCCCCGTGTCATGTTACACCGCGAACAAAAAATGCGTGATATCGCGCGTACCTACCTGCACAGGAAAATTCTATGTCCGTGTTTACTTTTCGTCGTAGCCTGATGAGTGCGGTTCTGGGCCTGGCTATCAGCGGCAATGCGCTGGCCGCCACTGAGATTCCTTTCTGGCATTCTATGGAGGGCGAGTTAGGCAAAGAAGTCGACTCTCTGGCGCAACGTTTTAACCAGGCGCATCCCGACTATAAAATTGTTCCAACCTACAAAGGTAACTACGAGCAGAGCCTCGCGGCAGGCATCGCAGCGGTACGTTCCGGCAAAGCGCCAGCCATTTTGCAGGTTTACGAAGTCGGCACCGCAACCATGATGGCCTCGAAGGCGATCGTGCCGGTGCATCAGGTTTTCCAGGACGCGGGCATCCCCTTTGACGAAAAACAGTTCGTGCCGACCGTGGCGGGCTACTACAGCGATGCCAGCGGCCATCTGATTTCTCAGCCGTTCAACAGCTCCACGCCGGTGCTCTACTACAACAAGGACGCCTTTAAAAAAGCGGGCCTGAACCCCGACCAGCCGCCGAAAACCTGGCAGGAGCTGGCGAAAGATGCCGACGCGCTGCGTAAAGCGGGCCTGACCTGCGGCTACGCCAGCGGCTGGCAGGGCTGGATCCAGATCGAAAACTTCAGCGCCTGGCACGCCTTGCCGGTCGCCAGCAAAAACAACGGCTTCGACGGCACCGATGCGGTGCTGGAATTCAACAAGCCGGTGCAGGTACGCCATATCCAGATGCTGGAGGATATGAACAAGAAAGGCGACTTCACCTACTTTGGCCGTAAAGACGAGTCCACCGCCAAGTTCTATAACGGCGACTGCGGTATTACTACCGCCTCCTCTGGTTCGCTGGCGGATATCAAGCACTACGCCAAATTCAACTACGGCGTCGGCATGATGCCGTATGACGAAACCGTGCCGAACGCGCCGCAGAACGCCATTATCGGCGGGGCCAGCCTGTGGGTGATGAAGGGCAAAAACGCCGATACCTATAAGGGCGTCGCGGAGTTTATGCAGTTCCTCGCGCAGCCGGAAATCGCTGCCGAATGGCACCAGAAAACCGGCTACCTGCCGATCACCACCGCGGCTTACGAGCTGAGCAAGCAGCAGGGCTTCTATGACAAGAACCCTGGCGCGGATATCGCGACGCGTCAGATGCTGAACAAAGATCCGCTGCCGTTCACTAAAGGCATGCGTCTGGGCAATATGCCGCAGATCCGCACCGTGGTTGACGAGGAGCTGGAAGGCGTCTGGACCGGCAAACAGTCGCCACAGGCTGCGCTGGATAACGCGGTGAAACGCGGCAACGAGCTGCTGCGCCGCTTTGAACAGCAAGTGAAGTAATTCCGTTCGGTAAAAGGGTCGGCGCGCGCCGACCCTGTTCTCTTTCTCAGACAGAGTACGCTATGTCTTCATCTCGCCCGGTGTTCCGCACCAGTCTGTTGCCCTATCTGCTGGTGCTGCCGCAGCTGCTGATTACCGCTATCTTTTTCCTCTGGCCCGCGGGCGAAGCCCTGTGGTATTCGCTGCAGAGCCTTGACCCGTTCGGCATCTCCAGCACCTTTGTCGGCTTCGAAAACTTCAGGCGTCTGTTTCAGGACAGCTACTACCTCGACGCCTTCTGGACCACTATCGTCTTTAGCACCCTGGTGACGGTATGCGGCATGGTGCTGTCGCTGCTGCTGGCGGCGCTGGTGGATTACGTTATTCGGCTGCGCAAACTCTACCAGACGCTGCTGCTGCTGCCTTACGCGGTGGCGCCCGTGGTCGCGGCGGTGCTGTGGATGTTTCTGTTCAATCCCGGCCTCGGCCTGATTAGCCATCTCCTTAACCAGCTTGGCTACAACTGGAACTATGCCCAGAACAGCGGCCAGGCGATGTTCCTGATCGTGGTGGCCTCGATCTGGCAGCAGATGAGCTACAACTTTTTATTCTTTTTCGCGGCGCTGCAGTCGATTCCGAAATCGCTGGTGGAAGCCGCGGCGATCGACGGCGCCGGTCCGGTGCGGCGCTTCTTCAATCTGTCGCTGCCGCTGATTACGCCGGTCAGCTTTTTCCTGCTGGTGGTGAACCTGATCTACGCCTTCTTCGACACCTTCCCGGTTATTGACGCCGCGACCGGCGGCGGTCCGGTGCAGGCGACCACTACGCTTATCTACAAAATTTATCGTGAAGGTTTTACCGGGCTGGATCTCTCCTCTTCGGCGGCCCAGTCGGTAGTGCTGATGCTGCTGGTTATCGGCCTGACCGTTATTCAGTTCCGCTTCGTTGAGCGTAAGGTACAGTACCAATGATTGAAAACCGTCGCGGGCTGGATATCTTCAGCCACACGCTGCTGGTGCTGGGCGTGCTCACTATTCTGTTTCCGCTCTACGTCGCCTTTGTCGCCGCCACGCTGGATAACGAAGCGGTCTATCAGGTGCCGATGACGCTCATCCCGGGAACCCATCTGTGGGAGAACGTCTCGCGCATCTGGACGCAGGGCGTTAACGGCAGCGGCCCGGCTTTTAGCCTGATGCTGCTTAACAGCCTGATCATGGCGTTCGGCATCACCGTCGGCAAGATCACGGTGTCGATGCTCTCCGCTTTTGCACTGGTCTGGTTCCGCTTTCCGCTGCGCACGCTCTTTTTCTGGCTCATCTTTATCACGCTGATGCTGCCGGTCGAGGTGCGTATCTTTCCGACGGTACAGGTGATTTCCAACCTCAATATGCTCGACAGCTACAGCGGCCTGACGCTGCCGCTGATGGCGTCGGCCACGGCGACCTTCCTGTTCCGCCAGTTCTTTATGTCGCTGCCGGACGAGCTAATCGAGGCGGCGCGCATCGACGGTGCCAGCGCGATGCGCTTCTTCTGGGATATCGTGCTGCCGCTATCGAAAACTAACCTCGCGGCGCTTTTCGTTATCACCTTTATTTACGGCTGGAACCAGTATCTCTGGCCGCTGCTGATCGTCAACGACGCCTCGCTCAGCACCGCGGTAGCGGGGATCAAAAGCATGATCTCTACCAGCGGATCGCCGACGCAGTGGAACGAAGTCATGGCGGCAATGTTATTAACCCTGATCCCACCGGTGGTGGTGGTGCTGGTCATGCAGCGCGCGTTCGTGCGTGGCCTGGTCGAGAGTGAGAAATAAGCATGGCAGGCGTAACCCTTCAGGCGGTAACCAAGTCTTACGACGGCAAGAATCAAATCATTCAGCCGCTTAACGTCACCGTCAATGACGGCGAATTTATGGTGATGGTCGGTCCCTCCGGCTGCGGCAAATCGACGCTGCTGCGCATGGTGGCGGGGCTGGAGCGCGTCACCTCCGGCGATATCTATATCGACGACAAGCGCGTCACCCAGATGGAGCCGAAAGATCGCGGCATCGCCATGGTGTTCCAGAACTACGCGCTCTATCCGCATATGACGGTAGAAGAGAACATGGCCTATGGGCTGAAGATCCGTGGGATGAGCAAAGAGCATATCCGCCTGCGCGTGCTGGAGGCGGCGCGCAGTCTGGAGCTGGATCAGCTGCTGAGCCGCCGTCCGCGCGAGCTTTCCGGCGGACAGCGCCAGCGCGTGGCGATGGGACGCGCTATCGTGCGCGAGCCGTCGGTGTTTCTGTTCGACGAGCCGCTCTCCAACCTGGACGCGCGCCTGCGCGTTCAGATGCGGCTTGAGCTTCAGCAGCTGCATCGCCGTCTGCAAACCACCAGCCTCTATGTGACGCACGATCAGGTCGAGGCGATGACGCTGGCGCAGCGCGTGATGGTACTGAACAAAGGTTTTGTCGAGCAGATCGGCACGCCGGTAGACATTTATGAGCGTCCCGCCAGCCAGTTCGTCGCCTCGTTTATCGGCGCGCCGGCGATGAATCTGCTGGTCGGCCAGATTGGCAGCGACGGTACACGCTTCAATATCGATAACTCGCACTCCCTGCCGCTCGGCGACAGCAAAGCGAAGTGGGCTAATCGCGCCGTTACGCTCGGCATTCGTCCGGAGCATGTGCAGGTCAGCCCGCATGAGCGCGATGGCATTCCGCTGCGCGTAGAGACGCTGGAGCTGCTCGGCGCGGACAATCTGGCGCACGGGCGCATCGGCGAGACGCCGCTGGTGGTGCGTCTGCCGCACAGCGAGCGGCCGCAGGCGGGCAGCACGCTGTGGCTGCATCTGCCGTCGGATGCGTTACACTATTTCGATTCAACTACCGGAAAGCGTCTGGAATGAACACACACAGCTGGCCCTATCCTCATATCGTCGCCCATCGCGGCGGCGGCAAACTGGCCCCGGAAAATACCCTGGCGGCGATCGACGTCGGCGCGGAGCTGGGTCATACCATGATCGAGTTCGACGCTAAGCTGTCGCAGGATAAGCAGATTTTCCTGCTGCACGACGATACGCTCGATCGCACCAGCAACGGCTGGGGCGTAGCGGGCGATCTGCCGTGGGAAAAACTGGCGCAGCTCGACGCGGGCGGCTGGTTCGGCAAGGCGTTTGACGGGGAACCGCTGGCGCTGCTTCCCGACGTCGCGGCGCGCTGTCGGCAGCATGCCATGATGGCGAATATTGAAATTAAACCCACTACCGGCAGCGAAGCGGAAACCGGCCGCGCCATCGCCCATGCGGCGAAGCGTTTGTGGCAGGGGATGACTGCGCCGCTGCTGTCGTCGTTCTCTTATGAGGCGCTGGAGGCGGCAATGCAGGCGGAGCCCGACTTGCCGCGTGGCCTGCTGCTGGATGAGTGGGATGAGGAGTGGCAAATAAAAACCGCGGCGCTCGCCTGTGTCTCAATTCACCTTAACCATAAGCTGCTCGACGCAGAGCGCGTCTCGGCGCTGAAGGCCGCCGGTCTGCATATTCTGGTCTACACGGTGAACGATCCTGACCGGGCGCGTACGCTGCTGGAATGGGGCGTTGACGCCATCTGCACCGATCGCATCGACATCATCGGCCCCGACTTCCGTTAATTACGGTTCTGCTGCTGTCCCGGCTGCGCATTAATCACGCGCTGCTGGGCGCTGCTCCGCTGCTCCTGTAGTTTCCGCTGTATCTGCTGCGTCTGCTGCTGCTGATCCTGCTGCAGTTTGCCCTGCTGTTGCTGCTGCTGGATTTGCATCTGCGTCTGCATACGCTGCTGGCTCGGGTTGTAGCCCGGCTGATTAGGTTGATTAGTATTGTTCAGCATATTAGCCATACCGCTTAGCGGCAGCAGTGCGGCAAAAACGATTAACCATTTTTTCATGTAACTTCCTCCGTCAGGCGGCCTTAACGGCATCTGATCTGCCATGGCCGCAGCTATAAGTTTAGCAACCTCACAAACTTCTCTCCCAGGAACGCACCGAATTTGACTTAGATGTTATTTTTTAGTTGTTCTTGTAAAGACTTGCCTGCGTGATAACAAATGTAAATAACTGAAAAGGGTAGAGGGATGATGATGATGCGAGGAAATATACGCCAGCTTGGCTGGGCTGTGATGATGAGTTTAACGGTAGTCAGCGTCGCCGATGCCGCGCCTGCCAGTGCGCCGCCCGTCTCCTATGGCGTCGAGGATGATACCTTTCATCCGGTCAGAGCGCAGCACGGCATGGTCGCCTCGGTCGATGCGCTGGCGACGCAGGTGGGCGTGGATATCCTGCGGCAGGGCGGCAATGCGGTGGACGCCGCCGTCGCCGTTGGCTTCGCGCTGGCGGTTACCCACCCGCAGGCGGGTAAT
This sequence comes from Pantoea sp. YU22, assembly GCF_003970755.1. Classification (NCBI taxonomy): domain Bacteria; kingdom Pseudomonadati; phylum Pseudomonadota; class Gammaproteobacteria; order Enterobacterales; family Erwiniaceae; genus Pantoea; species Pantoea sp. YU22. The sequence continues at coordinate 87,456 of NZ_RYDU01000007.1, read as the reverse complement.
CTCGGCGGCGGCGGCTTTATGCTGCTGCGCACCGCTTCCGGTCGCGCCACCTCTATCGATTTCCGTGAAATGGCGCCGGCCCGCGCCTCACGCGATATGTTCCTCGACAAGCAGGGCAACGCCGACAGCAAGCTGTCGCTGACGTCGCACCTCGCTTCCGGCACGCCGGGCAGCGTAGCGGGCTTTGCGCTGGCGGCGCAAAAATATGGCACGCTGCCGCTCAGCACGCTGCTGGCCCCGGCGATTAAGCTGGCGCGCGACGGCTATATCGTCAACGACGCGTTGGCGGACGATCTGAAAACCTACGGCAAAGAGGTGCTGCTCGCTCACCCCAACAGTAAAGCGATCTTCTTTAAACCTGACGGCACCCCGTGGCAGACAGGCGATCGTCTGGTGCAAAAAAACCTCGCCCACAGTCTGCAGCTGATTGCGCAGCAGGGGCCGGACGCTTTTTATAAGGGCGAAATCGCTGACGAGATCGCCGGTGAGATGGCGCAGCACGGCGGGTTGATCGGCAAAGCGGATCTGGCGGCCTACCGCGCCGTCGAGCGTAAGCCCGTCAGCGGCACTTATCGCGGCTATGAGGTCTTTTCTATGCCGCCACCCTCATCGGGCGGGATCCATATCGTGCAGATCCTTAATATCCTGGAAAATTTCGATCTGGCGAAAATGGGCTTTGGTAGCGCCGACGCGATGCAGGTTATCGCCGAAGCGGAGAAATACGCCTATGCTGACCGCTCGAAGTACCTCGGCGATCCCGATTTTGTAAAGGTGCCCTGGCAGGCGCTGACCAGCAAAGCCTACGCAAAGTCGATCGCGCAGCAGATTGACGTGGCGAAAGCGCGTCCGTCGAGCGAGATCAAGCCCGGCAAGCTGGAGCCTTATGAGAGCAACCAGACCACGCACTTCTCGGTGGTAGACAAGCAGGGCACGGCAGTAGCGGTAACTTACACCCTTAACACCAATTTCGGCAGCGGCATCGTGGCGGGTAACAGCGGCATTCTGCTGAATAATGAGATGGATGACTTCTCCGCGAAGCCGGGTACGCCGAACGTTTACGGCTTAGTCGGTGGCGAAGCGAACGCGGTGCAGCCTGCCAAGCGTCCGCTCTCTTCGATGTCGCCGACCATTGTGGCGAAAGGGGGTAAAACCTGGCTGGTCACCGGCAGTCCGGGGGGCAGCCGCATTATTACCACCGTGCTGCAAATGGTGGTGAACAGTGTCGATTTCGGGATGAACGTCGCGGAAGCGACCAGTGCGCCGCGCTTCCATCATCAGTGGCTGCCGGATCAGCTGCGCGTTGAGAAAGGGTTCAGCCCCGATACGCTGCGTTTGCTGGAGAATAAGGGGCAGCATGTGAAGGTGCTGCCTGCGATGGGCAGTACGCAGAGCATTATGATTGGGCCGGACGGCACGCTGTACGGCGCATCGGACCCGCGTACCCCGGGAGATTTGAGCGCCGGCTATTAAGCCAGAGAAACAGACGGGGCCAGCGGTCTGGCCCCGTTTTCTATTTCAGCCGCGCCATATAGTGCGTATCGATCATTTCGCCCTGCCGCATAGCATATCCCTTCGCCGTCCCCTCGATTTCAAAACCGAAATGGCGATACAAAGCGATGGCGGCAGGGTTGTCGGCAAACACCGTCAGCTCCATGCGCGTGACCTGTAGCCAGTTATCACAGAGATCCACCGCCGCGCCGAGCAGCGCTTTGCCGACGCCGCGGTTGCGATAATCCTGATCGACCCCCATGCCCAGGGTGGCGCAGTGACGGCGACGCGCCGTGGCGATGATGTCCAGCGTCAGCTGTCCGACAACTTTTCCTTCAATGCAGGCGACCAGCGAATGTCCCGTCGGAGAAAGATGGTTTAGCCGCTCCTGCCATTTTTGCAGCGAAGGCAGCGGGAGATGTAGCGTATTCGCCATGGTGTCCGGCTGACTGTAGATATGCAGCAGGGCGGCGGCATCATCAGGCGCTACGTGTCGAACAACAATCTCGCTCATCTTCTTTCTCCTTGTGTGGGCGGAAAACCCTTCAAACATCAAGGAAATCTTATTAATAATCAACAGAAAAGATCATAAAAGGCTTTACAGACGAGAATGATAATGATTATTATTGCGATGCGTTCTCGGGGCGTCGCCAGACAAACCGGAAAGCACGACATTGCTCACATTGCTTCCAGTATTTTTTAGCCAGCCGGGTGCTGGCTTTTTTTTGTCCCGCTTTCCTGTTAGCTCATTCAGCAGCGCTCACCATCCTCTCTGCGCTTGTTCACTATTTTTGAACAGAGGCGTGAAGTTTTTCAGCTATCAATAGGTTCGGCTCAGGTTCAGACTGTTTTAAAACATTGAGGAGAACTGAACATGATCTACTTACGCAAAGCAGAAGAACGCGGTCACGCTAACCACGGCTGGCTTGATAGCTGGCACACTTTCTCTTTCGCCAGCTATCACGATGCGAATTTTATGGGCTTCTCGGCGCTGCGCGTCATTAACGAAGATGTGGTTGCTGCCGGGCAGGGCTTCGGCACTCACCCCCATAAAGATATGGAGATCCTGACCTACGTGCTTTCCGGCACCGTAGAGCATCAGGACAGCATGGGGAATAAAGAGCAGATCCCGGCAGGGGAATTTCAGATCATGAGCGCGGGCACCGGCGTGCGTCACTCTGAGTACAACGCCAGCAGCAGCGACCCGCTGCACCTTTATCAGATCTGGATTATTCCAGAGCGTACTGGCATTGAGCCGCGTTACGCTCAGCGCCGTTTTCCCGATGTAAAAGGCCGCCAGTTTGTGCTGACGCCGGACGCGCGCGAAGGCTCGCTGAAGGTCTATCAGGATATGACGCTGTCGCGCTGGGTATTCAGCGCGGGCGAAAAAGATGCCGTCGAGATTGAAACGGGACGCCGCGTCTGGATTCAGGTCGTCAAAGGCGATATCCGCGTCAACGGCGAAACCGCCGGCGTCAGTGACGCTTTTGCCATCTGGGATGAAGCCAGCCTGACGATTGAGGCCAGCAGCGACGCGGAAGTGCTGCTGTTCGATCTGCCGCCGGTCTAAGCGGTGACGGGGCGCGCACTGTCGCGCCCTGCTTACAAATCTGCGGCCGAATAGTGATAGACTCGTCGTAATTGTGACCCTGGGCGCTTACGATGAAGAAAAAAAGACCGGTATTACAGGACGTTGCCGATCGTGTCGGCGTAACGAAAATGACTGTCAGCCGCTACCTGCGCAATCCTGAGCAGGTTTCTGCGCCGCTGCGCGACAAGATCGCCGTCGCGCTTGATGAGCTGGGCTACATACCCAATCGCGCGCCGGATATGCTCTCTAACGCCACCAGCCGCGCCATCGGCGTGCTGCTGCCTTCGCTGACCAATCAGGTTTTCTCCGACGTTCTGCGCGGCATCGAAGCGGTAACGGATGAAGCGGGCTACCAGACGCTGGTCGCCCATTTCGGCTACAGTCCGCAAAAAGAGGAGCTACAGCTGCGTTCGCTGCTGGGCTGGAACATCGACGGCGTGATCCTGACCGAGCGCACCCATACGCCTGCCACGCTGCGCATGCTGGAAGTGGCCGGTATTCCGGTGATTGAGATGATGGACAGCGTATCGCCCTGCCTTGATATGGCGGTGGGATTCGATAACGTCGAAGCGGCGCGTCAGATGACTCACGCCATACTGAGCAAAGGACATCGGTATACGGTCTATTTGGGGGCGCGTCTCGATGAGCGTACCCTGCAGAAACAGCAGGGCTATGAGAAAGCGATGCGCGAAGCGGGGCTGGAACCGCGTAGCGTGATGATGGAAGAGGCCTCCTCTTTCAGCGCGGGCGGTATGTTGCTGTGCGAGGCGCAGCGTCGCTATCCGCAAACCGACAGCCTGTTCTGCACCAACGACGACCTGGCCGTCGGCGCCATGTTCGAATGCCAGCGCCAGGGATTAAAAGTGCCGACGCAAATGGCGATCGCCGGATTTCACGGCCATGATATTAGTCAGGTGGTGACGCCGAAGCTGGCCACCGTCCTGACGCCGCGCGAACGCATGGGACGTGAAGCGGCCGCCATGCTGCTGGCGCGCATCAGCGGTGATTTCAGCGTCTCCGCGCCGCTGGATATTGGTTTTGCTATTAGCGAAGGCGGCAGCATCTGAATCTGGCGTTTTTATGAGTCAGCTCACACTTTCGTGCTTTTCCGGCTAAACAGGGTTGCCAGTCCGTAATGTGCTTAACACAATGGCAACCACTATTGTTATCGGTAACATTGGCGAATTTACCTGCCGGAGCAGAAAAATGACCACTCAATCCTCGTCTCATCACGTCTTTATTTTGATGGGCGTTTCAGGCAGCGGTAAATCCGTTGTCGCTAATCAGGTTTCTCACCAGCTCAATACCGCTTTTCTCGACGGCGATTTTCTCCATCCGCGCGCCAATATTTTAAAAATGGCCGAAGGTCATCCGCTGGACGACAACGATCGACAGCCGTGGCTGCAGGCGCTCAATGACGCTGCGTTCGCCATGCAGCGTACGCAGGCAATCTCCATTATCGTCTGCTCCGCGCTGAAAAAGCGTTACCGCGACATCCTGCGTCAGGGCAATGACAATCTGCGCTTTATCTACCTCAAGGGCGATTTCGACACTATCGAGTCACGCCTGAAGGCGCGTAAGGGCCACTTCTTTAAACCCCAAATGCTGGTGACGCAGTTCGCCACGCTGGAAGAGCCGGGCGCTGACGAGCCGGACGTGCTGACGGTGGATATCAATCATTCCGTTGACGAGGTTGTTGCGGCTACGGTTGCGGCTATCGGGAAAGCCATCAACAAGGGTTAGTCATGAGTACCGCAACGCTGGTGTTAACTGCAGCAGGCTCTGTCCTGCTGCTGCTTTTTTTAGTGATGAAAGCGCGTATGCACGCCTTTGTCGCGCTGATGCTGGTTTCGATTGGTGCGGGTCTCTGTTCCGGCATGCCGCTGGACAAGATCGCGGACACCATGCAGAAGGGCATGGGCGGCACGCTGGGCTTTCTGGCTATTGTTGTCGCGCTGGGCGCGATGTTCGGCAAAATCCTGCATGAGACGGGCGCGGTCGATCAGATCGCTATCCGCATGCTGAAAACCTTCGGCGAAAGCCGCGCGCACTATGCGATGGGCATCGCGGGTCTTATCTGCGCGCTGCCGCTCTTCTTTGAAGTGGCGGTTGTGCTGTTGATCAGTATCGCCTTTGCGGTGGCGCGCCGTACCCATGACAACCTGGTGAAGCTGGTGATCCCGCTGTTCGCCGGCGTGGCGGCGTCGGCGGCCTTTCTGCTGCCGGGCCCTGCGCCGATGCTGCTGGCTTCGCAGATGCACGCCGATTTCGGCTGGATGATTTTGCTGGGGCTCTGCGCCGCGATCCCCGGCATGCTGATTGCCGGTCCGCTGTTTGGCTCGCTGATTGCGCGCCGCGTGACCTTTAGCGCGCCGCCGGAAGATCACCAGCCGGACGTTGACGCGGCGAAGCTGCCGTCGTTCGGCTTCAGCCTGGCATTGATCCTGTTCCCGCTCATGCTGGTAGGGCTAAAGACCATCGGCGCACGCTTCACCGAGCAAGGCTCTACGCTGTATGAATGGCTGGAGTTTATCGGCCATCCTTTTACGGCGATTCTGCTCGCCTGTCTGGTGGCGATTTACGGTCTGGCTTACCGTCAGGGTATGGATAAAGAGAAAGTGATGCAGGTGTGCGGCAGCGCGCTGCAACCCGCGGGCATTATTTTGCTGGTCATCGGCGCAGGCGGCGTGTTCAAGCAGGTGCTGGTAGATTCCGGCGTCGGCCCGGTGCTGGGCCATGCGCTGACCGGCGCGGGGCTGCCTGTTGCGCTGGCCTGCTTTATCCTTTCTGGCGCGGTGCGCGTGATTCAGGGCTCAGCGACGGTTGCCTGCCTCACGACGGTCGGGCTGGTGATGCCGGTTATCGAACCGCTGCACTACAGCGGCGCGCAGCTGGCGGCGCTCTCAATCTGCATTGGCGGCGGCTCCATTATTATCAGCCACGTTAATGACGCGGGTTTCTGGCTGTTCGGCCGCTTTACCGGCGCGACCGAAGGGGAAACGCTGAAGACCTGGACGCTGATGGAGACGATTCTCGGCACCGTCGGCGCGATTGTCGGCATGATTGCCTTTCAACTGCTGTCGTAAATCCTGAGCCGCCGCGCCAGCGCGCGGTGGCTCTTCTGCTACGCCTCGAAAAACTCAACTTTGCCGGCGACAATTTTGTTTTTTTCTGCTCTTCCCGCTGTTTTCTCACCGCGCTGTTTTAAAAATATTTTGCTGGCCAGCTTTATTTTTATTCAGCAGGCCGTCACAGGGCGTTTTGCCCGAAAGCGCAGCTTCATACAAAGCCAGTAAGCGATCCCCTGTGCAACGCCGCTATAGCTTCAGGTAGACGCGAATGCCGTCCAGGAACATCTGCGTCGCCAGCATAATCAGTATCAGCCCCATCAGGCGCTCCAGCGCATTGACGCCTTTGTCGCCCAGCAGCCGCAAAAACAGGCCCGACAGCAGCAGAATCGTTACCGTCACGCCCCAGGCGATCAGCAGCGCGCCGACAAGATGCCCCATCTGATTAGGATACTGATGCGACAGCAGCATCAGCGTGGCGAGCAGCGAGGGGCCGGCGACCAGCGGGATCGCCAGCGGCACCAGAAACGGCTCCTCACCGGCGGGCAGTCCGCTGGTGCTGCTTTCGCCCGACGGGAAAATCATACGAATAGCGATAAGGAACAGGATCACGCCGCCGGAAATTGAGACCGTTTCGGTGCGCAGATTAAGAAAGGTCAGAATGCGTTCGCCCGCGAAGAGAAACAGCAGCATCAGCACCAGCGCAATCAGCAGCTCGCGGATCAATACCGCACGCCGCCGCTTCGGCTCCAGGTGCTTCAATACCGACATAAAAATCGGCAGGTTGCCCAGCGGATCCATAATAAGCAGCAGTAAAATGGTTACAGAAATCATTTCAGTCATTTGTTTTACGTTATCCCTTACATCCCGGCGCGAGGTTATTAGCCGCGCTGCTGAAAAAGTTGGCTTAATCGAATTAATTCACTTGCCAGAAAAGCTGCATTTTGTAGAGTTGTTGTTCACAGGTAAATCCATTTATGACGCAGAGCGGAGTGAAAACACCATTCCGTTCTTCCCTTCGGTAAGCAGGTCGGCTGTTATCGCTGACTGAGACGGACAGAAAATGAAGAATGTAGGTTTTGTTGGTTGGCGCGGTATGGTCGGCTCCGTGCTGATGTCGCGCATGAGCGAAGAGCGTGATTTTGACGTTATTAATCCGGTCTTCTTCTCCACTTCGCAGCTGGGACAGTCTGCGCCGACGTTTGGCGGCAAGTCCACAGGTGCGCTGCAGGATGCGTTTGATATCGAGGCGCTCAAGGCGCTGGATATCATTATCACCTGTCAGGGCGGCGATTATACCAGTGAAGTCTACCCAAAGCTGCGTGAAAGCGGCTGGCAGGGCTACTGGATTGACGCGGCTTCGACGCTGCGCATGAAAGATGACGCCATCATTATTCTCGATCCGGTAAACCATCAGGTGATTCGTCAGGGTCTCGACAACGGCATTAAGACCTTCGTCGGCGGCAACTGCACCGTCAGCCTGATGCTGATGTCGCTGGGCGGCCTGTTTGCTCAGGATTTGGTGGAGTGGGCTTCGGTCGCCACTTACCAGGCCGCTTCCGGCGGCGGCGCGCGCCATATGCGCGAGCTGCTGACGCAGATGGGCATGCTGCATAACCACGTCGCCACCTCGCTGCAGGATCCCGCTTCAGCTATTCTCGACATCGAGCGCAGCGTCACTGAGCTGACCCGCTCCGGCACCTTGCCTACCGATAATTTCGGCGTGCCGCTGGCTGGCAGTCTGATTCCCTGGATCGATAAGCAGCTCGACAACGGCCAGAGCCGCGAAGAGTGGAAAGGCCAGGCGGAAACCAACAAAATCCTCGGCACGCAGCAGACGATTCCAGTCGATGGCCTGTGCGTGCGCGTCGGCGCACTGCGCTGCCACAGCCAGGCATTTACCCTGAAGCTGAAAAAAGATGTGCCGCTGGCGGAAATCGAACAGCTGCTGGCGTCGCATAACGAGTGGGTGAAAGTGGTGCCTAATGACCGCGAGCTGACCATGCGCGAACTGACGCCTGCGGCGGTGACCGGCACGCTGACCACGCCGGTCGGCCGTCTGCGCAAGCTCAATATGGGGCCGGAATATCTTTCCGCCTTTACCGTCGGCGACCAGCTGCTGTGGGGCGCAGCTGAGCCGCTGCGCCGCATGTTGCGTCTGCTGGTGGACTAAAATAAAAAACTAAGCGAGGCCGGGATTTTCCCGGCCTCTTACCTGATTATTCTGAAATAAGTCAAACCGCTTACCGTCTGTAAGTGATCGGCTTCCCTTTTTTACGTCCCCGCCAATAATTTTTTGCTTTCCGGGCTGGCAACTTGCAAGCCCAAGCTATGATTTAACAATGATGTGCCGGTTGTTGACTGTTTTGTATTTCGCACTGAATAGTTGTTGTACACGGCAAAGTTATTTTCCCACGGAGCGGTTTCCTTTCTCTGCCGTTGTACGCATGGCTCAATGAAGAGCAGCGCACCTGATGCGTGGCAAAAGCCGCGCTCATTTCGCCTGCCACATAATCACAGGAAGAAAGTCATGTCAGAGCTTCCCGATCGCCTGGCGATCAATGCCCTGTTTGCGGGTAATTATTCCGATCCCTTCGCCTTACTGGGGATGCACCAGACAGCCAACGGGCTGGAAGTCAGGGCGCTGCTGCCCGACGCTTCGGAAGTATGGGTTATCGAAACCAACACGGGGCGTAAAGTCGCCCAGCTGAAATGCCTCGATCCGCGCGGCTTTTTCAGCGCGGTGGTGCCACGCCGCAAGAATATGTTTCGCTACCAGCTGGCGGTGGAATGGCACGGTCAGCAAAACCTGATCGACGACGCCTATCGTTTTGGTCCGCTGTTGCAGGAGATGGATGCCTGGCTGCTGGCGGAAGGGACCCATCTGCGTCCTTACGAAACCCTGGGCGCACACGCTGCGGTGATTGACGATGTGCACGGCACGCGCTTTAGCGTCTGGGCGCCCAACGCGCAGCGCGTTTCAGTAGTAGGCGATTTCAACTTCTGGGATGGCCGTCGTCATCCGATGCGTTTCCGCCGTGAAATGGGCATCTGGGAGCTGTTCGTGCCTGGCGCGTACAACGGGCAGCTCTACAAATTCGAAATCGTCGATCATACAGGCCATCTGCGCATTAAAGCGGATCCCTACGCGTTTGAGGCGCAAATGCGTCCGCAAACGGCGTCGATGATTTGCGGCCTGCCGCCGAAGGTCGAGATGGCCGAGGAGCGTAAGGCGCGCAACGAATTTGACGCGCCGATTTCTGTCTATGAGGTGCACCTCGGCTCGTGGCGGCGTCATACCGAGAATAATTTCTGGCTCAGCTACAAAGAGCTGGCGGAGCAGCTGGTGCCCTACGTCAAAGAGATGGGCTTTACCCATATTGAGCTGCTGCCGGTCAATGAGCATCCTTTCGATGGCAGCTGGGGTTATCAGCCGCTCGGCATGTATGCGCCGACGCGGCGCTTCGGCACGCGCGACGAATTCCTCTATTTTATCAATGCCGCGCACGAGGCGGGCCTTAACGTGCTGCTGGACTGGGTGCCAGGCCACTTCCCCAGCGACGATTTCGGCCTGGCGAAGTTTGACGGCACCGAGCTGTATGAGCACAGCGATCCGCGTGAAGGCTTTCACCAGGACTGGAACACCCTGATCTACAACTTTGGCCGCCGCGAAGTGAGCAACTATCTGGCGGGCAACGCGCTTTACTGGATAGAGCGCTGCGGTATCGACGGACTGCGCGTCGATGCGGTGGCCTCGATGATTTACCGCGACTACAGCCGCGCCGAAGGCGAATGGGTGCCGAACCATTATGGCGGCCGGGAAAATCTCGAAGCCATCGCCTTTCTGCGCTACACCAACCGCACGCTGGGACGCGCGGCGCCGGGCAGCGTCACCATCGCCGAAGAGTCTACCGACTTCGACGGCGTATCGCGTCCGCCGGAAGCGGGCGGCCTCGGCTTCTGGTACAAGTGGAACCTGGGCTGGATGCACGACACGCTCGACTACATGAAGCTCGACCCGGTGTACCGCAGCCATCATCACGATCTGATGAGCTTCGGCATGATGTACAACTACACCGAAAACTTTATGTTGCCGCTCTCCCATGACGAAGTAGTGCACGGCAAGAAATCGCTGCTTGACCGTATGCCGGGTGACGCCTGGCAGAAGTTTGCCAACCTGCGCGCCTACTACGGCTGGATGTGGGCCTTCCCCGGCAAGAAACTGCTGTTTATGGGCGGCGAGTTCGCTCAGGGCAGAGAGTGGAACCACGACGTCAGCCTTGACTGGCATCTGCTGGAGGGCGCCGATAACTGGCACCACGGCGTGCAGCGGCTGGTGCGCGATCTGAACCATACCTATCGCCACTATGCGCCGCTCCATCAGCTCGATTTCGATCCCGCTGGCTTCGAGTGGCTGGTTGTCGACGATCGCGAAAATTCGGTGTTCGTCTTTGTGCGTCGCGATCGCGACGGCAATGAGATTATCGTCGCCAGTAACTTTACGCCGGTGCCGCGCCATAACTATCGCTTCGGCGTTAATCAGGCAGGCAACTGGCGCGAAGTGCTCAACACCGACCAGCACAGCTATCACGGTAGCGATACGCGTAACCCGGTGGTGCATACCGATGAGATCTACAGCCATAACCGACCGCTGTCGCTGTCGCTGACGCTGCCGCCGCTCGCTACCATCTGGCTGGTGAAGGAGGCGGAATGACGCTGCTTCCGGGACGTGCTGAGCCACCTGGCGCCAGTTACGACGGCAAGGGCGTAAACTTTACGCTCTTTTCCCGGCATGCCGAGCGCGTCGAACTCTGCCTGTTTAACGAGGGGCAGGAGCGGCGTTTCGAACTTCCAGCGCGTACCGGCGATATCTGGCACGGCTATGTAGCCGCGCTGAAACCCGGCCAGCGCTACGGCTTCCGCGTATACGGCCCCTGGGCGCCGGAACGCGGACACCGCTTTAATCCAGCCAAGCTGCTGGTCGATCCCTGCGCCCGTGCGGTGGAGGGCGAGGTGACGGACGACGCGCGCATCTATGGCGGCATCGATCGGCCTGATGAGCAGGACAGCGCCGCAGTGGCGCCTAAGTCGCTGGTGGTGGCGGAAGATTTCGACTGGGAAGGGGATATCGCCCCGCGCACGCCCTGGGGCAACACGGTGATTTACGAGGCTCACGTGCGCGGATTAACGCAGCGACATCCGGAAATTCCGGAATCGCTGCGCGGGACTTACGCCGCGCTCGGCCATCCTGTTATGGTGAACTACCTGCGCCATCTCGGCATTACCACGCTGGAGCTGCTGCCGGTAGCCCATTTCGCCAGCGAGCCGCGTCTGCAGCGCCTTGGGCTAAGCAATTACTGGGGCTATAACCCTTTCGCCCTCTGGGCCGTCGATCCGCGTTACGCCTCGCAGGAGAGCGCGACGCCTTTGCAGGAGTTTCAGCAGGCGGTGAAAAACCTGCACGCGGCGGGCATTGAAGTGGTGCTGGACGTGGTGTTCAACCACACCGCCGAGCTGGAGGAGATCGGCCCGACGCTATCGCTGCGCGGCGTCGATAACGCCAGCTACTACTGGCTTAGCCCGCAGGGCGAATATGAAAACTGGACCGGATGCGGCAATACCCTGAACCTCAGCGATCCCCTGGTGATGAACTGGGCGCTGGAAGCGCTGCGCTACTGGGTGCGCGTCTGCCATGTCGACGGCTTTCGCTTCGACCTGGCGTCGGTGCTGGGACGCACGCCCGATTTTTCAGCGTATGCGCCGCTGTTTGAGGCGATCAAAGCCTGTCCGCTGCTCTCAACGGTCAAGCTGATCGCCGAACCCTGGGATATTGGCCCCGGCGGCTATCAGGTCGGCAATTTTCCGCCCCTGTTCGCCGAGTGGAATGACCATTTCCGCGACAATATGCGGCGCTTCTGGCTGCATCGCGACGTCAGCAACGGCGCGTTCGCCCGGCGCTTCGCCGCTTCCAGCGACCTGTTTCAGCGTGACGGCAGACTGCCGCACGCCGCCGTTAATCTGATTACCGCGCACGACGGCTTTACGCTGCGTGACCTGGTGAGCTTTAACCATAAGCACAATCAGGCCAACGGCGAGGACAACCGCGACGGCAGCAACGGCAATTTCAGCCACAACCACGGCGTGGAGGGGCTGCGCGCCAACTTCGACGTGATTGAGCGTCGCCGCCTTAGCGCCCATGCGCTGCTGACCTCGCTGCTGCTGGCGCAGGGCACCCCAATGCTGCTCGCGGGCGACGAGCGCGGCCACAGCCAGCGCGGCAACAATAACGCCTATTGTCAGGACAACCTCCTGACCTGGCTCGACTGGCAGGAAGAAGAGAGCAGTCTGGTAGATTTTACCGCCGCCCTGATCCGTTTGCGTCAGCAGATCCCGGCGTTAACCGCCGATCGCTGGTGGCAAGAGGGCGACGGCAATGTGCAGTGGCTAAATTCCAGCGGCAGGCCACTGCAGCGAGAGGAGTGGGAACAGAAGGCGCACAGAATGCAGATTCTGCTCTCCGGCCGCTGGTTAATAACAATAAACGCCACGGATTCGGTGAGTGACATCGCCTTACCAGACGGAGAATGGCGTGCCGTTCCTCCTTTCGCCGGGGATGACAATCCCATTTTGTCGACTGTCTGGCATGGTCCCGCACACGGTGTGTGCGTGTTCCAAAAGCAATCATAAGGAGTCAGACATGGTTAAGTTAGACAGAACTGATCACCTGATGCTGGCCCGCCAGCTCCCTACACAGACTGTTGCGCTAATCCTCGCCGGGGGAAGAGGCACGCGCCTGAAAGACCTGACCGCCAAACGCGCCAAGCCGGCCGTGCATTTCGGCGGCAAGTTTCGCATTATCGATTTTGCGCTCTCGAACTGCATTAACTCGGGGATACGCCGTATCGGCGTCATTACCCAGTATCAGTCGCACACGCTAACGCAGCACGTTCAGCGCGGCTGGTCTATCTTCAACGAAGAGATGAATGAGTTTGTGGATTTGCTGCCGGCGCAGCAGCGCACGCTAACGGAACACTGGTATCGCGGCACCGCAGACGCCGTAACGCAGAATCTCGACATTATTCGCCGCTATCAGGCGCAATACATCGTGATTCTGGCTGGCGATCATATTTATAAAATGGACTATTCGCGCATGCTGCTCGACCACGTCGACGCCAACGCGAAGTGCACCATCGCCTGCTTACCCGTGCCGCTTCATGAAGCGACCGCCTTTGGCGTCATGGCCGTGGATGAAAATAATAAAGTGATCGACTTTGTAGAGAAGCCGCCGCAGCCGCCTGCCATGCCAGGCGACGATACTCAGGCGCTCGCCAGTATGGGGATCTACGTGTTTAACGCCGATTATCTCTATCAGCTGCTGGAAGAAGATCTGCAGGAGCCTGAATCCAATCACGACTTCGGCAAAGATATTCTGCCGAAGGTGGTGGCGAGCGGCGAAGGGTACGCCCATTCGTTTACGCTCTCCTGCGTACAGCAGGATGAAAACTCGCCGCCTTACTGGCGCGACGTGGGGACGCTGGAGGCTTACTGGCGCGCTAATCTCGATCTCGCATCGGTGACGCCGGAACTGGATATGTATGACCATACCTGGCCGATCCGTACGCATATGGAGCCGTTGCCGCCCGCCAAGTTTGTGCAGGACCGCTCGGGCAGCCATGGAATGACGATGAATTCGCTGATCTCCGGCGGCACCATCATCTCTGGCTCAGTCGTGGTGAATTCCGTGCTGTTTCCACGCGTACGCATTAACTCTTTTTGCAATATCGATTCCGCCGTACTGCTGCCTGACGTGGTGGTAGGACGATCCTGCCGCCTGCGTCGTTGCGTGATTGACCGCGCCTGCGTGCTGCCGGAAGGCATGGTGATAGGAGAGAATCCTGACGAGGACAGTCGTCGGTTTTACCGTTCAGAAGAGGGTATCGTTCTGGTCACACGCGCCATGCTTGCCAGGCTGGCCAGCGCGTAGCCGACAACGATAAAAAGCACCATATAATCGACGCGAGGATCGCGCCCGATCACTAATTAAGAGGCCGAGGATGCAGGTTTTACATGTCTGTTCAGAACTTTTTCCGCTGCTAAAAACCGGCGGGTTGGCTGATGTTGTTGGGGCATTGCCACAGGCGCAAATTGCGGACGGAACGGATACGCGGGTGCTATTGCCCGCTTTTCCCGACCTGCGCAAGGGGATTCCTGAAACGGAGGTCGTGGCCGAGTTGCAGACCTTTGCCGGTCCGACACGGCTGCTGTTTGGCCATTTCAACGGCGTGGGCATCTATCTGATCGACGTGCCGGAACTTTACGATCGACCCGGCAGCCCGTATCACGATACGTCGCAGTTCGCCTATGTGGATAACTATCTGCGCTTTGCTCTGCTTGGCTGGATGGGCTGTGAAATCGCTTGCGGGCTGGATACTTACTGGCAGCCCGATATCGTGCATGCGCACGACTGGCATGCGGGCCTGACCTGCGCCTATCTGGAGGCGCGCGGACGACCGGCAAAGTCAGTGTTTACCGTGCACAACCTGGCGTACCAGGGACTCTTCAACGCCCGTCATCTGGATGAAATCGAGCTGCCTGTAGAATTCTTCGCTATGCACGGCCTGGAGTTCTACGGACAGATCTCCTACCTGAAGGCGGGCCTCTTCTATGCCGATCACATTACTGCGGTTAGCCCGACTTATGCGCATGAAATCACGCGTCCAGAGTTCGGTTACGGCATGGAGGCGCTGCTGGAACAGCGGCTGCGCGAAGGACGCCTGAGCGGCATCCTGAACGGCGTCGATCCTGGCATCTGGGATCCGGCGCACGATCTGCTGCTCAGCGCGCGCTATAACCGCGACACGCTGGAAGCGAAGGCTGAAAATAAACGTCAGCTGCAGATCGCGATGGGGCTGAAGGTCGATGACAGCGTGCCGGTGTTCGCGGTAATCAGTCGTCTGACCCGGCAGAAAGGGCTGGATTTGGTGCTGGAAGCGCTGCCTGGCCTGCTGGCGCAGGGCGGCCAGCTGGTGCTGCTGGGGCAGGGAGATGCCGAGCTGCAGCAGGGCTTCCTGGCCGCGGCGGCGGAGCATCCCGGCAGCGTCGGCGTGCAGATTGGTTACCATGAGGCTTTCTCGCACCGCATTGTCGGCGGCGCGGACGTCATCATGGTGCCGAGCCGTTTCGAACCCTGCGGCCTGACGCAGCTCTATGGCCTGAAATATGGCACCCTGCCGCTGGTGCGGCGTACGGGCGGCCTGGCCGATACGGTTAACGACAGCTCGCTGGAGAACCTGGCCGACGGCATCGCCAGCGGATTCAGCTTTGAAGACAGCAATGCCTGGTCGCTGTTACGGGCGATTCGACGTGCTTTTGTATTGTGGTCCCGCCCTTCTCTGTGGCGTTACGTTCAGCGACAGGCGATGGGGATGGATTTTAGTTGGCAAGTGGCCGCACAGGCTTACCGCGATCTTTACCAACGTTTGCTGTAACGAGAGACTGGGATAACTGATATGAATGCTCCTTTCAACTATACGTCGCCGACACTGACGGTCGAAGCGTTGAAACACTCGATTGCCTATAAGCTGATGTTCACCATCGGTAAAGATCCATCCGTGGCGAACCAGCATGACTGGCTCAACGCCTCGCTGCTGGCGGTGCGCGACCGTATGGTGGAGCGCTGGCTGCGCTCCAGCCGCGCGCAGCTTTCGCAGGATGTACGTCAGGTTTACTACCTGTCGATGGAGTTTCTGCTGGGCCGGACGTTAGGCAACGCGTTGATGGCGATGGGCATTTATGACGATCTCAATCAGGCGCTGGATGAGATGGGGCTGAATCTTGCCGATCTGATGGAAGAAGAGAACGATCCCGGCCTCGGCAACGGCGGCCTCGGACGGTTAGCCGCCTGTTTTCTCGATTCGCTCGCCACGCTGGGCCTGCCGGGACGCGGCTACGGCATTCGTTACGATTACGGCATGTTCAGACAGAACATTATCGACGGCGAGCAAAAAGAGTCGCCCGATTACTGGCTGGAGTATGGCAACCCCTGGGAATTCCAGCGCTATAACACGCGCTACAAAGTGCGTTTCGGCGGCCGCATCCAGCATGAAGGAGCGAAAGTCCGCTGGCTGGAGACTGAAGAGATTGTCGCCATGGCGTACGATCAAATCATCCCCGGCTTCGATACCGACGCCACCAATACGCTGCGCCTGTGGGGCGCGCAGGCGAGCAACGAAATCAATCTCGGCAAGTTCAACGAGGGTGATTACTTTGCGGCGGTTGAAGATAAAAACCACTCGGAAAACGTCTCGCGCGTGCTCTATCCCGACGATTCCACCTACTCAGGCCGGGAACTGCGTCTGCGCCAGGAGTATTTCCTGGTCTCCGCCACGGTGCAGGACATCCTTAACCGCCACTGGCAGATGCATAAGACCTGGGACAACCTGGCGGATAAGATCGCCATCCACCTTAACGATACCCACCCGGTGCTGGCGATCCCGGAGCTGATGCGTCTGTTGATCGACGATCATAAGTTTACCTGGGACGATGCGTTTGAAGTGACCTGCCAGGTCTTCTCCTACACCAACCACACGCTGATGAGCGAGGCGCTGGAAACCTGGCCGGTAGAGATGATCGGCAAGATCCTGCCGCGGCATCTCGGTATTATCTTTGAGATTAATGACTACTTCCTGAAGACGATTCAGGAGTACTACCCGGATGACTGGGATCTGCTGTCGCGCATCTCGATCATTGATGAAAACAATGGCCGCCGTATTCGTATGGCGTGGCTGGCGGTGGTGGTGAGCCACAAGGTCAACGGCGTTTCCGAGCTGCACTCTAACCTGATGGTACAGTCGCTGTTCGCTGACTTCGCTCGTCTGTTCCCGGGCCGCTTCTGCAACAAAACCAACGGCGTTACGCCGCGCCGCTGGCTGGCGCTGGCTAACCCTGCGCTGTCAGAACTGCTGGACGAAGAGATTGGCCGCACCTGGCGTACCGATCTCAGCCAGCTCGCCGAGCTGAACCAGAAGATCGACTATCCGGCATTTATCGAAAAAGTGGCCGACGCCAAGTTTGATAACAAGCGTCGTCTGGCAGACTGGGTAGCGAAGAACATGGACGTGGTGCTCGATCCTAACGCGCTGTTCGACGTGCAGATCAAGCGTATCCACGAATATAAACGTCAGCTGCTGAACGTGCTGCACGTTATTACCCGCTATAACCGCATCAAGGCCGATCCCACCGCCGACTGGGTGCCGCGCGTCAATATCTTTGCAGGCAAGGCGGCTTCGGCCTACTACACGGCCAAGCATATCATTCACCTGATCAATGATGTGGCGAGCGTGATCAACAACGATCCGCAGGTGAAGAACAAGCTGAAGGTGGTGTTTATTCCAAACTACAGCGTGAGTCTGGCGCAGATCATTATTCCGGCGGCGGATCTCTCCGAGCAGATTTCAACGGCGGGGACCGAGGCATCGGGCACCAGCAATATGAAATTCGCGCTTAACGGCGCGCTGACCATAGGGACGCTGGACGGCGCGAATGTCGAGATGCTTGAGCACATCGGCGAGGAGAATATCTTTATTTTCGGCAACACCACGCCGCAGGTCGAAGCATTGCGCGCTGGCGGCTATAACCCGCGTAAATATTATGAAGAGGATGCCGAGCTGCATCAGGTATTGACGCAGATCGCTTCCGGCGTATTCAGCCCGCAGGAGCCAGGCCGCTACCGCAACCTGTTTGATTCGCTGGTGAACTTTGGCGATCACTATCAGCTGCTGGCGGATTACCGTAGCTATGTGGATACGCAGGATAAGGTGGATGAGCTCTATCGCAAACCGGAAGAGTGGCAGCGCCGCGCCGCGCTGAATATCGCCAATATGGGCTATTTCTCCTCTGACCGGACCATCCAGGAGTATGCGGATGAGATCTGGCATATCAAGCCGGTGAGGTTGTAGTTATCGAGCGGGCGAAAGCCCGCTCGTTTATCTTCTGTCGCGTAGCGCATCTTAACCGCCTGCGCCACGGGCAAAAAAAACGGGGCCGTTGCCCCGTTTTTTCTTTAGCTTGCCAGTGACAGGCTGGGTTTCTGGCTATGCGTTGCCAGCCATTCCGCCACGCGCGCCTGCTGGGCTTCAGTCAGCCACATTCCTTGCTTGGTACGGCGCCAGATAGCGTCATCCAGTTCGCGTACCCATTCGTTCTGCACCAGATAGCGCAGCTCGGCTTCATAGAAATCATGGCCAAAGTTCTCGCCCAGATCTTCAAGACGCGTTGCGCCTTCGAGCAGCGTTTCGGTATTGCTGCCGTAGGTGCGGGCGAAGTGACGCGCCATGCCTTCGGTGATAAACGGATAACGACGACGCAGGCTGGCGGCGTAATCTTCACGGGTACCGGCGATATCGCCGCCCGGCAGCACGCAGTTTTTCGTCCATGCCGGCCCGGCATTCGGGAAATACTTCGTCAGTTTTTCCAGCGCATGCTCCGCCAGTTTACGGTAGGTGGTCAGCTTGCCGCCAAATACCGACAGCAGCGGCGCCTGGCCATTATCGTCACGCACGTCCAGCGTATAGTCGCGGGTAATCGCCTGCGGCGAATCCGATTCGTCATCACACAGCGGACGCACGCCGGAGTAGGTCCAGACTATGTCGTTACGCGCCAGCTGTTTCTTAAAGTGGCTGTTGTAAATCTTGAGCAGGTAGTCGATCTCGCTCTCTTCGATTTTGACGTTTTTCGGATCGCCTTTGTACTCCACGTCGGTGGTGCCGATGATGGAGAAATCGTCCATCCACGGGATAACAAACACGATACGGTTATCTTCGTTCTGCAGAATGTAAGACTGCTTCTCGTTGTGAACGCGCGGCACCACAATGTGGCTGCCTTTGATCAGACGGATGCCGTAAGGCGATTTCAGCTTCAGACCGTCATCGAAGAACTGTTTAACCCACGGACCAGCCGCATTGACCAGCGCTTTCGCGCGCCAGCTATAGGTTTTGCCGCTGTCGATATCTTCGGCTTCCACCATCCACAGGCCATTTTCGCGCCAGGCGCGCGTAACGCGAGTGCGGGTACGTACTTCGCCGCCGCGCTTAACCACTTCCTGCGCGTTCAGCACTACCAGGCGCGCATCGTCTACCCAGCAGTCGGAATATTCGAAACCGCGCGTAATTTCCGGCTTGAGGGCCGAATCCGCGCCAAAACGCAGGCTTTTACTGCCCGGCAGGCTGGTGCGTTTGCCAAGGTGGTCGTATAAAAACAGGCCGGTGCGAATCATCCACGCCGGACGCAGATGCGGACGGTGCGGCAGACGGAAGCGCATCGGGAAGGCAATATGCGGTGCCATTTTCAACAGAACTTCACGTTCAGCCAGCGCTTCGCTGACCAGACGGAATTCATAGTGCTCAAGGTAGCGCAGGCCGCCGTGAATCAGCTTGGAACTGGCGGAAGAGGTCGCGCAAGCCAGGTCCCGCGCCTCCAGCATCAGCACTGACAGGCCGCGTCCTGCAGCGTCCGCTGCAATACCGGCACCGTTGATGCCGCCGCCGATCACGATCAGGTCTTTGGTTTCCACGTCATCTCCTCCGATGTTCGGAATAGTTCATTAATGTTCGTTTTCGAGCATAATCATAATCGCAAACCAACATTGATGCCAGTGTTTAACGCGGTAAAAACATTTTAGCGTGATATAGCTAACATTCTTGCTGAGAAATAAATACATAGCCGGACACTTTGTCAGGTTATTGAGGCTGCTTATCAGGTTACACTAGGCGGTAATTGTGTCGCCCTAACGAGAGAACCATGGAAACCTTCGAATGCATTAACGTTCAGCAGGCCAGCGAGCATCTGGCGCAAGGCGCGCTGCTGGTCGATATTCGCGATCCGCAGAGCTTTGCGCTCGGCCATGCGGAAAACGCACAGCACCTGAGCAACGGCAACCTTAATGAGTTCCTCTCCAGCGCCAGCCGCGAGCTGCCGGTACTGGTGATGTGCTATCACGGCAACAGCAGCAAAGGGGCCGCGCAGTATCTGCTGAGTCAGGGCTTCCGCGCAGCCTACAGCATTGACGGCGGTTTCGACGCCTGGCGCGCCGCGTTCCCAGAGCAGGTTGTCGACGGCGGCCTGTGAGCCACGCCCGATGTACAAGGAGAGTGATTAATGGTGCGCATTACGCAGTTTAATAACCCGCGCATGGCGCAGGCGTTTGTCGACTATATGGCGACGCGCGGCGTCACGCTGCGAATCGAACATGACGGCCATTACGTGATCCTGCTTGATAACGAGGGCCAGCTTGAAATGGTCGAAAACGAACTTCAGCAGTTCGTTCGGCAGCCTGACCATCCGCGCTATCAGGCCGCAAGCTGGCATACCGGCAATACGAAAAGCGGCCTGCGCTATGAGCGCAGCAATTTATGGGCGAATATTCGCGATCGCGCCGGTCCGCTCACCATGACCGTTCTTTTTGCCTGCGTCGCGGTATTTATTCTGATGCAGATTTTTGGCGATCAGACAGTGCTGCTGTGGCTGAGCTGGCCGGACGGGCCGGGACAATATATTCAGGTGTGGCGCTGGTTCAGCCATGCGTTGCTGCACTTTTCGCTGCTGCATATCCTTTTTAACCTGATGTGGTGGTGGTATCTCGGCGGCGCGGTGGAGAAACGGCTCGGCAGCGGCAAGCTGTTCGTCATTATGCTGATCTCGGCGCTGCTCAGCGGCTTTGTGCAGGCAAAATTTAGCGGTATCTGGTTCGGCGGTTTGTCGGGCGTGGTTTACGCGCTGATGGGCTACTGCTGGCTGCGCGGCGAGCGTGACCCCGAAAGCGGCGTCTATCTGGAACGCGGACTGATTGGTTTCGCTATTGTATGGCTGGTGATCGGCTGGTATGGCGCGTTCGGGCTCGCCATCGCCAACGGCGCTCATGTCGCCGGTCTGCTGGTCGGGCTGGCGATGGCGTTTGTCGATACCCGTGCAGTACGGCGTCGTTAGCGCCGGATAAAAGAAGAAAACAGGAGAGTAATGTGAAGCAGACGCAACGTCATGACGCCATTATCGATCTGGTCCGGCGTCAGGGATATGTCAGTACCGAAGAGCTGGTAGAACATTTTGAAGTAAGCCCGCAGACCATCCGTCGCGACCTTAACGACCTCGCCGACCAAAATAAAATTCAGCGCCACCACGGCGGCGCAGCACTGCCTTCCAGCTCTGAAAATACCGCCTGGCAAGAGCGTAAAATGATGTGGTCAGCGGAGAAAGCGCGTATCGCCGAGCGCGTCGCCAGCGAAATTCCCGACGGCGCGACGCTGTTTATTGATATCGGCACCACGCCGGAAGCGGTGGCCTATGCGCTGCTTAACCATAAAAATCTGCGCGTGGTAACCAACAATATCAACGTGGCGACGCTGCTGATGTGTAAGCCCGATTTTCGGCTGATTATCGCAGGCGGTGAAGTGCGTACGCGCGACGGTGGCATTATGGGCGAGGCGACGCTCGACTTTATCTCTCAGTTCCGCCTCGATTACGGCATCCTTGGCATTAGCGGCATTGATATGGATGGCTCTCTGCTGGAGTTTGACTACCACGAGGTGCGCACCAAACGCGCCATTATCGAGAATTCCCGCTGTGTAATGCTGGTTGTCGACCATTCGAAATTTGGCCGCAACGCCATGGTGAACCTGGGCAATATGGGGCTAATCGATCAGCTTTACACTGATAAGCAGCCGCCCGCCAGCATCATGAAGGTAATTGAGCAGCACGAGGTTCAGCTCGAACTCTGCTAATTCCTCGGTCGCAAGCGGCAGTGCCCTTGCATAGCGCAAAAGCGCGCGCTGTCATAAATACGCACCTCATCCCTGAGGTGCGTCTGTCGCCGGACCAGCATTCTGGGTTGTAAAAAACGCAGCCCGCGTTTTTGTTCCTGTGCGGGATGCCTTATGCTTCGCGCGCTTTCGCCGCTCAGGCTGGCGTTTTTCTTTGTTTCCTGTCGATTTTTTCCCCACTGCCGTCTTTACTTAATGCTCTGTTTGCCTGCGCGCCGAAAAGGTATGCCGCAGATAGTGATTACATCGCAACTCAATGGCTTTGGATCGAAACGCTAAGGGGAGAGCATGAAAGAGAGCGCACTGGATCGCGCGGCAGTAGCCGCCGGAATTTCTCTGACCTATACCAACGCCAAAGGCGAGCCGGAAGCCATCAGCGACGAAACCAAAACGGCGCTGCTGGCGGTGATGGGCGATGCCAGAAAAGAGAAGGGCGCGCCGCTGCCGCCGGTACAGGTATTTAGCGGCGGAGCCGCGCGGCAGCTTAACCCGGAAGGGCGCGGCCTCTATCAGTGGCGGCTGCGCAGCGAGAAGGGCCGCGAGTTTAGCGGTGAACTTCAGGCGGGCGAGCCTTTTACACTGCCGTCGCCGCTCGGTCACGGCTACCACCAACTGACGCTGAGCAAAGGTAAGCAGCAGTGGCAGACGCGCATTATCCTTACGCCGCGCCGCTGCTGGCTGCCGGAACCGCTGCGCAACGGCGAGAAACGCTGGGGCGCGCTGGTACAGCTTTATACCGTGCGTTCCGCCGATAACTGGGGCATCGGCGATTTTGGCGATTTGCAGCAGCTTCTGGAGCAGGTTGCGCGTCAGGGCGGCGATTTTGTCGGGCTCAACCCGCTGCACGCGCTCTATCCCGCCACGCCAGATTTCGCCAGCCCCTACAGCCCCTCTTCCCGACGCTGGCTCAATATTATCTATATCAGCGTGGCGCAGCTGGAAGATTTCCAGCAGAGCGCGGCGGCACAGAAGTGGTGGAAGTCGGCAAAAACTCAGCGCGCGCTGGCGAAAGCCCGCGATAGCGAGTTTGTCGACTACGCGGCGGTGATGGCGCTGAAGCTCGCCGCGCTGCGTCACGCCTGGGCGCAGTTCAGCCTGCGCGCCGATGATGACGCGCAGCGGCAGGCGTTTGCGGATTTCGTGCGCGACGGCGGCGACAGCCTGCGTTATCAGGCGGCCTACGACGGCCTGCAGGCGGAACGGCGCAGCGAAGATGCGCAGGCCTGGGGCTGGCCCGCCTGGCCGGAAAGCTGGCGCAACAGCCAGTCGCCCGAGGTGCAGCGCTGGTGCGAGGCGCATGAAGATGAGATCGCATTCTGGCAATGGCTGCAGTGGCTGGCGCAAACCCAGTTTGCTCAGTGCTGGACGCGCAGCCAGGCGCTGAAGATGACGGTGGGGCTGTATCGCGACCTGGCGGTGGGCGTGGCGGAAGGCAGCGCAGAAACCTGGCACGATCCCGAACTCTATCGGCTTGAGGCCTCAGTCGGTGCGCCGCCGGATCGCCTCGGGCCGCTGGGGCAAAACTGGGGGCTGCCGCCGATGGATCCGCACGTGATGCGCGCGCGCGGCTATCAGCCCTTTATCGACATGCTGCGCGCCAATATGCGTGACTGTGGCGCGCTGCGCATCGATCACGTTATGGCGCTGCTGCGGCTGTGGTGGGTGCCGAAAGGGGAAAACGCCGATAAAGGCGCCTACGTCAGCTATCCGGTGCAGGATCTGCTGGGCATTCTGGCGCTGGAGAGTCAGCGCCATCGCTGTATGGTGATTGGCGAGGATCTCGGTACGGTTCCGCCAGAAATTGTCGGCCTGCTGCGCGCCAGCGGCGTTTTTTCCTGGAAGGTGATGTGGTTTGAGCAGCAGCGTGACGGCAGCTATCGTCTGCCCGGCGACTACCCGCGTCAGTCGATCGCCAGCGCCAGCACGCACGATCTGCCGACGCTGAGCGGCTTCTGGAGCGCAGGCGATTTCGCGCTGGGGGAAAAGCTGAAGCTTTATCCCGGCAAAGAGGTGTTGCAGTCGCTGCACGAGCAACGGGCGAAGCAGAAGCAGGCGCTGCTGGATGCGCTGCATAAAGCGGGCGTGATGCCGGCGCGCAGCGCGCGCCAGGCCGATAAGCTGGAGATGACGCCTGCGCTTAACCTGGCGATGCATAAATTTCTGGCGGCAACCGGCAGTGCGCTGCTTGGCCTGCAGCCAGAGGACTGGACAGGCATGACCACGCCGGTCAACGTGCCAGGTACCGTCGATCAATACCCTAACTGGCGACGCAAGCTAACGCAGCCGCTGGAGACGATTTTTACGGATAAAGAGGTAACAAAGCTGTTGAAGGCGGTAAGTCAGACGCGAAAAGGCAAGTAACGGAGAGCGCGCGACAGTCAACGACTGTCGCGCGGAGATATTAGTAGTAGGAGTGTTCGCCGCGCTGGTGCTCGGTGAGATCGCGGACGCCTTTCAGCTCCGGGAAAGCGGCCAGCAGCTCTTTTTCGATGCCATCTTTCAGGGTGACGTCGATCATGGAGCAGCCGTTACAGCCGCCGCCGAACTGCAGAATGGCGAAGCCGTCTTCGGTGATCTCCATCAGCGACACGCGGCCGCCGTGACCAGCCAGCTGTGGGTTGATCTGCGCCTGCAGCAGATACTCAACGCGCTCTGTCAGCGGCGCGTCATCAGAGACCTTACGCATTTTGGCGTTTGGCGCTTTCAGCGTCAGCTGCGAGCCGAGGTTATCAGTAACGAAGTCGATTTCGGCGTCTTCCAGATAAGGCGCGCTCAGCTCGTCAACATAGGCTGAGAGCTTCTCGAACTTCAGTTCCGTGTCGGTCGCTTCTACCGCGTCAGGCGGGCAGTAAGAGACGCCGCACTCGGCGGTCGGCGTACCCGGGTTAATGACGAATACGCGAATCTGGGTGCCATCTTCCTGTTTTGACAGCAGTTTAGCGAAGTGCTCCTGGGCAGAGTCTGTAATTCGGATCATGGCAATTGCTCAATAGTTGACTAATTTAGTTGGTTATAATACGCCCATCACCGACGCTCTACAAGGTACGGCACAGGCACCAGATTTGTACGCTGGCCGCGCCCTGCGCCAGCAAAATGCGGCTGATCTCCCCCACGGTATTACCCGTTGTCACCACATCATCTATCAGAGCGATATGGCGTCCGCGCACGGCGATTTCAAGCTGGAAAGCGCCGCGTACGTTGCGCCGGCGCTGCGATGCGCTGAGTCGATGCTGCAGCGCGCCGCGTCGCCTGCGGCGCACGCCATCCTGGAACGCGCAGCCGAGCCAGCGCGCCAGCGGTTGCGCCAGCAGCGCCGCCTGATTGTAGCCGCGTCGGCAGGCGCGCATCTTATGCAGCGGCACGCACAGCAGCAAATCGGGCCGTCTCAGCCCGCGCGTGCGGTGAGCTTCCAGCCAGCTTAGCAAAAGCAGACGCGCCAGCATCACCCTGAGTGCGGTTATGCGGTAAAACTTCAGCTGACGCACCCAGTGACGCAGCGGCGGCTGATAGCCGCTGACGCAGACCAGTGCCTGCCAGGGGGGCGGCGATCGCAGGCAGCGTCCGCAGACGACGCGGGAGGAGCCGGCGGGCAGGCCGCAGCGCGGACAGAGCACCGGCAACGGCGGCAGGGTGCGCAGGCAGACGCTGCATAGTCCGTGGGCGGCGACGCGCAGCGGCAGTCGGCATAGCCAACAGAGGGCTGGCATTGGTAGCATAGCGGCCTCCTTAATGTTTTACGGGATAGTAACTAATGACCTCGCTTTACTGGCACACCTGCGGAGAAGGGAAGAGTGATCTTGTGCTGCTGCACGGATGGGGACTGAACGCGGAGGTGTGGCAGAGCATCGTGCCGCGGCTCAGCCCGCATTTTCGTCTGCACCTGGTCGATCTGCCGGGCTACGGCCGCAGCACATCTGACGTCGCGCTTTCGCTGGCCGAGATGGCGCAACAGCTGCTGCCGCACTTGCCGCCGCGCGCGCTGCTGCTGGGCTGGTCGCTGGGCGGGCTGGTGGCGACCGAGCTGGCGCTGCGCGCGCCGCAACAGGTAGCGGGAGTGATCAGCGTCGCCTCTTCGCCCTGTTTTACCGCCAGCGAGGAGTGGCCGGGGATTAAGCCGGAAACGTTAGCGACCTTCCGTTCGCAGCTTAACAGCGACTTTCAGCGCACCGTCGAGCGTTTCCTGGCGCTGCAAACTCTGGGCACGGACAGCGCCCGTCAGGACGCGCGCCGGTTAAAAGAGGTGGTACTGGCGCAGCCGATGCCGCCGGTGGCGGTGCTGGATGGCGGGCTGGCGATCCTGCGCGATGTCGATTTACGTGACCAGCTGCCGCGCATCGGGATGCCGTTTTTGCGTTTGTATGGCGCGCTGGATGGGCTGGTGCCGCGTCGTATTGCCGCGCTGCTCGACGCCGCGCTGCCCGCTTCGCCTTCCGTGGTGATGGAGAAAGCCGCGCACGCGCCTTTTATTTCTCATCCGGAGGCCTTCTGCCAGCATATTCTTGATTTCAGTCAGAAGTGTGGTGGTTAAACCGGACGCAAGACTGGAAATTTCCTCACCAGCTGTAATACTTTGTAAGTAGGCATGGCCGCTTAATGATGTGAATTGTCCAGGGAGAGGATAATGCCGTTCCATCTCGCCTGACGCAATCCGGCGTCTGCTTACATCTCACATAACGGAAATGAATGAGGGGTATTGTAATGAAGGTGATGAAATGGGTTGTGGCTTCAGTGGTAATGGGCGCAGTGTCGTTTTCGGCGCTTGCGGCTAAGGAAGTGACCAAAGAAGAAGTGAAGAAAATGAATCTGGAGAAGATCGGTACGGTAAATACCACGGCGGAAACCACTTCGCCAATGGACGCCAAACGCGAACTCTCCAAAATGGCTGATGAAAAAGGCGGCAAATACTACCGCGTGATCGCTGGCCGTGAACACGGCAAATTCAGCGCCACCGCGGATGTCTATAAGTAATCAGCTACGCAACCAGACAAACTGCCAGGCATCCAGCGTAAGCGGCTGGGTGCCATCAACTCTCTTCTCTGTTACCACATCCTGAAAAAGACGCGCCTCCGGCAGCATCGTCTCGACGGTTTTCCCGCTCAGATTAAACACGCACAGCAGGCCGCTACCCGTCTGCTGCGGCTCATGACGCCTCAGCACCAGCAGCGCATTATCGCTGTCATAGAGGGTCATCGGATTATCGGGATGAAAGGCGGCCTGGCGCGTGCGCAGCTGAATCAGCTGACTGAGGCGGGTATAAATGGCGTGACGCAGTCCGCTGCTGTCCGCCAGCGCCGCCTCGATCGTTTTTAAGTCAAACTTTTGCCGGTTAATGGCGCGGTTATGGCCTGCGGCTTTGACGCCTTCATAGTCGTTACGCGAGCCGAGAATACTCTGGACATAGATGGCGGGCACGCCGGGGAACGACAGCAAAATAGCGTGCGCCAGCAGAAAGCGTCGCAGGCGCGTCTGGTCGTCGTCGTTCTGATGGTTGAGCGCGTCGAGATAGGTGACGTTAATCTCATAAGGGCTGGTGGTGCCGTCCGGGTTGTTTTTATAGGAGACCAGCGCCCCTTCCAGCGCCAGATCGCGCACCAGTGCCACAATTTCCGTCTCAGAGAGAATGCCGCGCGCCGGGTTAAGCCCGATGCCGTCGTGCGAGGCGAGAAAATTAAAGAAGGTCGTGCCGCCCTTGCCTGGCTCAAGCGCGCCGGCCCACTGACGCAGCGCGCGTCCTGAACCCGAATGGATAGCGTGCAGCACCAGCGGCGGCAGGGAAAACTGATAGACCATCTGCGCTTCGTCATGACCGTCGCCGAAGTAACTGACGTTATCTTTATGCGGCACGTTGGTTTCGGTGATGATCACCGTGCCGGGCGCGACCGTATCGGCAATGGCGCGAAACAGCTTAACCAGCAGATGCGTTTTTTCCAGATGGATGCAGCGCGTGCCGGGCGTTTTCCACATATAGCCGACGGCGTCGAGACGCACGTAATCCGCCCCTTTTTGCAGGTAGTCGAGCAGCACTTCCACCATACGGATCAGCACTTCGGGATTGCCAAAGTTAAGATCGATCTGATCGGCGCTGAAGGTCGTCCAGATAAAGCGCATCTCGCCGTTCGCCATCTCGAAGGGCGTCAGCAGCGGCGAAGTGCGCGGCCGCGTCACGCCGCTGAGATCGGTGGCGGGCGGCATGCTGATAAAGAAATCGTCCCAGCCGGGATCGAGCGCCAGGTAGTGTTTAAACCAGGCGCTGTGCGCGGACATATGGTTGCAGACGAAGTCAAACATCAGGCGCGTTTCCTGATGCAGCCGGGCGACATCCGGCCAGTCGCCACACAGCGGGTTGACCTGATGGTAATCGATGACGGAAAAGCCGTCGTCGGACGAATAGGGGAAAAAGGGCAGCAGATGAACCAGAGGAAAGGTGGACTGCAAATGCTGCTGATAAAAGCGGGAAAAGCTTTGCAGCGTGGGGACATCCGCCTCGCGAAACTGATCCGCGTAGGTGATCAGCACGACATCCTGTTCGTCCCAGTGCGCTTTGCGCGGCAGCTTAGTCGCGTCGCGCGCGGCGGCGATATGGCGCAGCAGGCGCTCTCGCGCCGCCTGAGGAAAGGTGTCGGCATAGATTTTATCGAGCAGCGCTGTGATCGTTTCCATCGCGAATTGGGTGCCACGTCCCGGGTTGTTTTTTATGCAGGCGTGCTTTCAGCGTAGCGTCAAGAGAGGGATTTTCAACTTTACAGAGGAGGTTACGCGCGCCCGATCCAGAATAAGCCGGGCGCGCGCAGGGTTTAACGTTTTTTGCCGAAGGCCGCCGCCAGCGCATCGCCCATCGCGCTGTTGCCTGCAGGCTGGCTGTTCGGGCGCGGACGCGGCTTCGCGCCGCCAGCCGGACGCGCGTTGTCGCGCGGCGCGCTGCGACCGTTGCCGCTGCTGCGCGCATTGCTGTCGCCAGGCTGTTCATCCAGCCGCATCGTCAGCGCGATGCGCTTGCGCGGCAGATCGACGTCCAGCACTTTCACCTTCACGATATCGCCCGCTTTCACCACCTGATGCGGATCTTCCACAAACTTGTCCGACAGCGAAGAGATATGCACCAGGCCATCCTGATGTACGCCGATATCGACAAAAGCGCCAAAGTTAGTGACGTTGGTCACCGCGCCTTCCAGCACCATGCCCGGCAGCAGATCGTTAAGGGTTTCGACCCCTTCGGCGAACTGCGCGGTTTTAAACTCAGGACGCGGGTCGCGGCCCGGTTTTTCCAGCTCTTTAATAATGTCGGTAACGGTCGGCAGGCCGAAGCGCTCGTCGGTAAAATCGACCGCCTTAACGTTGCGCAGGCTGGAAGGATTGCCCATCAGGTCGTTCAGCGCCTGCTCGGTTGCCGCCAGGATACGCTCCACGACCGGATAGGCTTCCGGGTGTACCGTTGAGGCGTCGAGCGGGTTATCGCCATGGTTGATACGCAGGAAGCCCGCGCACTGTTCAAAGGCTTTCGGGCCGAGGCGGCTTACCTTAAGCAGCTGCTGGCGGTTCTGGAAACGGCCGTTCTCGTCGCGCCAGCTGACAATATTCTGCGCCATCATGCGCGTCAGCCCGGCGACGCGAGCCAGCAGCGGGACGGAGGCGGTGTTGAGATCGACGCCGACCGCGTTCACGCAGTCTTCCACCACCGCGTCCAGCTTCTTCGCCAGCAGGCTCTGGCTGACATCATGCTGATACTGGCCGACGCCGATCGATTTCGGATCGATTTTCACCAGCTCCGCCAGCGGATCCTGCAGGCGTCGTGCGATAGAGACCGCGCCGCGCAGCGAGACGTCGAGATTCGGGAACTCCAGCGCCGCCAGTTCAGAAGCGGAATAGACGGAGGCGCCTGCTTCACTGACGATCACTTTTTGCGCGGTGATATGCGGATACTGTTTCTGCACGTCGAGGAAGAAACGCTCCGTCTCGCGCGAGGCGGTGCCGTTGCCGATCGCCACCAGCTCAACCTGATGTTTCGCGCAGAGTGCAGCCACCACGGTCGCGGCTTTGGCTGCCTGGCCGGTATGCGGATAAATGGTATCGGTAGCGACCAGCTTGCCGGTGGCGTCCACCACGGCGACTTTTACGCCGGTGCGCAGGCCGGGATCGAGACCCATGGTGGCGCGCATGCCCGCCGGTGCCGCCATCAGCAGATCGTGCAGGTTGCGGGCGAAGACGTTAATCGCTTCGTCTTCGGCGCGCTCGCGCACCGTGCCCATCAGCTCCGTCTCCAGGTGCAGCATCACCTTGATGCGCCAGGTCCAGCTCACCACCGCCTTGCGCCAGCTGTCGGCCGGCGCGCCGTTGAGGCGCAGGTTAAGATGCTCGGCGATCAGCGTTTCGCCGTAGCTTTCGCGCGGCGGCTCGTCGAACTGCGGATCGGCGTTCAGCGACAGCTGTAGCACGCCCTCGTTACGACCGCGCAGCATCGCCAGTGCGCGGTGCGACGGCACGCTGTTCAGCGCTTCGTGATGATCGAAGTAGTCGCGGAATTTGGCCCCTTCCTGCTCTTTGCCTTCGACTACGCGCGACACCAGATGCGCGTTTTTCCACAGGTAGTCGCGCACCTTCGCCAGCAGCGTGGCGTCTTCGGCGAAGCGCTCCATCAGGATATAGCGTGCGCCGTCCAGCGCGGCGCGCACGTCGGCGACGCCTTTGTCGGCATCGACATACTGCACCGCCAGCTGTTCGGGATCCTGCGACGCATCCTGCCACAGCGTTTCGGCCAGCGGTTGCAGACCCGCTTCAATCGCGATCTGACCGCGGGTGCGGCGTTTAGGCTTATAAGGCAGATAAAGGTCTTCGAGTTCGGTTTTACTGAGCGTGCCGTTAATAGCGCCGGCGAGTTCGTCAGTCAGTTTGCCCTGCTCGTTAATAGACTTCAGAATCGACTGGCGGCGCTCTTCCAGTTCGCGCAGGTAGCCGAGACGCGTCTCCAGCTGGCGCAGTTGGGTGTCGTCCAGACCGCCGGTCACCTCTTTACGATAGCGTGCGATAAACGGCACGGTGTTCCCTTCGTCCAGCAGACGCACAGCGGCTTCAACTTGCTCCGCACGCGCCTGCAGCTCACTGGCAATAATGTGGCTGAGATCTTTCATCATCGATTCTGTCTTGCTTACAGGGTTGAAAAACAGGGGACAGTTATACGGACTGAAAAGTGAAATTGCCAGCGATGAGGGCGGCTTTCAGCGATATTCTGAATCAGGCGTCCGGGTAGGTAATTTCGTTGACATACCAGAGCGCGGGACCCAGCGGCGTCTCTACCGTCACGGCGTCGCCGGGCTCTTTTTTCAGCAGTGCGCGCGCCATCGGCGAGTCGATTGAAATGTAATCTTTCCGGCCGAAAATCTCGTCGTAGCCGACGATGCGAAAGCGTTTTACCTCGCCGTCGTCATTTTCTACTTCTACCCAGGCGCCAAAAAAGACTTTGCCATCCTGCTGCGGCGAATAGTCGACAATGCGCAGCGTCTCAAGGCTTTTTGTCAGATAACGTACGCGGCGATCGATTTCGCGCAGGCGTTTTTTGTTGTACTGGTAGTCAGCGTTCTCGCTGCGATCGCCAAGGCTGGCGGCCCAGGTCACTTTTTTCGTGACTTCGGGGCGTTCTTCGCGCCAGAGATAGTCGAGTTCGGCTTTCAGCTTATTGAAGCCTTCACGGGTGATCAGTCGGGTTTTCATGCGTATCGACTCGGAAGCGTAAAAGCAGGCAGTGTAAAGCAAAGCAGGCGCGGCAAAAAAGAGTCGGGGAACAGGTTTTCAACGGTGAAAACCCTGTGTGTCGTTCCCCGGTGGCGAAAGGGGCAGGTACAAAAAGTTAAAACGGCTTAAATCGTTATTTTCCCGCCACGGTAGACGTGGTGGTAGAAGAAGAGGTGCTTTTGTCGCCGCCGCCTGCGGTCGCAAGCGCCACGCCGAGCAGCGCGGCGACAGCGCCGACGCCAATGGCGTTAGAGTTGCCCTGCGCGGTGGTCGAGGCCTGCGCACCGGCAGCTTCGCCAGCGGCGGTTGCCGCCAGAGCAGGATTCAAACTAAGGGTGGCCAGCGCACCCAGCACTAACAACGTTTTTTTCATTATTGCTATCCCTGTAGTGAAGCGAGTGAAAGCAGTGTGGTGCAATTCACAGCGGGCGGAAAGATAGCTTTACTAATTGATTTAAAGGACTTTATTTTTGAATGGCCTGAACCGTGGCGAAAATAGCGTTAATCCGAGAGAAGCATGCGGCAAGGCGCGCAGAGGATGGTATTTTATGCTGTCGCCCGACGAGGCCGCTGCGCATTGAGGTATGGAAAGAAGACGACGAATAGCGCTAAAGTCAAATTGAGGATTAACTGTTTGATCTGCAAGCCTCAATAAACGACGGTTTACTTTTACGGCCGCAAATATCGAGAAAAAGTGACCGACTTTCAGATTTGCCGTAACTGTTGTGATCGGAGCATAAATAGATGATTTCACATTTAGCGCAGCGAGAAAATTAAAGATAAGCTCCTGTTTAATATGCTTTGTAACAATTTCGACTAGAATATAAACCATTAATGGCTGTCACAGGCAGACAACTTTTTTTAACAATATCGTCTCAGGCAATGGCGCCTTTGGGAGTAGGAAATGCAAGAGAACTACAAAATTCTGGTCGTTGATGATGATATGCGTTTGCGTGCGCTGCTGGAGCGCTATCTCACCGAGCAGGGCTTTCAGGTGCGCAGCGTCGCCAACGCCGAGCAGATGGATCGTCTGCTGACCCGTGAATCTTTCCACCTGATGGTGCTGGATCTGATGCTGCCGGGCGAAGATGGCCTGTCGATTTGCCGTCGTCTGCGCAGTCAGAGCAACCCGATGCCGATCATTATGGTGACGGCGAAAGGCGAAGAGGTCGACCGTATCGTCGGGCTGGAGATCGGCGCGGATGACTACATTCCAAAACCGTTCAACCCGCGTGAACTGCTGGCGCGTATCCGCGCGGTGCTGCGTCGTCAGGCCAATGAGCTGCCGGGTGCGCCTTCGCAGGAAGAGGCGGTTATCGCTTTTGGCAAGTTCAAGCTGAATCTCGGCACGCGCGAAATGTTCCGCGAAGATGAACCGATGCCGCTCACCAGCGGCGAGTTCGCCGTACTGAAAGCGCTGGTCAGCCATCCGCGTGAACCGCTGTCGCGCGACAAGCTGATGAACCTGGCGCGCGGACGCGAATACAGCGCAATGGAGCGCTCCATCGACGTACAGATCTCGCGTCTGCGCCGTATGGTAGAAGAGGATCCGGCGCACCCGCGCTATATCCAGACGGTCTGGGGCCTGGGCTACGTTTTCGTTCCGGACGGTTCTAAAGCATGAGGCGACTGCGCTTCTCGCCTCGAAGCTCATTTGCCCGCACCCTGTTATTGATCGTTACCTTGCTGTTCGTCAGCCTGGTAACGACCTATCTGGTGGTGCTCAACTTCGCCATTCTTCCCAGCCTGCAGCAGTTCAACAAGGTGCTGGCGTATGAAGTGCGCATGTTGATGACTGACCGGCTGCAGCTGGAAGACGGCACGCAGCTGGAGGTGCCGCCCGCCTTTCGCCGCGAGATCTACCGTGAGCTGGGCATTTCGCTCTATACCAATGCGGCAGCCGAAGAGAGCGGGTTGCGCTGGGCGCAGCACTATGAATTCCTTAGCGAGCAGATGGGCCAGCAGCTTGGCGGCCCGACCGACGTGCGCGTCGAGGTCAATAAAAATTCGCCGGTGGTCTGGCTGAAAACCTGGCTGTCGCCTGACATCTGGGTGCGCGTGCCGCTGACGGAAATCCATCAGGGCGACTTCTCGCCGCTGTTCCGCTACACGCTGGCGATTATGCTGCTGGCGATTGGCGGCGCATGGCTGTTTATCCGCATCCAGAACCGACCGCTGGTGGACCTGGAGCATGCGGCACTACAGGTCGGTAAAGGCATTATTCCGCCACCGCTGCGCGAGTATGGCGCGTCGGAGGTGCGTTCGGTGACGCGCGCCTTTAATCAGATGGCTGCCGGTGTTAAACAGCTGGCGGACGACCGTACGCTACTGATGGCAGGCGTCAGTCATGATCTGCGCACGCCGCTGACGCGTATTCGCCTCGCCACCGAAATGATGGGCGAAGAAGATGGATACCTCGCCGAATCGATCAATAAAGATATCGAAGAGTGCAACGCCATCATTGAGCAGTTCATCGATTATCTGCGCACCGGCCAGGAGATCCAGACTGAACGCGCCGATCTCAACGGCGTGCTGGGCGAAGTGGTCGCCGCCGAAAGCGGTTACGAGCGCGAGATTGAGAATGCCGTGATGCCGGAAGAGCTGATGCTGGATATCAACCCGCTGTCGATTAAGCGCGCAGTGGCGAACCTGGTGGTGAACGCGGCGCGTTACGGCAATGGCTGGATCAAGGTGAGCAGCGGCCGTGAACTGCATCGCGCCTGGTTTCAGGTCGAGGATGACGGTCCGGGCATCAAGCCAGAGCAGCTGGCGCATCTGTTACAGCCCTTTGTGCGCGGCGACAGCGCGCGCAGCACCAGCGGCACCGGTCTTGGGCTGGCGATTGTGCAGCGCATTATCGATGCGCATCAGGGGTCGCTGGAGATTGGCGAGAGCGAGCGCGGCGGGCTGCGGATTCGCGCCTGGCTG
The DNA here is from genome assembly GCF_003970755.1 of Pantoea sp. YU22. NCBI lineage: Bacteria > Pseudomonadati > Pseudomonadota > Gammaproteobacteria > Enterobacterales > Erwiniaceae > Pantoea > Pantoea sp. YU22. Next base: position 52,843 of record NZ_RYDU01000007.1, on the reverse strand, counting down.
CCGCTGACGGAACAGTCTGCGCCGGGCAGTAACAGCACGACGCAGAGCTGAGCAGTAAGCGGGCGCGGCGATGGCCGCGCCCGAAGAGTTACAGCACCGGACCTGCTTTAACCAGCGCGGCGCCCGCCGCGTTATCGGTATATTTCTCGAAGTTAGTGATAAAGCGCTGCGCCAGATCGCGCGCCGCTTCCAGCCACTTCTCGTCACTCTCCCAGCTGCTACGCGGATCGAGCGTCGCGGCGTCGAGCTGACCCAGCGCTTTCGGCACCTGCAGGTTGAACACCGGCAGCGTCTCGGTTTCGGCATCATCCAGCTCGCCAGCCAAAATCGCGTTGATAATGGCGCGCGTATCCTTCAGCGAAATACGTTTGCCGCTGCCGTTCCAGCCGGTATTGACCAGATAAGCCTGCGCGCCTGCCGCCTGCATGCGCTTCACCAGCACTTCCGCATACTGGGTTGGGTGGAGCGTCAGGAACGCCGCGCCGAAACAGGCGGAGAAGGTAGGCGTCGGCGCGGTGACGCCGCGCTCGGTGCCAGCCAGCTTGGCGGTGAAGCCGGAAAGGAAGTGGTACTGCGTCTGCTCAGGAGTCAGGCGCGACACCGGCGGCAATACGCCGAAGGCGTCGGCGGTCAGGAAGATCACTTTCTTCGCGTGGCCCGCTTTCGAGACCGGACGCACGATATTGTCGATATGGTCGATAGGATAGGAGACGCGGGTGTTTTCCGTTTTGCTGTCGTCGTCATAATCGACGCTGCCATCTTCGCGCACCACGACGTTCTCCAGCAGCGCATTACGACGGATGGCGCGGTAGATTTCCGGCTCGGCCTGTTCGGAAAGCTTGATGGTCTTGGCGTAGCAGCCGCCTTCGAAGTTGAACACGCCGTCGTCATCCCAGCCATGCTCGTCGTCGCCGATCAGCTGACGTTCCGGATCGGTGGAGAGGGTGGTTTTGCCGGTGCCGGAGAGGCCGAAGAACACCGCCACGTCGCCCGCTTTGCCGACGTTAGCCGAGCAGTGCATAGAGGCGATGCCGCGCAGCGGCAGCAGGTAGTTCATCACCGCAAACAGCCCTTTCTTCATCTCGCCGCCGTACCAGGTGCCGCCGATCAGCTGCATCCCTTCGGTAAGGTTGAACGCCACGAAGTTTTCTGAGTGCAGCCCCTGCGCCTGCCAGTTAGGGTTAGTGCATTTCGCCCCGTTCAGCACCACGAAATCGGGTTTAAAGTCCGCCAGCTCGCTTTCGCTCGGCTGAATAAACATGTTTTTGACGAAGTGCGCCTGCCAGGCCACTTCGGTCACGAAGCGCACGCTGAGGCGCGAATCGGGGTTGGCACCGCAGAAGGCGTCGATAACGAACAGACGTTTACCGGAGAGCTGTTCGGTTACGCAGGCTTTCAGCTGCTGCCAGGTTTCCTGCGACAGCGGCTGGTTGTCGTTTTTGCCTGTTCCTTGATCGTTCCACCACAGCGTGTCGCGGGTGGTGTCGTCACGGACGATATATTTATCCTTTGGCGAGCGGCCGGTAAAAATGCCGGTATCGACCGCCACTGCGCCGCTTTGCGTCAGGGTGCCGCGCGCATAACCTTCCAGCTCGGGACGGAGTTCTTCGGTAAACAGCGTATCGAAATCGGGGTTGTGGACCACTTCGGTGGTGCCCTCGATGCCCAAAGCGGCAAGATCTTGCGAGGTCAGGCCGGTAACGCGCATGTGACTGCTCCTTAAATCGTTTTGGTACTGCACAGGCGAATAATTATTGGTGTCGTGCCATCCTCTCCGCGTGTTGCTGGGCGGATGCACGATCGCGCGCAGTGTACTCTTCTGAGCCTGTGGGAAAAGCGTTGTCCATCAGAAATGCGAACCAGGGCGCGTTAAGCAGCAAAAACAACCGCTTTTGAAAGTAAAGTTAGCGTGAAAAGCTTATTTTACTTTGTAAATTAAGGGGATATAGCGGGGAGGAAAAAGGGCGGCAAAGCCGCCCAGAGATAAATCAGTGGATGCTGTCGCTGTTTTCGCCTTCCGCGCCGCCTTTACGGATCGCCGCGATATCGACCGCGTCGTAGACGTAGTGCGTGCCGCAGTAGTCGCAGTGCATATCGACCTGACCATCCTCTTCGATAATCTCGTCAACTTCATGCTGAGGCAGGGTTTTCAGCACTTCGCCGCAGCGCTCGCGCGAACAGGTGCACTTAAAGCTCACCGGCTGCGGATCGAAAACGGTCGCTTCTTCCTGATGATAGAGGCGCCACAGGACGTCGGTCGCCGGCAGATCGATCAGCTCTTCGCTCTTCACGGTTTCGGTCAGCGTCGCCAGGTGGTTGAAGTCTTCGGTCTGGGTATCCTGCGCCGGCAGGACCTGCAGCAGAATGCCCGCCGCCCCTTTTTCATTAGTGCGAATAAACAGGCGGGTCGGCAGCTGTTCAGAACGCATGAAATAGTCTTCCAGGCAGGCGGCCAGCGTATCCCCTTCCAGGCCGACGACGCCCTGATAACGCTCGCCTTTCTCAGGCGAAATGGTGATCGCCAGATAACCGGTACCGACCATGCTTTTCAGGGTGCTGTCCGCCGGGATATCGCCCTTCACGCGCGCGACGCCGCGCAGTTCCTGGCGATTATTGCCGTTGATGACCGCCAGCGACAGCGGACCATCGCCCTGCAGCTGCACCGTGATGTCGCCGTCGAATTTCAGCGTGGCGGTCAACAGGCTGGTCGCCACCAGCAGTTCGCCCAGCAGCGTCTGCACCGGTGCCGGATAGTCATGGTTTTTGATGATTTCCTGCCAGGTGTGGCTGACATTCACCAGCTCGCCGCGCACGGCCACATTCTCAAACAGGTAACGATGCAGTTGATCTTGTACAGACATAAATTTTCTCTCGTTGGGGCTAAGCCTGGTCGTCGCCCGTTAATTTAAATTTCATCAAATCGCGGCGCTCTTTTTTATCGGGGCGGCGATCGGGATGCGGCATGGTGAGCGCGTTCATCTTGCGCGCCAGCGCCACCTTTTCCCGTTTCTCAATGCTGGCTGCGGTTTCGCTGTAGAGCTGCTGCGCCACTTCCGCCGGACCGCGCTTGTCGCTCAGCGCGGTGACGATCACGGTGCGCTCGTCGTTGCCCTGGCGCAGCGTCAGCTCCGCGTCCAGCTCAACCAGCTTGCTCGGCTTGCTGCGCTGACCGTTATAGTGGACTTTGCCGCCTTCGATCATCTCGCGTGCCAGCGAGCGCGTTTTGTAGAAGCGCGCCGCCCAGAGCCATTTGTCGAGGCGCACGCCTTCGCTGCTTTTCTCTTTCATTGCTGCTCCCGTTTACGCCAGCGCGCTGCACAGGGTGCGATAATCGCGGACCGCCGCGTGACGCTGGAAGACCTGATCGGGACGCCCGGAGTCGGGGTTGCTGACGCCTAAACACCAGCCGATGCCCCAGCTTTTCGCCGCGTCGAGAATGGTCTCGTTGTCATCAATAAACAGCGTTCGCGGACGATCAAATCCGGTATGCTGCTCCACCGCCTGCCACAAGCGCGGGTCCTCTTTCGGATACCCAAAGGTATGGGTGGAAAGTAATAAATCAAGGTGCGGCGCAAGGCCGGTCTGCGCCAGTTTGATATCCAGATTGTATGGATGGGCGTTGGTCAGCAGAATGGTGCGTTTTCCTGCCCGACGTAGCGCCTGCAAAAACGGCACGGTATCTTCCCGCATCGTCGCCAGGCTACGTTTGGCAAACGTCATGGCGCGAATATCCAGCGCCAGCTCTGCTGCCCAGTAGTCCAGACAATACCAGTTTAGCGTATGCGCCACCGCCTGGTACTTTCCGGCGATCAGCGACTCCGCTTCCGCAAGTGTAATGCCGCGCGTTTCGCTCAGGGTTAGCGGCACATGCTCCAGCCAAAAATGACGGTCAAACGCCAGGTCCAGCAGCGTGCCGTCCATATCCAGCAGTACGGTATCGATTTGCGCCCAGTTCAGCGTCATCAGGCAGGTTCTCCGGTCAAAAGAGGGCGACAGGGTAGCACAGAATGGGGCGGGAGAGGGCAGGGCGGCGCGGGGATAGCCGCAGCGCCGCTCGGGTTCTGATGCGTCAGAACATCGAGCGCACGCTCTGCATGGTCGTGAGATTGTGATTAAAGCACTTGTCGTAATATTGCTGGATATTCGCCATGCGCTGACGGTTGCGGTGGATGCGGCGCAGAGAGAGCAGCGCGTTAATCACCGCGCAGGCCAGCAATACCACCAGCAGCAGCGTCGTGCCGAGATAGCGCCACATCGCCATCGCATCCGGTTCGTTGTGCAGCGCGATATGACGCGTGCCGTTGGCGTCTACCGACAGGCTGGTGATAATGCCGCTGGCGCTGAATGAAGTATGCAGCAGCATGCCGGAGAGACGCTGCAGCTCGCGCCACTGCGACGGCGCGTCCAGATCGAACAGCGACACCGTAGGCTGCGGCTGATTAACCAGCTGGCGGCCCTCGTCGCTGACGATCAGGAATCCGCCCGGCGGCGGGCTGTTAAGGTTTTCGGCGGCGCGGCGCGTCTCGCGGAAAAAGAAGCTGGAGGTGGCGGTATTAACCAGGTTTTCCAGCGCTTCGGCGCTCACCGGGCGCAGCAGCACGTTCATGCCGTTCAGCTGGCCGGAGTCGGCGCGACGCACCAGCGTATCCCAGTCTTTGGCGTTGCCGAGATTCACCAGCGCGTTCTTCAGCCGCACGCAATCCTGCTGTTGGCTACAGAGATCCTGCGTTTTCAGCACCAGGTCGGCAAAGTCGTCCAGCAGGATCATGCCCGACTTTTGAATCGCCGACGCGAGCTGCGGGTTGAGTTTGGGATCGGTGTTAGTTTCCGGATGAAGCTGCCGCGTGGTGGCATCCAGCAGCGCCGAGGCTTTATCGATAATGTCGGACTGGGGCTGCGGCAACGGAGAGGCGTTGTTCCAGTAGACCGCCGAACAGTCAAACGGCATATAAGCGTAGCTGCGGTTACTCTGATAGTTATCGGGGACGGAACACATGCCGGTGCCGTTAACTTTTAAAATATCGCCAACGTGCAGCGACTGCGCCGCCAGCTTATCTACGTTGTTCACTTCCAGGCTCTCCGTGCCCTTTATCCAGGCCAGGCTGAGTTTGATCGGCATACTGAGCGGGATCCAGCTCACCAGCAGCGCCATTACCAGCAACGAGCCGCAGGCCAGCACTACGTTTTTGCGCCAGCGCTGGATAGGGAAGTTACGTACTTCGTCCTGAAGCGATAAAAAGCGGCCCTGACGCACCACATGGCGGTTCAGGTAGATTTCGACATCCGTTGTCTGCCCCAGATCGTGGGCGACATAGGGCAGCCAGTGCGGCGGGTAGGCGAGATCGATAATGCCCAGCGTGATGTTGCTCTGCTCCTGATTCGACTCGCCGAACAGGCCCCAGCGTTTGGGCGCGCCGCGCAGACAGTGAATATCGCGCATGCGCTTCTGGGCGGGAATATGGAACAGCGACCAGACGCTGGCGCCGATCATGGCGCATCCCAGCAGCACCAGCCAGCCCATCAGAGCCGCGGGCACCAGCAGGCTGATGAAAAAGAGTAAAAAGGCGAAGGTAATGGTCACCGCTTCGCGCGTGCCGTCCGGGCGCGTCAGCTGATACTCTTCCAGCGTCTCTTTGCGCACCTGCAGCAGCTCGACGTTTTCACTCTCTTCTTTGCGTATGGAGGCGTTGGTCGAGCCTGGACGCACCAGCGCCGGCAGCGATGGCTGATCGCTGCCATAATTTACCAGCGAGTGGCCGTTCAGCGAGATCACCAGCGGAATCGTCTGGGTGCGGATCAGCTCAACGTAGTTCTCATCGGTAATATATTGTTCCCAGTGCGGCGGCAGATGCACTTCCACTTCGTCAAGATAGTAGCGCCACTTGTGCGGGTCGTCGGTTGAGAGGCCATAGCGAGTGATGGCGCGCGTAACGGGGTAGACGTTGTTGCTCTGGGCGGTAAGCGTCAGGTTGTCGAAAAGAGGATGTTTTTCACCGGGTACAGCGGGACGCGACTGCTTCGCAAGCGAGGCGACGTATTTTTCGACCGCACGACGTTCATCGTCGGTGAGTTTGCGGCAGGGCGGACTGATAAATGGCAGTGGTTTCGCCAACGGCGGACGATGCCGCATAGCGTACCAAAAGCCGATACCTGCCAAACCTGAGCAGACCAGCACTATGACCAGGACAAAAAGGATTGTGCTCATGGGTTGCTCAATTCAGCCAAAATCCTGCCTTCACGTTGGACTAATGCTCCCAGATAGAACTGTTATTTAAGACAATTTTGGCGGGAATAAACTATTCTGACAAGCTAAATGCCAGAGGAAATAACGCGCAAAATCATTAAATTAGAAGTTAATGCAGCATGCCTTGTCCGAATGTTAACCGTCAGAACCTGAATTAAACATCGGTCTTTTCTGAATTTTACCCTCTGACGTTGACTTATTGCAAAAGCGTTAACTGGCGCAACAACGCCCGTGAGCCCCTGATACGGCGCAGCGTCGGGCTGAGTGGCTAAACTCGCTGTCGCACAATCGCCTGTGGTCAGGTAAGCTAATTTTTTCCCGGCATCGCACGGCGTTGAAAGTCTGAGGCTGATATGAAGAATCCGTTAAAAAAACCCGACATTCTCAATGTGGAAACCGTGGCGCGTTCGCGGCTCTTCACCGTTGAGTCGGTCGATCTCGCTTTTAGCAACGGCGCGCGACGCGTGTATGAGCGAATGAAACCGTCCGAGCGCGAGGCGGTAATGATTGTCCCGATTATCGACGACCAGGTCGTGCTGATTCAGGAGTACGCGGTTGGACTGGAAACCTATGAGCTGGGTTTTCCCAAAGGATTGATCGATCCGGGCGAAACGGTGTTCGAAGCGGCCAACCGCGAGCTGAAAGAGGAAGTGGGCTTCGGCGCGGAGAAGCTGGAGTTTCTCAGCAAGCTGACGATGGCACCCTCTTACTTCTCCAGCAAGATGAATATCGTCGTGGCGGAAGGGCTCTATCCTGAACGGCTGGAGGGCGATGAGCCTGAGCCGCTGATTGAGCATCGCTGGCCGCTGGATAACCTGCTGGCGCTGCTGCAGGAGCCCGATTTCCGCGAGGCACGCAACGTCAGCGCGCTGTTCCTGGTGCGGGAATGGCTGGTGCGGCAGGGAAGGCTGCGCTACTAACGGTCAGGGTAGCGACTGAATAAGAAGACCGACTTTTTTAGCCTTACAGAGAGCTGATAACGCTCACCCGCGCTGGCACACTGGCAGTAAACAAAAAAGGCCGACATCACTGTCGGCCTTTTTGCTGGGTTCACCCCTATTTAGAACAGTTCGTGGCTCTCACCGTTATCCATAATGGTGGTGCCGACGTCATGCACTGAATATTCCGTTGGCTGCGTGCCATTGATGAAATATTCCTGACGCGTATTGCCGCCGCCGTTAGCCAGCTTACCGGTGCTGCGGTCGATAGTGACCGTAACAATGCCGTCCGGCGGCGTCAGAGGCTGCTCCGGCACGCCGTCCAGCGCGCTCTTCATATAATCATCCCACGCGGGCTGCGCGCTTTTCGCGCCGCCTTCGTAACCGGAAATCTGGTTCGGAATCGCGCCTGAGAGCGTGCTGCGGCCTAAGTCGCGGCGCGCATCGTCAAAGCCAATCCATACCGAGGTCACTACGCCAGGGCCGTAACCCGAGAACCAGGCATCCTTCGAGCTGTTGGTGGTACCCGTTTTACCGCCAATATCGTTGCGTTTCAGGTCGCGCGACGCGCGCCAGCCGGTGCCCATCCAGCCCGGTTCGCCAAAGATATTGGAGTTAAGCGCGCTTTTGATCAGGAACGACAGCGGCGTATTGATCACATGCGGCGCATACTGCTGTTCGCCCGGCTGCGACTGAACGGGAACCTGCTCCAGCGCAGGCTGCGGCGCAGTCTGGTTCTGGCTTTGATCGGACGTCGCAACGTTCTCGACGCTCTCTTCGTTAAGCGCCAGCGCTTTACGCGTTTCGCCGTAAATCACCGGTAAATTGCACTGCGGGCAGGCGATGCGCGGTTTCGCTTCGAAAACCGTTCCGCCTTGCTCGTTCTCAATCTTGCTGATGAAGTAAGGATCGACCAGGAAGCCGCCGTTCGCCATTACCGAGTAGCCGCGAACCACCTGCATCGGCGTAAAAGAAGCCGCGCCCAGCGCCAGCGATTCGGTATGAACGATATTCTGCGCCGGGAAGCCGAAGCGCTGCAGATATTCCGCCGCGTAATCGACACCCATCGCGCGCATGGCGCGCACCATCACAACGTTTTTCGACTGACCTAACCCCTGACGCAGACGAATCGGGCCATCATAGGTGGGCGGCGAGTTTTTCGGTCGCCAGTCGGCACCCGCGCCGGCATCCCAGCGCGAAATCGGTACGTCGTTCAGAATGGAAGCGAGCGTCAGGCCGCGGTCCATCGCTGCGGTATAGAGGAACGGCTTGATATTGGAGCCGACCTGACGCAGCGCCTGGGTGGCGCGGTTGAACATGCTTTGATTGAAGTCGAATCCGCCGACCAGCGCGCGTACCGCACCGGTTTGCGGATCGAGCGACACCAGCGCGGAGTTGACGTCCGGCACCTGCGCCAGCCACCAGTTGTTATCGACTTTACGCACCCAAATCTGCTGGCCCGGCTGTACGACCTGGGTCACGCTCCGCGGCGTCGGACCTTGTACGGTATCGGACTTGAACGCGCGCGCCCAGCGCACGCCGGCGAGGCCCAGCGAGACGCTGGTGCCATCTTTCAGCATCGCGGTCGCTTCGTCGCTGCTGGCCTGTGTTACCACGGCAGGCAACAGCGGGCCGTAAACCGGCAGCGGCTTCAGCGCTTTCAGGATCTGCTCCTGGCTCCAGGCGGGTTCGCCTACTTTCCAGAACACGCTGGTCGGCCCACGGTAGCCGTGACGCATATCATAGGCCAGCACGTTATTGCGCACCGCCTCCTGCGCCGCCTGCTGCAGGCGACGGGTCACAGTGGTATAGACCTTATAACCGTCGTTGTAAGCGCCGTCGCCGTAGCGTTTCACCATCTCCTGACGCACCATCTCGCTCAGATAGGGCGAAGAAAAGGCGATTTCCGGTCCGTGATAGCTCGCTTCAAGCGGCGTATTGCGCGCTTCATCGTACTGCTGCTGGGTGATATAGCGCTGATCCAGCATACGCGAGAGCACCACATTGCGACGCGCCAGCGCGCGGCTGTGGGAGTAGAGCGGGTTAAAGGTCGAAGGCGCCTTCGGCAGGCCCGCAATCATCGCCATTTCGCTCAGCGAAAGCTGGTCTACCGGTTTGCCGAAATAGACCTGCGCAGCAGCGCCGACGCCATAGGCGCGGTAGCCGAGGTAGATCTTGTTCAGATAGAGCTCAAGGATCTCATCTTTATTCAGCAGCTGCTCAATGCGGATGGCGAGAAACGCCTCCTTGATTTTACGCATCAGCGTGCGTTCCGGGCTGAGGAAGAAGTTACGCGCCAGCTGCTGCGTAATGGTGCTCGCGCCCTGCGACGCGTGGCCGGACATCAGCGCGATACTGGCCGCACGGAAAATACCGACCGGATCTACGCCGTGATGCTCATAGAAACGGCTGTCTTCCGTTGCGATAAACGCTTTGATCAGCTCTGGCGGCATCTGCTGCAGCGTCAGCGGAATACGGCGTTTTTCTCCGTACTGGGCGATCAGCTCGCCATCCGCGCTGTACACCTGCATGGGCGTCTGCAGGCGCACATCTTTCAGCGTGTTAACGTCGGGCAGCTGCGGCTCTATATATTTGTACAGACCATAAATCGAGCCAGCTCCCAGCAAGATGCAACACACTGCAAGGATTAATAAATACTTTACGAACTTCACCTGGAGTTTCCCATCTGTTGTCGTTTGAGCAGTTTATAAACAACCGCGCGGTAGTATAAAGGCAAGCCAGACGCTTTGATATGTCCTTTTACCCCTGTAGATAAGGAGATCGCGCGCATGGCTTTTCAGACATGGCAAGTCGGACTGGATATTCAGAATACGCAGCTCTGCGCTCTCGCTATACAGCGCCGGCGCGGCGGCTGGCAACTGTGCCGCTGGTGGCAGCAAGGGCTGCCGCAAGATACGTTAAGAAACGGCGTGCTGCAATCTTCGCCTGAATTGCAGGCGGCGCTGCGCATGTTGCAACAGCAGCTGCCGCAGCGCTATTCGCTGCGCGTTGGGCTGCCGACGCAGCTGGTACTGCAACGGTCGCTGGCTCTGCCGACGCAGCGTCTGCAAGAGCCTGCGCTGGAACGTTACGTGACGTCGGCGGCGCAGCGTCTCTTTCCTGTCGAACCGGAAGCGCTGGCGCTGGATTACCGCGCCAGCGAAGCGGATCGCCAGCTTTACATAACGGCCGCGCGGCAGGCGGTGATCGCGCAGTGGCTGGCGCCGCTGCAGCAGAGCGCGCTGCGGCCCCGGGTTTTTGAGCTGACGACGCATGCTCTGGCCCTGGCGGCGCAGGCCGCTGGGCTGGCCGACGATGCCGCACTGCTGCTCTGTCACGACGCCCAATGGCTCTGGTATAGCCGCGCCGGCGAGAGCGTCGTCGGCAGCGCCAGTCTGGACATAACCGCAGAAGACGTCGCGCAGCGCTCCTTTCCTCACGCCAGCATGCTGTACGGCTGCGCGCCCTCCGATGTCGTTCTGCCCGCTGCATTTTCTCCTTTCTCGCCGTTCAGGCTGTTTACGTATCAGCAGCCGCCGCTGCCGCAGCAGGAAGCGGCGTTCTGTATCGCCGCTGGTCTGGCACTGCGCCCGGAGGACTGCTGATGATTGCGGTGAATTTGCTGCCGTGGCGGCATGCGCGTCTGCGACGTCAGCGCCGCGCCGCCCTGGGCGTTGGCGCGATGCTATTGCTGTTGCTGATGCTGGCCGCAGTCTTACAGCTCTGGCATCTCAACCGCATCAGCCAGCAGTTAAGGAGCGCGCAGAACGACGCGCACGATGCGCTGACGACGATTGCCCGGCAGCTCAGCCAGCGTCGCGATCTGCAGCAGCAGCTGGCTATGCAGCAGACGCAGTGGCGCAACGCGCAGCACCACGCTGCGGAACTGATGCGGTGGCATCATTTCTGGCAGGCGCTGCCGACGCTGCTGCCTGACCAGCTCTGGCTGGAGCGCGTGGAAAAAGAGCCGGCACGGCTGAGCGTAGAAGGGCGCTCGCTGGATATGGGGGCGATAGACGAACTGCGTCGACGGCTCGGCGAACAGACGCTGTTTGCGGCGGTCAAGCAGGGCGATGTAGCGCGTCAGCCGGACGGTTACTATCGTTTTGCGCTGCGCGCCCGGCTTGAGGAGTCCGGCGATGAATAGCGTGCTGGAGCGCTGGCTGCGTCTGCCGCTGCGCGGACAGATCGCTATGGCGACGGCGTGCTTTGTCCTGGCGACGCTGGTGTTGTGGCTGCTGCTTGTGCGGCCGCAGCGGCTGGCGCAGCAGGAGCTGCGCGTCGACATCGCAAGGCTTGAACAGTCATATCAGCAGCAGCTGGCGCAGCTTAGCGCGCTGCCTGCGGAGGCGTTGCTACGGGCGCAGCTGACCGATATCGCAGACCACTCTGACGCCCCCCGTGCCGTGCCGCTTGAAACGCTGCTGGCGGCGCGCGGCAGCCAGCTGGAGGCGTGGCAGCCTGAGTCGGAGCCGCGCAGCGTAACGCTGCTGCTGGCGTGGGAGCAGTTTCAGCCGTTGTTCGCCGATCTGGCAAGTACAGAGGTTCCTTTCCCTGCGCGCTTCTTGCTTGAGGCGCACCAGGGAAAAGTACGGGCGAGGCTCTGGCTGGAGAGCGACGATGCGCGCTAAATGGCTGCTCCTCTGGCTGAGCGCAGCCAGTCTGTATGCCGCGCCGCGCGACCCGTTTCAGCCGCTGGCGAGCAGCCTGTGCGTCGCGCCGACCGCCCTGACCGGCTGGCGACTGCAGGGCGTGCTGGGACGAGCGGCTGCCCTGCGCGCCTGGCTGGTTTCTCCCCAGGGCACCATCGTTAAGATCGCCCCGGCGGATCCCCTTCCGCTGTCGGGCTGGCGAGTGAGCGCCATCGCGCCTCGCAGCCTGACGCTAACAACAGGCAGCGGCTGCTCGCCGCAGATGATCACTTTCTCCCTGAAAGGAAGCGCTTATGCTCAGGATAACCCTCTTTCTGCTGGCGAGCCTCTGGCTGGCGCCGACGCTGGCGAATGACGACGATAACGGCCAGCGGCTCAGCCTCAATTTCGATGATGCGCCGGTAGCCCGGATTCTGCAGGCGCTGGCGGATTATCAGCACCTTAACCTGTTAATCGCTCCTGGCGTGGAGGGAAGCCTCTCGCTGCGGCTTGATGACGTGCCCTGGAAGCAGGCGCTGTCGCTGGTGACGCGGCTGGCGGCGCTCACGGTAGTGGAAGAGGAGAACGTGCTGCTGGTCTATCCCGACAGCTGGCAACAGCAACAACAGCAAGAGCTGGCGGCCAGCACGCCGCCGCCGCTGGAGCTGCGCGCCGTGACGCTGCACTACGCTAACGCGGCGGAGGTCTATCGCAGCCTGCAGGGGGAGCGGCAGACGCTGCTGACGCCGCGCGGCAGCGTGACCCTGGATGCGCGCGCTAACGCCTTGCTGCTGCGCGATACGCCCTCGGCGCTCAGGGATGCCGAACGCTGGCTGCAGGCGCTTGATGTGCCGCTTGAGCAGGTCGAGCTGGCGGCGCATATCGTCACCATCAGCGAGGAGACGCTGCGCGAACTCGGCGTTAACTGGAACCTGTCTGCCAGCGCGGACGCGGTGACCGACGCGTTGCGTAATCCACGACTGGCGATTCCACTGGCGGCGAGCTCGCCGGGAATAACGGCGGGCGTCACGCTGGCGCGGGTCGGCGGTCGGCTGCTCGATCTGGAGCTAAGTGCGCTGGAGCAGGAAAACCAGGTTGATATTATCGCCAGTCCGCGTCTGTTCACCTCGCACCAGCAGAAGGCGATGATCAAGCAGGGCAGCGAAATTCCGTATGAAGTTTCGGCAGGCAACAGCGGCGCGACTACTATTGAATTTAAAGAGGCGGTGCTGGGCATGGAGGTCACGCCTGATGTGCTGGGCAACGGGCGCATCCACCTGAAAATCCGTATCAGCCAGAACGTGCCGGGCCGTGCGATTCAGAACGGCGACAGCAGCATACTCTCCATTGATAAGCAGGAGATCGAAACGCAGGTCACCCTGAAAGATGGCGAAACCCTGGCGCTGGGCGGTATTTTTCAGCAGCAGCGAAGCCGGGGCGAAAATCGCGTGCCGGTGCTGGGCAATATCCCGCTGCTGGGGGCGCTGTTTCGTCATCAGACCGCGGAAAATAAAAAACGCGAGCTGGTAATCTTCATTACGCCGCGATTGGTCAGGGAAGCAGCGCTTACGGCCGGATAAACCGGAAAATGCGCTCCGTAGTGCCAACTGCGTTGACGCAGGACTGGAATTAGCATACAAGGTTTAGCGATTTTTAGAACGCTGTAACCGTCCCGACGGCGCGTATCCGTCAGGGTCAGATATCTCTCCTGAAGGCGGCGCGTAAAAAGCGCAGCGCTAATGCGCATCGTTTCGCATATTGCACACCGGTCCCGCAAGGGGAATGCCGGGCGCGATTTATTCGGTTGCCAAACGCCCTTGAGTGTTGAGATAATTTTTCGTCTGACTCTTGCTAACGCTCATGAGGTCTCAGTTCCTGTCCCGCCAGCGATATCGCTGAACGCGGGGTATCATCAACGAATTCTTAGTAATACCGACAAAATGGCAGAGAAACGCAATATCTTTCTGGTTGGGCCGATGGGTGCCGGCAAAAGCACTATTGGTCGTCAGTTAGCTCAGCAACTCAATATGGAATTTTTCGATTCCGATCAGGAAATTGAGCGACGTACCGGAGCGGATGTGGGCTGGGTATTTGACGTCGAGGGCGAAGCTGGATTTCGTGACCGCGAAGAAAAAATCATTAACGAGCTGACCGAGAAGCAGGGCATTGTCCTGGCGACCGGCGGCGGTTCCGTCAAATCTCGGGAAACACGCAATCGTCTCTCCGCCCGCGGTGTCGTGGTGTATCTTGAAACCACCATTGAGAAACAGCTGGCACGCACGCAGCGCGATAAAAAGCGCCCGCTGCTGCAGGTTGATTCACCGCCGCGTGAAGTGCTTGAAGCGCTGGCGGGCGAGCGCAACCCGCTCTATGAAGAGATCGCGGATGTCACCATTCGTACTGACGATCAAAGTGCGAAAGTGGTGGCCAACCAGATTATCCACATGTTGGAAAAAAACTGATCTAATGCCGAAAGGCTCAGTAACAGGTATCGAGCATCATGGAGAAGATCACCGTCTCACTGGGAGAGCGTAGCTATCCCATCACCATTGCCGCCGGACTGTTCAAGGATCCGGCTTCTTTTTGGCCGCTGAAAGCGGGTGATAACGCGATGCTGGTCACCAACCAGACGCTGGAGCCGCTCTATCTTGAAAAGCTCTCGGCGCTGCTGACGGCTGCGGGCGTCAAAGTGGATCAGGTGATTCTACCCGACGGCGAGCAGTACAAAACGCTGGCTGTGATGGATGAGGTCTTTACCGCGTTACTACAAAAGCCGCACGGCCGCGACACCACGCTTATTGCGCTGGGCGGCGGCGTGATCGGCGATCTTACCGGCTTTGCGGCCGCCAGCTATCAGCGCGGCGTGCGCTTTATTCAGGTACCCACCACGCTGCTGTCGCAGGTCGATTCATCGGTCGGCGGCAAAACGGCCGTTAACCACCCGTTAGGCAAAAACATGATCGGCGCCTTCTACCAGCCCGCATCGGTAGTGATCGATACTGACTGTCTGCGCACGCTGCCGCCGCGCGAGCTGGCTTCAGGCCTGGCGGAAGTGATCAAATACGGCATTATTCTGGACGGCGATTTCTTTAGCTGGCTGGAGCAAAACCTCGATGCACTGCTGGCGCTGGATGAACAGGCGACAGCCTGGTGCATTCGCCGCTGCTGCGAGCTTAAGGCAGAGGTCGTCGCGGCGGATGAGCATGAGCATGGCCAGCGCGCGCTGCTGAACCTGGGGCACACCTTCGGCCACGCCATCGAGGCGCATATGGGCTACGGCAACTGGCTACACGGCGAAGCCGTCGCGGCGGGGATGGTCATGGCGGCGCGCACGGCGCAGCGTCTGGGTCAGTTCAGCGAGGCCGACACGCAGCGTATCATCGCGCTGTTGCAGCGCGCCGGTCTGCCGGTGCACGGCCCGGAGAGCATGAAGGCGGAAGATTATCTGCCGCATATGCTGCGCGACAAAAAGGTGCTGGGTGGCGAGCTGCGGCTGGTGCTGCCGCTGGCGTTAGGCCGCTCCGAAGTGCGCGGCGGCGTGGCGCATGATATGGTGCTGGCTGCAATTAACGACTGTCAGAAACCCTGAATATAAGCAGTTAAGTGGTGACGCGGCGCGCGGGGTGCGCATGGCCGAATGCCGCTTTACGGAGGAGGCAAAATGGATGAGTTTAAACCGGAAGACGAGTTAAAACCTGACGCCAGCGACCGCCGTCCCTCGCGCCCGCGTAAGACGGCTTCTGCACCTAAAGTACCGGTTTCGCGCCAGCATATGATGATGGGCATCGGCATTCTGGTGCTGTTGCTGCTGGTGCTTGGCATTGGATCGGCGCTGAAAGGCCCCGATGAGAGCAAACCGGCGGCAGGCAACGGCGCGAAGAACGCACCGGCTTCCTCCGGCGGCAACGGCGGCGAAAAGAGCATCGATCTTTCCGGCTCGACCACCATGAGCGGCGGGCAGACGGCGCCGACGGAAGGCGCAGCCGCAGGCAACGCGCCGGTCGATGGCAGTGCGCCAGCCAGTGGCAGCGCGCCGCGCGACGTCTCTATGCCGCCGGTCTCCTCTACGCCGACGCAGGCAGCGCCGGTGGAGGCGCCCGCCAGTCAGCAGCGCGTCACTTTGCCTGGCGATCTCAACAGCGCGCTGAGCAATCAGCAGCAGCAGGTTGATAACGCCGCACAGGGCGGCAGCTCGCTGCCGACTGCGCCGGCGACCGTCAGCGGTAGCGCTGGCAACAGCATTAGCGCGCCTGCGGCGACGCGTTCGACCACGCCACGCCCCGCTGCGCAGCCGCATGCGTCACGCGAACCGGCGCATAAATCCGCCGCAGCCAGCCGCCCAGCGGTCAGCGAAAGCCGCACCCATACCACGCCAGCGCGTCCTGCCCTTGGCGGCACGACAAGCGGTAACGGCGCGGCATCCAGCAGCAGTGCGACAGCCAGTAGCAGCGCAGCAGGCAAGTCGGTGCCGGGCGGCAACTATACGCTGCAGCTGAGCGGTGCCTCGCGTGCAGAAAGCCTGAACGCCTGGGCGAAGAAACAAAATCTCAGCGGCTATCACGTCTACAAAACCATCCGCAACGGCCAGCCGTGGTACGTGCTGGTGAGCGGATCTTACGCGACCTCGGCGGACGCCCGACGTGCCGTCGCCTCGCTGCCCGCAGAAGTACGCGCGCAAAATCCCTGGGTGAAGCCCGTGAGTCAGGTTAAAAAAGAAGCCAGCCAGTAAACCATGTGGGGCCGGTTAATCCGGCCCCGTTGATAAGCGCCGTTCTGCTGTCGGTCCGCCACAGCTCCACAATAAGATGTATAACCACGACAGCATGAAGAAAAATCGCGCTTTCCTGAAATGGGCAGGAGGCAAATACCCTCTGATGGAGGATATCCGTCGCCATCTGCCGCAAGGCGACTGCCTGATTGAGCCATTTGTCGGCGCGGGTTCGGTGTTTCTCAACACCGACTATGAGCGCTACCATCTGGCGGATATCAACAGCGACCTGATTAATCTCTATAACATTGTTAAAGACCGCAGCGCGGTATTTATTGAGGATGCGCGTCGGCTCTTCTCGCCGGAAGGCAATACGTCGGAGTGCTATTACCTGCGCCGCACCGCCTTTAACGCCAGCAGCGACGCCTATGAGCGTGCGCTGCTGTTTCTCTATCTTAACCGCCACGGTTACAACGGCTTATGCCGCTATAATCTGCGCGGCGAGTTCAACGTGCCCTTCGGCCGCTACCGCAAGCCCTATTTTCCTGAGGCTGAACTGCTATGGTTTGCTGAGCGAGCGCAAAAGGCGACCTTTGTCTGCGAATCGTACGATGTTACCCTGACTAACGCGCAGGCGGGTTCGGTGGTCTATTGCGATCCGCCCTATGCGCCGCTGTCGGCAACGGCCAATTTTACGGCCTACCACACCAACAGCTTTAGCCTGCGGGAGCAGCAGCATCTTGCGGAGCTGGCGTCGCGGCTGGCGCTGGAGAGCCGCATACCGGTTCTGATCTCTAATCACGATACCGCGCTGACGCGTCTCTGGTATCAGGATGCAGTCTTACATGTGGTTAAAGCACGGCGTTCTATCAGTCGGAGCATAACGGGTCGCACACAGGTCGACGAACTGCTGGCACTTTACTGCTAGTCTGTTTCGTCCGCGACCAGGCATTACGTCAGCCGCAAGGCTGGCGCACAACATTGGGAGAATCGGATGAAACAATATTTGCTGGCCCCTTCAATCCTCTCGGCGGATTTTGCCCGCCTTGGTGAAGATACCGCAAAAGCGTTAGCCGCTGGCGGCGACGTGGTGCATTTCGACGTGATGGACAACCACTATGTTCCCAATCTGACGATGGGGCCGATGGTGCTGAAAGCGCTGCGCGACTACGGCATTACCGCGCCGATAGACGTGCATCTGATGGTTAAGCCGGTCGATGCGCTGATCCCGGAGTTCGCCAAAGCAGGCGCCAGCTATATCACCTTTCATCCCGAAGCGAGCGAGCACGTTGACCGCACGCTGCAGCTGATTAAAGAGCACGGCTGCAAAGCGGGCATGGTATTTAACCCCGCGACGCCGCTGAGCTACCTCGATTACGTGATGGATAAGCTCGACGTGATCCTGATTATGTCGGTCAATCCTGGCTTCGGCGGCCAGTCCTTTATTCCCGGTACGCTGGATAAGCTGCGTGAAGCGCGCAGGCGTATCGATCACGGCGGCTACAATATTCGCCTGGAAGTGGACGGCGGCGTAAAAATTGACAACATCGCGCAGATCGCCGCGGCAGGTGCGGATATGTTCGTTGCCGGTTCGGCGATCTTCGGCCATCCCGACTACAAGAAAGTGATTGATGAAATGCGTCACGAACTGGAGAAGGTTAATGGCTCATTTCACTGATATCCGCGCGCTGGCGTTCGATCTTGACGGTACGCTGGTGCACAGCGCGCCAGGGCTGGCGCAGGCTATCGACCACACGCTGGCGGATTTACAGCTGCCGCCCGCGGGCGTAGAGCGCGCCTCTACCTGGATCGGCAACGGCGCGGATGTGATGATGTCGCGCGCGCTGACCTGGGCGCTGGGCCGCGCGCCGCAGCCCGATGAGCAGCGCGACGCGCGCGCGCTGTTCGACAAACATTACGCCAGTACGGTGGAAGCGGGCAGCACGCTCTTTCCGCAGGTGAGAGAGACGCTGCTGGCGCTGCATGCCAAAGGCTTGCCGATGGCGATCGTCACCAATAAACCGACGCCTTTCGTCGCGCCGCTGCTGGCGTCGCTGGGCATCGCCGAAGCCTTTACGCTGATCATTGGCGGCGATGACGTGATCGTAAAGAAACCGCACCCCGCCGCGATTTTTCTGGTGCTGGGCCGCTTCGGCGTACTGCCGAATCAGCTTTTGTTCGTCGGCGATTCACGCAACGATATTCAGGCGGCCCAGGCCGCTGGGGTGCCGAACGTCGCCATGACCTATGGCTATAACTACGGCGAGCCGATTTCCGGCAGCAACCCTGACTTGACTCTCGACTCTTTTGATGAACTTTTGCCCCTTCTCGGGCTGCACTAATCAGGACACAAGTATGAGCAAACCCATTGTTTTCAGCGGCGCACAGCCGTCCGGCGAACTTACCATTGGCAACTATATGGGTGCGCTGCGTCAGTGGGTGCAGATGCAGGACGATTTCCACTGCATTTACTGCATCGTCGATTTGCACGCCATCACCGTTCGTCAGGATCCGATCGCGCTGCGCAAGGCGACGCTGGATACGCTGGCGCTCTATCTCGCCTGCGGCATCGATCCCAGCAAGAGCACCATTTTCGTGCAGTCGCACGTACCGGAACATGCTCAGCTGAGCTGGGTGCTGAACTGTTACGCCTATTTCGGCGAGCTGAGCCGCATGACTCAGTTCAAGGATAAATCGGCTCGCTACGAAGAGAACATTAACGCGGGTCTGTTTGATTATCCGGTGCTTATGGCGGCGGATATCCTGCTTTACCAGACCAATCAGGTGCCGGTAGGCGAAGACCAGAAGCAGCACCTTGAGCTGAGCCGCGATATCGCACAGCGTTTTAACGCCATCTATGGCGATATTTTCCGTGTCCCTGAGCCTTTTATCCCGAAATCTGGCGCGCGCGTGATGTCGCTGCTGGAGCCGACCCGTAAGATGTCCAAATCGGACGATAACCGCAATAACGTTATCGGCCTGCTGGAAGATCCGAAATCGGTCGTCAAGAAGATCAAACGCGCCGTTACCGACTCCGAAGAGCCGCCAGTGGTGCGTTACGATGTCAAGGAGAAGGCTGGGGTGTCGAACCTGCTGGATATCCTGTCGGGCGTGACCGGCAAAACCATTGCCGAGCTGGAAGCGGAGTTTGAAGGCAAGATGTATGGCCACCTGAAGGGCGCCGTGGCGGATGCGGTATCCGGTATGCTCTCTGAGCTGCAGGAGCGTTACAACCGCTACCGCAACGATGAAGCCTTCCTGGAGCAAGTGATGCGCGACGGCGCGCAGAAAGCGCGTGCGCGTGCGCAGGAGATGCTGAAGAAGGTCTACGAAGCGATCGGCTTTGTTGCCGCGCCCTGAGGCCCTGAAAAAATAAAAGGACGGCAATTACGCCGCCCTTTCAGAACGCAGGACAAACCCTCTCACCTGCGTCAGTATCCTGCACAAATCTTCTCGATACGGCGGTTATCGGCCGCCGTTCTTATCTCTTCCGCTTAAAACCAGCGCAGCCGATCGCGTAGCGAAACCACGCTGCCGATAATAATCAACGACGGGCTCTCAACCTGTTGCGCCAGGTCGCTGAGCCGCTCCAGCGTGCCAGTCACTACGCGCTGTCGCGTGCTGGTGCCGTTTTCCACCAGCGCTACCGGCATATCCGCGCGCATACCGTGACGCATTAGCTGCTGCTGAATATGCGGCGCCTGCGTCAGCCCCATATAAAACACCAGCGTCTGCTGCTCGGCAGCCAGTTTTTCCCACTCCAGTGCGTTTTCCTGCTGCAGATGGCCAGTCACCAGCCGTACGCTCTGCGCATGATCGCGGTGAGTCAGCGGAATGCCGCTGTAGGCCGAGCAGCCTGACGCCGCCGTCACGCCCGGCACCACGCTGAACGGTATCTGATGCTGCGCCAGGATCTCCAGCTCCTCGCCGCCGCGTCCGAAAATAAAGGGATCGCCGCCTTTCAGCCGCACGACGCGCTTGCCGCGCTGCGCCTGTTCCAGCAGCAGCTGGTTAATCTGCGCCTGGGGCACGCAGTGATGTCCGGCACGCTTGCCGACGAAAATCCGCTCCGCATCGCGACGCACCAGGTTAAGGATCTCCTCTGAAACCAGCCGGTCATACACAATCACATCAGCCTGCTGGATCTGCTGTAGCCCTTTCAGCGTTAGCAGCCCGGCGTCGCCTGGCCCGGCGCCCACAAGCGTCACTTCGCCCTGCGCGGGCAGCGCGTCGCTGAAGAGGGAATCGACCATCTGCGCCGCGCGCGCGCCGTCGCCGTTAGCCAGCGTCTGCGCCAGCCTGTCGCTGGTAAAGAAACGCTCCCAGAAATAGCGGCGCTGCGCCATAGAGGCGAAACGTTGTCTGACGCGCGCGCGCAGCGTGCCTGCCAGCGACGCCAGCTGACCGAGATGCTGCGGCAGCAGCGCCTCGATTTTTTCACGCAGCAGGCGGGCCAGCACCGGGGCGCGCCCGCCGGAAGAGACCGCCACCATCAGCGGCGAACGATCAATGATTGACGGCATAATGGCGCTGGCCTGTTCCGGCGCATCCACCAGATTGCAGAAGATGCGACGCGCTTCGGCGGCCTGCGCCACCTGCTGATTCACCGCATCGTCATCGGTGGCGGCGACTACCAGCCAGCACCCGTCCAGCCATGCGTCGTTAAATGCGCCTGAGATCGGCGTTATCTCGCCGCTGTCGGCCCACTGACGGAACGCAGAGGAGAAATGCAGCGCGCCGACGTGCAGATCGGCGCCGGCAGAGAGCAGCAGGCGCGCTTTGCGCTCAGCGACTTCGCCACCGCCCACCAGTAAACAGCGTTTGCCCTGCAGGCGGCAAAAAAGGGGAAAGTAGTCCATAGAGCGTCCTGAAAGCGAGAGAGGAAGGCGGGCTGCCGGCGCGCAGGGCGTCGGCAGCGTAGCATAGCATCAGGAGAGAGGTCGGTTCAGGCGCACACTTCGACTTTGCCTGCGGTTACCCGTACCGGAAAAGCGGCGACAGAGCGCGACGCATCCTCCATACAGTAGCCGTCGCTGAGGCGAAAACGCTGCTTCTTCAGCGGGCTGGCTACCCAGAGGCTCTCTTCATGCTCGGCGATTATGCCGCGCGACAGCACGCTGGCCTGCGCAAAGGGATCGATATTGCTGATGGCGAACAGCTCACTATCCTGGCGCGGGCGGAAAATAGCGATCTGCTGGTTATTCACCAGCGCGCATACGCCGGTGGCGGGCAGGATTTGCTCCAGATCGCAGACGGGCGTCCACTGGCTCATACTTCGCTCTCCTCAATCAGGGTAACGGCAATGCGCTCTTCCGGCCGCGCCGGGCGATGCTGGCTGCGCTCGGCGACCATCTGCACGTTGGGATCGCGCAGCGGCGCGTTGATAAAGTGGGCGAAACGCGCCTGCTGGGCGGGATCTTCCACTGCTTCTTTCCACTCGCAGCGGGCGCGGGCGCGCAGCTCGCTCAGCTCCGCCTCCAGCCTGCTGTTAATGCCCAGTTTGTCGTCGATAATCACGCTGCGCAGATAGTCGATGCCGCCCTCAAGGCTCTCCAGCCACAGCGAGGTGCGCTGCAGCCTGTCCCCGGTGCGGATGTAGAACATCATAAAGCGATCCAGATAAGCGATCAGCGTGTCGCCGTCGAGATCGGCCGCCAGCAGATCGGCGTGGCGCGGCTTCATGCCGCCGTTGCCGCATACGTAGAGGTTCCAGCCTTTTTCCGTGGCGATAATGCCGACGTCTTTGCCCTGCGCCTCGGCGCATTCGCGCGTGCAGCCTGAGACGCCGAACTTCATTTTATGCGGCGTGCGGATACCTTTATAGCGATTTTCCAGCGCGATGCCGAAGCCGAGGCTGTCGCCGACGCCGTAACGACACCAGGCGCTGCCGACGCAGGTTTTCGCCATGCGCAGTGCTTTAGCGTAGGCCTGACCGGTTTCAAAGCCTGCGGCGATAAGCTGCGACCAGATGGCGGGCAGATCGTCTTTCTGCGCGCCGAACAGGCCGATGCGCTGCGAGCCGGTGATTTTGGTGTAAAGGCTGTAGCGCTCAGCGACATCGCCAATCACTTTGAGGCCCTGCGGCGTGATTTCGCCGCCGGGCGAACGTGGAATAACGGAATAGGTGCCATCTTTCTGGATATTGCCGAGGAAGAGATCGTTGCTGTCCTGTAGCGGTGTATGCTGCGGCGTAAGCACAAAGTCGTTCCAGCAGGAGGCCAGCAGCGAAGCTACCGTGGGTTTGCAGACTTCGCAGCCGTAGCCTTCGCCATATTTTGCCAGCAGCGCGTCGAAGCTTTTAATCTCCTCGACGCGAATCAGGTGATAAAGCTCCTGACGGGAGTAGGGGAAATGGGCGCAAAGGTGGTTATTGACCTCAATGCCCTGACGGCTAAGCTCGGCGTTCAGCACCTGCGTCAGCAGCGGAATGCAGCCGCCGCAGCCGGTTCCCGCGCGCGTTTCGCTCTTCAGCGCCGCCACGGTGTGGCAACCGCCCTGAACCGCTTTGATGATGTCGCCTTTGCTGACGTCGAAGCAGGAGCAGATCTGCGCGCTGTCCGGCAGCGAATCGACGCCCATAACCGGCTTTTCACCACTGCCAACGGGCAGGATCAGACCTTCCGGATTTTCCGGCAGCGGAATGGCGTTAAGAACGAACTGCAGCAGATTGCCGTAGTCGCTGGTATCGCCTACCAGCACTGCGCCGAGCAGGGTTTTGCCCTCTTCGCTGACGATCAGGCGTTTGTAGATCGACCGGCTCTCATCCAGCCAGACGTAGCTGCGCGCCCCTGGCGTACGGCCGTGGGCATCACCGATGCCGCCGACATCGACGCCGAGCAGCTTGAGCTTGGCGCTCATGTCAGCGCCCTGGAAGGTGCTGTCGCGGCCGGTTAAGGCATCGCTCGCCACCTGCGCCATTTTATATCCCGGCGCGACCAGACCAAATACGCGGTTCTGCCATGCGGCGCACTCGCCGATGGCATAAATTGCCGGATCGCTGGTGCGGCAGCGGTCGTCTACGGCGATGCCGCCGCGCTGGCCGATCGCCAGGCCGCACTGTTTCGCCAGTTTGTCCTGAGGACGAATGCCGGTGGAAAAGACAATAAAGTCGACGTCCAGCGCGCTGCCATCGGCAAACTGCAGGGTTTTGCCACCCGCCGCATGATGCACGATCTGCTGGGTGTTTTTGCTGGTGTGCACCTGCACGCCCATCTCTTCGATTTTACGACGCAGCTGCTCGCCGCCCTGAACGTCGAGCTGTTCGGCCATCAGTACCGGCGCGAATTCAATCACGTGCGTTTCGATGCCTAAGTTTTTCAACGCGCCTGCGGCTTCCAGACCGAGCAGGCCGCCGCCGATTACCGCGCCGCGTTTGCTGCGGCGCGCGCAGGCTTCAATGGCGTTGAGATCTTCAATGGTGCGATAGACGAAGCAGTCTGCGCCTTCCGAGCCTTTGATCGGCGGGATCCAGGGCCAGGAACCCGTGGCGAAGATCAGCGTATCGTAACGGACGGCGCGGCCGGTATTGGAGTGGATCAGTTTCTCTTCACGGTTGATGGTGATGGCGCGTTCGCCCAGCAGCAGATTGACCTGATGTTTTTCATAGTAGCCTTCGCGAACCAGGGAGAGTTCTTCGGCGGTATGGTGAGAGAAGTAGGCGGAAAGGTGGACGCGGTCATAGGCGACGCGGGGTTCTTCACAGAACACGGTTAACGCGAACTGGCCGGGTTCGGCTTTGTCGATCAGTTCTTCAATAAAGCGATGCCCCACCATGCCGTTACCGATAACGACGACATTGTGCTTGCTCATACTTGCCTCAAAATTGCGGGAATTGAGGCTACAATAGCGCGCCGTTTTTAGCTCATATTGATATATATCAAGTGCCTTTCCGTATACCTATTTTGAGGTATGTAGCTGTTTCTGAATCATTTTTCGTAAGTTATTCGATCTACTAAGAAAAGCGCTGGATCACATTTTTTGCGGCGGCCAGAAAAGAAAAGGGCGGCTTGCGCCGCCCTTAATACAGGACAAGGTGTGTTAGACGATCTTGTTATCAGTGCATCGCATGGCCGTGCTGGCGATGGCGGGTAACAAAGCCCAGCAGTACGCACATCACGAACACGACGGCATAGAGTCCATTGGCCGTCAGCAGCGCGGCATGAACGCCGCCTTGCTTCACGATGGGGCTGGTCACCACGAAGGTCAGCATGGTGCCGACGGTGCCGCAGGTGAGGATAAAGTTCACCAGCTTCGGCGAGGAGACTTTGGTCTGCAGTGAGCCGAGCGTAATGATGGTGGTGTAGATGGCGCTGGAGCTAAAGCCGAGGATCATAATCACCCAGCGCAGCATGCTGGCGTCCGTGGCGCTGACGAACCAGTACATCAGCAGCGTCGCCAGACCGGCCAGCACCATCAGAATGCGCTGCAGATCGAAGAAGCGCAGCAGGAAGCTGAAGACCCACATGCCGACCATATAGGCGGTCCAGAAGTTGCCGACCAGCTGGCCCGCGCTGGCGATATCCATGCCCATGGTTTTCGTAGCGTACTCAGGCACCCAGGAGATAAAGCCGAGCTGGCCGAGGATATAGCAGAGCGCGGCTACCGCGAGGAACAGGACGCCGATGCCCCATTTCTCTTTTTCCACCGTCGGGCTGTTTTCCGGCTTGCGCAGCACCGGGAACTCGACGCACAGGGTCAGGATGAAGATGGCAACGTAGATAAGCCCGATGCAGACATAGACCCAGTACCAGGGCAGCGCGCGCGCCAGCAGGATGCCAGCCAGGACCGGAAACAGCGTACCGGCCATGCTGAAGAAAGAGTCGGTAAACAGCAGGCGTGAGCCGCGCTGACGGCCTTCATACATATGCGTAATAAGGAAGGTGCCGATCGACATAGTGATGCCGCTGACCACGCCCAGCACGAACATACAGAGCGAGAAGACAGAGAGATCGCGGCTGGTCATCAGACCCAGCACCGCCAGCACCATCAGAATAAAGCCGAAAATCAGCTGGCGCTTCAGCGGCACGATAACCATCAGCCAGGCGTTAAGGAAAACCGAGACCAGAATGCCGGCGTTCAGAAAGGTAAAGGTGTTGCCCATACTTTCAATCGGCAGCTGGAAATCCTTCGCGATATCGCCCATGACCATGCCGGTGACGATCACCAGCGCGCCGGTCAGCGCGTACGAGAAAAAGCTTATCCAGGTAAGCCCAATACGATTACGATTTGTCATGTTGTGAACCTGTGAAAACAGAGAGGGCGGCATAAAACTGTCAGAAAGTGTAAACGGAACCGTGATCTTAATAAATAAAGACTGAAAATCACCTTTCATATTTCATTCATAATGTGACTTGTGTCACGAGAACGTTTGCGCAGGCGCTTCTTCTGCCCTGAACAGGCTGTGCGTAAATAACGGTAAAACGCTGGCTCTTGTATTTTATGCTCTTTACAATCAGTCTCGTTAAAAACTGCTCTCCAGGGTAAGGAATCTTTCATGCTTAAACGTACTCTTACAGCGGCGGTCGCCCTGTTTGCGCTCTCTTCCGTTTCAGCCTCGGCGCTGGCCGCCAAAGGCGATACGCACGTCCTGTTCACGACGTCCGCCGGTAATATCGAACTCGAACTGAATAATCAAAAAGCGCCGGTTTCGGTGAAAAACTTCGTCGACTACGTTAACAGCGGGTTCTATAACAACACTATTTTTCACCGCGTGATCCCGGGCTTTATGGTGCAGGGCGGCGGTTTTACTACCGACATGCAGCAGAAGCAGACCAACGCGCCGATCAAAAATGAAGCGGATAACGGTCTGCGCAACCTGCGCGGCACCATCTCCATGGCGCGTACCGCCGATAAAGACAGCGCGACCAGCCAGTTCTTTCTGAACGTTGCCGATAACGCTTTCCTCGATCATGGACAGCGCGACTTCGGCTACGCGGTTTTTGGTAAAATTGTGAAAGGAATGGATGTAGCCGACAAAATTTCCCAGGTCCCTACCAAAGATGTCGGCCCTTATCAAAATGTGCCGGTAAAACCGGTAGTTATCCTCTCTGCTAAAGTCCTGCCGTAACTTTTTGCGCCGCCATCCTCTGGCGGCGTCGCCTTGCCCGCTTCCGGCAAAGGGAAAATTTGCTCCTATACTCAGCTTCGAGAGTGCGGACAACCCTGAGCAGGAGGCGGCATGGCAAACAAACTCACCGAGAAGCAGAAAAATACGCTCTGGCAGCAGCGACGCGTCGCCAGTTATCAGGCCAGCTGTCGGCTGGAAGGCTTAACGCTGGCGGAGCCTGTCAGCGCTTACGAGCAGGCTGAAGCGGCTGAAGCGCGACTCGACTCGCTGAGGAGGCAGTATGGTGCCGAATAGTAGCGTCGCACGCGATCCCTATCTGTGGCAAAACGACGACGTGTTGAAAAACCGGCTGGAAATCCACGACGCCGCGCAGTTGCGTAAGGCGGAGCTGGCGTTTAGCGCCGCGCGTCTCGCCACGCTGGAGCTGGGGCCAGCCACTATCGGTCTCCCTTTCCTGCGTCATATTCACCGCACGCTGTTTCAGGATGTCTATAGCTGGGCGGGTGAGCTGCGCACTATCGATATCTGGCGCGACGACACGCCGTTTTGTCATTTCGAATATATCGAAAAAGAGGGCAATACGCTGATGGACGCGCTGGAAGAGGAAGAGGGGCTGCGCAACCTTGAGCAGGAGGATTTCGTGGCGCGTATCGCGCACTACTACTGCGAAATCCATATGCTGCATCCGTTTCGTGAAGGCAACGGGCGCGCCCAGCGCATTTTCTTCGAACAGCTGGCGCTGCACGCCGGGTATTTCCTGGCGTGGCAGAACGTTGAGGAGCAGCAGTGGCGAGAGGCTATCCAGGCGGGCGCGGACGGCGACATTGCGCCGCTGGAAGCGGTATTCGCCCGCATCGTGAGTCGCGCCAGTCTGTAAAACGCGTAGAATAGCGGCGGCTTTCTCCGTCTGGACTGACTATGCTGTTGCTAATCGACAACTACGACTCCTTTACCTGGAACCTTTACCAGTATTTTTGCGAGCTTGGCGCGCAGGTGCGCGTAGTACGCAACGATGCCATCACGCTGGAGGAGATGGCGGCGCTGCCGCTGTCGCATCTGGTGATTTCGCCGGGGCCCTGCACGCCCGATGAGTCAGGTATTTCGATGGCGGCGATCCGCCACTTCGCCGGGCGCATTCCGGTGCTTGGCGTCTGTCTGGGCCATCAGGCGATCGCCCAGGCTTATGGCGCGAAGGTGGTTCGCGCCCGTCAGGCGATGCACGGCAAAACCTCCGCTATCGCCCACACGCAGCGCGGCGTGTTCCGCAATCTCAATCAACCGCTGACCGTCACGCGCTACCACTCTCTGATTGTGGCGTGGGATTCTCTGCCCGACGCCTTTGAAATCACTGCCTGGAGCCTGAAAGAGGGCGAGCCGGATGAGATTATGGGGTTTCGTCACAAGGCGCTGGCGCTGGAAGGGGTGCAGTTTCATCCGGAAAGTATTCTGAGCGAGCAGGGACATCAGCTGCTGCGTAATTTTCTCGAATCCTGAAGTTATGTTTGCCTTTGAATGATTTATTATGCATATTTTGTGATTATTATTTCACTGTGGCTCAATAAATAATCAGAGGTGGTCGGCGATGGCAACGGAGAAAATTGCGGTAACGCGGGAAACGTTCGATAACGTTATCTTGCCTGTTTATGCACCTGCGCAGTTCGTGCCGGTAAAAGGCAAGGGCAGCCGTGTCTGGGATCAGCAGGGCAAAGAGTATATCGACTTTTCCGGCGGCATCGCCGTAACGGCGCTGGGCCATTGCCATCCGGCGCTGGTGGAGGCGCTGAAAACCCAGGGCGAAACCCTGTGGCATTTGAGCAATGTCTTTACCAACGAGCCTGCGCTGCGCCTCGCCAGCAAACTGATCGATGCCACCTTCGCCGAGCGCGTCTTTTTCGCCAACTCCGGCGCCGAAGCGAACGAAGCCGCTTTCAAGCTGGCGCGCTACTACGCCTGCCATCGCCACAGCCCGTTCAAAACCAAAATCATCGCGTTCCACAACGCGTTTCACGGCCGTACCCTGTTTACCGTTTCCGTTGGCGGTCAGCCCAAATATTCCGACGGTTTTGGACCGAAACCAGCGGATATCGTACACGTTCCCTTTAACGATCTGGAGGCGGTCAAAGCGGTTATTGATGACCATACCTGCGCCATCGTGGTTGAGCCGATTCAGGGCGAGGGTGGCGTTATGCCCGCCACGCCGGAGTTTATGCAGGGATTGCGCGCGCTGTGCGATAAGCATCAGGCGCTGCTGGTGCTGGATGAAGTGCAGAGCGGCATGGGACGCAGCGGCAAGCTGTTCGCGTATGAACACTACGGTGTGACGCCGGATATTCTCACCACCGCCAAAGCGCTGGGCGGCGGCTTCCCGGTGAGCGCCATGCTGACCACCCATGAGATCGCCTCAGCCATGTCGCCGGGCGTACACGGCACCACCTACGGCGGCAACCCGCTGGCCTGCGCGGTAGCGGAAGCCGCGCTGGATGTCATCAATACGCCGGAGGTGCTACAGGGCGTTCAGACGCGTCGCGAGCAGTTCGTAACGGCGCTGAAAGCGCTCGACGCGAAGCATGATCTCTTTACGGACATTCGCGGCAAAGGTTTGCTGATCGGCGCGGCGCTGAAGCCGCAGCATGCCGGTAAAGCGCGCGATATCCTTCACGCGGCTGCGGCGGAGGGCGTGATGGTGCTGGTGGCGGGAACCGATGTGATCCGCTTTGCGCCATCGCTGGTCATTGAACCCACCGATATTGAAGAGGGCATGACGCGCTTTGCCCGCGCGGTGGAAAGCGTCCTGACGGCCTGATCAACTTTTCCGCAGATGCCTTATCAGCCAGCGGCCATGGTGCGGCCGTTGGCTCCACGCCAGCGACGAAATGGTGTGCATCACGTTCAGATGCTCCAGAATGCGCTTCACATGCTGCTCCAGAATCGTCGTGGGGCCTTCATCCATGTTTTCTACGCCCGCCATCACGTTGGTCTGCGATCCCGGCCCGTCATACTCCAGCCGCTGCTGGCAGCGCTGTAGCGCAATTTCGCATGACTGCAGATAACGCTGCGCCAGATCGGGCGTCAGCATAGTGTGTTCGCGAGCAAGGATCGTCATGGCGTTGATATGCTCGACGATAAACTGGCTGTGCGTCACCCATAAGCGCATATCTTTCAGGTATTGCGCATTGAAGCCCGGTTCCTGCATCGCCTGATTGAGCGAGTTGAACAGCGCATTATGCGCCTGGTTGACCTTCATACGCTGATAAGCCAGCTGCTTCGCCTCCTGCTCCGGCCCCAGCAGCAGGCGCAACGCATCCTGATAGGTTTCCAGCGCGTCGTGGGCGTTCTGACGCAGCAGCCCGCTCTGCCACTGCGGCCAGAGCCATAGCATGCCGCCAAAGGCGATAAGGCATCCCATCAGGGTATCCATCAGGCGTGGCAGTAAAAACTGCGCGCCGTTTAGCGACAGCAGCTGCAGCGAGTAAACCGCCGTGACGGTAAAGCCGATCATCGACCAGCCGTAATATTTACGCGTCACCAGATAGCTCAGCAGCGTCACCACCAGCATAAACAGCAGCACCAGCGATTCCGGTACCGCGAAGCGCAGCGAGGCGGCGGCAATCACCAGGCCGGCGAAGGTGCCCAGCGCCCGGTGCTGGATCCGCACCCGCGTGGCGCTGTAGCCGTTCTGGCTGACAAACATAATGGTCATCAGGATCCAGTAGGGCTTGGGGATATCGAACAGCATCGCCAGCGCGCTGCCGAACATCAGCATCACGGCGAAGCGCGCCGCCGTGCGCAGCGCAGAGGACTTCAGCGACAGATAGCTGCGCAACGCGGCAAGCAGCGGCAGACGGCGCTGGCGATCGGTCATCAGGTCGCGCTGATAGAGCGGTTTTTGCGTGCGCAGCACGCGCGCGATGCGGCTGAAGTGGTAGAAGCAGAAGTGGCCCACCGGGTTATCGGGATGCTGACGGGCGATCTTCTCCAGCGCGCCGAGCGGCTTATCCATATCGAAACGGCTCGGCAGCTGGTGGTAAAGAATGGCGTCGGCGAGCGCGCGCAGTCGTGCCGAGATAATGTTGGCGTTCCAGCGTATTACCGCTTCTGCATGGCTGCGCTCTACCAGTTTCTGCACCTCCTCTGGCTGATGCAGGCTGACAGAGATATGCTCCTGCAGATCGAGCGCCACCTGAAAAGCGCGCGTCAGCCGTTTATGGCTGTTGTCGCGGCTGGCGGAGAGCATATGCATCTGCTGATAGCAGGTGTTAATCAAATCGACCGCTTTCTGCTGGCGCGCCAGCAGCGGGGGCAACGCTTTTTCCGGATCGGTAAGCTGGGTCAGCAGCGTATATTTCGCGTCGCAGTAATCCGCCAGTTCGCGGTAGATCAGGCTCAGGGTTTCGCGCATCGGCTGCTCTTTCCACAGCCAGAACCAGAACCAGTTGAAGAGTCCATACCAGAGCGTGCCGCCGATATAGAGCAGCGGCGGCACATAGATCGGCATGCGGCCGATCAGGCTTAGCGTAAAGATGGCCGCCACCAGCGTCCCTGAGAGCAAACGCCCGTGCAGAGGGCTGATTTCGCCGGTAACGCCCAGCAGCAGCGGCAGAACAAAGAGCACGGCAGGCAGCGGCACGCCTTTCAGCGTTAAGAGCTGGATCAGGAAACTGCCGAGCGCAAACAGCGAGCCGCCGACAATCAGACGTTTGAAGAAGCGTTTGTGCGGCGTATCCAGGCCCGCGACGTTACAGCAGGCAGGAACGAGAGAGAAGAGCAGCCCTTTTTGCAGATCGCCGAACAGCCAGCCGAGTGCCACGGGAATGCACAGCACCAGCGTCTGCCGCAGGGCATAGTTAACTTCGGGGTGATAGATGATTCGACGCCACATCACTTCGCTAAAAGCAGTAACGGCGTGACTGAGAAATCACGCCGTGAGTGAGAGGAAATCAGCGGGTGCCGTAAACGACAATGGTTTTGCCGTGTGCGGAAATCAGATTCTGGTCTTCCAGCATTTTCAAAATGCGGCCCACGGTTTCGCGTGAGCAACCAACGATTTGGCCAATTTCCTGACGAGTAATTTTGATTTGCATGCCGTCGGGATGCGTCATGGCGTCTGGCTGTTTAGCCAGGTTAAGCAGGGTTTGTGCAATACGTCCGGTAACGTCGAGGAAAGCTAAATTGCCTACTTTTTCCGATGTGACCTGCAGACGGCGCGCCATCTGCGACGAGAGACGCATTAAAATATCCGGGTTCACCTGGATAAGCTGACGGAATTTCTTGTAGGAAATCTCCGCCACTTCGCACGCGGTTTTAGCGCGTACCCAGGCGCTGCGCTCCTGACCTTCTTCAAACAGGCCAAGCTCGCCGATAAAATCACCCTGATTCAGGTAAGAGAGGATCATCTCTTTGCCCTCTTCATCTTTGATAAGTACCGCAACGGAACCTTTCACGATGTAGTAGAGGGTTTCAGCCTTCTCACCCTGATGAATCAGCGTACTTTTGGATGGATATTTGTGAATATGGCAATGGGACAGGAACCATTCGAGTGTAGGGTCTGTTTGCGGTTTGCCGAGAACCATTCGCTATTATCCTCTGTTGTAATCGTGCCCAAAACGCGGGGGGATTATTCCCTGCCAGGCGATGAAAGCTTCAAGCGTTTCTCCTGAAGGAGATTATTCGGGCCTTATTTTGCGGCAGGCGCTTGATGTGTCCCGTCTTCGTCCTTAACAGAACGAACTATTTTCAGCACTGTTTGTAGCACAGCTTTTGCCGACTGTCTTCTGTTGTCTCGCTTCAGCAAAGGGGGGATTACTCTGGATTGCTGTTTGTCAGGTGAACGCGTACTCTGGCGGCAAACGGGCTATTCTTGAGGTGGAAACATGCAGGCACGAGTGAAGTGGGTCGAAGGGTTAACCTTTCTCGGCGAGTCGGCGTCGGGACATCAGATTCTGATGGACGGCAACTCCGGCGATAAAGCGCCAAGTCCGATGGAGATGGTGCTGATGGCGACGGGCGGCTGCAGTGCCATCGACGTGGTCTCTATTTTACAGAAAGGGCGCAACGAGGTGGCGGACTGCGAGGTGAAGCTGACCTCAGAGCGTCGCGAAGAGGCGCCGCGTCTGTTTACCCATATTAACCTGCACTTTGTGGTCAGCGGCAAAGCGCTGAGCGATAAAGCCGTGGCGCGCGCGGTAGATCTCTCAGCGGAGAAGTATTGTTCGGTGGCGTTAATGCTGGGCAAGGGCGTTGAGATTACCCATAGCTATGAGGTGATTGAGCTGTAAGGCTGGTTGCCTTTAGCAACGAGCTCGCGCGGGTGAAATGGGCCGATCGCAAAGTCGCTCAAGGCATCCATGCGCGCTCGGCCCGCGACATCCTTGTCGCGGGACGCTTTGCTCCTCTGCCCATCTCACCCGCTCTTTGCGTTCCGGATGCCCTCTTTTGCGTCTTTGCGATCGGGCCTTGCCATCCGCGACCACCTCGGTCTTACCACCTGCGACCACCTGCGACCACAGCCGGTCAGGCGATCTGCTTCCCTTCCATCAGTCGCTGCACCAGCGGTGCCATAATCAGCTCCATCGCCAGCCCCATTTTACCGCCCGGCACCACCAGGGTATTCATATGCGAAATAAACGAACCCTGCAGCATCGCCAGCAGATAGGGGAAGTCGATATTTTCCAGCCCGCGGAAGTGAATAACCACAAAGCTCTCGTCCAGCGACGGGATCTCACGCGCGGCGAACGGGTTTGAGGTATCGACGGTAGGGACGCGCTGGAAGTTGATATGGGTGCGTGAAAACTGCGGCGTAATGAAGTTGATGTAATCCTCCATCGAGCGAACCACGGAATCCATCACGGCTTCGCGCGAGTGACCGCGTTCGCTGGTGTCGCGCACCAGCTTCTGGATCCACTCCAGGTTAACGATCGGCACAACCCCTACCAGCAGATCGACTTTCTCCGCCACATTATGCTGCTGCGTCACTACGCCGCCGTGGAGTCCTTCATAGAACAGCACGTCGGTATTTTCCGGCAGCGGCTGCCAGGGCGTAAAGGTGCCAGGCACCTGATTC
The DNA here is from genome assembly GCF_003970755.1 of Pantoea sp. YU22. Lineage (NCBI taxonomy): Bacteria > Pseudomonadati > Pseudomonadota > Gammaproteobacteria > Enterobacterales > Erwiniaceae > Pantoea > Pantoea sp. YU22. Next base: position 19,196 of record NZ_RYDU01000007.1, on the reverse strand, counting down.
CAGGGAACGGCTTCGTCGTAGGTATGCAGATACTTGCGCGACTGGCCTTTCCCTTCGTTGCCGTAGTCGGTAAAGGTTTGCTCCAGCAGACCGAAATCATTGGCTTCCGGACCGAAATAGCTGACGTGGCGCCCTAAGTCGCGCGCCTTGCGGATAGCCATATCCATTTCCGGCCGCGTATAGCGGTGGAAGCTGTCGCCCTCCAGCTCGGCGGCATGCAGGTTGAGCTGCTGAAAAATTTTACGGAACGCCAGGCTGGTGGTGGTGGTGCCGGCGCCGCTGGAGCCGGTTACCGCAATAATCGGATGTCGTGCTGACATGGAAAAGCTCCCTGTAGAGTCGGGCGATGAGCATAGTTAACACGAAAAGCGCGTCGACGCATCAGCCGCGAAATTCGCTGCGCGGCATAATATTGATAGTTTCATGCAGTTCCGACCAGACCAGCACGACGTCGCCGCGCTCCAGCTGGCGGCGCACATCATCGACTTTTTGCGCCAGGCTGCGCTCCTGCTCGCCATAGTCAGTGCCTTCGCGCAGCACAAAGGCTTCAATCAGGTTGGTAAGCGTATCGGGATCGAGTTGTTGCCAGGGAATAATCATGATGAGAGCCATTGTGTAAGCCACTGCGGCACACGTTGTTCGAGCCACATCTGCGGTTGACGCAGCGTGCCGCCGACAAAGCCAACGTGTCCGCCATGCGGCGTAAGTTGATAGAGGGTGCTGGCTGAGAGCTGCTCCGGCAGTGGGATCACCTCATCAGTCATAAAAGGATCGTCTTTGGCGTGAATGATCAGCAAGGGTTTACGCACCTTTTTTAACAGCGGCATAGCGCTGGCGCGCCGGTAATAGTCGCCCGCATCAAGAAAGCCGTGGGCGCGGGCGGTGATGGCGTCGTCAAAATCGCGCAGGCGGCGCAGCGCCTTAAGCTGCAGCAAATCTACCGGCAGCGTGCCCGGCCAGGCGCGCAGTTTACGCTCGGCGTTCTTTTTCAGCTGATCGAGCAGATAGCGTTGATAAAAGCGTGAAAAGCCCTGTTCAAGCTTCAGACTGCACGGCTCCAGCAGCAGCGGCGCAGAGACGATAACCCCGGCGTCGAGCGGCGCCGCCTCGCCCAGCCTGCCGAGCAGGCAGCCCAGCATATTGCCGCCGAGCGAAACGCCTACCGCGGCGGTCGGCGCATCGCCCCAGCGCGTTTTCAGCCAGCGCAGAAAAAAGGCGGCGTCTTCGGTTTCGCCAGAGTGATAGATACGATGCAGGCGGTTCGGTTCGCCGCCGCAGCCGCGAAAATGCATCACGACGCCGAGCCAGCCCTGCCGCTGGCAGGCATGCATCAGCCCGTGGGCATAAGGACTGTGAAAGTTGCCCTCCAGACCGTGAAACAACACCACGCGCGGCTTATGGCTCGCCTGCTGCGGATCTTCGCTCCAGGCGAGATCGACGAAGTCGCCGTCCGGCAAATCAAGGCGCTGCCAGTGCGGACGCAGCAGCAGACGACGACGCACCAGACGCGGCAGCACCGTCTGCAGATGCGGATTGCGCAGGGCGCGCGGCGGCATAAAGCCCGCTGTCGCGTCAGGAGTAAAATTCATGCCGCCAGGGCTTGTCTGATCCATATCACACTGTTAGCTTCGTTAAGTTTGTCGCAAGTCTGGGGTGAGGAGCACCCGTTCATGGAACTGAGCCTGTTTTTTTCAATGTTAGGTTTTCTCTGGGTCGCCGCCATCACGCCAGGCCCTAATAATATGTTACTCACCGCCTCCGGCGCCAATTTCGGCTTCTGGCGTACCTTGCCGTTAATGGTCGGCATTATGATCGGCATGCAGGTGATGCTGCTGATGGTGGCGTTCGGCGTCGGCGGCCTGATCCTGCTCTATCCCGCGCTGCACCTTATCCTCAAGATCGCCGGCAGCCTTTATCTGCTCTGGCTGGCCTGGAAAATCGCCACTGCCGCCTATGAGAAGCTGGAAACCGGCGACGCGCCGCCAAAACCGATGCCGTTCTGGCAGGGCGGCCTGCTGCAGCTGATAAACCCGAAAGCCTGGCTGATGGCGCTGGGCGCGGTCGCGAGCTTTAGTCTTGCCGGCGCTGCCTATCTGCATTCGGTCATGGCTATCAGCTTTGGCATGTTTCTGGTTAACCTGGTGGCGGGCATTATCTGGATCGGTTTCGGCGCGCTGATTGGCCGTATCCTGCAAAGCCGCCGCGCCTGGACCCTCTTTAATGTGGCGATGGGCCTGCTGACCGCTGCCTGCGTGCTGCTTATCTGGCGTTGAACTAGCTGGAGGCGCGCTCGACGCGCTTCCACGGCAGCAGATCGCGCACCACCGGCGACGTCGGGCGGCGAATACGCTGCAGCAAAAGCTGAACGCTGCGCGCGCCAAGCTGATACATCGGCTGTTCAACGGTGGTGAGCGGCGGATTCAGGCTGCGAGTGAAGGGAATGCCGTCAAAGCCGACGACGGCGAGATCCTCCGGAACGCGCAGGCCCGCCTCCAGCGCGGCATGCACCACGCCTACCGCCAGCACGTCCGACACCGCCAGCACCGCATCCGGTGGCTCAGGCTGCTGCAACAGCTGACGCAGCGCCTGGCTGCCCGCCTCGCATGAAATCTCTTCGGCATAGGCCACGCCGCGCCACGGCAGCCCCAGCTGTTCCAGCTCTTCGCGATAGCCCGCCTCACGCTGATGCGAATAGAGGTAGCGCATATCGCTGTTAACCAGTCCGATACGGCGACGGCCTTTGCCTGCCAGATAGCGCACGGTTTCGCGCGCCGCGCCGCGGTTATCAATGGCGACGGAAGAGGCTGCTATGGCGGGATCGTATTCTGCGCACTGCACCCAGGGCGCGTCGCCAATCAGGGCGGCGATATCCTGTAGCGTAGAGGCCGCATCCATGGTGATAACGCCATTAACCACCTTGCCGGTCAGCAGACCGAGCCAGGCGGATTCTCGCCGCAGCTGCGAGGCGGAGTTGCAGAGAAGAATATGGTAGCCCTGCGCTTCCGCTTCTGCCTCGATGCCTTGCACCACGCGCGAGCAGAAGGGATTAGTGATATCGGAAATCAGCACCAGCAGCATATGGCTCTGGGCGGTGCGCAGCTGGCGCGCAAGCAGGTTGGGCTGGTATTCGCTGGCGGAGATCGCCGCCAGCACCCGGTCGCGCGTGTCCGCTTTTACGCCTGGATGCGCATTAAGCACGCGGGATACCGTAGCTTTAGAGACGCCCGCCAGCAGCGCGACCTTCTCAATGGACATATTGCCGCATACCTTTCTTGCCGGTTAACAGGGAGCCCTATCAATAACACAGCGGCAATGTGAGCGCCTGCCATTTTGTCTGAATAATCGGTCGCTCATTGCCAGATTTCGCATCAGCTTTGCCGATCATGATCTAAGAACATCTTTTTATTATGAATAATTTTTAATTCCTTTATGAAATCACTGCCGCTGGCGACACTGCGCCCATCATAAGAGCCTGGCGGAGTGCGATTTCATGGCAGTAAAAAGACCTTTAACGATGTTGGCCGCAGCGCTTTCGCTGTGGGTGTTTCAGGCGCAGGCCGTCAATGTGACGGTGGCGTATCAGACCTCTGCCGAACCGGCGAAAGTGGCGCAGGCGGACAACACCTTTGCGCGAGAGAGCGGCGCGACCGTTGACTGGCGTAAGTTCGACAGCGGCGCGGGCGTGCTGCGCGCGCTGGCGTCGGGCGATGTGCAGATCGGTAATATCGGCTCCAGCCCGCTGGCCGTGGCCGCCACGCAGCAATTACCGATCGAAGCTTTTTTACTGGCGTCGCAGCTCGGCAGCTCCGAAGCGCTGGTGGTGAAAAAGGGGATTGGCGGCCCGAAAGATCTGATCGGTAAACGCATCGCCGTGCCGTTTATTTCCACTACCCACTACAGCCTGCTGGCGGCGCTGAAGCACTGGGGCATCAAGCCGACAGAGGTGCAGCTGGTAAATCTGCAGCCGCCCGCGATTATCGCCGCCTGGCAGCGTGGGGATATCGACGGCGCCTATGTCTGGGCGCCCGCCGTCAACGAGCTGGAGAAAGATGGCAAGGTGCTAACGGACTCTTCGCAGGTAGGGCAGTGGGGCTCGCCGACGCTTGACGTCTGGGTGGTGCGCAAAGATTTCGCCAGCGCGCATCCTGACATAGTAACGGCTTTCGCCCGCAGCGCCATTGAGGCGCAAAAGCCTTACCTTAATAATCCGGACCAGTGGCTGAAGCAGCCAGATAATCTGAGCAAGCTGTCGCGTCTGAGCGGCGTGCCCGAAGCGCAGATAGCGGATCTGGTGAAAGGCAATACCTACCTCACGGCGCAGCAGCAGGTAGAGCAGCTGGGCAAGCCGGTGAATAAAGCGATCGTCGATACGGCCAGCTTCCTGAAAGAACAGGGCAAGGTGCCGCAGGCGAAGGCCGACTACAGCGATTTCGTCACCAGCCGCTTTGTCGAGCCGCTGGCGAAACAGTAAGGAGAACGCCATGCTGCGCATTGCTCATCTTAACGCGCGCTATGCCGGACGACCTGCGCTGCAGGATATCAGCCTGCAGCTCGATAAAGGCGAACTGCTGGTGGTGCTCGGCCCATCGGGCTGCGGCAAAACGACGCTGCTTAACCTGATCGCCGGCTTTTTGCCGGTAGAGTCGGGCAGCATCACGCTGGAAGGCAACGCTATCAGCGGGCCAGGCGCGGAGCGCGGCGTGGTGTTCCAGCATGAGGGGCTGCTGCCCTGGCGCAACGTGCTGGACAATGTCGCCTTTGGTCTTCAGCTCGCCGGGATGGCGCGCAGCGAACGCAACGCTATCGCGCGGCGGCTGCTAAAAAAGGTCGGGCTTGAAGGGGCGGAAAATCGTCCTGTCTGGCAGCTTTCCGGCGGTCAGCGTCAGCGCGTCGGCATCGCGCGTGCGCTGGCGGCGGATCCGCAACTGCTGCTGCTTGACGAGCCCTTTGGCGCGCTGGATGCCTTTACCCGCGAGCAGATGCAGACCCTGCTGCTGACGCTGTGGCGCGACAGCGGCAAACAAATTTTCCTGATTACTCACGATATAGAAGAAGCTGTTTTCCTGGCCAGCGAACTGGTGCTGCTCTCGCCGGGGCCGGGTCGCATTGTGGAGCGCCTGAAGCTTAACTTCGGCCAGCGCTTCGCCGCTGGTGAACCCTGCCGCGCCATCAAATCCGATCCCGCGTTTATTGAACAGCGCGAATATGTGCTGAACCGGGTATTCGAACAGCGGGAGTCCTTTGTATGAGCGCGGTCATCAACGATAAAACCACCGCGGCGCGTCGTCTGCGCTGGCCTTTCTCCCGCCCGTTCAGCCTCAGCCTGCTGAGCCTGGCGCTGCTGCTGCTGATCTGGTGGAGCGTCACGGCGCTGGGCCTGATTAGTCCGCTGTTTTTACCTGCGCCGCAGCAGGTGCTGAGCAAGCTGCTGCTGATCGCCAGTCCTCAGGGGTTTATGGACGCCACGCTATGGCAGCATCTCGCCGCCAGCCTGACGCGCATGCTGGTTGCGCTGTTCGCCGCGGCGGCGATCGGTATTCCGGTCGGCATCGCCATGGGCCTGAGCCCGGCGGTGCGCGGCCTGCTCGATCCGCTGATTGAGCTTTACCGTCCCGTCCCGCCGCTCGCCTATTTGCCGCTGATGGTGATTTGGTTCGGCATCGGCGAGACCTCCAAAATCCTCTTGATCTATCTGGCCATCTTCGCGCCGGTGACGCTTTCGACCCTGGCGGGCGTACGTAATACGCAGCAGGTGCGGATACGCGCCGCGCAGTCGCTGGGCGCCAGCCGCTGGCAATTGCTGCGCTGGGTGATCCTGCCTGGCGCGCTGCCGGAGATCCTGACGGGGCTGCGTATCGGCTTAGGTGTCGGCTGGTCGACGCTGGTGGCGGCAGAGCTGATCGCCGCGACGCGCGGGCTGGGATTTATGGTGCAGTCCGCCGGAGAATTTCTGGCAACCGACGTGGTGCTGGCGGGTATCGCGGTTATCGCGCTGATTGCTTTTACCTTAGAACTCGGGCTGCGCGCCCTGCAGCGTCGTCTGACGCCCTGGAATGGAGAACAACAATGAATGAAAAGCTGAATATCACGGCGCTCGGCCCTTATATTGGCGCGCAGGTGTCGAATCTCGATTTAACCCGACCGCTCAGCGACACCCAGTTTGAGCAGCTCTATCACGCGTTGCTGCGCCATCAGGTGCTGTTTCTGCGCGATCAGCTGATTACGCCGCACCAGCAGCGCGCGCTGGCAGCGCGCTTCGGCGACCTGCATATTCATCCGGTTTATCCGCACGCTGAAGGCGCAGAGGAGATTATCGTGCTGGATACCCACCAGGATAATCCGCCGGACAACGATAACTGGCACACCGACGTTACCTTTATCAACACGCCGCCGGCGGTGGCGATTCTGGCGTCGAAGCTTTTGCCTGAATCGGGCGGCGATACCTTGTGGGCGAGCGGCATCGCCGCCTTTGAAACCCTTTCGGCGCCGATCAAAACCCTGCTGGAAGGGCTGCACGCCGAGCATGATTTCAAAAAGTCGTTCCAGGAGTATAAATATCGCCGTACCGCAGAGGAGCACCAGCGCTGGCAGGAGGCGGTAGCGAAGCATCCGCCGGTGCAGCATCCGGTGATCCGCACTCATCCGGTAAGCGGACGCAAGGCGCTGTTCGTTAATGAAGGATTTACTACGCGGATTGTAGAGCTGAGCGAAAAAGAGAGCGACGCCGTGCTTGCGCTCTTATACGCACATGCCACTAAGCCGGAGTTCCAGGTGCGCTGGCGCTGGCAGCCAAATGACGTAGCGATCTGGGATAATCGCGTGACGCAGCACTATGCGAATGCGGATTATTATCCGGCAAGGCGGGTGATGCATCGGGCGACGGTGCTGGGGGATCGGCCTTTTTAAACGTCCGTACCGGGCTGCGGTGTAAATATATTAAAACGTCCGTACCGGGCTGCGACTGCGTTGCTGCGCCGGTACGATCGTTTCAAGGCCAGGGAGTTAAATTTCCAAACTTTAACTAGCTTGCCAGCATCGCCTCAAGCTGTTCCTGGGCATCCAGCCACGCCATCTCGACCTCCTCCAGCGCCGCTTTGCTCTCCGCCTGGCGCTGCAGCGCGGCGGTCAGATCCGCTTTACGGCTGGGATCGTAGATCTCGCCGTCGGCAAGCTGCGTTTCCGCTTCGGTGAGCTGGCTCTGCCATTTCGCCATTTGCTTCTCCAGCTTCTCGATCTCTTTGCGCAGCGGCTGCGTCTGGGCGCGCAGCTCGGCGTCGCGGCGCTTCTGATCTTTACGCGCCTGCGCGCTGTTGCCGTTGTCCTGCTTCGGTGCGGCGTCCGCCTGCGCCTGCTGCTTCTGCAGGTCGCTCAGCCACTGCTGGTAATCCTCAAGATCGCCGGGGAAGACATCAACCTTGCCGTCATGCACCAGATAGAGATCGTCGGTGGTGGCGCGCAGCAGATGACGGTCGTGCGAAACCACCACCAGCGCGCCTTCGAAATCGATCAGCGCTTCGGTCAGCGCCTGACGCATGTCGAGATCGAGGTGGTTGGTCGGTTCGTCGAGCAGCAGCAGGTTAGGACGCTGCCAGACGATCAGCGCCAGCACCAGCCGCGCCTTTTCGCCGCCGGAGAAGCGCGCCGTGACTTCGCTGACCTTATCACCCTGAAAGCCAAAGCCGCCAAGGTAGTCGCGCAGCTGCTGTTCCAGCACCTTCGGCGCGATGCGCGCCAGATGCTGCAGCGGCGACTCGTCGCTACGCAGATACTCCAGCTGATGCTGCGCGAAGTAGCCGAGCTTGATGCCTTTCGCCAGCCCGACTTCGCCATCAAGCGGGGTCAGCTCGCCCGCCAGCAGCTTAATCAGGGTCGATTTGCCCGCGCCGTTGCGGCCCAGCAGGCCAATACGCGAGCCCGGCACCAGATTAAGTTTGATGGCGTCGAGAATGATGCGCTCGCCATAGCCTGCGGTGACTTTTTCCATCTTCAGCAGCGGATTCGGCAGGCTTTCCGGGGCGCGGAAGCTGAAGCTGAACGGGTTGTCGACGTGAGCCGGCGCGATCATCTCCATGCGTTCCAGCATTTTGATACGACTCTGCGCCTGTTTCGCTTTAGAGGCCTTGGCGCGGAAGCGATCAATATAGCTTTGCAGGTGCGCCACTTTCTCCTGCTGGCTTTCGAACAGCGCCTGCTGCTGCGCCAGCTTAGCGACGCGCTGCCGTTCAAATGAGCTGTAATTGCCGGTGTATTCGTAGAGGGTTTCCTGCTCGATATGAATGATCTTATCCACGACCGGATCGAGGAAGTCGCGATCGTGCGAGATCAGGATCAGGGTGCCTTCATAGCTTTTCAGCCAGCGCTCCAGCCAGATTACCGCGTCGAGATCCAGGTGGTTGGTCGGTTCGTCGAGCAGCAGGAGATCCGAACGGCACACCAGCGCCTGCGCGAGGTTGAGGCGCATGCGCCAGCCGCCGGAGAAGTCGCTTACCGGTCGGTTAAGCTGCTCCTGACTAAAGCCGAGGCCGTGCAGCAGGCTGGAGGCGCGGGCGTGAATGCTCCAGGCCTGGATCGCATCCAGCTTGCCATGCAGCAGCGCGATAGCGTTGCCGTCGTTGCGCTGGTTGGCGTCCGCCAGCTCCGCCTCAAGCTGACGATATTCACGATCGCCGTCGATAACGTATTCCAGCGCCGCTTTGCTCAGCGCCGGGGTCTCCTGGTTAACCCAGGCCAGCGCCCAGTTGCCGGGAAAGGTCACGCTGCCTGCGTCGCTGCTGATCTCGCCTTTTAACAGCGAAAGCAGGGTCGATTTGCCGCAGCCGTTTTTACCCACCAGACCAACTTTCTGGCCGGGGTTAATGGTGGCGGAAGCGTTATCGAGCAGCACGCGGACGCCGCGGCGGATTTGCAGAGAAGAAAAGACAATCATAAGCGCCGTATCGTCAGAATATGTTAATTTACCCACCACATAATTAGAGGGTGTCGCGTCGTGCATGGTAGCGGAAAACCGCCGCTATGACGACGCTTTGGAAGAGGATAACTATGTCGCAGCCAGCAAAAGTTTTGCTGCTTTATGCCCACCCGGAAATGCAGGAGTCGATAGCGAATCGGGTTCTGCTGCAGTCGGCGCAGAAACAGGCGAACGTCACCGTACACGATCTGTACGCGCACTATCCTGATTTCTTTATTGATATTCACTATGAACAGCAGCTGCTGCGCGAGCATCAGGTTATCGTCTTTCAGCACCCGCTCTATACCTACAGCTGTCCTGCGCTGCTGAAAGAGTGGCTGGACCGCGTGCTGTCGCGCGGTTTCGCCAGCGGCGTCGGCGGCAACGCGCTGGAAGGCAAATACTGGCGCAGCGTGATTACCACCGGCGAGCCGGAGACGGCCTATCATCAGAACGGCCTTAACCGCTATCCGATGTCGGACATTATGCGTCCGTTCGAACTGACCGCACAGATGTGCCGCATGCACTGGATGACGCCGATGATCCTTTACTGGGCGCGTCGACAGCCGAAAGAGGTGATGAGCCACTTTGCCCGCGCCTATGGCGAATGGCTTGCCGCGCCGCTGCCCAACGGAGGTCTCTGATGGAAGGACAAACGCTGCTGACCGCAGGCGTTATCTATCTGGTGGCGGCGGTGCTGATTGTACCCATCGCCGCGCGCCTTGGTATTGGTGCCGTGCTGGGCTATCTGGTGGCCGGGATCGCCATCGGCCCGTGGGGACTGGGCTTTATCAGCGACGTTGAGGAGATCCTGCACTTCTCGGAGCTGGGCGTGGTTTTCCTGATGTTTATCATCGGACTGGAACTGAATCCGTCGAAACTCTGGGCGCTGCGGCGTTCGATTTTCGGCGTCGGCGCGGCGCAGGTGCTCATCTCCGCCGGCATCCTCGGCGCGCTGCTGTGGCTGAGCGACTTTAGCTGGCAGGCGGCGGTGATTGGCGGCATCGGCCTTGCCATGTCCTCAACCGCAATGGCGCTGCAGCTAATGCGCGACAAAGGCATGAACCGCAGCGAGGCGGGGCAGCTCGGCTTCTCGGTGCTGCTGTTCCAGGACCTGGCGGTCATCCCGGCGCTGGCGCTGGTGCCGCTGCTGGCGGGCAGCGATAGCGGCACTATCGACTGGATGAAGGTCGGCATGAAAGTGCTGGCGTTCGCCGGCATGCTGGTGGGCGGACGCTACCTGCTGCGGCCGATTTTCCGCTTTATCGCCGCTTCCGGCGTTCGTGAGGTCTTTACCGCCGCCGCTCTGCTGCTGGTGCTGGGCTCGGCGCTGTTTATGGACGCGCTCGGACTGTCGATGGCACTGGGTACCTTTATCGCCGGTATCCTGCTGGCGGAGAGTGAGTACCGCCACGAACTGGAAGTCGCCATCGATCCGTTTAAAGGCCTGCTGCTCGGGCTGTTCTTTATCTCTGTCGGCATGGCGCTCAACCTTGGCGTGCTCTATACCCATATTCTGGAGATCCTGCTCGGCGTGCTGATTCTGGTTACGATAAAGACGCTGGTGCTCTATGTGCTGGCACGCGTCTACGGCCTGCGTAGCTCCGAGCGTCAGCAGTTCGCCGGTGTGCTGAGCCAGGGCGGCGAATTCGCCTTTGTGCTCTTTTCCGCCGCTTCTTCGGCACATCTTTTCGCTGGCGATCAGCTGCCGCTGCTGCTGGTAACGGTCACGCTGTCAATGATGACCACGCCGCTGCTGATGCAGGGGATCGATAAACTGCTGGCGCGGCGCTTTAATGAAGTTGATGAAGATGGGGAAAAACCCTTCGTCGACGATGACCAGCCGCAGGTGATCGTGGTGGGCTTCGGACGAATGGGGCAGGTGGTTGGTCGTCTGCTGATGGCTAATAATAAAAGGATCACGGTGCTGGAGCGCGACATCAGCGCGGTGAGCCTGATGCGCAAGTATGGCTATAAGGTTTACTATGGCGATGCGACCGAGCTTGAGCTGCTGCGCGCTGCCGGTGCGGCCAGCGCGCAGTCGATCGTTATTACCTGTAACGAGCCGGAAGATACCATGGCGATCGTGCACCTTTGTCAGCAGCACTTTCCGCAGCTGGAGATTGTGGCGCGGGCGCGCGGGCGCGTAGAGGCGCACGAGCTGCTGCTGGCGGGCGTGACGCAGTTCTCGCGCGAAACGTTCTCCAGCGCGCTGGAACTGGGACGCAAAGCGCTGATTTCGGTCGGTATGCACCCGCACCAGGCGCAGCGCGCGCAGTTGCACTTCCGCCGTCTGGATATGCGTATGCTGCGCGAGCTTATGCCGAACCACGCCGACAACGCGCAGATTTCCCGCGTGCGCGAGGCGCGGCGCGAGCTGGAGGATATTTTCCAGCGCGAGATGCAGCATGAGAAACGGCAGTTTGACGACTGGGACGAAGATCAGTAACAGCAACACAGGTTAACCAACATGCGTAAACGATTTATTGCTGGTGCGGTTTGTCCGCACTGTCAGGAAAAAGACACGCTGGCGATGTGGCGTGAAAACAACGTCGACGTAGTGGAATGCGTAAAATGCGGGCACCAGATGCGCGAGGCGGATAAGCAGATCCGCGATCAGGTTCGCAGCCAGGAGCAAGTGATCGGTATTTTCCATCCAGAGTAGCGAAATGGCGCAGCTTTTTTTACGCTTAAACTTACAGTGGGATTGAATTCCGATACAATCGGCGCCACTAACGCTGAGGTTAATCGCGTAGCCTAAGGCGCGGTCTCAGCCCCGAACCTTTCTGGTTGGTGTTATTGCACGTAAGAATAGACCAATGAGACGGGATCTCAGTTCTCAACGGTTAGGAGATATCATGAAAGTAGCAAAAGACCTGGTGGTGAGCCTGGCCTATCAGGTACGTACAGAAGATGGTGTGTTGGTTGACGAGTCGCCGGTAAGTGCGCCGTTAGACTATCTGCACGGTCATGGTTCCCTGATTTCTGGTCTGGAAAAAGCGCTGGAAAATCATGCGGTCGGCGACAAGTTTGACGTGCATATCCCGGCTAACGATGCATACGGCCAGTACGACGACAACCTGGTGCAGCGCGTACCTAAAGACGTCTTTATGGGCGTTGACGAACTGCAGGTTGGCATGCGCTTCCTGGCGGAAACTGACCAGGGCCCGGTTCCGGTCGAAATCACCGAAGTGGAAGACGAGCACGTTGTGGTTGACGGCAACCATATGCTGGCGGGCCAAAACCTGAACTTCAACGTGGAAGTTGTCGCGATCCGCGAAGCGACCCCGGAAGAGCTGGCGCACGGTCACGTCCACGGCGAGCACGGTCACGATCACGATCATGACCATGGTCATGACCACGGCAACGGCGGCTGCGGCAGCCACGGCGGTTGCGGCTGCAACCACTAAGCCACGCCTGACAAATGACAAGGCCACCAGACGGTGGCCTTTTCTTTTGCTCATAACTTTTGCGGTCGACGCGTGCGCGCGAGGGTGGCGCATACCAGGGTATGTGACCTCTCACGCTGAGGCAGCATCGACGCTGCACAGCCACTCTGAATCTGTCAGTAATGCGGCGGCGGCGTCTCTTCCGACTGCGACGCGATCATCGACGGCGCGGCCGCTTTCAGCTTATCCAGCAGCAGGCGCTGCTGCTCGCGCATTTTCGCCATCTCCAGCTCGTGCTGCACCACCGTTTGATTAAGCTGCTCGATAGTCAGCTCCTGAAAGGCCAGCTTGCTTTCCAGCGCTTCAAGCCGTTGTTCCCACTCTGATTGTTGCATGACCTCTCCTTATAGTGTGATGCGGCGAATCTCGCATCAGCCGCTGATTTTACGGTTTCCCCGCTAAGAATCACCCCATTTCTTTGCCGCTTCGCCTGACAGGGGTTGAATAACGTCTGCCGCAGCAGCATCTCTGATGAAACTTCCTGATGCAAAAAAGGTCGGAGGAGAGCCGGGTAATTACGCTGCGGGAGTGTTCGCCGCTGCCGCGTACAGTTATAGTGTGGAGCTTTAGTCCGCAATAATTCCCGAGGTGAGACGCTTCGGTTTTGGAGAAAGGATGAAATCACTGTTTAAAGTCACAATGTTAGCCACCACCATGGCCATCGCGCTGAACGCGCCGCTGGCAATGGCAGCCGAAGCGACTGCAGCACCGGCTGCGAGCGATGCGGCACCCCAGGCACCGAAAAATGCGGCCTTCAAAAATGAAGATCAGCAATCAGCCTACGCACTGGGCGCCTCGCTGGGTCGCTACATGGACAACTCCCTGAAGGAACAGGAGAAACTGGGCATCAAGCTGGACAAAGACCAGCTGATTGCGGGCGTTCAGGATGCATTCGGCGGTAAGAGCAAGCTCTCTGACCAGGAGATCGAGCAGACCCTGCAGGCCTTTGAAAGCCGCGTGAAAGGCGCAGCGCAGGCGAAGATGGAAAAAGACGCGAAAGAGAACGCCGATAAAGGCACCGCTTTCGCCAGCAAGTTCGCCAAAGAGAGCGGCGTGAAGAAAACCGAATCTGGCCTGCTGTATAAAGTAGAGAAAGAAGGCACCGGCGATGCGCCGAAAGACAGCGATACTGTTGTAGTGAACTACAAGGGCACGCTGATCGACGGCACCGAATTCGACAACTCCTATACGCGCGGCGAACCGCTCTCTTTCCGTCTCGACGGCGTTATTCCGGGCTGGACTGAAGGTCTGAAGCACGTGAAGAAAGGCGGCAAAATCAAGCTGGTGATCCCGCCGCAGCTCGCCTACGGTAAAAACGGCGTGCCGGGCATTCCGGCCAACTCTACGCTGGTGTTCGATGTTGAACTGCTCGACATCAAACCGGCGCCTAAAGCAGATGAGAAAGCGCAGGCGCCTGCCGCCGACGCGAAGAAATCTCAATAATCTGTCTGCCGCCGCCTTCGGGCGGCGGTTTCATTTCCCGCCTGTGACAAAGCTCTGGCATAAGCGTGCGACATTTGCCAGACTATCCCCTGCATAACTTTCCCAATAAAAAGAGTCTGCCCGCTGCGCTGAGACAGGCTCCAGCCATTTAGGGTAATGTCTTCGATGTCAAATCCATTCAATCCCGGCGAACTGAGCGACTTCGATTTACTGGAGCAGCGTCCGTTCGAGCAAGCGGACTACGATATTCTCAAATCTTATGAGGCGGTAGTCGACGGCCTGGCGATGCTGATTGGTTCGCACTGCGAAATCGTGCTGCACTCGCTGGAAGACCTGAAATGTTCGGCGGTGCGCATCGCTAACGGCGAACATACCGGTCGTAAAGTGGGCTCGCCAATTACCGATCTGGCGCTGCGCATGCTGCACGATATGCACGGCGCAGACAGCAACGTTTCCCGCGCCTACTTCACCCGCGCCAAAAGCGGCGTGCTGATGAAGTCGGTCACCATCGCGATACGTAACCGGCAGCAGCGCGTGATTGGGCTGTTGTGCATCAATATGAACCTCGATGTGCCTTTCTCGCAGATAATGTCGACCTTTATGCCGCCGGAAATGCATCAGGTAGATTCGAATGTTAACTTCGCCAGCTCGGTAGAAGATCTGGTGACGCAGACGCTGGAGTTCACCATTGAAGAGGTGAGCGCCGATCGCAACGTCTCCAACAACGCCAAGAACCGCCAGATCGTGCTGAATCTTTATGAGAAGGGCATCTTCGATATTAAAGATGCGATCAATCAGGTTGCGGATCGCCTCAATATCTCCAAGCACACTGTTTACCTCTATATCCGCCAGTTCAAGAGCGGAGACTTCCAGGGGCAGGAGCGCTGATGCGCTATACCCTGCTGGTGACCGGTCCGGCTTACGGCACGCAGCAGGCGAGCAGCGCCTTGCTGTTCGCCCGCGCGCTGCTGGCCGCCGGCCATCAGCTGCAGAGCGTTTTCTTTTATCGCGAGGGCGTGCTGAACGCCAATGAGCTGACCGCGCCAGCCAGCGACGAGGCGGATATCGTACGCGCCTGGCTTGCGCTGCATGAAGAGCAGGGCGTGGCGTTGAATATTTGCGTAGCCGCCGCGCTGCGCCGCGGCGTTACCGATGCGCAGGAGGCGGAGCGGCTGCAGCTGGCAGGCAGCAACTTACAGCCGGGGTTTGAACTCAGCGGTCTGGGTGCGCTGGCGGAAGCCGCGCTCGGCTGCGATCGACTGGTGCAGTTTTAATGAATCGCGTCGCCTTTGTTTTTACCCGCGCGCCGCACGGCAGCAGCGCGGGCCGCGAAGGGCTCGACGCCGCGCTGGCGACCGGCGCGCTGAGCGAGTCGATAGGCCTGTTCTTTATTGGCGATGGAGTATTGCAGCTGACGCCTGGCCAGCAGCCGGAAATTATTCTGGCCCGCAATCACGCCGCCACGTTTGGCGTGCTGGCGCTGTATGATATTGAACATTGCTATATCAGCCGCGAGGCGTTGCGCGAGCGCGGCCTGGCGGAAGAGGGCGCGCGCGTGCTGGACGCCGGCATTCTGGACGCCGCGGCGCTACGGCAACAGTTGGCGACCTACGATCGCATCATCACCTTTTAAGAGCGCGCTATGTTGCACACCCTGATGCATTCACCTTATTACAGTGACCTGAATACGCTGCTGCTGCTGCTGACGGCGGAAGACGATTTGCTGTTGTTGCAGGACGGCGTGCTGGGCGCGCTGGAAGGCAGCAGCGCGTTAAGCCAGCTTCTCACCTCGCCTGCGACCTTATGGGTCCTGACGGAAGACGTGACCGCGCGCGGGCTTAGTGGTCAAATTTCAGCCAAAGTAAGGCCGGTGGACTATACTGGTTTCGTCGCGCTCACTGAAAAACATCAGCAGCAGATGACCTGGTAATGTCGTAAAGCCTGGTTATTTCTTGACACCCTATTGGCTCAGCCCTAAAATTCTGCGTCCTCGTAGTAATACGAGGCGATTTATTACGTGTTTACGAAGCAAAAGCTAATCCAGGAGCTATTTAATGGCAACAGTTAACCAGCTGGTTCGCAAACCACGCGTACGCAAAGTTGTAAAGAGCAACGTGCCTGCGCTGGAAGCTTGCCCGCAAAAACGTGGTGTTTGTACTCGTGTGTACACCACCACTCCGAAAAAACCGAACTCAGCACTGCGTAAAGTTTGCCGTGTTCGTCTGACTAACGGTTTTGAAGTTACCTCCTATATCGGCGGTGAAGGTCATAACCTGCAGGAACACTCCGTGATCCTGATCCGTGGCGGTCGTGTTAAAGACCTGCCAGGTGTGCGTTACCACACCGTTCGTGGCGCGCTGGACTGCTCAGGTGTTAAAGACCGTAAGCAGGCTCGCTCCAAGTATGGCGTGAAGAAGCCAAAGGCTTAATGGTTCTCCGTTAAGTAAGGCCAAACGTTTTAACTTAAATGTCAAACTAAACTCGTAGAGTTTTGGACAATCCTGAATTAACAACGGAGTATTTCCATGCCACGTCGTCGCGTCATTGGTCAGCGTAAAATTCTGCCGGATCCGAAGTTCGGATCAGAGCTGCTGGCCAAATTTGTAAATATCCTGATGGTAGATGGTAAAAAATCTACTGCTGAATCAATCGTTTATACTGCGCTTGAGACCCTGGCTCAGCGTTCTGGTAAAAACGAGCTGGAAGCCTTTGAAGTAGCCCTTGAAAACGTGCGTCCGACTGTCGAAGTTAAGTCACGTCGCGTTGGTGGTTCTACCTATCAGGTTCCAGTAGAAGTCCGTCCGGTTCGTCGTAATGCTCTGGCAATGCGCTGGATCGTAGAAGCTGCTCGTAAACGCGGTGATAAATCTATGGCTCTCCGCCTGGCGAACGAACTTTCTGACGCTGCAGAAAACAAAGGTACTGCAGTTAAGAAACGTGAAGACGTTCACCGCATGGCAGAAGCCAACAAGGCGTTCGCTCACTACCGCTGGTAATCGCCACGTAGTTGTTGTTAAACCAGCGGGCGTGCAAAATGCTAACCTGCTGGGTTCGACTAATTTTGAACGCCCGAGAATCAGAGGAATCAAATGGCTCGTACAACACCCATTGCGCGCTACCGTAACATTGGTATCAGCGCACACATCGACGCCGGTAAAACCACAACTACCGAGCGTATCCTGTTCTACACCGGTGTTAACCACAAAATCGGTGAAGTGCATGATGGCGCAGCGACCATGGACTGGATGGCGCAGGAGCAGGAGCGTGGTATCACCATCACGTCTGCAGCGACCACCGCATTCTGGTCCGGTATGGCTAAGCAGTTTGAGCCGCACCGTATCAACATCATCGACACCCCGGGACACGTTGACTTCACCATCGAAGTAGAACGTTCTATGCGTGTGCTCGATGGCGCAGTAATGGTTTACTGTGCTGTAGGTGGCGTGCAGCCGCAGTCTGAAACCGTATGGCGTCAGGCGAACAAATATAAAGTTCCGCGTATCGCGTTCGTTAACAAAATGGACCGTATGGGCGCGAACTTCCTGAAAGTTGTTGGTCAGATCGAATCCCGTCTGGGCGCGACTCCGGTTCCGCTGCAGCTGGCAATCGGCGCTGAAGAGAACTTCACCGGCGTTGTTGACCTGATCAAAATGAAAGCCATCAACTGGAACGATGCTGACCAGGGCGTTACCTTCGTTTACGAAGATATCCCGGCTGACATGCAGGAACTGGCTGAAGAGTGGCGCGGCAAGCTGATCGAAGCGGCAGCAGAAGCTTCTGAAGAGCTGATGGAGAAATTCTTCAGCGGCGAAGAGCTGAGCGAAGAAGAGATCAAAACGGCTCTGCGTCAGCGCGTACTGCGCAACGAAATCATCCTGGTTACCTGTGGTTCTGCGTTCAAGAACAAAGGTGTTCAGGCGATGCTGGATGCCGTGGTTGAATACCTGCCGGCACCGACTGACGTTCCTGCGATCAACGGTATGCTGGACGACGGTAAAGATACTCCGGCTGAGCGTCACGCTGACGACAGCGAGCCGTTCTCTGCGCTGGCGTTCAAAATCGCTAACGACCCGTTCGTGGGCAACCTGACCTTCTTCCGCGTGTACTCTGGCGTGGTTAACTCAGGTGACACCGTACTGAACTCAGTGAAATCTGCACGTGAGCGTTTTGGCCGTATCGTACAGATGCACGCCAACAAGCGTGAAGAGATCAGCGAAGTTCGCGCGGGCGACATCGCAGCAGCGATCGGTCTGAAAGACGTGATCACCGGTGATACCCTGTGTGATCCGAGCAACCCGATCATCCTGGAGCGCATGGAGTTCCCTGAGCCGGTAATCTCTATCGCCGTTGAGCCGAAAACCAAAGCTGACCAGGAAAAAATGGGTCTGGCTCTGGGTCGTCTGGCTAAAGAAGACCCGTCATTCCGCGTATGGACTGACGAAGAGTCTAACCAGACCATCATCGCCGGTATGGGTGAGCTGCACCTCGACATCATCGTTGACCGCATGAAGCGTGAATTCAACGTTGAAGCGAACGTGGGCAAACCGCAGGTAGCTTACCGCGAAGCGATTCGCTCTAAAGTTACCGACATCGAAGGTAAACACGCCAAGCAGTCTGGTGGTCGCGGTCAGTACGGTCATGTTGTTATCGACATGTACCCGCTGGAGCCGGGTTCAAACCCGAAAGGCTACGAATTTGTCAACGACATCAAAGGTGGTGTGATTCCTGGCGAATACATCCCTGCGGTTGACAAAGGCATCCAGGAACAGCTGAAATCTGGCCCGCTGGCAGGTTATCCGGTTGTTGATCTGGGCGTGCGTCTGCACTTCGGTTCTTACCATGACGTGGACTCCTCAGAGCTGGCGTTTAAACTGGCCGCTTCTATCGCCTTTAAAGATGGCTTTAAGAAAGCGCAGCCGGTACTGCTTGAGCCGATCATGAAGGTTGAAGTAGAGACTCCGGAAGAGAACACCGGTGACGTCATCGGTGACCTGAGCCGTCGTCGTGGTATGCTGAAAGGGCAGGAATCTAACGCTACCGGCGTTCAGATTCACGCTGAAGTTCCGCTGTCTGAAATGTTCGGATACGCGACGCAGTTGCGTTCTCTGACGAAAGGCCGTGCTTCTTACTCCATGGAGTTCCTGAAGTACGATGATGCGCCGAACAACGTCGCTCAGGCCGTTATTGAAGCTCGTAGCAAATAAGGCTACGGTTTAAAAATTGTGAACAGATGCCTTCATCAATGATGAAGGCATAACAGTAAGGATTATCGCCATGGCGAAAGAGCAATTTCAACGTAACAAACTGCACGTAAACGTGGGCACCATCGGTCACGTTGACCACGGTAAAACCACCCT